>NZ_CP133771.1:6333681-6967049 GCF_031348265.1 Streptomyces collinus | reverse complement strand
GGCGCCGACGGCGAGGGCTGCGGTGAGGCCGCCGGCGGTCTTGAGCAGACCGCGGCGGCTCACCCGGCCGCCCTCGTGATGCGTGTGGGGGGAAGTGCGGCTCATGTGGGGCTCTCCGATCTGTGGAGTACTACATGGGGGTGATGCTCACCTCGTCGAACTCGGTGGTGCTGCGGGCCAGGGGGTCGCGGGAGCAGACCACGAGGCCCACGTAGTAGGGGGCGTCACCGAAGCCGGGGAGGTCTCCCTCGGCGAGGGGGGTCCAGGTGGCGCCGTCGTCGGTCGAGGCGGCCGCGGTGAAGTGCGTACCTGTGCGCTCCAGCCGCAGCAGGCAGGGAGCGGTGACCGCCGCGTTGCCGGTGAACGTGGACTTGCCGGCGACGGTCGGGCGCAGCATCAGCTGGGCGCTCGTGCCGCCGGTGACGATCGCCCCGGCCGCCAGGTCGAACGGCGACAGGGACTTGGCCATGAGCAGGCCCACCCGGTCGCCGGCGGCTCCGGCGCGGGAGACCAGGCGGGCGGTGACCTCGCAGTCGCCGCTGACGGGCCGCCGTGCGAAGTGGCCCGTCATGCCCTGGTTGTTGACGGTCAGGTCGGTCCCTGCGCCCCGCACCACGAAGGTCCCGTCCTTGTGGGCGGTGCTGCCGGGGGTCTGGACGGCGACCACGCCGAGGGTGCCGTAGGCGCGGTCGTCGAGGATGACGTCGCCCAGGTCGCCGTGGGTCCAGGGCGCGGGCGGCGGGGTGCCGACGGTGAGGGTGAGGGTGCCGGTGGCGTCCCCGGCTGCGTTGCCCGCCGTGGTGGTGACCTTGAACTCGCCCGTTTCCGTGGGTGTTCCGGAGATCAGGCCGGTGCGCCGGTCGACGCGCAGGCCGTCGGGCAGCCCGTCCGCGGTGAACCGGATCGGTTCGTGCGAGGCGCGCAGGAGGTGCTTGAAGGGCTCACCCTTGTTGGCGAACGCCGTGGGGGCGGAAGTGAGTTGCGGCTTGGCCGGGGTCGGCATCGTCGACGTGGCGGGCTCCGACAGGGGGCCGCGTCCGGCGCAGTTGGTCTTGGCGACGGCGTAGTGGTACGTCGTGCCGGGGGTGCCGGTGGCGTCGGCGTACCGGACGCGGGTGCCGAAGCCGACCGCGCCGATGCCGGTGGCGATCGTCTCGTAGGGGCCGTCGGCCGCGGCGCGCAGCACCTTGTAGCGGGCCGAGAGGTCCGGATCGGTCCAGGCCAGCTCGACCGCGTCGGCCCCCGCGACGGCCCGCAGGTCACCGGCGGCCGTGGCCGGGCGGGGCACGGACCAGACCTCCCCGGCGGTCCGGGAGACGACGCTGACGTTGTCGAAGGCTCCGGAGCCGGTCTCGGCGTACTCCTCGTCGACGCCGAGGCAGGACGTGAGGGTGAGACCGACGTACGCGGTGCTTCCCAGCTCCACGTCGGCGGTGCCCACTTCGGTCCAGCGGATGCCGTCCGGTGAGATGGCGCCGGTGCAGCGGTCGCCCCGGCGGGTCACCCGCACCCAGTACGGCATCCGCAGCCGGTAGCCGTCGCCCGCGCCCTCGACGTACGGGGCCTGGAGTGGGGTCGCCGACTCGGGGAGGTCGCCGAGGGAGGAGATCGGGAAAGCGGCGGCGGTCGTGATCGTCTGCTGCTGCGAGGGCGGCACGGGTGTGCTGCCGGTGCCCCTGACCGCTCCCCCGGCCATCGACCGTACGCTCCACACACCGCTCCAGGTGTGCAGGGGCAGGCCCTGGATCAGCATCGCGGCGTGGGCGGCGTCCGCGTCGAGGCCCGCCCGTACGGCGACACCGATCTTGGAGTACTGGGAGCTGAGCGGATACACGATCCGCGCGGTGATCGTGCCGTCGCCGCGCAGCGGCAGGTACGCCAGGCGGTGGGTGTCGGCGGTGCCGGACGCGGCCAGCACGAACCGCTCGCCGTCGAAGAGGGCCGAGCCGGGGATCCTGACGCTCCCGATGTCCCGCGTCTTCCAGGGATCGGGCAGTTCGGGAACAGCTGCCGTCCAGGCGGACCTGGCGCTGGTGCCCTGGGAGTTGACGGCTGTCACCGTGTAGTAGGAGGGCCTGCCCGCCCGGGCGTCCGGGTCGGTGTACGCCGGCTTGTCGAGACCGGTCGCGATCTTTTCGTACGGTCCGTCGGCCCTGGTCGCCCGCAGGACCGTGTACGACTCGGCCCACGCCGGCGGCAGCCAGGTCACGGTGACGGACTTGTCACCACCCACCGCCGTGACACCGGCCGGAGCCGTGGGCTTGTCCGGGGACGGGGCTGTCGTCCCCGCGAAGGTGAGAGTGCCCCAGCTCGGCAGGTCGTCGTTGCTGCCCTCGACCACCCGGGCACCGCCCGTGCCGCGGAAGACGGCCGCCTTGGTGTAGGGGGCGTCGAGGCCACGGACGCCCGCGTAGTGCGCGTAGGCCATCTCGTAGATCGGCGGCAGGTTTCCGCGTCCGACGGCGGAGACCGACTTCTTGACGTACTTGCCGGTGCGGTCCAGGTCGGGGACGAAGGGCACGTCGCCGCCGAGGTTGTAGCGGGCGGCGTACTCGACGTTCTTCAGCAGCCGGTTGTCGTCGAAGGCGCACAGGTCGACGCCCTGGTTCCAGGCGACCTGTGCCGCGTCCGCGAGCAGACCCACGGCGAGCTGCTCGTGGCCCTGGTCGCGCCCGGACTCCTGGCCCTGGCCGGCGTCGGTGACGATGCGGTGCCGGACACCGCCGTTGCCGGCTCCGGCGGCGGCGAAGCGCAGGGCGTCCTCGAAGAGGGTGGGCTCCTCGCAGAACACGCCGATGGCCAGGATCGACTGGACGGACGTCAGGTCCCAGTTGCCGTTGGCGTAGAGCATGTAGCCGGAGATCGCGGGATACCAGACGCGCAGGAAGGACTCCTTGCAGCGGGCGATGTCCTCCTGCGTCCAGCCGTCGTAACCGGTGTACTGGAGCAACTCGGCCGCGTTGACGAGCGTGAAGACCTGGAGCCCTGCGCCGAGCGGCCCGTCCGCTCCGGTGACGGCGGTGAGGGACGCCGACCAGGCGTTGAGGATGTCGCGGGACTTGTCGGCGTAGGCGCGCTCTCCGGTGATGCACCACATCAGCGCGGTCTGGTAGGCGGCGGCCGAGTCGGCGACGGCCTGGTTCTGGAAGTTGGTGGGCCCGCGCCCCCAGGTGGTGATCTGGCCCGTGTTCTGGACGGCGTACGTCGCCTTGGAGCGCGCGTGGGCGGCGAGGGCGAGGTAACCGTCGTAGACGGGGGTTTCCCTGGCGGCGACCGCGGCCTTCATCCGGGCCAGGTCGTCGGCGCTGTGCAGCAGCCCGGGGTGGGTGAAGGAACGCGTCGTGATGCCGTCCGCGCCGGCGGCCCGGGCCGCTGAGGGGAGGAGCAGTCCGCTCGCGCCCGACGCAAGCAGCAGGGCGGCCGCACCGCCGAGGAAGCCCCGGCGGCTCGGTGCGGGGATGCTCATGGCGCTGTTTCTCACGGGGTCGGTGCTCATGACGCGGCTGCCGCCTCGGCCTCGGCGGTGGTGAGGAACTTGAGGTTCGTCACGTGCTCGTTGACGAACATGGGCACGCCGTCCGAGGCCAGATACCACTTCGGCTTGCCCGTGCTGTCGGCGATCACCTTGCCGTTGACGCGGAGGTTCTCGAAGGTGACGTCCTTGATCGCGTGCTCCGCGTCGAGGCCGGCGATGATCGAGAGGTCGGCGTTCTTGCCGTTGTAGCTGAGGTCCTTGATGTAGACGGACTCGATGCCGCGGCCTGCCGACGTGTTGTACTTCGGGTTGAACTCGACCCGCATGTGGAGGAGCTGGCCCCAGCGGAAGTCCTCCACGCGGATGTCGTCGAACCTGACGTCCCGGACGATGTTGCTGTCGCCGACCATGAAGGCGATGGCGCCCTGGTAGGTCACCTGCGGCTCGCGGTGGTCGAGGATGTCGATGTTCTCGTAGCGCAGGTTCTCCAGCACTTCTGGGGTGTCGGAATTGCCGTGCACGCCGATGTTGATGGGGTGGGCGACGTCGGCCCAGAGGGAGCAGTTCTTGACGGTAATGTTGCGGGTGTCGCCGTAGAAGTCCCAGCGGTGGGTGTAGAGAGCGACGCAGTCGTCGGAAGTGCGCAGGAAGCAGCCGTCGATCGTGACGTTCTCGGAGCAGTAGAGCTGGATGCCGTCACCCCATCCCTGGTGACTGAAGGCACGCAGATTCTTGATGGTGAGGTTCTCGGACTCGGCGACCCTGATGTTCTCGTACCGGGGGTTGAGGATCGTGATGCCGTCGATCGTCACGTTCTCGCACTTGCGGACGAAGACCGCGCCGCCGGTCGTGTCGTAGACCACGCCGCGGCCGATCAGCCGGCAGTTCTCCACCCCCTCGAAGATCACGCTGGAGGTGAGGACGGCGCCCGGGGCCAGGTAGACGGTGGTGCCGGTGGGCACCTTCAGGGTTCGGTCGGGGTGGGTGTGCAGACCCGGCCCGAAGTACATGACCTTCTTGTCGCCCTCGGTGGGCACGTCCTGTTCGATCGGGTTCGCGAACAGGTGCAGGCAGTCGAAGATCTTGTCGTCCATCTGGACGACGAGGTTGCGGGGCCGGTCCAGGGTGAAGCGCGCGGTACTGCCGAGCACCTCGGGCTTGATGCCGTACGAGTCCGGGCGGACGCGGACCTTCTCGCCGCCGCCCGGGTTGTACGTGACCTCGACCTCGACCGTGCCGGAGAAGTCGAAGGCGGCCCAGGAGGAGCTCTGGGCTCTGTTGCTGCCGGTGTTCGCGTCGATCAGTGCGAGCTTGGCAAGGTAGACGCCGAGCTTCTGCCAGGTGCCGCCGAGCGGCCGGACCTTGACGGTGAAGGAGTTGTTGACAGGCACCTTCGGAAGCGTGGGGTGGATGACCACGCTGTCGCCGGTGGTGCCGTTCTCCGCCGTGGCGGCCTGTGCGGTGCCGGCGATGCTGCCGGCCAGGCCGGCGGCAGCGATGACACCGGCGGCCTGGAGGGTGGTCCGGCGTGACAGGGGCGTGTTCATGCGCAACTCCTTGCAAAAGGTTCGGTAAGAGGGGCTACTTCAGTCCGGTCGTGGACATCCCGGCGACGAACCCGCGCTGGGCCACCAGGAAGATCAGCAAGATCGGCACGACGTACATCACGGAGGCCGCGGCCTGGAGGTTGGCCACGGGGGTGCCGGCCGAGGTGACGTAGGTGGACATGACCGCCACCGCCAGGGTGGACCTGTCGGTGGAGAGCAGCAGCTGCGGGGCGATGTAGTCGCCCCAGGACCAGGTGAAGGCGATCACGAAGCTCGCGGACAGCACCGGCCAGGACTGCGGCAGGAAGATCCGCCAGAAGATCGTGCCGTAGCCGCATCCGTCGACGATCGCGGCCTCCTCCAGTTCGCGGGGCAGGCCGGCGAAGAACTGGCGGAAGAGGAAGACCAGATAGGGGGCCGCGGCCAGTCCCCAGAACACCCACGGCCAGTACGTGTCGACCATGCCGAGCTTCGCGAAGATCAGATAGGTCGGCAGCAGCGTGATCATCTGGGGCAGCATCATCGAGCCGATGAGGATGCCGAACAGCGTCTTCTTGCCGGGGGCGTCCAGACGGGCGAAGCCGAAGCCGACCCAGGCGGAGCTGAGGGTGACGAGGGTGGCGTAGATCAGCGCGATGATCAGGGAGTTGCGGGCGTAGCCGAGGAAGTCGATCAGGTGGAAGGCGTCGGCGAAGTTGTGCCACTGGACATGGCTGGGGAGCCAGTGCACGGGGGACGCTGCCAGTTCCGCGGGGGTCTTCAGGCCGCTGAGGACCAGCCAGCCGAAGGGGCCGACGAACAGGCCGGTGACGGCGACGAGGACCGTGTAGAGGACCAGGCGGTGGACGCGTATCCGCACCCGGGGCGCGGAGTCGGGGGGCAGACTGGTGGCGGTCACTTCTTCGCCTCCGGGTCGACGTTGTAGAACACCACGCCGGACGTGAACCTGAAGATGAGCCCGGTGGCGATGAGGATCAGGACGAAGAGCACCCACAGCAGCGCGGAGGCGTAGCCGTAGCGGCCGAGCGCGAAGTACTGCGAGAACACGTGCATCATGTAGAGGTAGTTGGACTGCGGCAGCGCGGTGACGCCCGCGGTCGTGCCGTCCGGGGTCAGCAGCAGCGGCATGATGGTCTGCACGGACGCGATCACACCGGTGACGGTCTGGAACAGCAGCACCGGCGACAGCAGGGGCACGGTGATGCTGCGGAAGGTACGCCAGGCGCTCGCCCCGTCGATCCGGGCCGCCTCGTGCAGTTCGCGGGGCACGTCCTGGAGCCCCGCCAGGGAGATGATCATGACGTTTCCGGCGGCCCACAGCACACTCATCAGCAGCACGTAGCGGGCGTAGGGGTCGGCGAGCCAGCCGAGCGCGTCGAAGCCGAAGAGGGTGAGGACGCCGTTCGCGGCACCGGAGTTCTGGTCGAAGAGCGCCTTGAAGGTGAGGCCGGCCCCGACCGGCGGCACCACGGCCGGCAGGTACAGCAGCGTGCGGAACAGCCCGCGTGCCTTGATCGGCCGGTTGACCAGGACGGCCAGCCCCAGCCCCGCGATGATCGACAGCGGCACCGACGTGATCGCGAACAGACCGGTACGGCCGAGGGACTTCCAGGTCTGCGGATCGGAGAACAGTTCGCCGTAGTTGCCGAGGCCGACGTAGCGCCAGTTCGGCGAGATGCCGTCGTACGTGGTGAAGCTCAGCCACAGCGCGTACGCCATCGGCACGACGGTCAGCAGCAGGAAACCGATGGTCCAGGGCGCGGTGAACAGGTAGAAAGCGCGATGCCTGCGGCCCGTCATGGAGATCCGGCGCCGCTCGGCCGGTGCCGTGCGGGCGGGACGCGCGGCGGGGCGGCGGCCCGGCCTCCCGGTGACGGGTATCTGCTCGACCGTCATCCCACTTGCTCCTTACCGCGCTTCAGCTGCTCGTTCATGACGGAGTTCAGGCGGCCCGCCAGGGCGTCGACGGACATGTGACCGTTCATCGCGGCCGGCGCCTCCTGGTTGAAGAGGGCGTAGAGCGAGTCCGCCGAGGCGTACGGCGTGAAGGCGATCACCGAGAAGTGCTTCAGCTCGGCGTTCTGCACCTTCAGCACCCGCTTCTGGTAGTCCTCCTGGGCGGGCATCAGCGGGCGCAGGGACTTCAGGGTGGGGATGCCCCAGCCGCCGGAGGCGCGGGCCCGGGCCGGTCCCTCGCCGAAGAACCACTCGAAGACCCGCCAGGCCGCGTCCTTGTTCCTCGCCTGCTTCGGCATCCAGAATCCGGTGCCGGCCTGGCAGGGGCTGACCCGCCGGCCGCCCGCGAAGAGCGGGGCCGGGGCGAGGCGCGAGAGCGGCGCCAGCTTCTTGTCCGTGTTGATCAGACCGCCGAGCCAGTAGCCGGAGTTGGACATGGCCATCCGGCCCGCCTGGTAGGTCGGGCCGTCCCAGGCGTTGGGGTCGGGCTGGACGATGCTCGGCCCGACCCTGCTCCGGCCGTACTCGACGTACCAGTTCAGCGCCTTGCGGGCCTCGGGGGTCGTGAAGTCGATGCGGGAGAAGTCGTCGCTGAAGAGGCTGCCTCCTGCGGACGCCGTCAGACTCGCCAGCAGGTTGGGGGTGAGCACGCCCTGGTAACTGCCGCCGAAGACGACCGTCTGGCCGTTCTTGCGCCGGGTGAGCCGCTCCGCGTTCTCCAGCCACTCCTCGTAGGTGACCGGCTCGGTCTCCGGCGGGTGGTCGACGCCCGCCTTGTCGAAGAGGGCGGTGTTGTACCAGTACATGGAGTCCTGGGAGAAGTCCTTCGCCATGCCGTAGCGGGGGCCCTTGCCCTGGGTGCGGCCGTCGTAGCGCCACAGGTCGTTGACCGGGTCGAGGTCACCGGCCTTGAGGACGCGGCTCCGGGCGAAGTAGGGGTCCAGGTCCTCCATCACATCGCGTGCCGCGAAGTAGGGGGCGTCCGTGGCGCCTACGCCGCGCACCAGGTCGGGCGGCGCGCCGTTGGTCATCATGCCGATGAGCTTGGTGATGTCGTAGCGCACCGTGACGATCTTGACGCCGATGTCCTTCTGGGCCTGCCGGATCAGTTCCGGGGAGATGTCGTCGGGCTTGGCCATCACCGTGACGCTCTCGCCGCCGCCACCGACACCGCTGGAGACCTGCATCGCACAGCCGTTCAGCGACGCCGCGCCGGTCGCGGCGCCGGCGGCCGAGAGGGCGAGGAATCGGCGGCGGCTCAGGGAAGCACCAGCACGTGGGTGCATGAACGCACCACCTCCTGCTCTTGCTGTTCGAGATACCGGCCGAATGACGGAGCACCGACCGGAGAAGGTCGCATGACAACCGTGTGACATCTGTGTGGCAACCGGTTGTTGTGCGTGGGGCAGAGCTTCTTCCGGCCTGGATGACCCGTCAAGAGCCTGAGCCGATTTTCGAAAAGACTTTTGACCGGGAGCGGAGGGGAACCGGTTGCCACATGGCTCGTCAGCACGCCATCGCACCGATGGCGGGCCACCCGGGGCTGACTCCTCGCCACCGAAACCGCAGTAATCGATTTCCGGAAACAGCAACGGCACGCGGTTGTGCCACGAGCGCGGCCCCGCATCGACGCCTGCAAAGGTAGCCCCGGCCGGGCGATTGACCACCGCTTCCCGACAGATCTACGGTAGAAGGCGCTTTCTGAAACTGTTTCTATCCCCCCTGCTCCAGGAGAGTCATGCCCAGCCCTCAGCTGCCGCGGGCCGTGTTCGCGATGGACCCGGTGCACCTCCCGCTGCTCTTCCCACCGCCGCTGATGGAGCGGCTGCGGCGCACGGCCGACATCGATCCCGGGCTGGTGGTGCGCGACTTCGCCGATCCGGCCGGTGCCGCCGCCCTGGCGTCCGCCGAGGTGCTGATCACCGGCTGGGGCTGCCCGCACCTGGACGCCGGGGTCCTCACCGCGGCCCCGGAGCTCGGCGCCGTGCTGCACGCGGCGGGCTCCGTCCGCTCCCTCGTCGGCCAAGCCCTGTGGGAGCGCGGGGTCAAGGTGTCCAGCGCGGTGACGGGCAACGCCCTGCCGGTCGCGGAGTACACGCTCGCGATGATCCTGCTGCTGGGCAAGGACGCCTTCGACCACCGCGAGCGCTTCCGCCGGACCCATGCCTACCCGGGCCCCGCCGATACCGCGGCGACCGGCAATCTCGGCCGTCGCGTCGGCGTCATCGGCGCCTCGCGCGTGGGACGCCGCCTGCTGGAACTGCTGCGGCCCTTCGACCTCACCGTTCTGCTGCACGACCCGTTCGTGAGCCCCGCCGAGGCCGCCGCTCTCGGTGCCGAGTCGCTGTCGCTGGAGGACCTGCTCAGACACAGCGACATCGTGAGCCTGCACGCCCCGGACATCCCCGCGACCCATCACATGCTCGACCGCGACCGGCTCGCCCTGGTGCGGGACGGCGGCGTGCTCGTCAACACGGCCCGCGGAGCGCTGGTCGACCACGAGGCGCTCACCGACGAGCTGGTCTCCGGCCGGCTGAACGCGGTGCTGGACGTCACCGACCCCGAGCCGCTGCCCGCGGGATCGCCGCTGTACCACCTGCCCAACGTGTTCCTCACCCCGCACATCGCGGGCTCCCTCGGCAACGAACTGGAGCGGCTCGGCCGCATCGTCGTCGAGGAACTGGAGCGCCTGGCGGCCGGCGCACCCCCGCTCCACGAGGTGCGGCACGCGGATCTGGCGCGGGTGGCGTGACATCGCCACGGCGGACCGTGACGCCGGTTGTCCACAGGCCCGCCGGCCTGGGGTAACGATGGGATACGGTTTCCGCACCGGTGGCTTCGGCGGCCGGGGGGTGATCGGCTTGTTCGGCTTGATCTGTTCGATCGGCTCAGTGGGCGATGACTCAGTGGGGCGAAGGCTCCGTGAGGCGATGGCTCAGTGAGGCGAGGGGCGACGCCTCGGAAGGCGATGGGGCGAGGGCGTGGCCCGGTCGCGCACCGGAGCGTCAGCGCGTCACGGCCCGGTGTTCCGGCACTCCCGGTCGGCCCGAGGTACCACGGCCGGGCGCACCGAGGCGGGGCGACTGCGCCGGCCACCGGCCGCAAGAACCCGGCCCACCACAACCGGACACCGCACCACCCCGGCCGACCACCGGCCGGACACCGCACCACCCCGGCGGCACGACGGCCGGACACCGCACCACCCGGCCGCTCCTCGGCCGGACCGCACCACCCGGCCCACCACCGGCCGGCCCGCACCACCCGGACCGCAAGGGACCAGGTCGCACCACCCGGACCGCGGGGGCCCGGGTCGCACCACCCGGACCGCAAAGGACCGGGGCACACCACCCGGACCCAACGGACCGGGTCACTACCGTGAAGGAGCCGCAAGGGTGAGTCAGCGCAAGGCGACGACGAGTGACGCCGGCCGGGCGACCATCCGTGATGTCGCGGAGCGCGCGGGCGTCTCCGTGGCCAGCGTCTCCCGGGTGCTGTCCGGCAACTACCCGGTGTCGGAGGAACTGCGCCGCCGGGTGATGAAGGTGGTCCGGGACCTGGACTACGTCACCAACGCCCACGCCCGTTCGCTGGCCGGCGGCGGCACGCCGACGGTGGCGATCCTCATCAACAACATCACCGGTGCCGCCTTCGCCCACGTGGCGAAGGGCGTCGAGGGCGCCGCCACCCTGCGCGGCTGGCTCTCCCTGGTCGGCACGACCGGCGACGATCCCGAACGCGAGCTCGCGCTGGTGAACCTCATGCGCCAGCAGGGCGTCGCCGCCGTGATCCTGCTCGGCGGTGCCTACGACTATGACGAGTACCAGCTGCGCATGGCCCGCTTCGCCCGCTCCCTGGACGCGGCCGGCTCGCATCTGGTCCTGGTGGGCCGGCCCCCGCTGGAGGGCGACGTCCCGGCGACGACCGTCGACTACGACAACGAGGGCGGCGCCTACGCGATGGCCAGCCACCTGCTCTCGGCCGGCCACCGCCGCGTCCTGGTCCTGCCCGGGCATGCCGAACTGACCACCGCTCAGGGCCGGTTGCGGGGCGCCCAGCGGGCCTTCGAGGCCTACGGGGTGCCGTTCGACCCGGGGCTGGTACGGCACGGCCGCTACGACTACGACCACGGGTACGAGGCCGTCGAGACGGCGCTGCACGAGACGCCGGACTTCACCGCGGTGCTGGCCGGGACGGACGTGGTCGCCGCGGGCGCCATGCAGGCGCTGCGCGCGGCGGGCCTGCGGGTGCCCGAGGACGTGTCGATCGTCGGCTACGACGACATCCCGCTGGCCTCGCAGCTCACGCCCCAACTCACCACCGTGCACGTGCCGTACGAGGAGATGGGACGGGTCGCGCTGCGGGCGGTGGCCGACCGGCGCGAGGGCGGCGGGGGCCGCCGCAAGAGCGCTGACGGCGACCATCTGGTGCTGGGCACCCATGTCGTGGTCCGCAACTCGGTCCAGCCGCCCGCCCCTCGTGGCTAGCCATCGCCCGGAGGCGACCCGTCGCCACTGAGAGCGTTACGTAACCGGTTTCCCCATCCGTTGCGGCCCACGCCGCGCCCCGTCGCGGCACCCTCCGAATCTCGGCGCGGCGCATCCGGGATCCCTCTGAGCTGCGCTTATGCACCAAAGGACGAGAGCGCGTCCAGCGCGCACGGTCTCAACGCGCCAGACCATCCGCCGCAACAAATTCCCGCGCACCTCTTGCTATGGACGGACACATCCGCCTACCGTCCCAGCAACCGCTTACTACAGCTTCCGCTTGGCCGAACCCCCCGCAACCGCGCGCCGATGTATTTCCGGCCGCCGTTTCCTGGCCGGCACCACGAGCCGCCGCCGTCCTCTCGTTCTGAGAACGCCCTATTCCGAAGGATCACGGTCAGATGAACTTCACGAGCCCCCGGAGAAGGTTCGCCTCCGCCGCTGTCGCGGGTATCGCGCTGACAGGTCTGCTCTCCGCCTGCGGCGGATCCGGCTCGGGCGACGACGCCGCGTCGAAGTCCGGCCCGGTCACGCTCCCCTTCTGGGGCTGGGCCAACGGCCAGGAGGCGGTCGTCAAGGCGTTCAACGCCTCGCACAAGGACATCCAGCTGAAGTACACGAAGGTCACCGACCAGCTGACCATGCAGAAGCAGCTGACCAACGCGGTCAAGGCCGGGAACGCCCCCTGTCTGGTGCAGAACACCGCCGAGTACGTGACGAGCTGGGTGTCGCAGGGAGCGCTCGCCGACATCACCGGTTACGTCGAGGGCGAGAAGGGCGAGTTCAACACCGGCGCGTGGGCGAGCGCGCAGGTGCAGGGCAAGCTGTACGGCGTGCCCACCGGCTCGGCGCCCCAGTTCACGATCTACCGCACGGACATCTTCGAGAAGTACGGCCTCAAGCCCCCGGCGACCTGGGACGACTTCATCGCCGCGGGCAAGGTCCTGAAGAAGCACAACATCAAGATCACCAACTACGCCGGTGAGGACCCGAGCACCCTGGAGGTGCTCGCGATGCAGGCCGGGGCGCACTGGTACGCGATCGACGGCAACGCCTGGAAGGTGAACTTCCAGGACGAGGGCACCCTGAAGGCCGCGAAGGTGATCCAGGAGATCATCGACAACGACCTGAACGCCAAGCTGTCGTTCGCCGACTACGCGGCCGTGCAGCGCAGTTACGACAGCGGCGCCACCGCGACCCGGCAGATCTCCACCTGGCAGATGGCCGGCATGGTGCAGAACTTCACCAAGTCCTTCGGGGACTGGGCGCTGGCGCCCTGGCCGGCGTACCGGGGCGAGGCGGCGAAGACGCCGGCCGGCACGAACCTGACCGGCGGCGTGACGCTGGTGACGAAGCAGTGCACGGACCAGAAGCAGGCGGCTCAGGCGGCCCTGTGGATGTCGACGAACCAGGACGCGGTCAAGACGATGGCGAGCCCGGAGACCGGCAACGGCGTGATGCCGGCGCTGAAGGACAGCGGCTCCTACGTCGGTGAGTCGATCTCGCAGAAGCTGCTCGGCAAGAACTACGAGCCGGCGCAGAAGGTCGTGACGGACAGCCTGGGAACGGTGACGACCGACTGGACCTTCGGACCCAACTGGACGGCGATGTTCACCGAACTCCAGGCGGGCTGGGCCAAGGTCGTCAACAAGGAGCAGAAGGTCACCGACCTGCTCGCGCACATGCAGGAGTGGACGGTCAAGGACCTGAAGTCCCGCGGTATCAGCGTCAAGGGCTGAGGCATTCGATGATTCGCTCCATGCGCTGGAAGGGTGCCGCGTTCACGGTGCCCTTCCAGCTCGGCTTCGTCTTTCTGTATCTGCTCCCGATCGGCTATGCCGTCTATGAGTCGCTGTTCACGGAGAAGCAGTCCGGGCTCGGTCTCGGTGGTGCGACGACGGAGTTCGTCGGGCTCGACAACTACACCCAGGGGCTGACGGACTCGGCGTTCATGAACTCCATCCTGCGGGTGGTGCTCTTCGCCTGTGTCCAGATCCCGATGATGCTGCTGATCAGCCTGCTGCTCGCGCTGTTCCTGGACGCGCTCACGTCCAGGGTGGCGAGCAGGTTCCGGATCGTGCTGCTGGTGCCGTACATGATCCCCGGCGTGGTCGCGGCGATCGTGTGGGTCAACCTCTACAGCCCGGACGTCGGCCCGCTCACCGCGATCGGCACGTCCCTCGGTCTCGACTGGAACTTCTTCGCGCCGTCGATGGTGTGGCCGGCCATCGGCAACCTGCTGACCTGGCACGGCATCGGCTACAACATGGTGATCATCTACTCGGCGCTCCAGGGCGTGCCGCGGGAGCTGTTCGAGGCGGCCCGGCTGGACGGCGCCTCTGAGCTGCGGATCGCGCGGAGCATCAAGATCCCGTTCGTGCGCGGGGCGCTGGTCCTGACGGGTCTGCTGTCGATCATCCAGATGCTGCAGATCTTCAACGAGCCGGCCCTGTTCCGGAACATCACGCCGCAGACGGTCAGCGACAGTTTCACCCCGATCATGATCATCTACAACCAGGCGTTCAACGCGGGCAACTACAACTACGCGGCCGCCCTGTCGGTGCTGCTCGCCCTGATTTTGGGCGTCGCCTCCTTCCTCTTCTACCGGCTCACCTCGAAGGAGGCCGACTGATGACGCTGACCGAGCAGACCACCGAGCGGCCCGAAGTCCGCAGTGTCCGCAGGCTGACCCGGCCGGACCCCGCCTCCCGCGGGCGGGGCGGTCAGCGCTTCCTGCTCGTCGGGCTGGTGCTGGCCAGTGCCTACAGCCTGTTCCCGGTGTGGTGGCTGATCGTGGCCGCGACCAAAGACCGTACGGCGCTGTACCAGAGCAACGGCCTGTGGTTCTCGGGCTGGCACCTCTGGGACAACCTGCATCAGGTGTTCACGTACCAGGACGGCATTTTCCTGCGGTGGACGGCCAACTCGTTCCTGTACGCGGGCGTCGGATCCCTCGGCGGCACGCTGATCGCGCTCGCAACCGGTTACGGACTGGCCCGCTTCGACTTCCCCGGACGTAACGCGATCTTCGCGTGTGTCGTGGGCTCGTTCCTGATCCCGATCGCGCTGCTGACGCTGCCGCTGTATCTGCTGTTCTCCGCGATCGGCATGGTGGACACGCCCTGGGCGATGCTGATCCCCTGTCTGATCAACCCGTTCAGCGTGTACCTGGCCAAGGTGTACACCGAGGCGACGATCCCCTACGAGCTGCTGGAGGCCGCCCGGATCGACGGCGCCGGGGAGCTGCGGATCTTCTTCAGCATCGTGCTGCGGATGATGACGACGGGCGGTGCGACGGTGTTCCTGCTGGCCTTCGTGAACACCTGGAACGCCTTCTTCCTGCCGCTGACCGTGCTGCGCGGCAAGGAGAACTGGACGCTCAACCTCGGACTCTACAACTGGACCGGCACCCGGCTGGAGTCCGGCATCGACCTGACCGGGCTGGTGCTGACCGGCGCGCTGCTGTCCATCGTCCCGATGGCGATCATGATGGTCGCGATGCGCCGCTACTGGCGCACCGGCGTGACGCTCGGCGCCCTCAAGTGACGCTCGGCGCCTCTCATCCAGCGCTCGGCGCCCTCGTGCCCCTCCTCCGCCGTACCCCCTGACTCCTGGGGGCCGCAGGTGACCCTGACTCCCTGCGGCCCCCAGGGCGACCGACGTTCCGGGAGCCCTCGCGTGACCGTCCTGCGCAACCCCGTCCTCCGCGGCTTCGCGCCCGACCCGTCGCTGGTGCGGGTGGGCGACTGGTACTACGTGGCGACCAGTTCCTTCGAGTGGTTTCCGACCATTCCCATCCACCGCTCCCGGGACCTGGCCCACTGGGAGTACGCCGGTCACGTCCGGGGAGCGGTTCCCGGGAACTCGCTGGCCGGTGTGCCCGACTCGGGCGGCGTCTGGGCCCCGTCGCTGAGCTGGGACGGGGAACGGTTCTGGGTGACGTACACCGTCGTGCGCTCGGTCGGCACGCCCTACTTCGACCTCGACACGTACGTCTCGACGGCCGCCCGTGTCGACGGCGGGTGGAGTGCTCCGCGGCGGGTCGCGAGCCACGGTTTCGATCCGGCCCTGTTCCACGAGGACGGCCGGCTGTGGCTGCTGAACCTGCAGAACGACCACCGGCCGGGGGGTGAGCGGTTCGCGGGGATCGTCGTGACGGAGCTGGACCGGGACGCGCTGGAGCCCGTCGGCGAGACGCGTCTGCTGCTCCGGCACGACCGGTTGGTCGAGGGGCCGAAACTGTTGCGGCGCGACGGCTGGTACTACCTGGTGCTGGCGGAGGGCGGCACCGGCTGGGAGCACGGGGTGCGGGTGGCCCGCGGCAAGGAGCTGACGGGGCCGTACGAACTCGACGCACGGCCGCTGCTGACGACCCGGGACGCCCCGGAGGTGCCCTTGCAGAAGGCGGGGCACGGCGAGCTGGTGGAGACGCCGGACGGGCAGTGGCTGCTCAGCCATCTGACGGCCCGTCCGCTGCACACCGCGCAGGGCCGCCGCTGCACGCTCGGCCGGGAGACCGCGATCCAGGCGGTCACCTGGGACGCGGAGGGCTGGCCCCGGCTGGCGCAGGGGGGTTGGCACCCCGCGGTCGAGGTCGACGTACCAACGCGGCCGCACCCGCTGCCGACGGTCACACCGGCCACACCCCGCACACCGCCCGCACCGCCCGCACCGCCCGCACCGCCCGCACCGCCCGCACCGCCCGCACCGCCCGCACCGCCCGCACCGCCCGCACCGCCCGCACCGCCCGCACCGCCCGCACCGCCCGCACCCGCCGCGCCTACCGCAGCCGTCGTACCTGTCACACCTGCCGCCCCCGCCACACACACCACACCAGCCCCACCGCCGGAGGATCTGTCCTGGCCGTGGAGCACCCTGCGCGAACCGCCGGACCCGTCCTGGGCCGACACCACGACCCGGCCGGGCTGGATCCGGCTGCGCGGCCGGCACGGGCCGGAGTCCCGGTGGGCGGCCGGCCTGCTGGCCCAGCGCGTCACCGAACACCGTGCGGAGGCCGAAGTGACCGTGGAGGCACGGCCGGTCACCTTCACTCAGGCGGCCGGGCTGGTGCTCTGGTACAACCCCGAGGCGTATCTCGCCCTGGACCTGACGTGGGCGGAGCCGGCGGGCGAGCCCCAGCGCGGCCAGCAGTGGGACGGGTCCCCCGGCCGTACGGTGCTCAGCCTCGTCGAGCGCGACGAGGACGGCCTGCGGCAGGCCGCTGTCGTCGACGTGTCCGTGGACGGGCCGGTGACGCTGGGGGCGACGGTGGAGGGGGCCGACGCGCGATTCTGGTACCTACGCGACGGGGTGCGCACGGCGGTCGGGCCGGCGCTGGATTTCGGCCGGCTGTCCGACGACCACGGCTCCCGGCTGCGGTTCACGGGGGCGATGGCGGGGATCCACGCACGGGACCTCGTCGACGCCGCGTTCACGGCGGACTTCACCGGGTTTCGGCTGACCTGCACCCCCCGCTGAGCGAGGTGACGGGGTTTCGAAAGTTTTGACCGGCGTGAAGCGGTGAATTCACTTCTCTTCCACCCGTCCTGCGCCGCACCTACAGTAGGAAGCGCTTTCTGCCCGGCGGTCCACCGAGTCCGCCGTGCGCAGAGCTGGTCGAAACTTTCCACGGCCCTCGGGCGGGCCGGAGAGGTGGGTTCCCGATGGTCCGTACGGCGAGTGCGAGCGCGGCTGCCGGTCCGACGCTGGCGGTCGTGGCGCGCGAGGCGGGGGTGTCGGTGCCGACCGCGTCCAAGGTGGTCAACGGCCGCGAGGACGTGGCACCCGAGACCCGCCGCCGCGTCACCGAGGCACTCGACCGGCTCGGGTACGTGCGCAGACCCCGCTTCGACGCGGCGAAGGCACCCCGGCTGGTCGATCTGGTCGTGCACTCGCTGGAGAGTTCCTGGTCGGGCGCGGTGCTGCACGGAGTGGAGGACGCCGCGCACGACGCGGGACTGGAGGTCGTGGTGTCGGCGGCCCTGATCCGCTCCCGGATCGGCCGCCCGGAGCGCGGCTGGCTGGACAAGCTGGTCGCCCGCGGTTCCTCCGGGGTCCTGTTCAACCTGGCCGAGCTCAGCGCCTCGCAGTACGCGTGGCTGGAGCAGCACCGCATACCGTTCGTGATGATCGACCCGGTGCAGGAACCGCCGGAGGGCGTGGTCTCGGTGGGCGCCGCGAACTGGCAGGGCGGTCTGACGGCCACGGAGCATCTGCTGTCCCTGGGCCACGAGAGGATCGCGGTGATCGCCGGCCCACGGCGCACGATGTGCAGCAGCGCGCGCGTCGCCGGGTACCGTTCGGCGCTCGCGTCGGCGGGGGTCCGGCACCGGGCCGAGTACGTCCGGCACGCCGGGTTCGACGAGAGCGTGGCCCACCGCCGCATGCTGGAACTCCTCGACCTGCCCGAGCCGCCGACCGCCGTCTTCGTCTGCTCGGACCGGATGGCGCTGGGTGTCTACGAGGCCCTGGCCGAACGGGGGTTGAGGGTCCCGGACGACATCAGTGTGGTCGGCTTCGACGACCTGCCCGAGGCCCGCTGGGCCTCCCCCGCCCTGACCACCGTCCGCCAGCCGCTGTCCGAGATGGCCGCGACGGCCCTGCGGTCGCTGCTGCGCATGATGGACGGGCACCGCCCCGAGAGCACGCGCACCGAGCTGTCGACGCGGCTGGTGGAACGGGCGAGTACGGCGGCGCCGCGCGCGTAGGTGCGACGTGGGCCGTCGGGCGTGCCCGTGCACGTGTGCCGGCGGGCGTCGGCGCGCCGAGGCGGGAATGTGCCTGTGCCTGCGGGGAGTTGGCGGGAGTGCCAGGTCCGCCGTCGGTGTGGCGGCGGGCGTACTCAGTGAAGGGGCTGCCTCTCATGACGCGCGACGCGCGCACCATCACCAACCCGGCCACGCTCCACGACCCCACGCCCTTCGGCTACAGCCACGCCGTGTCGTCACCCGGTGAAACCGTCTTCATCGGCGGCCAGTACGCCTCGGACACCACCGGCGCCCCGGTACCGGGTGACTTCGCCGCGCAGGTGGAGCTCGCCTTCGACCGGCTGCGCTCGGCCCTGGAGGGCGTCGGTCTCGGCTACGAAGACGTCGTACGGCTCGGCACGTTCATCGTGGACCACGACCCGGGGAAGCTGGAGATCCTGGGCAAGGCCCTGCACGCCCGCTTCGGGGAACGCCTCCCGGCGCAAACGCTGAGCGGGGTGGCCTCGCTGGCGCTGCCCGGGATGCTGTTCGAGGTCGACGCGGTCGCGGTGCGGCCGACAGGGCCGGTCGGGGCAGCCTGACGGGCCGGCCGGGGCGGCCTGACGGGCCGCTCCCCGGCGGGGCGTGCGGACACAACCCGTGGTCGTGCGGGGGTCCGCCACACACCCCTCGTACGCGTCGCGCGCCCGCCATTGGGGGGAACTGGCCGGGACGGGCCGGCGTCGAACGGTGCGGTGGGGAGGGGCCGGTGTCCGGGGGCGGGACGGCGGCGAGCAGTGGGGGGACGACCATGACACGCTGGCGGCCGCTTCCGGACGTACTGCCGAGGGAGGCGCGGCACCTGGTCGAGCAGCTGCGGGCCCTGAAGGACCGCACCGGGCTGAGCCTCGCCGAGCTGGCCCGGCGGACCGCTTACAGCAAGTCGTCGTGGCAGCGGTATCTCAGCGGGGCCAAGCAGCCGCCGCGGGGAGCGGTGCAGGCACTGTGCCGGGTGGCCGGGGCCGACCAGGCACGGCTGCTGGCGCTGTGGGATCTGGCCGACACGACGTGGCCCCACGGGGTGCCGGTGGCGGCCGGGCCCGCGGGGCCGATGGCGGACGCGCCGCCGGCCGGTGCCGAGTACCGGCGCTGGCGGGCGGCGGCCCTGGTGTCGTTCGGGGTCATCGTCGTGCTGCTGGCCGGGCTGTTGTGGCTGCTGCCCGCGGGGAGCGGATGAGCGTCACGGCCGCTCGCTCCCCCGGCGATGGCCGGCTCAGCCGACCGTGCGGTAGTGGGCGTACTTCCACGGCCCGACGTTCTTCAGCTTCACCTGGTACTTGCCGCCCACGCGCTTGAAGTTGACGTTCCGCACGAGGCCCTTGTACTGGACGATGTTGCCCGGCAGGCTCTGGAGCCGGGTCTGGGCGAAGTCCCAGCTCTCGCTGTCGACGGTGCCGTCGGTCTCGGGGAGGTTGTGCCGGCTCTGCCACCACTGGGTGGCCGACTCTGTCTCCGGCCCGAAGGAGCCGTCGATCCGGCTCTTCCTGAAGGGCTGCCACTCGCCCTCGTCGTCCTCCCACTCGGCGCCGTCCGCCCACAGCACGGTCTCCCACAGGGCGACGGCGTTGCCCCTGGAGTAGGCGTCGACGCCGAGGTTCTCCTCGTCCTCCCAGTCGTTGGTCACGACACCCTTGCCGTCGATGCCGAAGTAGGCGGGCGCGGCGTTCGCCGCCGGAGCCAGGGCGATGCCGGTCCCCCCGGCCCCCAGCATCACGGCCGTCACCATCGCCATGGCCCGATTGCGCATGCTCATGCGGTTGTCCTTTCCGAACCGCCGTCCCCCGGCGGGTTTCCCCTGGGGCGGCTCGTCTCGTCTGGCACGGCACAGCCTCACGGGCAGGCGGCACCCGCGGCGAGCCCTGCCGGCGTCCCCGGACCGCCCTGGGACGGTTCAGCCGCGGTGCGGCGGCGTCCCGGCGGGAGACGGGCCGGCAGGGACCCGCCCGGACCGGGGGGCCGACGGCGACAGGCGCGACAACGGCGTCCGGGCGCGGCAGCGGGGGCCAGGCGCAGCCAGGGCGGCAGGCGCGGCAGCGGCGTCCGGGCGCGGCCAGGGCGGTGGGAGCCGGGCCGCCCAGGTGATCCGCCCAGGAGGTGGGCGCGGAAGGCCGGATCCCCGTGGGCGACCTCCGGGGAGGGCCGTGTGGCGACCGAAATTTTCGGGACGGGCGCCTCGACGGGCACCCGGAAAGTCCAGCACGGGGGCGTCCGTTTTCTTCAAGACGGGGCAGTGCCGGCCTTCCTACGGTGGCTCCATGACTGCACGATTCGATGCCATCGGCCTGGTCGTCTCCGACATGGCCGCCTCCGTCGCCTTCTACCGCCGCATCGGGTTCGCCTTCCCGGACGGCGCCGAGAACCAGCCGCACGCCGAGGCGGAACTGCCCGGCGGGCTGCGGCTGATGCTCGACACCGAGGAGACGGTCCGCTCCTTCCTGCCCGGTTGGCAGCCGCCCGCCGGCGGTGGCCGGGCCTCGCTGGCCCTGCGCTGCGACGGACCGGAGGAGGTGGACGCGCTCTACGACGAGCTGGTCGGCTCGGGGTATGAAGGCGAGCTCAAGCCGTTCGACGCCTTCTGGGGCCAGCGGTACGCCGTGGTGGACGACCCGGACGGCAACGGGGTGGACCTGTTCGCCCCGCTAGCCGCCGCGGCCGAGTAGCTCGCCCAGCGGCAGCCCCGCCAACTCCCTCACGTCGCGGGCCAGATGGGCCTGGTCCGCGTAACCGGCCCGGGCGGCCGTCTCCGCGAACGGCACACCGGCCCGGGCCAGGGCGAGGGCGCGGTGCAGCCGCAGAATGCGGGCCAGGGTCTTGGGGCCGTAGCCGAAGGCGGACAGCGAGCGGCGGTGCAACCGGCGGGCGCTCACGCCGAGTTCGTCGGCGGTGGCGGCGACCGGACGGCCCGCGTCGAGTGCGGTGACGATCTGCCGGAGCAGCGGGTCGGGGGGTTCGGCACCGGCCGCCTGCCGCAGCGCCAGTTCCTCCAGGGCGTTCGCCGGGTCGGGGGCCGCGTTCACACGGTCGGACATGCGCCGCACCTGCGGGGCCGGCCACAGGTCCGCGAGCTCGACGCGCCGGTCGCGCAGCTCGTGCGCCGGCACGCCCAGGAGCGCGGGGGCCGTGCCCGGGTAGAAGCGGACACCGGCCCAGGGGCCGGTCACACCGTCCGGGAGGTACGCGCGGGTGTCGGGCCCGGCGACCATCAGCCGGCCGTCGTGCCACAGCAGGTCCATGCACCCGTCGGGCAGGACCCGCGCCGCCCCGGGCCGCGACGGCGTGTTGGTCCACACGACCGCCCCGGGCAGTCGCGACGCCCGCTCCACGTACACGAGGGCCAGGCTACGCCGCGACACGGCGACAGGCACGGGGTTGGTCCCGGCGCCGGTCCCGGTCCCGGTCCCGGTCCCGCTATGTCACCCGCCCCCGGTACTCCACCGGACTCACCCCGTACACCCGCTTGAACGCCGTCGACAGGGCGAAGGCGCTGCCGTAGCCCACCCTGCGGGCCACCGCGTCGAGGGTGTCGGCGGAGTCGCGCAGGCGGTCGGCGGCGAGGGCGAGGCGCCAGCCGGTCAGGTGGGTCATCGGGGGTTCGCCCACCAGGGCGGTGAAGCGGCGGGCCAGCGCCGCTCGGGACACCCCGGCCTTCGCGGCGAGCGAGGCGACGGTCCAGGGGTGGGCCGGGTCGTCCTGGAGCAGACGCAGCACGCCGCCGACGACCGGGTCGGCGAGGGCCCGGTACCAGGCCGGTGCCTCCGCCTCGGGGCGTGCGAACCAGGCCCGCAGCGCGGCGATGACCAGCAGGTCCAGCAGCCGGTCCAGGACGACCTCCTGCCCCGGCTCGTCCCTGACGATCTCCTCGGCGAGGTACGGCGTGAGCGGGCAGTCCCACACGTCGGACGGGAGGCCGAGCAGCGGCGGCAGGGCGTCCAGCAGCCGGCCGCCGATCTCGCCCCGCATCGGATAGGTGCCGATCAGCATCACGGTGTCCCCGTCGAGCCGGTCGCCCCAGGTGCGCACGCCCAGGTCCATGGAGCCGTTGAGGGGCCGTCCGTCGGGGTAGCGGCACTCCTGGTGCGGCAGGATCACCGCCTGCGGTGCCGTGCCGGGGGCGTCGGCGCAGGTGTACGGGTCCGGGCCGCGGGCGATGGCGAGGTCCCCGGCCCTGAGCCGCGTCCGCTCGCCCCGGTCGGGGACGATCCAGGCCTCGCCGCGGACGACGAGCATCACGGTGAGCGGGGCCCGGTCCTCCACGCGTACCGCCCACGGCGGGTCGAAGCAGGCCCTGATCATGAACGCGCCCCGCGCGCGGGGCCCCTCCAGCAGACCGGCAAGGGGGTCCGCCCGCGGGAGCGTGGTCGAGCGTGGGGGCGCGTCCATGCGGCCAGCGTAGACGCGGGCGTATGGGAATGAGCCGTTCAGCGATGGTTCCGTGCTGCGTACGGCAGTTGACTCGACGGCATGACGAACACGGCGGAGAACACGACACGGAACACTGCACGGAACGCACGGGTCAGGACGGTGGTGGTGACGGGCGCCACGGGGCGTACCGGGAGCCGGGTGGCGCGGGCCGCTGAGGCGGCCGGGCTCACGGTCCGGGCGGCTTCGCGGGCGACGGGCTTCGACTGGTGGGACGCCTCGACCTGGGCGGACACCCTGCGCGGCGCCGACGCGGCCTACCTCGCCCACCCCTCGGACGTCGGCGCCCCGGGCGCCGCGGAGGTGGTCGGCGCGCTCGCGCGGGAGGCGGTCGGGCTCGGGGTGCGGCGGCTGGTGCTGCTGTCCGCGCGGGGCGAGGACCAGGCCCTGCCCACCGAGGAGGCACTGCGCGCCTCGGGGGCGGCCTGGACGGTGGTGCGGGCGGCCTGGTTCGCGCAGAACTTCAGTGAGGGGCCGCTGGTGGCGGAGCTGCGGGAGCGCGGCGGGCTGGTGTTCCCCGCCGACGAGGTGCGCGAGCCGTTCCTCGACGTGCGGGACATCGCGGACGTGGCGGTGCATGTGCTGACCTCCGGCGACCGGTACGCGGAGCGGATCCTCAGCCTCTCCGGGGCCCGGTTGCTGACCTTCGGGCAGGCCGTCGCGGAGATCGCCGCGGCGACGGGGCGCCCGCTGACGTACCGGGCCGTCTCGACGCGGGACTACGGCGAGGCGCTGGCCGGGTTCGGTGTGCCGCCGGAGGAGGTGGCGGGGATGACGGAGATCTTCGGCACGCTCCTGGACGGCCGCAACGCGCACCTCTCGGACGGCGTGCGGGAGGTGCTGGGCCGGGCGCCCCGGGACTTCGGCGACTTCGTGCGCGAGGGGGCCGCGGCCGGGACCTGGAGGGCCTGAGAGCGGGCGCCCGTCACCGGTCCTCGGGCGGGGGCCCCTCCCCGTTGACCTGGGTGCTCTTCAACTGGGTGTTCTTCACGTGGGTGCTCTTCACATGGGTGCGCAGGCGGGCGGACACGTCCTCCGGCGGCAGGAAGCGCGACCAGCGCTCCGGGAACTCGGAGGGCATGTCCGGGTCGGCTTCGCCCGCGGCACTGGCGCGGGCGACGTACTCGGCGACCTGGGCCTGCCGCAGCCGCTCGTTCGCCTCGCGGGCCGCGGCCGTCGCGGCGGCCGGCCAGACCCGGTCGATGGCGGCGTTGACCGCGGCCCCGACCAGGACGGCGAACGCGGACACACCGATCCACAGCAGCACGGCGACGGGCGCGGCGAGGGAGCCGTAGATCGTGGGGCCCTCGACGGTGCTGGTCAGGTAGATCCGCAGCAGGAAGCTGCCGAGCACCCACATGCCGAGGGCGACCAGCGCGCCGGGCACGTCCTCGATCCAAGGGGAGCGGACCGGGACGGACACGTGGTAGAGCGTCGTCAGGAAGGCGATCGACAGGAGGATCACCGTGGGCCAGTAGAGGACCTGCACGACCGTCGTCGACCAGGGCACGATCCGCACCACCGCGTCCGGCCCGGCCACCATCAGCGGCAGCGCCACGGAGCCGATCAGCAGGGCCACGATGAACAGCAGGAAGGCCATCAGTCGGGTCTTGACGATGCCCCGGACGCCGTCGAGGCCGTACATGACGGTGATGGTGTCTATGAAGACGTTCACCGCGCGCGAGCCCGACCACAGGGCGAACAGGAAGCCGATGGAGATGACGTCCGGCCGGCCGCCCTTCATCACGTCGTGCAGGATCGGCTGGGCGATCTCGCGGACGCCCTGGTCGGACAGGACCGTGCGGGATGCTTCCAGGAGGTTGGTCTGGAGGCTCTGGATGGTGTCGGCGCCGGTCCAGGCGTCGACGTAGCCGAGCAGTCCGATCATGCTGAGCAGCAGGGGCGGCACCGACAGCAGGGTGAAGAACGCGGCCTCGGCGGCGAGGCCCAGGATGCGGTACTCGACGCAGGAGTTGACGGTGTCCTTGAGCAGCAGCCAGGCGGTCCTGCGCTTGGAGACGTTCCGGTAGAGCGCTCGCGCCCGGTGGAGGCGCCCGGAGGGTGTGTCGGGGGTGTCACTTGCTGGCTGCACCCCCTAACGGTATCCGCCGTGCCCGGCCCCACTCACCCACAGGCCGGGTCTTCGCGGACCGGGCCGGGTCCGCTGGTGACCAAGGTGCTACCGCGGGGTACTTTCGCAGCATGGCAGGCAGCACGCACACCGTGACGAACCAGGTCCCGCCGCTGGTCGGGTACGACGTCTTCTCCGCCGACCGGGCGCTGGCCGACGCGGTCGCCCGGCATCTGGACCCGGACCTGCGCGAGGAGGTCCTCGGCGAGCTGACGGCTCTGGGCCGCACCTCCGGATCGGCGCAGGTGCAGGAGTGGGGCAGGCTCGCCAACGAGAACCCGCCGCGGCTGCTGACGCACGACCGGTACGGCAACCGCGCCGACGAGGTCGAGTTCCACCCTTCCTGGCACCGGCTGCTCGGCAAGGGCGTCTCGGCGGGCCTGACGGCTGCGTGGGGCCGGCCGGCCGGGCATCTGCGGCGGGCCGCCGCCTTCGTGGTGTGGACGCAGGTCGAGGCCGGCAACGGCTGCCCGCTGTCGATGACGCACGCCGCGGTCCCCGCCCTGCGCACCGACCCGGAGCTGGCCGCCGAGTGGGAACCGCGGCTGACGTCCATGGTCTACGACCAGGAGCTGCGGCCGGCGGACCAGAAGGCCGGGGCGCTGTTCGGGATGGGAATGACGGAGAAGCAGGGCGGCAGTGACGTCCGGGCCAACCGCACGTCGGCGCGGCCCCTCGCCGAGGACGGGACGTACGAGCTGACCGGGCACAAATGGTTCTGCTCGGCGCCGATGTCCGACGGTTTCCTGGTGCTGGCGCAGGCTCCGGGCGGGCTGACCTGCTTCCTGGTGCCGCGGGTGCTGCGGGACGGCACGCGTAACGTGTTCCGGATCCAGCGGCTCAAGGACAAGCTGGGCAACCGGTCCAACGCCTCCGCCGAGGTCGAGTTCGACGGGACGTGGGCGCGCCGGGTCGGTGAGGAGGGGCGCGGGGTGCGCACCATCATCGAGATGGTCGCGGCGACCCGGCTCGACTGCGTGCTCGGCTCCGCCGGGCTGATGCGGCAGGCGGTGGCGCAGGCGGTGCACCACTGCACGTACCGCGAGGCGTTCGGCGGGAAGCTCGTCGACAAGCCGCTCATGCGCAACGTCCTCGCCGACCTGGCGCTGGAGTCGGAGGCGGCGACGGCCCTGGCGCTGCGGCTCGCGGCGGCCTGGGACGACGGCGGCGAGCAGGAGCGGGCGCTGCTGCGGATCGCGGTGCCGGCCGCCAAGTACTGGGTGACCAAGCGGTGCCCGCCGGTTGCCGTGGAGGCGGCGGAGTGCCTCGGCGGCAACGGGTACGTGGAGGAGTCCCCGATGCCGCGGCTGGTGCGCGAGTCGCCGCTGAACTCGATCTGGGAGGGCGCGGGCAACGTCCAGGCGCTCGACGTGCTGCGGGCGTTGCAGCGGGAGCCGGGCGCGCTGGACGCGTATCTGCGGGAGGTCGGGCAGGCGCGGGGCGCCGATCACCGCCTGGACGGGGCGATCAAGGACCTGCTGACCGAACTCGCCGACCTGGAGGGCGTGGAGGGGCGGGCGAGGCGGCTGGCGGAGCGGCTCGCGCTGGTGCTCCAGGGCTCGCTGCTGGTCCGTTTCGCGCCGCCGCAGGTCGCCGACGCGTTCTGCGCGGGGCGGCTCGGCGGCGACGCGGGCGCCGCGTTCGGGACGCTGCCGCACACGCTGGACCTGGCGTCGGTGGTGGAGCGGGCGCGGCCGGTGTCCTGATCCGGACGGGCGTCGCACGCGTACGCGAAAGAGCGGGGGTGGTGCTGCGCCGACACGGCACCACCCCCGCCGCACTGGCCCGTTCGAGCCGCTGAACGCCGCTCGGGACGGCGCCGCTCAAGTTTCGGACACGGCCGGACTGTCCACCAGGGTTGCAGGGGGTTGCAACTTGCTGCTGACTGTGTGCGGAGTGTGCGCGCCGCCGGGGGCAGACGGCACTATGAGACGCACAGTCAGAAGCGACTCCGGGGGGCGCACGCGTATGGACGTCACGCACTTGGCCGCCGTCGACAGCACGCGCGCGGCCCGGGTTCTCCAGCAGGTCCGCTCGGCGCGGCTGGCCGGGCAGCCGGCTCCGGTGGCGCCGCGTCCGGTGATCGAGCGGTCCTGGGAGCGGATGATGCGCAGCGGTGTGGATCCGGACCACGACGTCCGGGCGGATCCGCTGCCCCGCGAGGAGGTGCAACGGCGGCGCGAGACCACGGTTTTGCGCCATGTGCTGCCGGTGCTGAGGGAGGGGCTGCTGGCGGCAGCGGACGTCGCCCACCACATCATGGTGGTGGCCGACGAGGACGGCCGGGTGCTGTGGCGCGAGGGCAGCCCGCCGGTGCTGCGCAAGGCCGACGGGCTGGGTTTCGGACTCGGCGCGGACTGGCGTGAGGACATCGTCGGCACGAACGGTCTGGGCACCCCGGCGGTGGTGCGCCGGCCCGTGCAGGTCTTCGCCTCCGAGCACTTCGTGCGTTCCCAGGCCGGCTGGACCTGCGCGGGCGCGCCTCTGACGGATCCGCGGGACGGCCGGCTGCTCGGCGTCGTGGACGTGAGCGGTCCGCTGGAGACGATGCATCCGGCCACGCTCGCCTGGGTGGGCTCGGTGGCCCGGCTCGCCGAGGCCCGGCTGCGGGAGATGCACACGGAGTCGCTGGAGCGGCTGCGGGCGGTGGCGGCGCCGGTGCTGGCGCGGATCGGCGGCCGTGCCCTGGTCGTCGATCCGGACGGCTGGGTCGCCGCGGTCAGCGGAATGCCGTACGCGCGGCGGGTGGCGCTGCCGAAGTCGTTGTCGGCGGGCCCGAGACGGCTGCCGGCGCTCGGGCTGTGCGCTGTGGAGCCGCTGGCGGGGGGCTGGCTGGTGCGGGCGGCCGGCGACGAGCCGGTGCCGCGCGGTCCGGCCAGGATCGTGCTGGACCTCAGGCAGGCGCGGCGCTGGTCGGTGGAGGTGCTCGGCGGGGCGGGCTCCTGGACCCGGGAACTGAGCCCGCGGCACGCGGAGTTGCTGTATCTGCTCGCCGTTCACCGCGCCGGCCGCAGCGCCTCGGGCCTGGCCGGGGACGTGTTCGGCGATCCGGCCCGCACGGTGACGGTGCGTGCCGAGATGTCGCGGGTGCGGCGGTACCTGGGGACGTTTCTGGAGCACCGGCCGTACCGGTTCGCCGAGGACGCCGAGGTCGAGGTGCTGCTCCCGGACGACCCGCGGGATCTGCTGCCGCACTCGACGGCACCGGCGGTGAGCGGGCCGCGCGGATCCGCAGCGGCACCCTGAGGTTCACCGCGAGTGCCGCACAAGGCGCCCCGAGGGGTGCATCTTTCGCATATTTGCAGGGTCTTCGTCCCGTGCGCCGCTCACCTGCCGTAGCATCCCTCTACGGGCCACCCCACCTGCTCCTCCGTCAACGTGCGGATCAACAGGCGCAGTTGGTCCGTCTCGGGAGGACGTTATGAAGCATCGCGGCAGACACCGGCGGCGCAGGCGGGGCAGGGCGCTGCGCGCGACCCTGGCCGGGACGGCTCTCGCGCTCACCGCCGCCGCCACCCTGATCAGCGCCTCACAGGCCACCGTCGCCGACGCCCCCGGGGCTCTCAAGCCGGTCTCCGCGTCCGACGGTGCCGGGCGGTTGCCGCTGGCCGAGCACCGGATTCCCGGGCGGTGGCTGGACCGGCTGGCGTCGGAGATGGGCCGGCCCGTCGGCGTCGGCACGGTACTGGAGAACGCCGACGTCCCGCTGCGGGAGGCGGCCGACTGCCCGGCTCCCGAGAAGCACAGCCTGCCGGTGGAACCGGCGGCCACTCGCGCGTACTGCTTCGGCGGCTCCGGCACCCGGGGCTGGCGGGCCGGCGCGGTCACGACCTCGGGCGACGCGGACGACGACGGCCGCTGGGGCGCGAACCGCGTGATCCTGTCCGGCTGGACCCGGGGCGCCGAGGGCGGCTCCCTGGACGGTCCGGCCCCGGGGCAGGGCCTGGCCAAGGTCGCCTTCGTCGACGCGAACGACCCGGGCGCGCCGCGCTACACGTGGGCTCTGCTGGCCGTCCCGGTGGACGGCGGGCGGGATTACCGCGGGCTGGTCTCCCCGCTGTCCGGCATGGTCTGGTACCAGGACAAGCTGCTGGTGACGACCCGCGAGGGCGACCGGAACGCGCTGTACGTGTACGACATGGACCGCATCCAGCGCGCCACCGTCGAGTCCGAGGCGGTCGGCCGGGTGCGGGGCGGCTGGTCCGCGCACGGTTACCGGTTCGTGCTGCCGGCCGTCGGCTCGTACACGCTGCCCGGCGGGGACGACGCGGCCCGCCCGGCCACCGTCTCCCTGGACCGCAGCACCTCCCCCGACAGTCTGGTCGCGAGCGAGTGGGTGCCGGCGGACGGCGACCGGCACACCCGCCTGTGGCGCTACGCGCTGAGCCGGGACCCGGCACGCTCCGGGCTGCTCGCCACCGACTCCTCCGGGGACGCGGACCCGGTCGAGGCCTACGAGACGAAGACGACGGATGTGCGGGGCGTGCTGGCCCACCGCACCGGCTGGTACCTGGACCGGGCGTCGGGCGGCCCGGGCGGGCACGGCACGCTGTGGCGCCAGGACACGGACGGCGCGCGGGCGACGGAGTGCGGCACGGACGGGACGCGGCACTGCTGGAGCGGCGGGTCGGGTTCCCTGTCCTACTGGGAGGAGACCGGCGAGGTCTGGTCCCAGTCGGGGCGGATGCTGTTCGCGCTGCCGCTGACGTCGATCGACCGGGCGCTGGACTGACCGGGGCCGCCCGCGCAGCACGGGGCCGATCGACAGACGAGTGGGTCGGATGATTTTCTGGCCCGCATGACCACCATCGCCGTGACCACCTGGTCCCTGGAGCAGACCGCCCCGACCGACCTGCTGCCGGCCGTCGCGCCGGACGGGGACGTCCGGGTCGTCCGCTCCGAGGTGCCCTCGCCCGAGTTCAGCCGGTTCCTCTACGCGTCGGTGGGCGGCGACATCCTCTGGACGGACCGGCTCGGCTGGCCGTACGCGCGGTGGGTGGAGCACCTGGAGCGGCCCGGGGTGGAGACGTGGGTGGCCTACGACCGGGGCACGCCCGCGGGGTACGTGGAGCTGGAGGCCCAGGACGACGCGGTCGTGGAGATCGTCTACTTCGGGCTGCTCCCCGCTTTCCGGGGCCGGCGCATCGGCGGGCACCTGCTGTCGTACGGCACGGCCCGGGCCTGGGACCTGGCGGACCGCTGGGCGGGTCTGGCGCCGACGAAGCGGGTGTGGCTGCACACCTGCAGCAAGGACGGCGAGCACGCGATGGACAACTACCTGCGGCGGGGCTTCAAGCTGTTCGACACCAAGGTCGAGGAGGAGGCGGAGGCCGCCGCTCCGGGACCGTGGCCTGGGGCGTTCCCCGTCTGACCTGGACGGACACCTCAAGACCGCCCGATGTGACCTACACCACCCTTGTCTTGCTCTGCGAGACAAGGGTGTCCGCATCTTGGACGAAGCTGGACTGTGTCCAGATCGCCGTGACACGCTTCCGTCATGTCTGGAACTGGAATTGCCTTGGTGAGTCGGCGGCACGTCGACCTCGGCCGCATGTCCAGCGCCATCTGTCCGGCGCACTGAGCGTACTCAGCCCGCGCCCGACATCCCCTTTCTCTCTCCTTGCCCGCGCAATGACGCGCACGTATGCCCATGCGCGCACGCGCAGGTCAGAGCCGCATTCCCGCCTGTCCGAAGGACGTATCAACCATGGCCGCCACCCCGCAGAAGCCTGCCGACGCGACTCCCCGCCGCAAGGTGAGCCGTCACCGCGGTGAGGGTCAGTGGGCCGTGGGGCACCACACCCCGCTGAACGGCAACGAGCAGTTCAAGAAGGACGACGACGGTCTCAATGTGCGGACACGCATTGAGACGATCTACTCCAAGCGCGGTTTCCACTCCATCGACCCGAACGACCTGCGCGGCCGCATGCGCTGGTGGGGTCTGTACACCCAGCGCAAGCCCGGCATCGACGGCGGCAAGACGGCGATCCTGGAGCCGGAGGAGCTGGACGACGAGTACTTCATGCTGCGCGTCCGGATCGACGGCGGGGCGCTGACCACGCGGCAGCTGCGGGTCATCGGCGAGATCTCGCAGGAGTTCGCGCGCGGCACGGCCGACATCACGGACCGGCAGAACGTCCAGTACCACTGGATCCGCATCGAGGACGTGCCCGAGATCTGGAACCGGCTGGAGGGCGTGGGCCTGTCGACGGTCACCGCCTGCGGCGACACCCCGCGTGTGATGATCGGCTCGCCGGTGGCGGGCATCGCCGAGGACGAGATCATCGACGGCACCCCGGCCCTGGAGGAGATGAAGCGCCGCGTCCTGAACAACCCGGCGTACTCGAACCTCCCCCGCAAGTTCAAGACGGCCATCTCGGGCTCGCCGGTGCTGGACGTGGTGCACGAGATCAACGACGTCGCGTTCGTCGGTGTCGTCCACCCCGAGCACGGCCCCGGCTTCGACGTGTGGGTCGGCGGCGGCCTGTCCACCAACCCCAAGCTGGGCGTGCGGCTGGGCACCTGGGTGTCGATCGACGACGTCCCGGACGTCTACGAGGGCGTCATCTCGATCTTCCGCGACTACGGCTACCGCCGGCTGCGCACCCGCGCCCGCCTGAAGTTCCTCGTCGCGGACTGGGGCGCCGAGAAGTTCCGGCAGGTCCTGGAGGACGAGTACCTGAAGCGCAAGCTGGTGGACGGACCCGCTCCGGAGCAGCCGTCCCAGCTGTGGCGTGACCACATCGGTGTGCACCGGCAGAAGGACGGCCGGTTCTACGTCGGTTTCGCCCCGCGGGTGGGACGCGTCGACGGTGCGACGATCACGAAGATCGCCGACCTCGCCGAGGCCCACGGCTCGGGCCGGGTGCGCACCACCGTCGAGCAGAAGATGATCGTCCTCGACGTCGAGGAGAACCAGGTCGAGTCGCTCGTCGAGGCCCTGGAGGCGCTCGACCTGACCGCCCGGCCCTCCTCGTTCCGCCGCGGCACCATGGCCTGCACCGGCATCGAGTTCTGCAAGCTCGCCATCGTCGAGACCAAGCAGCGCGGTGCGCAGCTGATCGACGAACTGGAGCGCCGTCTGCCGGACTTCGACGAGCCGCTCACCATCAACCTCAACGGCTGCCCGAACGCCTGCGCCCGTATCCAGGTCGCGGACATCGGTCTCAAGGGCCAGCTCATGCTCAACGACCAGGGCGAGCAGGTCGAGGGTTACCAGGTGCACCTGGGCGGCGCCCTGGGCCTGGAGGCCGGCTTCGGCCGCAAGGTCCGCGGTCTGAAGGTCACCTCCGAGGAACTGCCCGACTACGTCGAGCGCGTCCTGAAGCGGTTCCAGGCCGAGCGCGAGGACGGCGAGCGGTTCGCCGCGTGGGCGGCGCGGGCCAGTGAGGAGGCCCTGTCGTGAGCGAGCGCGCGGCACCGTTCTACTGCCCCTACTGCGGCGACGAGGACCTGCGTCCGAGCGAGGCCGCGGAGGGCAGGCACGGCGCGTGGGAATGCGCGGCGTGCAGCCGGGCCTTCTCGCTGAAGTTCCTCGGGCTGCTGTCCCGGGGAGCGAAGCGATCCGATTCCGGAGGGGCACAGATATGACGACCGCTCAGGAAGAGCGCACCACCGAGGACCTGAAGCAGCTCGCCGAGCAGGCGGGCCGCGACTTTGAAGACGCCTCCGCGCTGGAGATCCTCCAGTGGGCGGCGAAGACGTTCGGCAAGCGGTTCTGCGTGACCTCCTCCATGGAGGACGCGGTGGTCGCCCACCTCGCCGCCCGTGCCATGCCCGGCGTCGACGTGGTCTTCCTCGACACGGGCTACCACTTCGAGGAGACCATCGGCACCCGCGACGCGGTCGAGGCCGTGATGGACGTCAACCTCATCACGCTCACCCCGGTCCAGAGCGTCGCCGAGCAGGACGCCGAGTACGGCCCCAAGCTGCACGACCGCAACCCCGACCTGTGCTGCGCGCTGCGCAAGGTCCAGCCGCTGGAGCAGGGCCTGAAGGACTACCAGGCCTGGGCGACCGGCCTGCGCCGCGACGAGTCCCCGACCCGGGCGAACACCCCGGTGGTCGGCTGGGACGAGAAGCGGCAGAAGGTCAAGATCTCGCCGATCGCCCGCTGGACCCAGGACGACGTGGACGCGTACGTCACCGAACACGGCGTGCTGACCAACCCGCTGCTGATGGACGGCTACGCCTCCGTGGGCTGCGCGCCCTGCACCCGCCGGGTTCTTGAGGGCGAGGACGCGCGCGCCGGCCGCTGGGCGGGCCGCAGCAAGACCGAGTGCGGGCTGCACGGATGACGACGACGATTCAGGAGAGTGACGTGACGACCGGAGCCACCGTCTGGCTCACGGGTCTGCCGAGCGCCGGCAAGACCACGATCGCCTACGAACTGGCCGGCCGGCTCCGCGAGGAGGGCCACCGGGTCGAGGTGCTCGACGGCGACGAGATCCGCGAGTTTCTCTCGGCGGGCCTCGGCTTCAGCCGCGAGGACCGGCACACCAACGTGCAGCGCATCGGCTTCGTCGCCGAACTGCTCGCCCGCAACGGCGTGCTGGCCCTCGTCCCGGTCATCGCGCCCTACCAGGACAGCCGGGAGGCGGTGCGCAAGCGCCACCAGGCGAACGGCACCGGCTACGTCGAGGTGCATGTCGCGACGCCCGTCGAGGTGTGCAGCGAGCGGGACGTGAAGGGGCTGTACGCCAAGCAGGCCGCGGGCGAGCTCACCGGGCTCACCGGGGTCGACGACCCGTACGAGGCGCCCGAGTCGCCCGATCTGCGCATCGAGTCGCAGAACCAGACCGTGCAGGAGTCCGCGGCCGCCGTGTTCGCCCTGCTGACCGAAAGGGGACTGGCATGACGACCGTCGCCACCGTTTCCGAGGAGACCGGCAGCCCCTACGCGCTGTCGCACCTCGACGCCCTCGAGTCCGAGGCGGTGCACATCTTCCGCGAGGTGGCGGGCGAGTTCGAACGGCCGGTGATCCTCTTCTCCGGCGGCAAGGACTCCATCGTCATGCTGCACCTGGCGCTGAAGGCCTTCCGGCCGGCGTCGGTGCCGTTCTCGCTGCTGCACGTGGACACCGGGCACAACTTCCCCGAGGTCCTCGACTACCGCGACCGCACGGTCGAGAAGCACGGGCTGCGGCTGCACGTCGCCTCCGTGCAGGACTACATCGACCGCGGTGTCCTCAAGGAGCGCCCGGACGGCACCCGCAACCCGCTGCAGACGCTGCCACTGACCGAGAAGATCCAGGCGGAGAAGTTCGACGCCGTCTTCGGCGGCGGGCGCCGCGACGAGGAGAAGGCCCGGGCCAAGGAGCGGGTGTTCTCCCTGCGCGACGAGTTCTCCCAGTGGGACCCGCGCCGCCAGCGCCCGGAGCTGTGGAACCTCTACAACGGCCGGCACGCGCCCGGTGAGCACGTCCGCGTGTTCCCGCTGTCCAACTGGACCGAGCTGGACGTGTGGCAGTACATCGCCCGCGAGGGCATCGAGCTGCCGCAGATCTACTACGCCCACGAGCGCGAGGTGTTCTCCCGCAGCGGCATGTGGCTGACCGCCGGCGAGTGGGGCGGGCCGAAGGACGGCGAGACGGTCGAGAAGCGGCTCGTGCGCTACCGGACCGTGGGTGACATGTCCTGCACCGGCGCGGTGGACTCCGACGCCGACACCATCGAGAAGGTGATCGTGGAGATCGCCGCCTCCCGGCTCACCGAGCGCGGTGCCACCCGCGCCGACGACAAGATGTCCGAGGCCGCGATGGAAGACCGCAAGCGCGAGGGGTACTTCTAGAGATGAGCACGATCACCACCGAGGAACTCGCGGAGACGACGCTTCTGCGGTTCGCCACCGCCGGTTCCGTCGACGACGGCAAGTCCACGCTCGTCGGGCGGCTGCTGCACGACTCCAAGTCGGTCCTGACCGACCAGCTGGAGGCCGTGGAGCGCGTCTCCGCGAGCCGCGGCCAGGAGGCCCCGGACCTCGCGCTGCTCACCGACGGCCTGCGGGCCGAGCGGGAGCAGGGCATCACGATCGACGTGGCCTACCGCTACTTCGCCACGCCCCGGCGGCGGTTCATCCTCGCCGACACCCCCGGCCACGTGCAGTACACGCGGAACATGGTCACCGGTGCCTCCACCGCCGAGCTCACGGTGATCCTGATCGACGCCCGCAACGGCGTCGTCGAGCAGACCCGCCGGCACGCCGCCCTCGCCGCGCTGCTGCGCGTCCCGCACGTGGTCCTCGCGGTCAACAAGATGGACCTCGTCGGCTACGAGGAGAAGGTGTTCGCCGCCATCGCCGAGGAGTTCACGGCGTACGCGACCGAGCTGGGCGTCCCGGAGGTCACCGCGATCCCGATCTCGGCGCTCGTCGGCGACAACGTGGTGGAGCCTTCCGCGAACATGGACTGGTACGGCGGCCCGACCGTGCTGGAGCACCTGGAGACGGTGCCGGTGAGCCACGATCTGAGCCACTGCCACGCCCGGCTGCCCGTGCAGTACGTGATCCGGCCCCAGGGCCCGGACCACCCGGACTACCGGGGTTACGCCGGCCAGATCGCGGCGGGTTCCTTCCACGTCGGCGATTCCGTCACGGTGCTGCCGTCCGGCCGCGCCTCGAAGATCTCCGGCATCGACCTGCTGGGCGAGCCGGTGGACGTGGCCTGGACGACGCAGTCGGTGACCCTCCTGCTGGAGGACGACATCGACATCTCGCGCGGCGACCTGATCGTGCCGAGCAAGGACGCGCCCGCGACCACGCAGGACATCGAGGCGACCGTCTGCCACGTCGCCGACGCCCCGCTGACGGTCGGGCACCGGGTGCTCCTCAAGCACGGCACCCGCACGGTCAAGGCGATCGTCAAGGACATCCCGTCCCGCCTCACGCTCGACGACCTGTCCCTGCACCCGCACCCGGGACAGCTCGTCGCCAACGACATCGGCCGGGTGAAGATCCGTACCGCCGAGCCGCTGCCGGTCGACTCCTACGCCGACTCGCGCCGCACCGGCTCGTTCATCCTGATCGACCCGAACGACGGCCAGACCCTCACCGCCGGCATGGTCGGCGAGTCCTTCGCGGCCCCCGAGCCGGTCAAGGACGAGTCCGAGGACGACGGGTGGGACTTCTGACATGACCTCCCCCGACTTCTACTCCACGTTCGCGAAGGAGGGCGGCCGCGTCGGCAGCGGTGCTCTCGGCAGCGGGCAGGGCGGGGTAGCGCGATGTGTGCGCTGACGTACGCGCACCGCATGCGCGCCCTCACCCCCCACCGCCGTAGACGAAAACCTGCCGACCTCCCGGCCACGACCTGAGAGACCGTGACCGCCGGGCCTCCGAGAGGACCACCTCCCGTGCGTGCTTCATCCGCTCTTCGCCGCAGCCTCGCGGCCATCGCCGCACTTCCCCTGCTCACCCTGGCCGCCTGCGGTTACGGCTCCGAGGCCAAGGACGACGGCGCCGCCAAGGTCGCCGCCGGGGCGAAGAAGATCGACGGTCTCGACACCGTCAAGATCGGCTACTTCGGCAACCTCACCCACGGCACCGCTCTGGTGGGCATGCAGAAGGGCTTCTTCCAGAAGGCCCTCGGCGCCACCAAGGTCGAGCCGGCCGTCTTCAACGCCGGTCCCTCGGAGATCGAGGCGCTCAACTCCCAGTCCATCGACATCGGCTGGATCGGCCCCTCCCCCGCGATCAACGGCTACACCAAGGCCGGCGGGAAGAACCTGCGCATCATCGGCGGTTCGGCGTCCGGCGGGGTGAAGCTGGTGGTGAACCCGGACAAGATCAAGTCGCTGAAGGACGTCAAGGGCAAGCGGATCGCGACCCCGCAGCTCGGCAACACACAGGACGTGGCGTTCCTCAACTGGGCGGCGGAGCAGGGCTGGAAGGTCGACCCGCAGAGCGGCAAGGGTGACGTCACGGTCGTCCGCAGCGACAACAAGGTCACGCCGGACGCCTACAAGGCCGGATCCGTCGACGGCGCCTGGGTGCCGGAGCCGACCGCTTCGAAGCTGGTCGCCGAGGGCGGCAAGGTCCTGCTCGACGAGTCGACGCTGTGGCCGGACAAGAAGTTCGTGATCACGAACATCATTGTGCGGCAGGACTTCCTCAAGGAGCACCCGAAGGTCGTCGAGGCCGTGCTCAAGGGCTCGGTCGAGACCAACAAGTGGATCAACGCCAACCCGGACGCGGCGAAGGAAGCGGCGAACAAGCTGCTGGAGCAGGAAACCGGCAAGGCGCTGCCGGCCGACGTGCTGGACCCGGCGTGGAAGTCGATCCGGTTCACCGACGACCCGCTGGCCTCCACCCTCAACACCGAGGCGGAGCACGCGGTGAAGGCCGGGCTGCTGGAGAAGCCGAACCTGAAGGGCATCTACGACCTCGCGCCGCTGAACAAGGTCCTCAAGGCCGAGGGCGAGCCCACGGTCGACGACGCCGGCCTCGGCGTGAAGTAAGCCCGCGTCCCGAAGCCGCATTGTGAAGAGTTCCCAGGAGGTGACGACCATGGCCACGACCCTCGCCAAGGCCGCCGACGGCACCGAGTCGGCCACGCACGCCGCCCGGATCGACCACGTGTCGAAGTCGTTCGCGGGCCCCGCCGGGCAGCAGCTCGTCCTGGACGACATCACCCTCGATGTCGCGCCCGGAGAGTTCGTCACCCTCCTGGGGGCCTCGGGCTGCGGCAAGTCCACGCTGCTCAACCTGGTGGCGGGCCTGGACCGCCCCAGCGCCGGCGAGATCGCCACGGACGGCCGTCCGGCGCTGATGTTCCAGGAGCACGCGCTGTTCCCGTGGCTGACCGCGGGCAAGAACATCGAACTCGCCCTGAAGCTGCGGGGCGTGCCGAAGGCCGAGCGCCGGGAGCGTGCCGAGGAGCTGCTCGAACTGGTGCGGCTGAAGGGCGCGTACGGCAAGCGGGTGCACGAACTGTCGGGCGGTATGCGCCAGCGCGTCGCGCTGGCGCGTGCGCTCGCGCAGGAGAGCAAGCTGCTGCTGATGGACGAGCCGTTCGCGGCGCTGGACGCCATCACGCGGGACGTGCTGCACGACGAGCTGACCCGCATCTGGCGCGAGACGCAGGTGTCCGTCCTGTTCGTCACGCACAACGTGCGCGAGGCGGTGCGCCTCGCGCAGCGCGTGGTGCTGCTGTCGTCCCGTCCCGGGCGGATCGCGCGGGAGTGGACGGTCGGCATCCCGCACCCGCGCCGCATCGAGGACACCGCCGTGGCGGAACTGTCCGTCGAGATCACCGAAGAACTGCGTGGGGAGATCCGCCGTCATGGCCAGCACTGATTCGACGACCGTCGCCAAGGACGGCAACGATCTCGCCGGGCTGGAGGCGGGCCTCGACGCGCTGGAGACGCGGCAGACGTCCCGGACCCCGTTCCGGCAGACCTTCACCCAGAAGATCCTTCCGCCCGTCCTCGCCGTGGCACTGGTGCTGGCGGTCTGGCAGGCGCTCGTCTCGTTCAAGGTCGTCGACGACCCGACCAAGCTGCCCGCGCCGTCCGCGGTGTGGGACGTCGTCCAGACCGCGTGGCTCCAGGGCGAGTTGCTCGGGTACATCTGGACCAGCGTCTCGCGCGGTCTGCTCGGCTTCCTCTTCGCCCTGCTGATCGGCACGCCGCTCGGCCTGATCGTCGCCCGCGTGAAGTTCATCCGCGCGGCGATCGGCCCGATCCTGTCGGGCCTGCAGTCCCTGCCGTCGGTCGCCTGGGTGCCGCCGGCGGTGATCTGGCTGGGTCTGAACAACTCGATGATGTACGCGGTGATCCTGCTCGGCGCGGTCCCCTCGATCGCCAACGGCCTGGTCTCCGGCGTCGACCAGGTGCCCCCGCTGTTCCTGCGCGCGGGCCGCACCCTCGGCGCCACGGGCCTGAAGGGCACCTGGCACATCGTCCTGCCGGCCGCGCTGCCTGGCTATGTGGCGGGCCTGAAGCAGGGCTGGGCCTTCTCCTGGCGCTCCCTGATGGCCGCCGAGATCATCGCGTCCTTCCCCGACCTCGGCGTCGGCCTCGGACAGTTGCTGGAGAACGGCCGCAACGCCAGCGACATGGCCATGGTGTTCGAGGCGATCCTGCTCATCCTGATCGTCGGCATCGCCATCGACCTGCTGATCTTCAGCCCGCTGGAGCGGTGGGTGCTGCGCAGCCGCGGCCTGCTGGTGAAGAACTGAGTCCCCATGACGAACAAGCCCGTCCTCCTCGTCATCGCCCACGGCAGCCGCGACCCGCGGCATGCCGCGACGGTGCACGCCCTGGTACGCCGGGTGCGCGCGACGCGCCCCGACGTACGGGTGGAGACGGGCTTCCTGGACTTCAACGTCCCCTCGGTGCAGGGGGTCCTGGAGTCCCTGGCGGTGCAGGGTGTGCGCGACGTCGTCGCCCTGCCCCTCCTCCTCACCCGGGCGTTCCACGCGAAGGCGGACATCCCCGCGGTCCTCGCGGACGCGCCCCCGCAGCTGCGCATCCACCAGGCGGACGTCCTCGGACCCTCCCCCCTGCTCATGGCAGCGCTGGAACGGCGCCTGTACGAGGCGGGCCTGACACCCGCCGACAAGTCCTCGACCGGGGTCGTCCTGGCCTCGGCGGGGTCCACCGACCCGGAGGCGATCGCAGTGATCGCAGAAATCGCGCGGGAGTGGCGGCACACCGGTTGGTGCGCCGTGCGGCCTGCGTTCGCCTCCGCATCCCTTCCGCGCACCGAGGACGCCGTCCGCGCACTCCGGGAACTGGGCTGCTCCCGGGTCGCCGTCGCCCCGTACGTGCTGGCGCCCGGCTTCCTCCCGGACCGCATCGCCCGGGGCGCGGCCGAGGCGGACGTCCTGGCGGACGTCCTGGGCCCGGCGCCGGAGGTGGCGAGGGTCGTGCTGGAACGGTACGAGGCGGCACGGATGCCGTTGCCGTCGGCCGTGAGCGCCTGACGGCTTCCCCGCCCGGCCCGCGACCGGCCGGTCCCGTGCCCGTCCCGGGCGGCCCTCCGATCGGCCTTGTGCCCCGCGGGTGATCGGGTAGCGTCGGAGAGCGACGCTGACCCCTCGCCCCGGCGCCGCTCCGAACCAGGTGCCTGGGAGGCCAGTTGGAGAGCGAGACCCGGCAGCCCGCAGCTCCTGACGTCACCGTGCTGTCGATCGGCGTGGGGAGCTTCGACGACGGCTCCGACATGGAGGAACTCGGCTTCGTACCGGCGCGGATGAGCGAGCTGCAGGAGGCCTTCGACCGGCTCGGCGCCAAGGTCGGCACCTCGCTCGATCCGACGGAGATCGAGGTGGAGGCGCTCCTGCGCGGGCAGCTCGTCGACAGCCCCCCGGCTTCCGGTGTCGTGGTCGTCCATCTCATCGGGCACGGCAGGATCGACCGGGGCCACCGGCTGTCCTTCGTCGCACGCGACCACCGCGAGGTGGACGTCGACCGGTGGATCGAGAAGGCGCAGCAGGAGATCGAGCGCGGTGGCAAGCGGCACCGTGTCGTCTTCCTCCTGGACACCTGCTCGGCCGGCGTCGCGACCGGCAGGCAGCCGCTCACCGAGATCGACGCGGACCGGGGCGTCTGGGCCCTGGGCGCCGCCGTCAGCAACTCCCCCACGGAACAGGGACGGTTCAGCAGCAGAATCGCCGCGGCCCTGCACCGGCTGGCGGACCTGGACCTCCACATCGACGAGGAGTCGATCAGCTTCAGCCGGTTCGTCCGTGAGCTCATCCGGGTGATCCGCAGCGAGCCGGCCGATCAGCGCCTCTCACTCGGCTTCAGCGTCGAACTGGGGGACGCGGACTGGCCGTTCCTGCCGAACCCCCGTCTGGTCTCCCTGACCCCGGAGCAGCTTCAGGCCCGGCGGCGCTCACTGGGCCACGTCCCCGGCGAGGGCGATTCCGGCGGGCGGACCGACGACACCGCCTACTTCGCCGACCGTGCCTCGGGCCGCGGCCTCGTCCCCGTCGACACCGGCATCGGCTTCTTCTCCGGCCGCACCGCGGAACTCACCCGTTACATGGAGTGGCTGTCCGGAACAGTTCCTCTGCTGACCGTGACGGGTGCGGCCGGTGCGGGGAAGTCCGGGCTCCTGGGGGTCATCGTCTGTGCCGCGGACCCGGGACTGCGCCGGCGCTTCCGCGAGTTGTGGGAGTCGTCCGGGCTCGACCTGCCCGAGGTGCCGGACGTCGTCGCGGTGCATGCGCGGCAGCGGTCGGCCCAGCAAGTGATCGCCGCCATCGCGGCCGTGGTAGGGGCCCGGCTGCCCCAGCAGGCAGATGACCAGGAAGCGGGCGGCCGGGAGTGGAGCACTTCGCCTCAGACGGCCGAGGCGTTGCGCTTCCTGCTGGACCGGGAGCAGAAGAACCGCCTCATCGTGCTCGACGCCGTGGACGAGTCCACCGAGCCGCAGGCGGTGCTCCGTCTCGTGGCCGAGCTTCTGGCACCTCGGTCAGTGGGTGAACAGACCCTCCGCGCGCCGTGCAGGATCCTGCTGGGCGGCCGCCGGGAGGTGGTCATCGCGCTGTCGGCTCTGGAGGAGGCGGCCGACATCGACGGCGTCCACATCGACCTGGACTCCGCTGAACTCGCCGCGGTCGAGCAGGACGTCCAGCGTTACGTCCAGCGGCTCCTCGCCACCCGGGAGCCCTACGCCACGGGCGAGTCCTCTCCGTTCACCGGACTGCTGGCCAGGAAGGGCGCGGCGCACATCGTGCGCGGCGCCCGACCGGACGAACCGTGGGGGCCGTTCCTGCTCGCCGGCCTGTACGTCCATTTCCTGCTGACCCTGAAGTACCCGCCCCGGGACGAGGTGGGTGCCGACATGTACGCCAAGGCGGCGTCGCCCCATCTGCCCGCGCTGCTGGAATCGATCCTGAAGACACGGCGCGACGACTACCCGCACATGCGGGCGGTGCTCGCCGTGCTGGCCCGCTCTCGCGGTGACGGCATGCCACGCACGACCCTGAAGCGATGCTTGCGGGCTCTGGGCGTCGACTCCCTCGACGAACACCACTTCCAGGACACCCTGTGGGAGGCCTCGCCCTTCCTGCGGTACGGGAGCGACCCGCAGAGCGGCGAGACGCTGTACCGGCTCTTCCACCAGGGCCTGGTCGACTACCTGCACGACCATCCGACGAGTGAGGAGCCGCTGGACGAGGCGGGGAGTCTCGCTCTCGAAGGAAGACTGCTGTCGGAACTCGTCGGACCGTACACGTCGGACGAGCCGGGACACGGCGACTCGTGGGAGGGCGCCGAGGGCGAACCGTACGTGCTGCGCCATGCCTTGGGGCACGCCGCACGGGCACGCTCCGTCGCCCATGCCGAGTCCCTGCTCACCGATCCGTACTTCCTCGTCCGGTTCGACCTCCGTGCGGACCATCGCGCTCTCGACCTCGTCCGCTCGGAGCAGGCTGCGGACTTTCTGCGGCTGCTCAGTGCCTCGTGGGCCACCCACGCCCGGTTGCGCGGTGCCGCCGAGCGCGCGTCAGTGTTCGCTTTCGACGCCGACCGGCTTGGGTTGCCGGACGCCAGGGAGCGGTTCAGCCGTATCGCGCAGGACGCCGCCGTCCAGCCGGAGGGCGCCGCCTGCCGACTGCTCTGGTCGAGCGGCGGCCACGTGAATTCCAACAGTCGTTCCGTGGTGACGGCAGGCACCACGGTGTACGACATCGCCTTCTCGCCGGACGGCTCGCTGCTCGCCGCGGCGACCAACCGTGGTGTGCAGGTGCTCGAAACGGAGACCTGGCAGTCGGTCGCGCCCCTCTTCGGCAGGACCTCGCACACCGGGGTCAACAAGGTGGCCTTCTCTCCGGACGGTCGGCTGCTCGCCTTCGCGAGACGCTCGTTCACGCGGAGCGTCCAGCTGTGGGACGTGCACAACCGTGTGATGGCCGGAACACCCTGGCAGCACGGAACCGGCACGGTGACCGCACTCACCTTCTCGTCCGACAGCCGTCGGCTCGCGGTGGCCAGCGAGGAACTCGGCGTCTCGGTCTGGGACATCACCGGTGACGACCCGTGCGAGGAGGCGCGGTGGGACCTCAGGGATACGGAGGATCTCACCAGGCTCCAGGCTGTGGCCTTCAGCCCCGTGGGGTACCTGCTGGCCGTGTGCTCTTCCCGCGGGACAACGCTCTGGGACCTCACGGACGGCCGGCGCACGCTCGTGGACGGCGAGAGGTACGCCCGATCGGTGTGCTTCTCCCCCGACGGCGGCCTTGTCGCCGTAGCGGCAGCCGGCGGCCCCGTCGCGCTGTACTCGGTGGCCACGCGCGGCAAGGTCGGCAGTGTGGCCGTGTCGGCGGGCCACGACCTGGCCTTCACCCCTGACGGGAGTCTCCTGGTCGTGGGCGGCTGGCAGGAGTTCCACGTCGTCGACACGGCGTCGATGCACGTTGTCAACCGGCTGCCGGTCGCGGCCAGGTCGGCCTCCATCGCCGTGCATCCCGACACCTCGGTCCTTGTGAGTGGCGACGAAGACGGCCATCTGCGGCTGTGGAAGAGCCTCACCGTTGAGGCGTCCCCACCGCAGCTGCCGCAGTTCGACAAGCGCGTCGTCGGCTCACCCGACGGGAGCTTCATCGCCGTCCAGGACGCCGACAACAGGCTGTTGAGTCTGCGGAACCCGGTCACTGGCGAGGAGATCGCCGACTGGTCCTGCGCGGAGCCGCTCTCGGACCTCACGAGCTCGCCCGACGGCTCCCTGCTGGCAGCGACGTCGTTCCAGCGGCTGTACGTCTTCCCGACCGACCCGGCACCCTTGCGGGACTTCGGGAGCGTCCGGCTGTCCGGCAAGGCGTCCTCCTTGCTGCCGCTCGTCTTCTCTCCTGACAGCAGGCTCATCGGCGTGGCCCTCGGACAGCGAGGGAGCGTTCAGTTCGTCGAGGTCCGCGAGGCCCGGACGCTGAACCTCTGCGCCAGGATCCCGGTCGCCGGGCAGTTGTCCTCGTTCGGGTTCGCCGGTCCTCAGCTCGTCTACGTCGTCGTCGACGGCGCCCTGGGCACCTACAGCTGCACTCCCCCGGAACCGGAGGCCCCGCTGCCATGACCCGCCTTCTCGGCATCCACGGCGTCCGCAACTACAAAGCCGCCGACACCACCCCCGACCTCGGCGCCAAGCGCCTGCGCGCGGACTGGCTGGAAGCTCTCGGTGACAGGATCCCCGGGCTCGATCTCGAAACCGCCTACTACGCCGACCTCCTGCGCAGCGAGCGGCAGAGCGACGAGCTGGACGACGCCGACGTGGAGCTGATCGAGCAGTGGGCGCGGGCCTGGGGGGTCGACCCGAGCGGTGTGCAGGGGCGGGCGACCGGCTGGGTCCGGTGGGTCTGCGGGCAGGTCGCTCGGCGATCCGGGCAGCGCCCCGCCGTCGTCGAGAAGACGGTCCGGATGTTCTTCCCCGAGGTGGGACGCTACTTCGCCGGCCGGCGTGCGGCGGTGCGCGAGCGAGTGCGGGGAGCACTGCTCCGGCACCGGCCCGACGTCGTCGTCGCGCACTCGCTGGGCAGCGTCGTCGCCTACGAGGCCCTGCACGAACTGGCGGGCGAACTGGACGTGAGGCTGCTGCTCACGCTCGGTTCGCCGCTGGCGCTCCCCCACGCGGTGTTCCACCGCCTCGACCCCGTCCCGTGCGACGGGAAGGGCATGGGGCCCGCGGCCGTGCGGCGGTGGGTGAACGTCGCCGATGCCGGGGACTTCGTGGCCATCCCCAAGGGGGAACTGGCCCGGGTGTTCCCGGGCGTCGAGGAACTGCCGGAGATCAGCATCGCGCCGGCCTGGCCGCACGGCGTGCGCGACTACCTGCGTCACCGCACGGTGGCCGAAACCATCACGGCGGGCTTGCGGACGGAGTGACCGTCACGCCGCCGGTTCCTCGTGGGGTTCCGGCTGGAGGGCGAAGGAGTACGGGGCCCAGGGGCCGGTGATCTCCACACGGAGACCGGGGACGCCCTGGGCTGCCGCGAGGATGCCCGCGCGGAAGGCGACGACGCGGTCGGCCGGGACGAGGTAGGCGTCGTTGGCGACGTTGGTACCGGGGGCCGTACCCGCCAGGCTGCCGCGTTCGGGGGTGTGGGCGACGCGGTCGACGGCGAGTGCGCCGGCCGTGTCGGTGAGGCGGGCCGCGGCATGGGCGACCGTGCGCCAGGCCTCCTCGTTCCGGCGCTGTCTGCGGCGGCGGATCACCTGGTAGGCGCGGCCCACTCCGAGGCCGGTGACCGGGTCCTGCACTGGATCCGGGTCGGCCTCGGGCGGGGTGATGTCCGGGGCCGCGTAGATCTTGACGCCGAGTTCGACATGGCCCGTGAGGCGGTCGAGGAGGGAGAGGAAGTAGCCGCGGCGGGTGTCGAGGGCCTGCCGGGCGCGGTCCTCGTCGCGGTAGACGGTGGCCAGGCGCAGGGGCAGTACGGCGGCGCCGGAGGCGACCAGGGCGGCCACCACGGCGTGGTGGGTACGGACCGTGGCCTCCAGCCAGTCCACGTCGGCGAGGTGGGCCTGGAGGGGAGCGTCTGCGTAGTCGGCCGGCGGGACGTGGCCGACGGCGAAGGCGAGCTGGGGGCCGCTGACGGCCGGGTCGACCAGGTGGATCGGCTCCCCGGCGACACCGCGCAGGTGGGCCGTGGCCGCGGCGGCCTCGGGGGTGCGGCGCAGGACCGCGTAGGTGTAGACGAGGTTCGTGTCGCTCATGACTGCGGGCTCCTGTCGGTCGCCGTGCGATTCCTCTCGCGAGACTCCGTTCTCGTGCCGTCCGTCCGTAGGTACGCAGGGGGCGACGGGCGCGTTCACGGGAAGGGCCGACGGGTTGGCCTTGCCCCCAGGGGCAGGCCGGTCCCGTCATGAGCGACGCAGCGGACCACGACACGCGCTACCCGGGGGACCGCCGGGTCACGTCGCCCGTGCGCTGAACGGGGTCGCCTGGTGGAACCAGAGCAGCCAGCGGCCCTCCGTACGCCGCCACAGCGAACTGCGGTGGGCGCGGCTGCCGTCGTACTCGGTGTCGTAGGTGAGGTGGACCAGGTCCGGGGCGAGCTGCACACCTCTCAGGGCGGAGACGGCGACGGGCTCGGCGCCGGGCTCGGCGGTGGCGGCCAGGGAGGCGATGATGGCGGCCCGGCTCCAGTGCCTGCCGGAGGCTCCGAACTCGTGGAAGTCGGGGTGCAGCAGCGCCCCGACCCGCTCGGGCGAATGGCGGACCGTCGGGGTGAGCAGGGCGAGTTCGCCCTCCATCGCGGCTTCGACGGCCGGGTTGCGCTCAGGCACCTGTCATCTCCACCAGCTTGACGACGGTGTTCCAGTTGCGGGTCGTGGCGATCACGCCCTTGTTGATGCGCGGTTTCGACAGGTGCTCGGCCAGCTTGGAGCGGCCCAGACCGTTCGGGGCGTACAGGTACAGGGCCCGGTCGCCGAGGCGGAACTCCTCGGGGAGGTAGGCGTCCTGGTCGATCTCCGTGAAGCGTTCGGGGGTGACGGGGGCGGAGAAGTAGGTGACGTGGAGCTGCTTAGGCTCCAGGTCGGCGGCCGGGAACGGGCAGGCGTCGGCGATCGACCGCAGATAGGCGTGGTCGCGCACGATCACGTCGACGCCGAAACCGAAGCGCTTCTCGATGGCCTGCGCGATCTCGACGGCCAGTGACGCCTCGCTGCCCTGGCCGGAGGAGAACACGGCCTGGCCGCTCTGCAGGTAGGTGCGGACGTCGTCGTGGCCGAGGTCCGCCAGGAGCGTGCGCAGGTCCGCCATGGGGACCTTCCGGCTGCCGCCCACGTTGATTCCGCGCAGCAGGGCCGCGTATGTCGTCGTCATCCGCTCACGATAAGGCGGCCGTCGTGCCCCGTGGGGGTGGGCACGACGGCCGCCGCGGGCAGCTGCCCGGCCCCGTAAGTTACTCACCCGTCTTCGGGGGGCACAACCGTCTGCTCAGGATCCACACACCCGAGGAGCCCGGAATGTCTGGCGATAGGTGTAAGGGGCCACGGTCCTTGGGGGTCCTCCCCAGTGGGGAGAGGACTCGCTCCATGGGGATGAGTCCGGGCCCCGCCACTTCACCGGACAGCACGACGAGATGGCTTTATCCGGCCCATATCTTCGAAGCGAAAGGGGGCGGCAGGGGGCCGCCACCGCATCTCGAGGGGGCAAGCCCGTCATGGGGAACGGAGACATACGGGTGCGGGGCCTCGCCGCCCGGGCCGGCGGCTGGAGCGCCCGGCACCGATGGGCTGCCGTCGGTATCTGGGTGCTGTTCGTCGTCCTGGCGATGGGGCTCGGTTCGGCAGCGGGCCGGGTCGACGTCAAGGACAGCGACCAGCTGAAGGGCGAGACGCACACCGCCGCGCGGATCATCGAGGACGCCGGGATCGACGAGCCGGCCAGTGAGAACGTACTGATCCAGGCCAAGGGCGGTGACCTGAAGGCGACGGACGCCGAGTTCCGGGACGCCGTCGACGCCGTCGTGCGGGCGGTCGAGGGGACCGGCCGGGTCACCGAGGTGGCCTCGCCGTACGACACGAAGACGATCTCGAAGGACGGCCGCAGCGCGCTCGTGCAGTTCGACATGCGCGGTGAGCCGGACACCGCCGGCGAGCGGGTCGAGCCGGTGCTGAAGGCCGTCGAGGGTGTCCAGCAGGACCACGAGGCGCTGCGGATCGAGGAGATCGGCGGCGCCAGCATGATGAAGACGTTCGACGACGCGTTCGGCGACGACTTCAAGAAGGCCGAGTACTCCGCGGTGCCGGTGGCCTTCGGCATCCTGCTGATCGCGTTCGGCGCGCTGGTCGCGGCGCTGCTGCCGGTGGTGCTGGCGATCACCGCGATCATGGCGACGATGGGTCTGATGGGCGTCGTCAGCCACGTGATGCCGATGAGCGACACCGCGAACTCCGTGATGCTGCTGGTCGGTCTGGCCGTCGGCGTCGACTACTGCCTGTTCTACCTGCGCCGCGAGCGCGAGGAGCGCGAGGCCGGCCGCGACGCGCAGACGGCCCTCCGGATCGCCGCCGCGACCAGTGGCCGGGCGATCGTCGTCTCGGGTGTCACCGTGTGCGTGGCGATGGCGGGCATGCTGTTCACCGGCCTCGCCGAGTTCGAGGCGATGGGCCTGGCGTCGCTGATGGTGGTGGCCGTGGCGATGGTGGGGTCCGTGACGGTGCTGCCCGCGCTGCTGTCGCTGCTCGGCGAGCGCGTCGAGAAGGGCCGCATCCCGTTCCTGCGCCGGCGCAGGAAGAGCGGCGGCAGTCAGGACAGCCGGTTCTGGACGGCCGTGCTGCGGCGCGTCCTCGCCCGGCCGGTGATCGCGGTGGCGGTCGCGACCGGAGCGCTGCTGGCCATCGCGGCTCCCGCGCTCGGTATGAAGACGCAGCAGCTCACGCTGGACCAGGAGTTCGGCGACTCGCTGCCGATCGTCCAGACGTACAACCGGCTCAACGAGGCCTTCCCGGGCGGTTCCGAGCCGGCCGAGGTGGTCGTGAAGGCGGCCGACATCAACGCGCCCGAGGTGAAGTCCGCGCTCGCCGACTTCCGTGACCGGGCGATCAGTTCGGGCGCCTCGCGCGGTCCGGTGGAGATCAAGCTGCACGACGCGCAGAACATCGCGTTCGTCTACGTCCCGCTCGTCGGCGGTTCCGATCTGGACAAGGCGGGCGCGAGCCTGGACAAGCTGCGTGACGAGGTGCGCCCGGCCACGCTCGGCAAGGTCGACGGGGTCGAGGCGCCCATCACCGGGCAGGTCGCGGGATCCAAGGACTTCAACGACCAGTTGGCGGGTGCCGTCGTCCCGGTGTTCGCGTTCGTCGTGGTCTTCGCCTTCGCGCTGATGCTGCTGTCGTTCCGCTCGCTGACCATCGCCGTCACGTCGATCGTGCTGAACCTGCTGTCGGTGGGCGCGGCGTACGGCATCCTCGTCGCCGTCTTCCAGCACGGCTGGGGCGCGTCCCTGGTGGGCGCGGAGGGCGTCGGCGCGATCATCACCTGGCTGCCGCTGTTCCTCTTCGTGATCCTGTTCGGCCTGTCCATGGACTACCACGTGTTCGTGGTCTCCCGGATCCGCGAGGCGCGGCTGCGGGGGCTGGAGACGAAGGACGCGATCCGGCACGGCGTGGTCACCACGGCCGGGGTGGTCACCAGTGCCGCGGTCATCATGGTCGCCGTGTTCGCGATCTTCGGGACGCTGTCCATGCAGTCCATGAAGCAGATGGGCGTCGGCCTCGCGGCGGCGGTGCTCATCGACGCGACGATCATCCGGGGCGTGCTGCTGCCGGCCGTGATGGCGCTGCTCGGCGAGCGCAACTGGTACCTGCCGAAGTGGCTGCACCGGCTGCCGGACCTCACGCACGACGAGACGCCGCAGGCGGTCGCCGCACCGGTGGCGCGGGACGACGAGGGCGAGCCCCTCAAGGTCTGATCTCCGCGGCGGGGTCGAGGGCCCGTTGGTTGCCGGGGCAACCAACGGGCCTTTCGCTGCCCCTCGTCAGACACCCGCCGTGTCAGGTGCTCCGCGTCAGCCTCTCGGGGGGCCCGTGTCAGGGGCACCCGTCAGGTCAGGCGCCGCACCTGGAGGACGTCCGCGTCGCAGTGCACGATCTCCAGCTCCCGGTCCGGGCGGGCGCCCCCGAAGGTCAGCTCGATGCGGCGGTCCCGCACGAGCCGCCAGCGGCCGGGCACGGCGCCGGGGGCGTCACCGCGTCCCAGCGGGTGGTCGACGAAGGTGCCGTCGGGGGCGAACTCCATGCCGCGGCGCCCGCGCGCGGGCGGGAAGGGGAAGTCGTCGGGCCGGTAGACCCGTACGTCCTCGTGGTCCTCCTCGTAGGAGTGGAGCCACGAACGGAACAGGCCCGACGGGGGCTCTCCCATGACCCGGCCACCTCACTCACGCAAAGCCGTCCACATTGCCGCTCTTACACCCAAGTGACTAGAATTATCAGTGTATGGGTTCGGAGGGAACGGGCAACCGAACGCTCCGCCCGGCGTCGCCCGGCCCTCGCGGCGCGTGACCAACGCGCAGTCCCGCAGCCGCGTTGCGCTGCACACCACAGCTCCCCCGAGGGACAAGCCATGTCCGATGCACAGGCATTCCTTCGCGCCACCTCGCCCGACTACAGCCGCTGGTGCGGCGCCATGGAGGTACACCGCAGGCTCCTCACCCTGAACCCGGAGTACGCCGAGAACCGGGCCCTGATCGAGAACACCGCCTTCGCCTACGAGTCGATGGACCAGGTCACCGCCCGCCAGGGCCTCATCGACATCCCCGTCGTGGTGCACGTCGTGCACAACACCCCCGAGCAGGACGTGAGCGAAGCCCAGATCCAGAGTCAGATCGACGTGCTGAACCGGGACTTCCGTGCGACGAACCCCGACGTGAGCAAGGTCCCGGCGGTCTGGCAGGACCTGGTCGCCGACGCCCGGCTGCAGTTCCACCTGGCCCGGACCGACCCGCTGGGCCGCCCCACGGACGGCATCACCCGGACCCGGACCACGAGCACCGGCTGGGACACCGACGACCTGGTCAAGTTCAGCCTGAGCGGCGGTCAGGACGCCTGGCCGGCGGACATCTACCTGAACCTCTGGGTCTGTCAGCTGCGTCGCGGGCTGCTGGGCTACGCCCAGTTCCCGGGAGGTGCCGCCTCCACGGACGGCGTGGTCGTCACGCACACCGCCCTCGGAACCACCGGCACCGCCACCGCGCCGTTCGACGGCGGCCGCACGGTTGTGCACGAGATCGGGCACTGGCTGAACCTGCGGCACATCTGGGGCGACGACGACGAGGGCTGCAGCGGCAGCGACTTCGTCGCGGACACCCCCAACCAGGCCGGCGCGAACGCCGGTTCGCCGACCTTCCCCCATGTGACGTGCGGCAACGGGCCCGACGGGGACATGTTCATGAACTACATGGACTACACCGACGACGCCGCGATGTTCATGTTCACCAAGGGCCAGTCGGCACGCATGGACGCCACGCTCGACAACGCCCGCCTGACCCTCACCCGTCAGGCCGTCGCGGTGTGACGACGGCCTGACGCGACAGGACGGCGTCAGGGCCTGCGGGCGGCCAGTTCGGCCTCGATGAGGTCGGCGGCCCGCCTGGTGCCGCCCTCCTCGGCGGTCCGCGCCTGGAGTTCCTTCAGCCGGCTGGCCACTTCGGGGTCGCCGGTCAGGGCGAGCGCCGCCGCGCGCAGGGTCTCGCCGGTCGCCTCCTCCGTGGGCAGGTACCGGGCCACGCCGAGGCCTTGGAGCATCTCCGCGTTGCCGAACTGGTCCACGGCCTGCGGTACGGCGATCATCGGCGTGGCGGTGGCGAGGCCCTCCTGGCTGCCGCCGGCGCCCGCGTGCGTGACGAACAGGTCGGCCTGCTTCAGGATCGCCAGCTGCGGTACCCAGGTGTGCACCTCTACGTTGGCCGGGACGTCGGCGAAGTCGGCCGGGTCGACGTGCTTGCCGACCGAGAGCACCAGGTGCCAGCCGGGCAGGCCGCCGAACGCCTCGACGCACTCCCGGTAGAAGCCGGGCTGCTTGGTGAAGGCCGACCCGAGGGACACGAGCGCGACCTTCTCCGCGCCGGCCGGCCGCCGCCAGTCACCCTCGGCGGTGCGGTCGCCCTGGCAGGCGCCGACGAACGAGTACACCCGCTCGTCGACGCGGTCCGCGTTCGGCTGGAGCGCCTTGGGGAGCAGGACGATCGAGCGGTCGGGCCGGCCCCCGAAGTCGTCGGGGTGCAGGGTGATCCCGTTCTCCTCCAGCCAGGCGTGGAAGCGGGCGTAGTAGGCGCGCCCCCGCTCGGTCTTCTTCGGCTCCTCCCACATCGGCCGGGCGACCTCCTCCTCGTATCCCTCCCAGGCGACCATGGCCGGCGAGAGGGAGACCGCGGGGACGCCCCAGCGGTGGGCGAGGACCCGGCCCGGGTAGGAGGCGATGTCGTGCAGGACGAGGTCCGGCTCGTCGCCCTCGTAGGCCTCGATCAGCTGCGGGAGGGCCTGGATCGCGTCGTCGAGGAACGGCTCCACGTTGTCCAGCAGCGTGTTCCCCCACGCCTCCGGGTCGTCGTCGGGTGAGGGCAGCGTCGAGTCCCAGGGCTTCACCTCGGCACCGGTGGCCGCGACCTTGTCCGCGAAGACGGGCGGGACGGCGTAGGTCACCCGGTGGCCGCGCGCCACGAGTTCGCGGATCACCTCCAGACTCGGGTTCACGTGGCCGTGGGCGGCGATGGAGAACATGGCGATGTGTGCGCGACTGGTCATGCGCTCGACCGTACGCGAGACGAGACGTCTCGTGCAACCTCTTCCGAGCTGCGAGGTCCGAACCTCGTGCGCAACGAGGCGTGAGCCGCCCACCCCGGAGAAGCCCAGCTCGACGAGGGACCGCCGGCTGCGGCAGGCGCCGTCGTCCAGCAGCAGGTGAAAACGAGGGAGGCGGGACGCGGGAAGCCGGGCTCAGTGGCTCAGTGGGCGTGGCTCCCCGGGCCGGTCAGGGCTCCGGGGCGGCGGCGCGTCCTGGCGGCGTGCGCGCAGCCCCGGGCGCGACCGCAGGTGTGGCTCGCGTTGATACCCGCGAGCAGCACGCCAGGCGGACCGGGTGCGGACGGACAACGGGTTGCCCGCCGGGTCAGCGCTGATAGCGGGCGAGCACCAGGTTGCCGTCCTCCTCCAGTCGTTCGCGCAGCTCGCCGAGACCGATGGCTCCGCTGTAGTACTCCTGCAGGGCGGGGGTCGCCACCTTGTCCTTCCACTCGGGGTAGCCCCGGACCGTCTGCGCGGGGGCCGGGCGCAGGTGGGCGGCGAGGGCGGTGCCGGTGGCCCAGCCGTGCCGCGTGGTGCGCAGGGCGGGGTCTTCCAGCGCCTGCGTGCCGGTGGGCAGCATCCAGTCGCCGAGGGCGAGGCGGACCATGTTCTGCGGCCGCAGCAGGAAGTCGAGGAACTCCGCGGCCTCCTTCTTGTGCGGGCAGTCCTCGGCGATGGAGAGGGTCTGGGGGCTGACGCCCTGGGTGAGTCCGGCGGCCCCCGCCGGGGCGGGCAGCACCTGCCAGTCGAAACCCTTGGGGGCCTGCTGGACGATCTGCTGGCGGTAGGAGAAGCCGAGCGGGACCATCGCGTACCGGCCGCCGAAGAAGCCTGGCAGCGTGTCGGAGCCGCCGCTGCCCAGGGTCGTGGGCGAGGCGCTGCGGTCGGCGTTCGCCTGGTCGTGGATGGTGCGCGGCACCGTCTGGTCGGCCGCCCCGAACCGGACCGTCACCTTGCCGTCCCGCCCGCGGTGGAAGAGCTGTCCGCCCGCCGACAAGGAGAGGTTGAGCGTGGCGGAGACGGGTTCCTTCAGCGGCCAGGCGACGCCGTACTTCCCCCGGCCGCTGAGGCGTTCGGTGATCCGGCGGAACTCGGCCCAGCTCCACGGCTTCTCCGGCGTCGGGATCCGCACGCCGGACTTCCTGAGCCAGGCGGCGTTGGCGATCAGCACGCGCGGTTCCTGGAGGAACGGCACGCCGTAGACGCCGTCCCCGAAGGTGGTCGTCTCCCAACTGCGCCGCGGGATGTCCGACTTCAGCCTCGCGGGCAGCAGGCCGGTGAGGTCGGCGAGGTAGCCGCCGTAGGCGAAGTCCGCGAGGTCGTCGGAGGCGTCGTGGATGATGTCGGGGGCCTCGCCGCCCTCGAAGGCGGTGAGGAGCTGGTCGTGGACGCTGTCCCAGGTGCCCTGGACGTACTCGACCCGCACGTCCGGGTGGGCGGCGTTCCACTCGTTCACCAGTTGCCGGTTGGCCTCGACGGACTCCTCCTGCCAGGCGAGGGACTGGAAGCGCAGGGTGATCCGGCCGTCGTCGCGGGTGCCGCCCGAGGAGCAGCCGGCGAGCAGCAGCAGAAGAAGAACCAGGACCAGGGCATGCAGGCGTGCGCGCATCAGCTCTTCACCGCCCCGGTGAGCATGCCGCCCGTGATCCGCCGCTGGATGACGGCGAAGACGACCAGGGAGGGCAGGGTCGCGAGGAACGCGGCCGCCGCGAGCGGTCCGAGGTCGGCGACGCCCTCGGCGCCGATGAAGTGGGTGAGCACTACGGGGAGCGTCTGCTTCTCCGGTGTCTTGAGGAGCACCAGCGCGAAGAAGAACTCGTTCCACGCGGTGATGAACGCGAACAGCCCGGTCGCCACGATGCCCGGCGCGAGCAGCGGCGCGGTCACCGAGACCAGGGTCCGCACCCGGCCCGCCCCGTCGACGGCCGCGGCCTCCTCCAGTTCGGGCGGCACGGCCCGTATGTACCCGGCGAGCATCCACAGCGCGAAGGGCAGTGCCCACACCACGTACACCAGCACCAGTCCCGGCCCGGAGTTGATCAGACCGAGGTTCTTCAGCACCAGGAACAGCGGGATGATCAGCAGCACGAAGGGGAAAGCCTGGCTGACCACCACCCAGCCCGTCACCGCTTTCGCGAGCCGGGTGCGGCGCCGGGCGACGACGTAGGCCATCGGCGTGGCGATCAGCACGGCGATGACGGCCGCTCCGAGCGCGGCGATCAGGGAGTTGAGGGCGGCTTGCAGCAGCGGCTGTTCGCCGAAGGCCTGCCGGAAGTTGTCGAGGGTGGGGTCCTTCGGGATCCACGTCGGGTGCAGGCTGCCCAGCTCGCGCGGCGGCTTGAACGCGGTGGAGAGCAGCCAGAGGAACGGGAAGGCGAGGAAGACGAGGTAGGCGAGCAGTGCGGTGTACTGGCCGATGCGCGCCGGGCGGCTGGTCCTCACGCGTCGTCACCTGCCCTGAGGCGGCCGGCGAGGAACACGGCCAGGGCGACCGAGATCACGGCCACCATCACGCAGCCCATCGCCGCCGCGTAGCCGAACTGCCCGTAACGGAAGGCCTCTTCGTAGGCGAAGAGCATGGGCAGCCTTGTACGGCCGCCCGGCCCGCCGTTGGTCAGGACGTAGACCAGGGCGAAGGAGTTGACGTTCCAGATGAGGTTGAGCGCGGTGATCGCGAGGGCGATGGGTCTGAGCGCGGGCCAGGTGACCGTGCGGAAGCGGCGCCAGGCGCCCGCGCCGTCGACCGCCGCCGCCTCGTGCAGCTCGCGCGGGGTGTTCTGCAGCCCGGCGAGCAGGGCGACCGTCGTCTGGGGCATGCCGGCCCAGACGCCGACGACGATCACGGCGGGGAGTGCGGTCGCCAGTCCGCTGAGCCAGTCCCGGCCGCTGCCCAGGCCGATGTCGCGCAGGGTCTCGTTGAGGATGCCCGCGTCCGGGTTGTAGACGAGCCGCCACATGATGCCGACGACCACCTCGGGCATGGCCCACGGGATGATCGCGAGGGCACGGGCGAGCCACCGCAGCCGCAGGTCCTGGTTGAGCAGCAGGGCGAGGCCCAGCGCGAGGAGGAACTGCGGCACGGTCACGCCGACCGCCCACACCAGCCCGATCCGGAACGACTCCCAGAACAGCGTGTCGTGCAGCAGGTCCCGGAAGTTGAGGGCGCCGATCCACCGGGTGGGTTCGGTGCGGCCCGACTGGGCGTCGGTGAAGGCCAGCAGGATGCCGTACAGCAGCGGCCCGGCGCTGAGGACGAGGATCGGGATCAGGGCGGGCAGCACCAGGAACCAGGCGCCGTGGTCGACGGCCTTCCGGGGCCGGTCCCGGCAGGGTCCGCGGCCGGAGCGCCGCACCGGTGGTGAGGGGGGTGATGCCTCGGTCACCGATGTCACGGAATCATCCCCTTTGCACGCTCGGCCGGCCTGGTCATGCTCGTGAAGGCCGTCTGCCTCGTCAAGGCATCGCGTACGCCGCCCGACCTGTGCCGATGCGACACTGACCGGTGGATGGCCGGAACCCGACGGTCGAGGCGTGGACGACGGAGGCGGACGATGGACGAGGCGCGGGCGCGGGACGTACTGGCGGCGGCAGGGGTGCTGCCGCCCGGTGCGGCCGGGGAGGCGCGGTTGCTCGCCCTGGGCGAGAACGCGGTGTTCGCCGCCGGTGACCTGGTCGTCAAGGTCGGCCGCGATGCCGAGCTCCTGGACCGGGCGCGCCGCGAACTGGACATCGCGGTGTGGTTCGCCGAGGCGGGCGTGCCGGCGGTGCGGGCCGCCGAGCCGGAGGCGCTGCTCGCCGACGGGCATCCGGTGACGGTGTGGCACCGGCTGCCGGACGCCGTACGGCCCGCCGAGCCGCGGGATGTGGCCGAACTGCTACGGGTCGTGCATGCCACGCCTCTTCCTCCCTTCGACCTTCCGGCCCGTGACCTGCTGGGCGGTGTGGAGCGGTGGCTGCGGCTCGCGGGGGACGCGGTCGATCCCGCGGACGCCGCGTATCTGCGCGAGCGGCGGGACGGGTTCGCCGCCCGGGCCGCCGCGCTCACGCCGCATCTGCCGCCGGGGCCGATCCACGGGGACGCGCTGCCGCGCAATGTGCATGTCGGGCCGGACGGGCCCGTGCTGGTGGACCTGGAGACGGTGTCCGCGGATCTGCGCGAGCACGATCTCGTGGTGATGGTGCTGTCCCACGACCGGTACGGGCTCGGGGACGAGGCCTACGCGTCGTTCGCGCGGACCTACGGCTGGGACGTGCGCGAGTGGGAGGGCTGCGGTGTGCTGCGCGGGGCCCGGGAGACGGCCAGTTGTGCCTGGGTCGCCCAGCATGCGCCGGGCAACCCCAAGGCGCTCGCCGAGTTCGAGCGGCGGGTGCGGTCGCTCAGGGAGGGGGACGAGACGGTGCGGTGGTATCCCTTCTGACCGTCCGGCGCCGTCTGAAGCCGTCTCAGACGGGCTCGTCCGCCGGCTCACGCAGGGGCCATGTCCCGTCGACGGAGGCGGTCGGATCGCCCTTGCCGCGCAGGAAGGCCTGGAAGTCCGCCGCCCACTGCGCGTACCACTCGATCTGGCGGTGATGCAGGGCCGCCGGGCCGAGCATGGCGATCTTGGGGTGGCGGTCGGCTATCGCCCCGGCCAGGCGGGCCGCCGCCAGGGCGTCGGCCATGGCGTCGTGGGCCGCGTCGAGGACGACGCCGTACTCGGCGCAGACCGCTTCGAGGTTGCGTTTGCCGCGGCGGTAGCGGTCGACCCAGCGGTCGATGGTGTACGGGTCGATGACCGGCGCCGGGTCCACGCCGCCCAGGCGGTCGCGCAGGGACGGCAGGCCGTGCCGCCGCAGCTCCGCCGAGAGCAGGGTGAGGTCGAAGGCCGCGTTGTAGGCGACGACCGGCACGCCCGTCTTCCAGTAGGAGGTGAGGACGTCGGCCAGGGCGTCCGCCACTTGGTCGGCGGGTCTGCCCTCGGCCGCCGCGCGCTCGTTGCTGATGCCGTGCACGGCCACCGCGTCCTCGGGGATCGGCACTCCCGGGTCGGCCAGCCACTCCCGGCGCCCGATCGGCTCTCCGCCCCTGACCTCGATCACGGCTCCCGTGACGATGCGCGCCTCGCGCGGATCGGTGCCCGTCGTCTCCAGGTCGAAGCCGACGAGCAGCTCCCGGTGCCAGCCCATGGGCGGTCCCCCTTCTTGTGGTGCGTTCCCCCAGTGGTCTCCACCTTCCCACGCACCACTGACAATCAGAGGACCGCGTTCCGGTTACCCGCGGCGGCGGGCCCGGGAACCACCGGGCAGCACGGCGCAGTTCAGGACACCGGCCGTGAATCCGCCCACATGACCTCGAACTCCTCGCGGTAGGTGGGGAAGAGGCCGCTTTCGTCCGCCTCGCCCGACTTCACCACCTTGCTGCCGTTGCGCAGCACGAACACGGGTGCCTCCATGCCCCGGGTGCGGCGCAGATAGCTCTGCACCACCGCGATGCCGTCCGCGCCGTCGCCGTCCACGAGATACGCCGTGAAGCGGGGCGTCTCGTCGAAGACCTGGATCTCGAAGGCCCCCGGGTCGCGCAGCCGGGCGCGCACCCGGCGCATGTGCAGGATGTTCATCTCGACGGCCCGGCTGAGCTCGCCGCGCTTGATGCCGAGCTCCCGCTCGCGGCGCTTGACCGCGCTGGAGGCCGGGTTGAGGAACAGCAGCCTGACCCGGCAGCCGGACTCGGCCAGCCGCACCAGCCGCCGGCCGGAGAAGTTCTGCACGAGCAGGTTGAGGCCGATGCCGATGGCGTCGAGACGGCGGGCACCGCCGAAGATGTCCTCGGCCGGGAACTGCCGCATCAGCCGCACCCGGTCCGGGTGGACGGCGACCACGTCGGCGTACCGGTCGCCGACCAGGTCCTCGACCGCGTCGACGGGCAGCCGGCGCGCCGACGGCACGTCACCGCCCGCGCCGAGCATCTCCAGCAGCCGCGCCGAGGCCCGCTCTGCCTGGCTCAGCACGGCCTCGGACAGGGCCCGGTTGCGGGAGACGACGTTGCGGGTGACCTCCAGCTCGTCCAGGGCGAGTTCGACGTCCCGGCGGTCGTCGAAGTAGGGCTCGAAGCACGGCCAGTGCTGCACCATCAGCTCGCGCAGCTGCGGCAGGGTGAGGAAGGAGAGCACGTTGTCGTCGGCCGGGTCGAGCAGATAGCCCTTGCGGCGGCTGACCTCGCGGACGGCCACCGCGCGCTGCACCCACTCCTGGCCGGCCGGTCCGGCGGCGGCCACCACCCAGTCCTCGCCGTGGACGGGTTCGTAGACGGGCCGCAGCACGGCGGCGACCACCGCGCGCAGCCGCTGTTCGACGAGGTTGAGCCAGATGTAGGCCCGGCCGGCCCGCTGGGCGCGGGTGCGCACCTCGCGCCAGGCGTCGGCGTCCCAGTCCAGTTCCGGGCCGATCGAGCCCGTCGCGTCCATCGGCCGCGCCAGGGACACGGCACCGGTCGGGACGTCTGTGGAGTTCCCCTCGTGACCCTCGTCACCAGGGGGCAGCTCCAGCCCTCCCGAGCCCACCCGCGCACCGCCTTCCGCTCCCCCGAGCACTCCCCTTGTCAACGATCAAGGAAGGGTACTCCGGGAGCGGTCGGCGGTGCAGCCGGATGGGCAGGGTCGTTTCTCAACGACGGGGCCGCCAGTGCCCGTTCTGCCAGCCGAGCTCGGCCGGAGTGAGCGGATTCATCGCGGTGACGTCGCGCGGGGCGATGGAGAAGCCCTGCCAGTGGACGGGCATGGGCTGCTGGTCCTCGTCCCGGGCTATGTGGTGGAAGCCGATGTTCATCCAGACCACCGGGTGGGTCAGGGTCTGTCCGTTCACCCACTTGTCGACGGACTTCCCGGCTCCGGGGCCGCAGTTGCCCGGGTTGTGGCTGGCGAACAGTTCGCACTTGTTGTACTGCGTGACGTACAGGTCGCGCTTGGTGTAGCTGCGGCCCGGGTACTTGGTCGTGACCCCGGGGACGATCTCGTAGGAGCGCGCGTGTCCGTCCTTGTTCTTGCCGGTCGCGCTGACCATGCGCCACCAGCGGTAGGCCTTGCTGTCCCCGGCCGTCTCCTTGGTGACCTTGGTGCGGGTGGTCTTGGTGGTGGGGGCGCGCTGGCCGCGGGTGGGCGCGCTGACGGTGGAGTCGTACTGCTCGACGCGGTTCTTCGTGGAGCCGTCCAGGGCGAAGTCGAGCCGCCAGAAGGCGTTGTGGCTGTGGCTGGTGGCCTTGGCGCTCGCGCCCTTGCCGATGGGCCAGCCGCGGCCGTCGCCGGCGTCGTAGTCGTCCCAGGACAGGCTGCCGGTGGCGCCGACGTTCATGGTGATCGTGCCGTCGTCCTGGAAGCGCCACTCGGTCATGTACTCGTACCAGCCGACCTGGTTGACCGTGTAGACGAGGAGGTCCTTGCCCTGGGCCTGGAAGACCTTGTTCGCGGTGTCGCCCTGCATGCGGTAGGCGTGGCCGCGGGAGCGGGTGGTGGTGCACAGACCCTTGACGTTCGGGTCCTCGTTCCAGGAGTCCGGGACCTTCACGGTCTTGATGGTGCCGCCGGGGCACTCGCCCGGCGCCAGGTTCATCAGGCCCTGGGCGAAGTCGAAGCCGGTGAGGTCGTCGTACTCGACCGAGCCGTCGTCGTAGGGGACGTGGATCTGGCCCAGGCGGGCGCTGTTGAGGACCCGGATCGGTTTGGGCTCGCCCTTGGGCTGGTACGAGATCTTCTCCAGGACGAGGCCGGCCTTGCCGTCGTAGCGCCAGCACATCCGCCAGGTGGTTCCGGAGGAGAGCTTCTGCTCGATGCGGTAGGCGGCGCTGCAGTCGGCGGCCGCCGCGGCGGCCGCGGGGGCGGCCTTCGGCTGGGCGGTGGCCGGTCCCGCGCCGGCCGTGGCGCCCGCGGCCAGCGCGGCCACGGTCAGGCCCGCGGCCGCCCGGGTACGGGCCTTGGTGTTGCTGTTCACGCGCATGACGAGATGACTCCCTGACGAGGAGGAGCGGGGTGGACGGGTGAGCGAAGAGGGTGGGTCAGCGGTCGATCCGGGCGACCTTGCGGGCGCTCAGGTCGATCACCAGCTGCCGGGCGTCGACCCACGGGCCGTTCTTGACCTTCGGGAAGAGCCGGACGCAGCGGTGCTCTCCGCACTGGTCGAGCGCGGCGGGCTGGGCGCCGGGCGCGGCCCGGTACACGGCTCCGCTGAGCTGGAGCTGGTCCGGGGAGGTGAGCGCCTTGCCGGTCGCGTCCTTGTAGTCGGCCTTCAGGCCCGAGCCGAGCGGGTCGGCGATCAGGAGACCGGCCGCCTCGGCCTTCTCGGCGCGGCTCAGGGGCGGCTGGACGCCGTGCTGGGTGCCGGTCGCCACGACCTTGCCGGTGCCGAGGTCGACGGTCCGGGTGACGAGGGTGTCGTCCCGGTAGTCGTAGAAGGTCACGTCGGCCCGGCGGGGCGCGTCCGGCCGGCCCACCTCGTCGGCCTCGGGTTCGGCCAGGTCGACGCCGAGGGGCTGCGGACCGCGGTCCCCGTCCACGCTCTCGCTGCTCCGGAACAGCTGCCGGCTGAGGGCGATCTTCTCGGCCCGCTGCAGTTCGTCGTCGGTCAGCGGGTCGCGGCCCTCGCCCTGCTGCCCTTCGGCGGGCGCGGCCTCGACGACCCCCGGCGGCACGGCCCGGCCACTGCCCGCCGCCGCCTCACCTGCCCCGGCAGCCCCGGCTGCCCCGGCCGCCTGCGGGGCGGACTGCCCCGCGCGGGTCCCGCTGTCGTCCGCCCCCGCCGTGCCCGGCAGGGTCACCGCCACCATCACGGCGGTCCCGGCCACCGCGATGGTCGTACCGGCCACCATCTTGCCCAGGTGGCGGTGCACTATGTTGCGCACGTCTTCCCCCTACTCCCCCAACAGCCCCGGGAGTATGTGTTGGCCCCATTAGTTCGGCATACCGCGTATGCACTGGTCACTCGGTAAGAGGGAGATAAGTCATAGGAGGTTCCCTCACTTTCGGGGAGACTCGGGACCAAGGCGTCCCCACCGGCGCCGCACACCTGAAAGAGTCGTATCCATGCAGGTCTGGCCTGGCGAGGCGTATCCACTCGGTGCCACGTACGACGGCGCCGGTACCAACTTCGCGGTCTTCTCGGAGGCCGCGGACCGAGTAGAGCTGTGTCTGCTGCACGACGACGGCTCGGAAACGGCGATCGAGCTCCGGGAGAGCGACGCGTTCGTGCGGCACGCGTACGTGCCGGGCATCATGCCGGGGCAGCGGTACGGGTTCCGGGTGCACGGCCCGTACGCCCCGGAGCGCGGGGTGCGCTGCAACTCCGCGAAACTGCTGCTCGACCCGTACGCGCGTGCGATCAGCGGTTCGATCCGCTGGGGCGAGGAGGTCTACGGCTACCACTTCGACGATCCCGACCGGCGCAACGATCTCGACTCGGCGCCGCACACGATGACGTCGGTCGTGGTCAACCCCTACTTCGACTGGGGCGACGACCGGCGTCCGCGCACCGAGTACCACCACACGGTGATCTACGAGGCCCACGTCAAGGGCCTCACCATGCGCCATCCGGGACTCCCGGAGGAGCTGCGCGGCACCTACGCGGCCCTCGCGCACCCGGCGATCATCGAGCACCTCACCGAGCTCGGGGTGACCGCCCTGGAGCTGATGCCGGTCCACCAGTTCGTGAACGATCACCGCCTGGTCGACATGGGCCTGAACAACTACTGGGGCTACAACACCATCGGCTTCTTCGCCCCGCACAACGCCTACGCGTCCTGGGGCGACCGGGGCCAGCAGGTGCTGGAGTTCAAGTCGGCGGTCAAGGCGCTGCACGAGGCCGGGATCGAGGTGATCCTCGACGTGGTCTACAACCACACCGCCGAGGGCAACCACCTGGGCCCGACCCTGTCCTTCAAGGGCCTGGACAACTCGCGCTACTACCGGCTGACGGACGACCCCCGCTACTACATGGACACGACAGGGACCGGGAACTCCCTGCTCATGCGCTCCCCGCACGTGCTCCAGCTGATCATGGACTCGCTGCGGTACTGGGTCACGGACATGCACGTCGACGGGTTCCGCTTCGACCTGGCGGCGACGCTGGCCCGGCAGTTCCACGAGGTGGACCGGCTGTCGTCGTTCTTCGACCTGGTGCAGCAGGACCCGGTGGTCTCGCAGGTCAAGCTGATCGCCGAGCCGTGGGACGTGGGCGAGGGCGGCTACCAGGTGGGCAACTTCCCACCGCTGTGGACGGAGTGGAACGGCAAGTACCGGGACACCGTGCGCGACCTGTGGCGGGGCGAGCAGCGCACGCTCGCGGAGTTTGCCTCGCGGCTGACCGGCTCGTCCGACCTGTACCAGGACGACGGGCGCCGCCCGCTGGCCTCGATCAACTTCGTGACCTGCCACGACGGCTTCCCCCTGCACGACCTGGTGGCCTACAACGACAAGCACAACGACGCCAACGGCGAGGACAACCGGGACGGCGAGAGCCACAACCGGTCCTGGAACTGCGGGGCCGAGGGCGAGACCGACGACCCGGACGTGCTGCGGCTGCGGGCCCGGCAGATGCGGAACTTCATCGCGACGCTGATGCTGTCCCAGGGCGTGCCCATGATCAGCCACGGTGACGAGTTCGCCCGCACCCAGCACGGCAACAACAACGCCTACTGCCAGGACAACGAACTGGCCTGGGTGGAGTGGCCCGAGGAGTCGGAGGACGCCGAGGGGGGTACGAGCGGGCAGCTGCTGGCCTTCACCCGCGCGATGGTCTGGCTGCGCCGCAACCACCCGGTCTTCCGCCGGCGGCGCTTCTTCCACGGCCGGCCCGTGGAGGGCACGCACGACGACCTGTCCGACATCGCCTGGTTCACCCCGGACGGCCGGGAGATGACCCAGCGGGACTGGGACTCGGCGCAGGCGTCCGCGCTGACGGTGTTCCTCAACGGCAACGCGATCTCCGAGCCGGGCGCACGCGGGGAGCGCATCACCGACGACTCGTTCCTGCTGATGTTCAACGCCTCGCCGAAGCCGCTGGAGTTCGTGGTCCCGGTCAATCACGGGCGCCAGTGGGAGGTCGTGGTCGACACCGCCCACCCGGACGGGGTGCCCCCGGACACCGGCCCGAAGGTGCAGGCCGGGGACCGGCTGACCTTGACGGACCGGAGCATGACGGTGCTCCAGCGGCCCGTCTGACCGCCCGGCGCCCGCGTCGCCCGGAAGCCACTCGTCCGGGCGACGCGCGGCGCACCTGGCGCGGGGGATGACACGAACGGCGGCGGGGCGGGTACGTACGTTCCATGACACCTGAGCGACTTGACCCGGTGGTGCCCACGGCCACCTACCGGCTGCAGCTCCAGCCCGAGTTCCCGTTCGCGGCAGCCGCGGCCGTCGTGCCGTACCTGGCCTCGCTCGGCGTCTCGCACCTGCACCTGTCCCCCGTCCTGGAGGCCGTGCCGGGCTCGACGCACGGCTACGACGTCGTCGACCACGCGCGCGTGCGCGAGGAGCTGGGCGGCGAGGAGGGGCTGCGGGCGCTGGCGGGCACCGCGCGCGAGCACGGGCTCGGGCTGGTGGTGGACATCGTCCCGAACCACATGGCCATGGCCCCGCGTCACAACCGCGCCCTGTGGGAGGTGCTGCGCGAGGGCCCGAAGTCGCCCTACGCGCGGTGGTTCGACATCGACTGGGAGGCGCAGGACGGCCAGGTGCTGCTGCCGGTCCTCGGCGGACCGCTGGGCGAGGTGCTCGACGAGCTGCGCGTCGACGGCGACGTGCTGCGCTACTACGACCACGTCCTCCCCCTGCGCGAGGGCACCGAGGACCTGCCGCTGCCGCATCTGCTGGACGCCCAGTGGTACCGCCCGGTGTGGTGGCGGCTGGCCCGGACCGAGCTCAACTACCGGCGGTTCTTCAGCATCTCGGAGCTCATCGGGGTGCGGGTGGAGGACCCGGAGGTGTTCGAGGCCACCCACGACAAGATCCTCGAACTGCTGCACGAGGGCGTGATCGACGGACTGCGCATCGACCACCCCGACGGGCTCGCCGACCCCGACGGCTACCTCCGGCGGCTGCACGAGGCGACCGGGGGCCGCTGGACGGTCGTGGAGAAGATCCTGGCCGACGGTGAGCACCTGCCGGCGTCCTGGCCGGTCGCGGGGACCACCGGCTACGACGCCCTGCGGCAGGTGGACGGGGTCTTCACGGACCCGGCCGGGTTCGGGGACCTGCTGGGCCGCTACCGGCGTTTCGCGGCCCCGCAGACGGACCGGGGCGGGCAGTGGGACGCGACGGTGCGGCGGGCGGCGTACAAGGTCCTCACGCACGAGCTGGCGACCGAGACCGAACGCCTGACGCGGGTGGCGGCCCGGCTGTGCGCGACCTCACCGGAGCCGGCGCTGCGCGACCGCGCGCCCTGGGCGCTGCGCACCGCGCTCCAGGAGCTCCTGGTCCGCCTGGAGGTCTACCGGCCGTACGAGTCCGCGGACGCCGCGTCCGTGGTCACGGAGGAGGCCGCGGCCGAGGCCCGGCAGGCCTTCACCGTGCCCGAGGAGGCCGGCGCGGTGGACGTCGTACGGGACCTGGTGCTGGGGCGGTACGGCGACGGACCCGCCCAGCTGGAGTTCCGGACGCGGTTCGCGCAGACCTCGTCGGCCCTGCGGGCCAAGTCGGTGGAGGACACGGCGTTCTACCGGTACGTGCCGCTGCTGTCGGCGACCGAGGTGGGCGGCAACCCGGGCGCTCCCGCACTGTCGCCGGAGGAGTTCCACGCGTACTGCGCGCGCGTGCAGCGCGACTGGCCCGCCACCGGGACCGTGGCCACCACGCACGACACCAAGCGCAGCGCGGACGTCCGGGCGGCGCTGCAGGTGCTCACCGAGTGCCCGGAGCGCTGGGCGGACGTCCTGGCGGAGGTGACCCGCACCGGGGAGGGTGTGCCGGACGCGCAACTGGCGTGGGCGGCCTGGCAGACGGTGTTCGGCCTGGGCCCGGCCTCCGGGGTGCGGGAACGGGTGCAGGGGGCGCTGCTGAAGCACGTGCGTGAGGCGGGCCTGTACACGAGCTGGACCGAGCAGGAGCCGCCGTACGAGGAGGCGGTGCAGCGGTTCGTGGCGGCCGGGCCGTGCGGGGCGCCGGGCGAGCGGATCGCAGCGTTCCGGGAGTCGCTGGCGCCGTACATCCGGGCCAACGTGCTGGGCACCGCCCTGGTGCAGCTGACGATGCCGGGCGTCCCTGACGTCTACCAGGGCACGGAGGCCGAGTACCGGGCGCTGGTCGACCCGGACAACCGGCGGGCGGTTGACTTCCCGCCTGCGGACTCCGGCGGCACGTCCGGGGAGAAGGCCGCGGTGACCCGGGCGGCGCTGGGGCTGCGGGCCCGGCGGCCCGACGTCTTCGGCGACACGGCGACGTACATGCCGTTGCCGGCCGAGGGACCGGCGGCGGCCCACTGCCTGGCCTTCGTCCGCTCCGGCACGGCCCTGACGGCGGTGACCCGCCTGTCCCTGCGGCTCGCGATGGCCGGCGGCTGGCGGGACACGCGCCTGCCCCTGCCCCCGGGCCGCTGGGCGGACGCGCTGGACCCGGGGCGGGAGTTCACGGAGCACGCGCGCGTGGAGGACCTGTTCGCGCGGGTGCCGGTGGCGTTGCTGGAGAGGGTGGACGACTGATCTCAGGCGGCCGCGGAGCCGGACCCGGGGCAGTCCCCGTAGGCGGGCAGAGGGGCCCGCGGGCGCGGCCATGCCGTCCGCAGCAGGTCGACGAACCGCGTCCGGGCCGGTGTGCGGCTGCTGGACGCCGAGGTCCTCCGCCGACGGGGTGCGGGCAGGCGTGCGCACCGCCCGGGGCGAGACGCTGACGCTGGAGGCCGAGCGGCTGCTGGTGGTGGTCGGACGGGCCCCGGTCACCGACGGCCTGGACGTGACCGCCGAGGGGCTCACCACGTCCGAGGCGGTCGGCGAGGCGTTCCTCACCCTGGCGGGGCGGGGACTGCACCAGCAATAGGCGGCCGCCGGTGCTTCCGGGCGCCCCCTGGAGCCTCCCCTACCGTGCCCTTGACACCGCACCATGGCCGTGGGGTACTGCGATGGCGAACTCGGGCGGATGTGACGGGGGTGAGTGTCCTGCCGGAGCTGCGCTACCCGACGGTGACCGAACAGGTCTCTGCTGCCCGGGCGTTGACCGCTCAGCGTCCCGGCGTGTGCACCCTGCGGCAGGTGGGTGCCTCGCGTGCGGGCAGGCCCCTGCACCTGCTGTCCGTGGGCCGCGCCCACCGCGCCGTACTGGTGGTGGCCGGTGCCCACGCCAACGAACCGACCGGTTCCTGCACCCTGCTGGCGCTCGCCCGGCGGGTCCTGGAGCAGCGGGAACTGCGCGACGGCATCTCCTGGCACTTCCTGCTCTGCGCGGACCCCGACGGGGCGAGCCTGCACGTGACGCCGGCGCCGCGCAGTCTGTACGACTACCACCTCGGCTTCTTCCGGCCCGCGGGCCCGGAGCAGCCCGAGTGGGCGCCGTCGGTGCTGCCGCCGGACCGGCTGCCGCCCGAGACCCGGGCCCTGACGGGCGTCATCGACGAGCTGCGCCCCTACCTCCAGGTCACCCTGCACGGCACTGACCTGGGCGGCAGCTGGGTGCAGCTGACGAAGGACGTGCCGGGACTCGCCGAGCCGTTCGCGAAGTCCGCGGCGGAGCTGCACATCCCGGTGGAGACCGGCGCGTCGGACGCCGCGGGCTGGCCCGCGTCCGGGCCGGGCGTGCACGTCATGCCCGCGCCGGGGGTCGGGCCGGCGTACCCGAGCCTGCCGGACGACGCGCGCCGCAGCACCTGGTACCACGCCCATCGGTACGGCGGGCTGACGGCGGTGGTCGAGGTGCCGATGTGGGCGAGCGACCTGGTGGACGACCCGGCTCCGCATCCGGCTCCGGCGGCGGCGATCGGGCGGCTGGCGCGCCGTCTCCAGCGCGACGCGCTGGAGGTGACGCGGGTGCTCGACGGTGCGCTGCCCCGGCTTGCGGAGCTGGACGGGCCGTTGCTGCGGGCCGCCCGGTGGGGGCTGGAGCTGGTGCCGGGTCTGGCCTCCGACCTGGTCCACACCCCGCCCGCCGATCTCACCCGGGCGTACGTCGGCAGCGTGGACGCGTTCGCGCGCCGCGTGCCGCTGCGGGCGGCGGCCATGCTGCTGCGGGTGCTGCGCGGGACGGACGAGGCGGCGGCGAAGCAGCTGGAGGAGCTCGTCTCGACCTGGAGCGACGCCTTCGCGGAGCGCTTCCGCGCCCGCTGGGTGCCCTTGGAGCACCAGGTGGAGCACCAGTCCCGCACGGTCGTCGCGGCGGCGCTGCACGCACGCGAGCGGGTGTGGTGAGTCTCCGTCCCACACGGTCGTCGCGGCGGCGCTGTACGCGGGCGTGGGGCGTGGGGCGTGGTGAGTCTCAGTCCCGCTGCATCGGCACCGGCTCGCCCGAACCGGAGCGGGCTCGCGCGCGGCGCCCGGCCAGGTCGAACGCGGCGAGCACCACGCGGGCCTGGTACTCGGCCTGGCGGGCCACCGGGATCCAGCGCGCCCCGCAGCCGTCGCGGTAGTCGGCGCACCACTGGTCGATCAGCCGGTCCAGCTCCGGCAGCGCCCCGGCCGGATCGCGGCCTGCGGCCCGTACCAGCTGGTGCAGCAGCCCCGCCGTGCGCAGCGCCAGCCGGCGCCCGGAGATGCGCAGGGCGACCAGGTGGGCGGTGCTCAGGGGCGGCAGGGGGTGGGCCGGGCTGTCGCCGGTGTCGGGGTCCCATGCGTCGGCGAGGCCGGGGCACACCAGAAGGTAGTCGTCGACGGGGGCGAGCAGGCGGGCCGCGTCGGGGACGGTGGCGAGGTACGGCCGGATCCGGGTCAGCAGGTGCCGCAGGAGGTCCGTGTCGTGGCGCAGGGTGCGGCTGACGGCCCGGAGCACGGCGTCCCGGTCCACGGGCGGGGAGTCGTCCGCCACGGCCGTCACGCCCCACATGGGCGCCTCGACCACCGCGGTGACGGTGCCGTGCCGGTACGGGTGGAACCACGTGGACTCGACGGCGGCCTCCGTGATGGCCGCGGCCAGACCGGCCCGGCGCGGCGGCGGGATCCGGTAGACGGCGGGCCCGAGGCCGGGCCAGTACAGGGCGTCGTAGGCGCCGAGTTCGCGGGGGATGCCGAGCCGGGCGGCGATGTGGGCGAGGCGCCGGTCGAAGCCCGGCAGGTCGTGGGTGAGCTCGACGAAGCCGCCGCCGATGTCGACGCCGTGCAGCGAGCACTGGAGGAAGGGGCGCAGTTCGTCCTGGAGGCCCAGCAGGGCGCGGGTCTCCGGCAGGGCAGCGCCGGCCGCGCCGTCGGGCAGCCACTCGGGCTGCTCCAGGAAGCCGGGCCGGAAGAAGTTCCGGATGTACCGGCCGAGCGTGTACGGGCCGGGCAGCCAGCCCTCGTTGCGGCGCGACCCGTCCGGGTCGAGGCACAGCAGCAGGTTCCAGGTGGCGTCGGCGCCCTCGGTGAGCCGCGGGTCGGCCAGGGCGCGCTCGGCCAGGCGCAGCACGGTGGCACCGCCCACGGGTTCGTTGGCGTGCGGGCCGGCGACGACCAGGGCCTGACGGCTGCCGTGGCCGACGGAGAGCAGCCACATGGGGGTGCCGGCGCGGGAGGTGCCCACCCGGCGCAGCCGGGCGTCACGGGGGTGGCGGGCGACGAGGGCGGCGGCCCGGGCGCTCAGTTCGTCGACGGTCGGGTAGCGCAGGAGGGGCGGCAGGGCACACCTCCCCTATGGGTGCCGTCGGTTCACCAGATGTAGATGGCGTACGCACAGTGAGTCACGACTTCGGGGGTACGTCAACACCGTGAACGGCACAGGGATTTCAGCCACCGCGGCGGGACGGACTTTCGGTAAGGCCCAGGCCAGAGCTGAGGCGTGGCGCCGTTTCCGGTCAGCCGGACCATCAGCCGGCAGCCGCCCATCAGCCTGACAGCAGCCGCACCTTCAGCGGGACAGCAGCCGCACCTTCGGTCGGCCGACAGCCGCGCCTTCAGCCGGCCGACAGCCGGAACGTCATCCGGCCGAAGCCCACCTGGTCGCCCTCGCGGACGACGGCCGCGCCGACGACGCGCCGTCCGTTCACCGTCGTGCCGTTGGTGGAGCCGAGGTCGCGCAGGACCCACATGCCGCCCTGGTGACGGAGTTCGGCGTGCACGCGGGAGACGGTCTCGTGGTTGAGGCGCAGTCCGCTGGCGGGATCGCGGCCTATGCGCAGCGGATGGCCGTGCGACGGGTGGGGCAGTTGCAGCTTGGGCAGCCGCTCGGCCTGCCAGGCCCGGCGCAGCCGTACGGAGAATCCGGAGACGGCCTCGACGGTGCCGAACACCAGGCGCGAGAAGCGGCTCTCCGTGCGCAGGTCGGCGGTGAGCGCGGCGAGTTCGTCCGGTCGGCGGGCGGCGAGCGCCAGCTCCATGCGGCGGACGAACGTGTCATGAGAGAGGCGGCCCACGGCGACGCCGTCCCGCAGCACCTTCAGCACCCGGTCCCGCTCCGCGTCGGAGAGCCGCGCGGGGAACGTGTTGAACTCGAAGGACGACGTCACGCTGGTGATTGTCGGGCAGTGCGGCCGGGCTGTCCAGAAAACGGGAAATCGGCCGCCCCGCGCGCGTACCCGGGTAGACCCGCCGCAAATGGGTGGATGCACCAGCGGATTGATCTCTTTTGACGCACCATGGACGGGCTACATCACGGTGAGCAGACGAAGGGGAACCGTCCGTGCAGTTCGAGGTGTGGGCACCACAGGCCGGCCGAGTGACGCTCCGGTGCGACGACGTCACGCACGCGTTGGAGCGCGATCCGGAACGGGCGGGATGGTGGCGGGGCGAGGCCGAGGCGCGCGAGGGGTCCCGGTACGGCTTCGCGCTGGACGACGGGCCCGTGCTGCCCGATCCGCGCTCGCGGCGGCAACCGGACGGCCCGGACGGGCTGAGCGCGGTCGTCGACCACGAGCGCTACGCGTGGCGCGCGGCCTGGCGGGGACGGCCGCTGCCCGGCGCGGTGCTGTATGAGCTGCATGTGGGCACCTACACGCCCGAGGGCACCCTGGACGCGGCCGCCGGGCGGCTCGGCCACCTCGCCGAACTGGGCGTCACGCACGTGCAGCTGATGCCGCTGTGCCCCTTCCCCGGCACGCACGGCTGGGGTTACGAGGGGGTCTCGCTGTGGGCGGTGCACGAGCCGTACGGCGGGCCCGAGGCGCTGAAACGCTTCGTCGACCGGGCTCATGAACTCGGCCTGGGCGTGGTGCTCGACGTGGTGCACAACCACTTCGGCCCGTCCGGCAACTACCTGCCCGTCTTCGGCCCGTACCTCACGGACACCCACCACACTCCCTGGGGCGCCGCGGTCAATCTGGACGCGCCCGGCTCGGACGAGGTGCGCGCGTACCTGATCGGCAGCGCGCTGGCGTGGCTGCGCGACTACCGGATCGACGGGCTGCGCCTGGACGCGGTGCACGCACTGGTGGACACCCGCGCGCTGCACTTCCTGGAGGAACTGTCGACGGCCGTGGACGCCCTGGCCGCGGAGACGGGCCGGCCGCTGTTCCTGGTCGCCGAGTCGGACCTGAACGACCCGCGCCTCATCACCTCCCGCACCGAGGGCGGCCTCGGACTGCACGCGCAGTGGAACGACGACTTCCACCACGCCCTGCACACCACGCTGACCGGCGAGTCGCAGGGCTACTACGCCGACTTCGCGCGTGCTTCGCTCGGCGGGCTCGCCAAGACTTTGACCGGCGGCTGGTTCCACGACGGGTCGTACTCCAGCTTCCGTGAGCGGCACCACGGGCGTCCGCTGGACCGGACCCGGGTGGCCGGGCACCGGCTGCTCGGCTACGGCCAGACCCACGACCAGGTCGGCAACCGGGCCCAGGGGGACCGGCTTTCGGCCCTCGTCTCCCCGGGGCTGGCGGCCTGCGCGGCCACGCTGATCCTGACGGCGCCCTTCACGCCGATGCTGTTCATGGGCGAGGAGTGGGCGGCGGGCACGCCCTGGCAGTTCTTCACCGACCACACCGACCCGGAACTGGCCGACGCCGTACGGCGGGGCAGGCGGCGGGAGTTCGCCGCGCACGGCTGGAAGGAGGAGGACGTGCCCGACCCGCAGGATCCGGCGACCCGGGACCGTTCCTGCCTCGACTGGTCCGAGCCGGAGCGCGAGCCCCACGCGCGCGTGCTGGCCTGGTACCGGCAGCTCCTCGCCCTGCGTCACGGGCAGCCGGACCTGACCGATCCCGACCTGGCCGACACCAGGGTGGCCTACGACGAGGAACTCCGCTGGATCGCCTTCCGGCGCGGGGACGTCCTCGTCGCGGTGAACCTCGCCTCCGAGCCGGCCGTCCTGCCGCTCGGCGTGCCCCACGCACGCGTGCTGGCGGCGTGGGAGCCGGTGGAGACGCCCGGGGCGGACGGTGCGGTGCGGCTGCCCGGGGAGTCGGCCGTGGTACTGGCCCAGGACTGAGAGCCGGGGAGGGCAGCCCGCTTTCGCGTCCTGCGCCCGGAGGACGGGCGTGAGGAGCACCGGACGCGCGATGCGGGCGCCGCCCATCGCGGTAGCAGACGGCGATGACGTCCCCGTGGCGTACGACGGTGGTTACGACGGTGGTGCGGACCGGCCGGGGTGTGCCGCCCTACCGGCAGCGTCCGCACGCCGTCGGCCGCCATGACGCACCAGCTGTCCCTGAGCGTCGCGGAGCGGCCGGTCAGGCACGTGAGGGCGGCGGCGGTCAGCAGGGACACGGCCGCGACGGTGCGCTGCATGGGCGGCGGAGGACAGCCGTACGGCACGGCGCCGCCCCGACGCCCGCAGCCGCGGCGTGACCGCCCAGGTGCAGCCCGCTACAGGGCGTCGTCGGTGTCTCCGAGGTCCGTCACCCGTTCCAGCAGGATCGGCTCCCAGGCGCGGCGCAGCCGGGTCCGCAGGAGGGTGGCGTTCTTGCCGGTGAGGTCCTCGGCGAGGCGGACGACGGTGTCGCAGCGGGCGAGCCACAGGCCGCGCAGGCAGGGGCGGGCGCCGTAGCCGGCGAGGGTGGCGGCGCGTACGGCGGCGGGCGATCCGACGGAGAGCGCGAGGCCCGCGATGTCCTCGGCCGGGTCACCGACGACCGCGCCGGCCCAGCCGAGGACGCCGCGCACCCGGCCGTCGGCGCTGACCACGAGATGGCTGCCCGTGAGGGCGTGGTGGGTGAGGACGGCCGAGCCGGGCTGGGCGGCGAGCTGGGACGCGGCGGGCGGGGTGAGCTGGTTCAGGCGTGCGGCGTCGAACTCGTCGGCCGCGGCGAGGCGTTCGGCGGCGCGCACGGCGGAGCGTCGCAGCGCCTCCAGGGAGCGGGGCGCGGCGCGCGGCAGACCGAGCGTCTCGGCCTGCCGGACCGGCACCTCGCGCAGGCCCGTCAGGAGACCGGCGAGGTCGGCCTCGCCGACGGCGGACACGTCGTGCTCCTCCCCCGAGCCGCCGGGCACCTTGGTGTCCAGCGTGTAGCCCAGGCCGGGGGCCCACTCGCCCTGTGCGACGCTCACGGGCACCGCCGTGGGGAGGTGCGGACGGACGAGGTCGCGCAGCCGCAGTTCGCGCCGCTGGCGCAGGGTGGCCTCACGGTCGGGGGCGAGGCGCAGTACGTGGCGGGAGCCGACCCACCAGGTGACGGGGTCGGCTCCCTCGGTGGCGGGCCGGACGTCGGGGCCGGGGCCGCCGCTCCCGCCCTGCCGGGCATCCTGGCCGCCCCGGCCGGCTTCGGTGCCCTTGGTGTCCTTGGCGTCCTTGCCCTCCTTGGCGTCCTTGAGGAGGGACAGGACCAGCCGGCGGACCGTGTCCGCGGTGGGTGTGGGTGCCTGGGTCATGGTCGCGCCGTTGCCGTTCGGGAGGCGTGCTGGGGACATCGGGGCCTCACTCCACTATGACCAGCTCACGCGTGGTGGTGTTCAGGCGCCGCCCGCCGTCCTCGGTGACGGTCACGATGTCCTCGATGCGGACTCCGAACCGGCCGGGCAGGTAGATGCCGGGTTCCACGGAGAAGCACATGCCGGGCACGAGGGGTCGTTCCTCGCCCTCGATCATGTAGGGCGGCTCGTGAGTGGTGACGCCGATGCCGTGGCCGGTGCGGTGGATGAAGTACTCGCCGTAGCCGGCGTCGGCGATGACCCGGCGGGCGGCCCGGTCCACGTCCTGGCAGGGGGCCCCGGGGCGCACCGCGCGGAAGCCGGCCTCCTGGGCTTCGCGCACGACGTCGTGGACGCGGCGTTCCTCGTCGGTGGGCTCCCCGACGTGGACCGTGCGGGAGGTGTCGGATCCGTAGCCGTCCCGCAGGCCGCCGAAGTCGAGGACGATCATGTCGCCGCGGGCGATCACGCGCTCGCCCGCCTCGTGGTGCGGGTCGGCGCCGTTCGGGCCGGAGGCGACGATGGTGAAGTCGACGTGCTCGTGCCCGTGGCCGCGGAGCAGCCGGTCGAGGTCCGCGGCCACCTCGGACTCCCGGCGCCCGGCGAAGGGGACGTTCCGGATCTCCTCGAACGTCGCGTCGGCGGCGGCACCCGCGGCCGCCATGAGGTCCAGCTCGGCCGCGTCCTTGACGGCGCGCAGCATCGGCAGAGCCTCGGTGAGCGAGGCGTAGGAGCTGCCGGGCAGGGCCTGCTGGAGGGCCAGCAGGTGCAGGGCCCAGGCGTTGTCGCTGATGCCGAACCGGCCGGAGGCGTCGAGGAGGGCGGCGGTGGCGGCATAGGGGTCCTTGCCGTCGGTCCAGTCGCGCAGGGTCAGGGCGGACGCGCCGGCCGCCCGGTGCGCGTCCGGGGCCTCCAGGGCGGGGACGACGAGGACGGGGTCCTGCCCGGCGGCGAGGACCAGCAGGGTGAGCCGCTCGGTGACCGCCGGGGGCGTGTAACCGGTGAGCCACACCAGGTCCGGGCCCGGGGCCACCAGCAGACCGGCGAGACCGGCCTCGGCGGCCGCCCGCGCGGCGCGCCCCATGCGGGCCCGGTAGTCGTCGGCGGTGAAGGTGGCGGCCGTGCTTCCGGTCATCGGGCCTCCCAGGACGGACGAAGGGGCTACGGGCAGCATCCTGCCCGGCCGGAGGGGGCGGCGCGAGCCGTCTGACGGCATTCACCCGGGCAACCCGTCTCACGGCGGAGGGCTGCTCAAGCGCCCGCGCTGATGCCCGGTGCCGGTTTTCGATGAGTGATCGGTACTGGGGCGCCGGGGTCCCGGCTCGTGCCGTCCGGGCGTTCTTCAGGCGGCGACGGCCGGCACGAGGGTCAGCTGCTCGTAGCCGCCGCTGCGGTGGCGGACCGTCAGCCTGACCTCGGAGCCCGGGCGGGTGCGGGCGACGGCCCGGACCAGATCGGCGGCCGTGTCGATCCGTGTCGTGCCGAAGGCGAGGAGGACGTCGCCGCGCACCAGACCGGCGGCCTGGGCCGGCCCGGGGACGTGCAGCCCCACGACCACGGCCCCCGGCTTGCGGGCGTCCATGACCTGCACGCCGAGGGTCGCGGCGGCGGGCGCGGAGGGAACGGCGGCGGGTGAGGGCTCGGGGAGAGAGACCGAGTGCCACCCCTGCGGGTCGAAGCGCCCGCCCGTGCCGAGCACCGTGGCACCCATCGCCCCGAGGCCGATCCCGGACAGCACCAGGACCGCGCCGGTGCATCCGGCGAGCAGCACGTTGAGGAGCCGTCTCCCCCGTCGTCTGGCGGCGTGCGGGCGGGGCCGTGACGGGCCGGGTCCCGTCGCCGGCGCGGCCCCTGCGGGCTCCTGCCCCGGCATCGGCTTGGGTCGCAGCGCGGTCTGTTCCATGGCTCGCCTCCGGATGGTGCCGATCGCATCCGGCGGATCCCGGAACGATCACGGCAGGTGCTCTACCCGGCACATCGGCGGCCGACGAGCCACGAACGAGTGAGACTGACCGGGGCAAGGGCGTGCGAAGGCGACCCGGACGGCTGACCGGGGCCGGGGCTGTCCGGAGGCGGCCGGGACGGCTGGACCGGGACCCGGGGCAATCCAGACGCGACCCGGACGACTGACCGGGACCGGTGCGGCCCAGACGCGACCCGGACGCAGGCACGGCTCGTACCGCACCGGTCGTCGGGTGCGGTGCGAGCCGTGGAGCAGGCGGGCCGCTCAGCGCAGAGCGGGGACGGGCACGGCCGGGGGCCGGTCCGGGAGGAAGCGGTGGGCGCGGCGGGACAGCCACGCGTCCTTGTAGCGGTCCACCTCGCGGTGCCAGTGGAGGATGCCGGACAGCCAGTTCCGCAGGTCGGCCACGTACGTCCCCATCGCCGCGCGCGCCTCGTCCGAGAGCCGGAAGTCGTCGTACAGGACGGGCAGTTCGTGCTCGACGACGTGCTCGAACTGGCGCATGCGCCGGCTCATCAGGTCGTGCACGATGCCGAGCCCGGTCGGGTAGTCGCAGCCGAAGAAGGACTGCACGACGAGGATCGCGTTGTGGATCTCGCCCTCGTACTCGATCTCCTTCTGGTACGAGAAGACGTCGTTGAGGAGGCACGCGAAGTCCATCGCGGCGTTCTCCAGAGAGCGGACCGGGCCGCTGCGGTAGACCTCGGGCGGGACGGCCGGGCCGTGTCCCATCCGGCACAGGCTCAGGGTCAGCTCGGAGCCGAAGGTCGCCCGGCGCATCTCCAGGTAGTCGACCGGGTCGGGCACACGGTTCTGGAGATGGTTGGACAGCTCCCACACCCAGCTCTCGGTCATGGCGTCGACCGCTGCCTTGAAGGTGCGCCGCGCGCCGGGCGTCATGTCCGCGGTGGTGCGCGCCCACAGGTCGGACAGGCCGCGCTCCATGGCGTTGGCGGGGGGCGGGGGCTGTGCGCCGTCGAGCGGCATGCAGTCGGACAGGCGGGCCGTGGTCAGCCGGGCGGCGGCGAGGTCGTGGCGGTGGCCGTGGACCAGCGGGTAGTAGTCGTCGCCGTAGGTGCCCCAGGCGAGCCATTGCGCGCTGAGATCGAGGGCCTCGCGTGTGGCGTCCGGGTCGAGGCCGGCCGAGCAGAGCGCGAGGTCGTAGGCGCGGAGCTTGTCCTCGTCCCACACGCCCTCGGCGAGGATGCCCATGCGCTCCACCCACCGGCGCAGGCTCTGGCGGGCGTGGTCCAGGTGCGGGCTGAGCTCCAGCGGGAACGGCATGCGGATGTCGGGGATCCGCGCCGGTCCGACCTTCTGGTACGGCACGTGCGTGTACGAGCGCAGACGCTCGGCACCGGCGGTCGCGAGCAGGGCGCGGACGTCGGCGGCGGAGGTGCCGATGCCGGAGCAGCCCGGCCACGGGCCGTCGCCGCGCACCGCGTTCTCGTTCATGTAGCGGCTGGAGCGCAGATGCCACTCGTGGCCACCGGACTGCCAGTCCTGCAGCCCCTTCGTGTACGCCGCCACCGCCGCGAGTTCGTCCGGCCGGAGGCCCTTCTCCAGGGCCACGGCGGGCACTTCGGTGAACGCCGTGTGCTCGAACTGGTGGAGGCGGGAGGTGAGGACGTCGTTGACGGTGTCGGCGGCCTCCTGGGTGGTGCAGCCGAAGAAGGTCTCCAGGACGAGCACGCCGTTGCTGTTCTCACCCTCGTCCTCGACCTCTCGCTGGTAGGAGAACAGGTCGTTGCGCAGGTGCACGGCGTCGGAGAACGTCTCCATCAGCACCCTCAGCGGCCTGGACCCGGCTACGGCGGCGGGTACTTCGGCGGTCGCGTACTCGACGAGCCCCGCCGACCAGGGGGCGCCGCCGACCTTGCGGCGCATCTCGATGTACTCGACGGGGTTGGCGATCCGCCCCTCGTTGATGTTGGACAGCTCCCACATCGACTCGTTGAGGAGGTGCTCGGTGGCCACGGCGAAGCGGCGGCGCCAGTCCTCGGACATCTTCGGCACCGTGCGGGCCCACAGGTCGGCCAGGCCCGCCTCGACCGGGTTCTGCGGTTCCGGCACGGGAGCGAACAGGTCCAGCGGCATGAACAGCGGCAGCCGGTCCAGGTGGGCCTTGCCGGCGGTGCGGTCCTGGCTGCGTTTGTACATCTCCAGGAAGTGGTCGTCGAAGAAGAAGACCCACACGTACCAGTCGGTGATGAGGGAGAGGGCGGGGCCGTCGCAGTCGGGGTGGGTGTAGGAGCAGAGCAGGCCGTAGTCGTGCGCGTCGAGGTCGGCCTGCTCCCAGACGCCGGACCCCTCCAGCATGCCCATCTCGCGCGCCCACTCCGTCGAATGCGCCCTGGCCTCGTCGACGTGCGGGTTCAGCCGCGCGGGATGCGGCAGGTAGAAGTCCGGGAGTTCGAACGGCTGCGTCATGGCCGGGCCCTACCCGGCGCCCCTCGACGGCATCCGCCGAGCCGTACATGATCACACCATCGCGTGAATCAGGGGGCGTCCCGTAGCTGGATCAGCGCGTGCGTGCCGCTGGTGCGCCAGCGCTGGTCCTCCGCCGCGACCAGGGCGGCCTCCGTCTGTGCGTCGAGGCCGGTGATCACGTCGGACTTCAGGGTGCGCAGGGCGGCGACCGGGCCGGGGAAGCAGGTGGCCACGTCGGCGAACGGCGTGGTCGGGTCCCAGAGCCGGTCGCCCACCAGACGGCGGTAGTTGAGGTCGCCCTTGACGATCGTGAGGGTGGCCGCGGCGAAGTCGGCGCGCAGGTCGCCGGGCATCTCCGCGTACGGCAGCGGGGCGCTGGAGAAGGGGTGGGCGCGCAGGGTGAGCCGCCCGTCGCCCAGGGCGGACCACAGGTGCCGTCCGTACGCGGCGGCCGCTCCCCCGGCCCCGGTCAGCCGGCGCAGGGCGTCGACGACGTCGGCGGTGGTGGCGTCGGAGACGTAGTAGGGGTACGGCTTGACGTGCAGGACCGCCTGTCCGATGCGGCCGCTGCGCAGGAGATGGGCGATGAGGAGGAGATCGGGGACGAGTTCGCGGCCCGCGTTGTCGGCGACCAGGTACAGCGTGGCCCCGTCGGCCCTGTCCAGCAGCGACCAGAGCCGGTCGCTGTCGTCGGCGACCAGCCCGGGCGCGGCGTCCGCGGCCCGCGCGCCCTCGGCCGAGAGGCGGAAGCCGAGGTCGGCGCGGTTGCCCCACAGGGAGCCGTGCAGCAGGGCCTGGGCCTGTTCGGCGGCGGGGCGGCCGGCGAGGTCGTCGAGTGCGGCGAGTTCCTCGTCGGTCTCGGCGGAGTCGAGTTCGGCGAGTTTGAAGGGGCGGAAGGGGTCGACGCCCTGCCAGGGGCCGGGGCCGAAATAGCCGACGGCCTGGAGCAGTCGGCGGTAGAACCAGCTCTCGGACCAGAGCCACGGCACGTCGAACCAGGAGCGGCCGGTGTACTCGCCGAGCCCCCAGGTCTCCCAGAGGTCCCGGTCGTGCGCGTCGGCGGGGAGGGGCTCGATCACACCCTCGGTGCAGTTGGCGAGCAGTTCGTCGAGCGCGCGGTGCTGTCCGGGTTCGTACGGGAAGGCATCGCGGACCTGCCGGATGATGGCGGGGTGCCGCTCGGCCAGCACGCTGTGGGGGAAGGAGCCCGGCTGGTTGCCGAGGAGCAGGGGTGCGGAGGGGGTGTCGGGCATGGGCTCACGGTAACGCGCGGGTACGCCGCGGTGACGCGCGTGCCCGCCGCACGGGCCGGACTGCCGGGCACGCCCCTGGCCCCACCGGCGCGATCTCCCGCTCCAGACCGGAGCGACCCCGGTCACACCGGCGCGATCTCCCGCTCCAGACGGGCCGCCAGGCTCAGATAGCGGGCCCTGCGGGTCACCGGGACCAGGCCGCGGATGAGTATGTTCCACATCTCGGCCGTGCGGCGGGGCTGGCGCGCGACCGGCTCGCGGGAGCGGCCCACGACGCGGGTGCCGACGAAGAAGCAGACCAACGAGTGGGCCACGACGTCGATATCGATGTCCGGATGGACGTCGGACTCCTTGACCGCACCGACGAGCCGGGCCGTGACGATGTCCAGCCATTCGGTGAAGGGGTGGCTCAGGGGCGGCCTGGGCCGGATCCCTCCCGTGGCGAGGCGCAGCCCGGCCCGCAGCACCGGGTCCTCGACGGACATGCGGGTGATGCCGAACGTGAGGCGCATCAGCGCCTCCAGGGAGGTGCGGCCGCGGTTGTCCGTCTCCGTCGCGAGCCGGCGGGCGGTGTGCGACTGGAGTTCGAGGATCGCGTGGGCGAGATCCTCCTTCGCCGCGAAGTGGAAGTACAGGGCGCCCTTGGTGACGTGGGCGTGCTCCACGATGTCGCTGAGACTGGTCGATTCGTAGCCGCGACGGTCGAACAGGTCAGCGGCGGCCGTGATGATCGTCGAGCGGGTCTGCTCGGCTCGCAACTGCCTCGCCATCGGCTGAACTCTCCCGGGACGGAAATGAACGGGTCATGCCGTTTGTTTTTACCCCGCGTACACGATAACTCACCCTGAGACGGCTTCCATCACACCAGTGTGCCGGAGTGCGGGTGCACATCCGGCAAAACAAGCGCAACTGGTGAAAGAAAACAGCGCGTTCGGTATCTAACTGTGGGGGATCCGTGGCCAGACGTAAAGGCGGGCCGGCCGGTGCCCCATCCGCACCGGCCGGCCCGCCCGCTCGCGGCCTGCCTCGTTCAGCGTTCCCGAAGGAGGATCAGAGGGAGGATCAGAAGGTCAGCTTCCAGCCGTTGAGGGTGCCCGTGTCCTGGGCGGCGGTGTCCTGGACGCGCAGCTTCCAGGTGCCGTTGGCCACTTCACTGGAGGCGTTCACCGTGTAGGTGGTGTTCACGTTGTCCGCGGAGTCCGACGCGGCGGCCTTCAGGCGGTACGCCGAACCGTCCGGCGCGATCAGGTCGATGACGAGGTCACCGCGGTAGGTGTGGGTGATGTCCACGCCGACCTGGAGGGCCGAGGGAGCGTTGCCGCTGCGGCCCGTGACGCTGATCGGCGACTCGATCGCGGCGCCGTTGTCCGGGATGGCGACGGCGGTGGTGCTGGAGAACGTCGTGCCGGTGGACGTACCGCCCTTGACGGCCTGGACCGTCTTGGCGGCGTCCGCGAGGCCCGCGCCGCAGCCGCCGGAGCAGGTGCCCGGCAGGGCACGGGCGTTGGCCTTGATGGCCGACTCGATCTGCGCCGGGGTGAGGGCGGAGTTGGCCGACTTCATCAGGGCGGCGAGGCCCGCGACGTGCGGGGTGGCCATGCTGGTGCCCTGGTAGGAGGCGTAGTTCTCGCTCGACGGCGTCTTCGTGCCGGAGTTCAGCGTGGAGAGGATGCCGTTGGCGGTCGAGGTGCGGGTCTCACCGCCGGGGGCGGAGATGTCCACGACCGTGCCGTAGTTGGAGTACGAGGCACGGCTGCCGGCGCGGTTGGTCGCGGCGACGGTGATGACGTTGCTGCAGTTCGCCGGGGACGAGGACGAGGCGTTGGTGTTCTCGTTGCCGGCCGCGACGACGACCGAGGTGCCGCGGTTCACGGCGCCGTTGATGGCGCTCTGCGTAGCGCTGGAGCAGGCGCCGCCCCCGCCGAGGCTCATGTTGATGACCTTGGCGACGTTGGTGTTGGCGGGCACGCCGGAGACGGTGCCGCCGGACGCCCAGGTGATGGCGTCGATGATGTCGGAGTCGTAGCCGCCGCACTTGCCCAGCACGCGGACCGGGGAGATCTTCGCGCCGTAGGCGATACCGGCGACACCCTTGCCGTTGTTGGTGGCGGCGGCGATGGTGCCGGCCACGTGGGTGCCGTGCCAGGAGGAGGTGGAAGCCGGGATGCCCTGGCCGCACTCGTTGTCGTTGTACCAGTCGCCCGGGTCGGCCGGGTTGCTGTCACGGCCGTTGCCGTCGACGGAGACGGCGGTGTCGGAGATGAAGTCGTAGCCGCCGACGATGTTCGCGGCCAGGTCCGAGTGGGCGACGTAGCCGGTGTCGATGACGGCGACGGTCACGCCGCTGCCGGTGGTGGTGTCCCAGGCGGCGGGGACGTTCATGCCCGCGGTGGACTCGAACAGGTCCCACTGCTTGCTGTACTCGGTGTCGTTCGGGGTGACGGCCGTCGGCTTGTTCAGGCGGTCCGGGACGACGTAGGCGACCTGCGGGTCGGCCTGGTACGCGGCGACGACGTCGGAGACGGACGCCCGGGTGGGGTCGGAGCCCAGCTCGACGAGGGCGGCCCCGGTGCCGAGGCGGCGCTGGAAGTCGACGTCCTCGCCGGTCTTGTCGGCCTTGGTCGCGGCGTCGGCGGCCGCCGCCTTGTTGGACTTGGCCTCGCTCGCACCGGACTTGTAGCCGACGATGAGGCGCTCGGCCTGGACCCCGGGGGCGGCCTCGGTCTGCGCGGCGGGAACGGCTGCCGGGCGGGGAGCCGGCTCCTGGGCGACGGCGACCGAGGCGGGGGCGGCGGTCAGCAGGGCGGTGGAGACGACGGCGACGGATATCAGCTTCCGTCTGAGCTCTGGGGAGATACGCACGGTCGTTGCCTTTCGTGGCCGGACTCCGGGCTGGGCGGAGCGGCGGTGGAGTCGCTTCGTCCTCGAAGCGGAGGGGGGTCGTTCGAAAAGCGAAGAGCGACGCGATGGCCGGCCAGGCGTGTGGGGAGCGGACCGTTCGGGGTTACCTGCGGGTCAGCTGTGGTCGAACGATAGGCAAAGGAAAGGTCAGCGGGATACGGGGGAAACCCTCGATCCACTTGCCCGCGCACCCTCTATGGCGGTCGGACGGCGGTCAGTTGGGCGTCCAATGGCCCCTTTTGGAGCAGGTCGTGGCGCGATGAACGCGTCGGGCCGTTTTCCCGTACTGCACTACCGAACGTCGCCGCCCGGGCCGAGGAGAAGCAGACGGATGCCTCGTACGACCGCACACCGCATCGCACTCGCCGCTGCTCTGATGACCCCGCTGCTGCTGCCGCTCGGGACGGCGGGACCCGCCCACGCGCACGGGGCGCCGACGGACCCGGTGAGCCGGGTGGTGGCCTGTTCCCCGGAGGGTGGTGACCGGGCAGGCACGGCGGCGTGCCGTGCGGCCGTCGCCGCGAACGGCGCGCCCTTCACGGCGTGGGACAACCTGCGGGTGGCGAACGTGAACGGCCGGGACCGCGCGGTGATCCCGGACGGGAAGCTGTGCAGCGGGGGCCTGCCCGCCTACCGGGGTCTCGACCTCGCCCGCGCCGACTGGCCGTCGACCCGGATGACGCCCGGCGCGAAGCTGACGATGCGGTACGTCTCGACGATCCCGCACACCGGCACGTTCCGGATGTATCTGACGAAGCCCGGTTACGACCCGGACGGGCCGCTGTCCTGGTCCGACCTGCCGGAGAAGCCGTTCGCCGAGGTGACGGACCCGGCTCTGACGGACGGCGCGTACCGCTTCGAGGCGGCCCTGCCGTCCGACCGGACCGGGCGGCATGTGCTGTACACGGTCTGGCAGAACAGCAGCACTCCGGACACCTACTACTCGTGCTCGGACGTGGTGTTCCCGGAGAAGGAGCCTCGGAAGGAGGAGGCGAGCACGGAACGGAAGGCGCAGGAGCCGGAGAAGAAGCGGCCGGAAAAGGAGGAGGCCGGGCAGAAGAGGGAGCCGGAGAAGGAGGAGCCGGTGGCGAGCCCCGCCGCGGACTCCCCCGGCCCGCAGCCCCAGGGCGACCACACGCCGCTGGCCACCACGTCGGGCCCGGCCTCCGGCCCGTCCGCGCCCGTGCTGGCGGGCGGCGCCGCGGCGGTGCTGCTGCTCACCGGCGGCGCCGCCCTGGCCGTACGGCTGCGGCGACGCTGAACTACCGCTGACCGGGCCTAGTTGACGACGACGGCGACGCCCCCCTTGGTCACCGGGGCGTACTTGGCGGTGAAGAAGGCGTTGCTGAAGCACAGCGACGAGCCGGACACCTTGGTGAACTGCTGGTTGGCGAAGGAGATGCTGTTGTCGGCGTTGCTCGCCGTGCCGGTCAGGCCGGGGGCCTGGTAGACGCAGGTGATGGTGCCGAGCAGGGTGCGCAGCTTGACCGTGGACTGGACGGCGGAGCCCGCGGCCGGGGTCACGGAGACGGTGCCGCCGGAGGACACGCTGGTGGTGTAGGGCAGGTTGTCGACGGTGATGCCGCTGACGCCGAGCACCCCGACGACGTTGGTGGTACAGCCGCTGGTGTCGAAGCTGTGCGAGGTCAGGGACTCGGTGGCGGTGCCGGGGGCGGCGGGGTTGTCGGTGACGGCGGCGGAGAACGCCGACTTGGTGCAGGAGATGCCGCTGGTGCCGGTCGCGCTGGAGTAGAAGGTGGCGGCGGTGCCGCTCGCCAGGGAGGCGTCGAGGACGTCGCCGACCGCGACGGCCGCTCCGTCGGCGGTGGTCAGGACGGGGGTGTCGGCCGCGGAGGCGGGGGCGGCGAGGCCCAGGGCGGCGACGGCGGCGGTGAGGGTGAGGAGGGTGCGCGTACGCATGCGGGTGTACCTCTTTCGATAGCGGGGGTGAGGGGTGGGGGTGCGCCGGGCGTCCGCCGTTGCAGGCCCGTCACGCCTTCTCCGTACGTGACGGGCCTGCAACGGCAGGCCGGTCACCGGCCGGAGGTTCACACGGGAAGGGACCTCCGGCCGGGCCGGGCGGGGGGTGGCTGGTGGCACGGCTCCGAAGGAAGCGGCCGTGCCGTGGCGGGGGGGACTCGGGCGAGGGAAAGCCCGTGCGGACGAACCGGGCGACGAGATGCCCTGACGGGGACGAGCGGGTCCGGGACACGCGGACGTGCCGCGCGGCGGATCCGGCGCCACGGATCCGGTGGGACGAGGAGAGTTGTAGACCTGCCTCTCCGTCAACGTCAAGACATTGCAGGGGAGTTGTGCACGTCGTGAGCCTTTCGGGAAACCGGCGGCTCACCCATGACGCACAATCACCACTCTTTGTTCACACTTCTCTTGACCCCTCATGTAACCCCCGGTAACTTCCTCGACGGCTACTGCGGCGTAACGAGAAAGCCCTTGCAACCGCCGGGAGTTGCGGGAGACGTGCGTACGCGGTCGATGTCCGCGCCAGGGCAACGTGCCACCGAAGTCCGATCCGCACCGACATGCACCTGGAGCAGACATGACCTCCCCCGCCGAGCACACCCCCGAAAGACCGGACGGCGTCGCCGCCCCGGACGTCAGCGACGCTCCCGCGCGACGCGGGCGGGTCCGGGCACGCCGAGCCGCGGTGATGGCGGTGCCGGCCACCCTGGTCGCCGCGGGCCTCGCGGTCCTCACCGCCGAAGGGGCCCTGGGCGTGCAGTTCGCCATCTCCGGCATGCCCTTCACGGTCACCGCGACCGAACTGGACGGCACCGGCTTCGCACAGTTCGGCGGCCTGGACGAGATGGCCGAGGGCAGCCCCAACGCGGGCGAGACCGGCGGTCAGGTGCTGGTCGTCACGTCCGTGATCAAGAACGCCACGCTCACCAAGCTCTGCCAGAGCGTGGACCTGGGCGGCACGAACCTGGTCATCAGGGCGGGCGAGGGCTCACAGAAGGTGCGCGCCAGCGATCTGACGACCGACTCGACCGAGCTGACCGGCGACGCCGCCTTCACCAACATCGAGATCGGCAACGACGCCAGCACCCTGAACAAGGCGGGCCCGAAGGGCCGTGGGCCGATCGGCGTGTTCAGCCAGCAGTCGGACACGGTGCACATCGCCAACCTGCGGCAGACCAACTACGCCACGACGGCCGGCGTGTTCAAGCTGCCGGGCCTGAAGCTGGGCTTCAGCGGATCGGGTTGCTGATGCCGCGCGGCCCGCGTGAGGGAGTCCGGCCCGCCTTCAGACAGTGGCGGGCCGGCCGCCCGTTCTGGGGCGGGCTGCTGCTCGCCCTGGGCGGGGCGGAGGTCCTGCTCACCCTGAAGGCGTCGCTGGACGTCATCCTGCACGTCGGCATGCAGGGCCTGGCCGGCTATCTGCTCCCGGTGGTGATGCTGCTGTGCGGCGTGCTGATCCTCTTCAACCCCACCCAGCGCCTGTTCTACTCGGTCATCGGTGTCCTGGTCTCCCTGGGCACCTGGATGACCTCCAACCTGGGCGGCTTCTTCATCGGCCTGCTCCTGGGCGTGACCGGCAGCTGCCTCGCCTTCGGCTGGCTCCCGGACCAGGAACCCCGTGTCGGCCGCAGACAGCGCCGGAAGCAGGCCCGGGCGGCCAAGACCCTGCCCCCGACGCCCGCGCGGCAGTCCTGAGGGGATTCCCTCGGCCGATCCGGACGACGGGCCCTAGCCGGCGTCCGCGGGCGCGGTGGGCCGGGTCTGCTCACCGGGCGCCGCGCCCGAACCGCCCTCCTCCTTCAGCGCCTTGGCCTCGCTCTTGAGGATCCGCATCGAGCGGCCCAGCGATCGTGCCGTGTCCGGCAGCTTCTTCGAGCCGAACAGGACGATCACGACGATCGCCACGATCAGCAGATGCCAGGGCTCCAGTCCGTTGCGCAGCACGTCACGCCCTCCCTCTCGTCAACAGTTGCTACATTGCGCAACTGTACAACCCCCGGGCGAGAGGCAAGCAGACGCCGATGACGGTCACCAGCAATCGGAGGACGGACCCGCCGCGACACCGGAGCGGGGGCGCCGCCCACGGCAACCGGGCCGCCCCGCGCGATCGCAGGCGCCGCCGCGGCCGGGGCATACGCACCGCCCTCCTGGTCACCCTGGCCCTTCTCGTACTCGCCGCGGGCGGCGCCGGCTGGCTGTACCTCAAGCTGGACGGCGACATCAGCACGTTCGACTCCGGCGGCCTGTCCGACAACCGCCCCGAGGCCGGCTCGTCGAAGGGCGAGAACGTCCTGGTCATCGGGTCCGACACGCGCACCGGCGGCAACAACGCGCTGGGCGGCGGCGACAAGGACGACGTCGGCCGCTCGGACACCGCCTTCCTGCTGCACGTCTACGCCGACCACCGGCACGCGATCGCCGTCTCCATCCCCCGCGACACGCTGGTCACCGTCCCGCCCTGCAAACTCCCCGACGGCACGTGGACCAAGGCCCAGCCGGACACGATGTTCAACGCGGCCTATTCGGTCGGCCAGACAGCGAAGGGCAACCCGGCCTGCACCCAGAACACCGTCGAGCAGCTCACCGGGCTGCGCGTCGACCACACCGTCGTCGTCGACTTCAAGGGCTTCGCGGAGCTGACGGACGTGGTGGGCGGGGTGAAGGTGTGCCTGCCGCAGGACGTCTACGAGAACGACCTCGACCCGCATCTCACCGCCCCGGGCAAGCTGCTCTTCCACAAGGGCGAGCAGACCGTGTCGGGGCAGAAGGCACTGGACTACGTCCGGATCCGGCACGGCATCGGCGACGGCTCCGACATCGGCCGCATCAAGCGCCAGCAGGCGTTCGTGGCGAGCCTGCTGAAGGAGGTCAAGAGCAAGGGCCTCACCCCCACAAGGCTGTTGCCGCTGGCCGACGCCGCCACGAAATCGCTCACCGTCGACCCCGGCCTCGGCTCCGCCGACAAGCTGATCTCCTTCGCGATGTCCCTGAAGGACGTCGACCTGCACAACACCAAGTTCGTCACCCTGCCCTGGCGCTACGAGGGGTCCCGGGTGGCGATCGTCCAGCCGGACGCGGACGCCCTGTGGGCGGCGCTCCGGTCCGACCGCACGATCGACGGCAAGAACGCCGGCGGCAAGAAGACCGGGAAAGCCGGTTCCGGTACCGCCGCCTCCCCCACGCCGGTCTCCGGCGCGGGCATCGGCGTCGCCGTCTACAACGGCACCGCCGTTCCCGGCCTGGCCGCCCGCGCCGCCACCGAACTCACCGGCGACGGCTTCACGGTGACGGGCACGGCGACCGCGGCCGGCCAGGACCACACCACCACGCTGGTCGAGTACGGGCCGGGCCTGGAGGACCGGGCGAGGACCGTCGCGCAGGCCTTCCCCGGGGCCGAGCTGCGGTCCGTGACCGGCAGCGGGATCAGTGTCGTCCTCGGGCAGACGTACGCGGACAGCCCGGCGGCGGGCGCGTCCGCCTCCCCGGCCCCGGCCGCCGTGCCGTCCGAGGTGGCGGACGGGGCCCGGTCCGCGGACGACAACCCCTGCTCGAACCTCACCTACGGCTGACGGCGCCGCTGCCGGGTCCGGGCCGCCGCCAGGGCCAGCGCGTACAGGCCGAGGACGACGGCCGGCAGCAGGTAGTACGCGGCGGGCAGGGCCGTCATGCCGAGGGCCGATCCGAGGGGGCTCGGCGGGAGCAGCACGCCGACGGCGGCGAGACCGGCCGCCGCCAGGCCGACCGGGCCCGGCGCGCGGCCCGGTCCGCCGCGCCGGCCGGTGCGCAGGAGCAGCATGACCACGGCCTGGGTGAGCAGGTTCTCGGTGAACCAGGCGGAGTGGAACACGGCCTCGTCGTCCACGGCGGCGTCCGGGCCGTGCAGCGCCAGGGCGAGGACGGCGAAGGTGGCGAGGTCGGCCAGGGCGTTGAGCATCCCGAAGCCGACCACGAAACGGAGGAAGGAGCGCGGTCTCAGCACCGCCGGGCCGCGCAGGGCGGCGGCGCCGGGACGGTCGTGGGCGAAGGCGAGCTGGGCGGCGTCGAAGCACAGGTTCTGCGCGAGCACCTGGGCCGGGAGCATCGGCAGGAAGGGCAGGAGCAGCCCGGCGGCGAGCATGGCGACGACGTTGCCGAGGTTCGAGGAGAGCGTGACGCGCAGGTACGAGCCGATGTTGCCGCTCGCGTGCCGGCCGGCCGTGACCGCGTGGCCGATCGCCGTGAGGTCCTTGTCGGCGAGCACGACGTCGGCGCTCTCGCGTGCCACGCCGACGGCGGAGCGGGGCGCGATGCCGACGTCGGCCGCGCGCAGGGCGGCCACGTCGTTCACGCCGTCGCCGAGGTAGCCGACGGTGTGCCCGGCGGCCCGCAGGGCGGCGACGAGGCGGGCCTTGTCCTCGGGGGTGCAGCGGGCGACGACGGTCGCCCCGCCGGGGCCGTCGGGGAGTTGCGCGGCGGTCCGTACGCCACCGGGATCCAGGCCCAGGTCCCGGCAGGCCCGGGCCGCCGTGGCGGGGTGGTCGCCGGTGAGGACCTTCACGGTGACGCCGCGGCCGGCCAGTTCCCGCAGGGCCTCGGCGGCGGTGGGGGCGAGGGCGTCGCGGAAGGTCACCAGGCCCTGGAAGGCCAGGCCCCGGGGGTCGGCCGTAGCGGCATGGACCGTGCCGGCGCCGGCGGGGCGGTCGGCCGTGGCGACGGCCAGGACCCTGAGCCCGGCGTCCGCCTCCCGGGCGGCGAGGGCGAGCAGCCGGTCGCGCTCGCCGGGCGCCGTGGCGCAGCGCTCCAGGACGGCTTCCGCCGCGCCGGTGACGACGACGGTGTGCCGCCCGAGGTCGCCCCGGACCACCGCCGCGGCCCACCGTCGCTCGGGGTCGAACGGCACGGCGTCCACCCCGTCGTACTCCTCGCCCACCGGCCCGGCCGTCTCCAGCAGGGCCTCGTCGAGGGCGTCCGGGGCGGGCAGTTCGGCGAGCTGGAGGGTCCACCAGGCGCCGACGGCGGCCCAGCGCAGCACCTCGGGGTCGTCCCGGCCGGCCGCGTCGAGGGCCCGTTCGACGACGGGGCGGTCCTGGGTGAGGGTGCCGGTCTTGTCGACGCACAGCACGTCGACCGCGCCCAGGTCGTGCAGGGCCGGCAGCCGTTTGACGATGACGGCGTGCGTGCGGGCGAGGAGGGCGGCGCCGCGGGCCAGGCAGGTCGTGACGATCACCGGCAGCATCTCGGGTGTCAGCCCGACGGCGACCGCGACGGCGAACGGCAGGGTCTCCAGGCCGCGGTCGCGCAGGGTCGCGTTCGCCATCAGCACGAGCGGCGGCGTCAGCAGCATGAACCGGATCAGCACCCAGGAGATGCCGTGCACGGACCGGTCGAAGGCCCCGCCCTCCCGCGGAGCGGCCGGGGTCCGGTGGGCGGCGGCGAACCGTGTCGCGGCCCCGGTCGCGACCACGACGGCGGTGGCGCCGCCGGCCGCGACCGTGCTGCCCTGGAAGCACAGAGGGGTCTCGTCGGGGTCGTCCTCGTCGACGGCCCGCTTCGCCACCGGCGCCGACTCCCCGGTCAGTGCCCCCTGGTGCACCGTGAGCCCGCGGGCCCGGAGCAGGCGTACGTCCGCCGGGACCAGATCACCGGGGCCGAGCCGGAGCACGTCGCCGGGGACCAGTTCGCCGACGGGCACCTCCCGGGGTTCCGGCGGCTCGTCGGGTCCGGGGCGCCGCAGCACCGTGGCGGTGCCGGCGACCAGTTCGCGCAGGGCCGTCAGGGAACGGTCGGCCCGGTGCTCCCCGCCGGCCCGCAGCGCGCAGCTGACCGCCACCAGGGCGAGGATCACCACGGCGGTGCCCCACGAGGCGAGGGCGGCGGACACCAGGCCGAGGCAGAGCAGTACGGCGGTGAAGGGGTCGCGCAGGGCGCGTACGCAGCGGCGGGGCCAGGACGGGGTACGGCGGTCCGGCAGGGTGTTCTCGCCGACGGCGGCCAGCCGCGAGGCGGCCTGGGTCTCGGTCAGCCCCCGGGGGCCCGACTCCAGCCGCCGCAGCACCTCCAGGGTGGTGCCTCCGGCGGCCTCAGAGGCCATGGAGGCGGCGGCGCGCCGGTGCGGCGCGGTCCGAGAGCCGGTCCACCAGGAGGTGTACGACCTCGACGATGTCGGGGTCGTCGACGTAGTACACCTGCCGGCGGCCCTCGCGGCGGGAGCGCACGAGTCCGGCCAGCTTCAGTTTGGTGAGGTGCTGGCTGACCGCGGGCAGGGCGCCGCCGACCCGCTCGGCGAGGCCGGTCACGTCGCTCTCGCCGCGGGCCAGCGCCCAGACGATGTGCAGCCGGGCGGGCGAGGCGAGCAGACCGAAGGACGCGGCCGCCTGGGCGAGTATGTCCGCGGAAGGGTCCTCGAAGCCACCGCCGGCTGCCGCCACCGTCACCGCCCCTTCCGTCGCCTCCGTCGCCCTGCGCGCCGCCCCAGTCTAGGCGGGCCCGCAGGACCACCGGAGCAAGCGGTTCCTTCCCTCCCTGGACCAGGAGTGGTGGAATCGCGTACGGCGGCCAACTGCTGCCGCATATAGATCAGTTGAGCATCAGGAGGCCGGATGACGGAGCACCGCGTCGACACCGGGACCGCGCACTCCGCGCGGATCTACGACTACATCCTCGGCGGCGACGACAACTACCCGGCCGACCGGGAGGCGGGCGACGCCATGTGCCGCGAGTGGCCCGCCCTGCCCGTCCACATGCGGGCCAACCGCGACTTCATGCACCGGGCGGTGCGCCACCTGGCCCGGGGGATGGGGATACGCCAGTTCCTCGACATCGGCACCGGCATCCCGACCTCCCCCAACCTGCACGAGATCGCCCAGGAGGCGGCGCCCGGGGCGCGGGTCGTCTACGTCGACAACGACCCACTCGTCCTCGCCCTGTCGCGGGGGCTGCTGTCCGGCACGCCGGAGGGCAGGACGGCGTACGTGGAGGCGGACATGCGCGATCCGGCGGCCATCCTCGGCGCCCCCGGGTTCCGGGAGACGCTCGACCTCTCGGAGCCCGTCGCGCTGACGGTGATCGCGATCGTGCACTTCATGCTCGACGAGCACGACGCCGTCGGCATCGTCCGCCGGCTCCTCGAACCGCTGCCCTCCGGCAGCTGTCTGGCGATGTCGGTCGGCACCGCCGACTTCGCCCCGGACGAGGTCGGCCGGGTCGCCCGGGAGTACGCGGCCCGGGGCATGCCGATGCGGCTGCGCACCCACGCGGAGGCGGCGGAGTTCTTCGAAGATCTCGATCTGGTGGAACCCGGCGTCGTCCAGGTCCACCAGTGGCGCCCGAACCGCACGGACGGTACGGAAAGCGGAGGTGAGGGCATCCGCGACGAGGACATCGCGATGTACGGGGCGGTGGCGCGCAAGCCGTAACCGGAATCCCGCTGTTCGACCAGTCGCACAGATCATCACGATGCGGCAGCATCAACTCACTGCATGTGGCCGCTCACTTGACGACCGGTGGTCACACACGGTTGGCTCCGGGCCAGCGAGAGTCATCAGGCCGGTGCACCCCAGCGGCCCCGCACGCACTCTCACCCTGCTCTTGCTCGGCCGCACAGCGAGGTCCGCCCCTCATGAACACTCCTCCCCCGCCGCACACTTCCGTGAGACGCACTCGCGTCGCCGCCCTGGCGGCCGTCCTGTGTCTGCTGGTGTCCGGCTGCTCCGTCCTCGGCACGGCCGGCGACGAGGCGGACGCGGCGGGCGGATCCGGCGGCGGGATGAAGGTCACCCTGGTGACGCACGGCGGCAAGGGCGACGCCTTCTGGGACCTGGTCCGCAGGGGCGCCGAGGCGGCGGCCGCCAAGGACGGCATCGACCTGACGTACGTCAGCGACGCCGACCCGGCCGCGCAGGCCGATCTGGTGCGGGACGCCGTGCACGCCAAGGCCGACGGCATCGCGGTGACCCTCGCCAAGCCGGCGGCGATGCGTGGCCCGGTAGCCCAGGCCAAGGCGGCCGGCATACCCGTAGTCGGGCTCAACTCCGGCATCGACGCCTGGCGGCCGACCGGGCTCCTGGAGTACTTCGGCCAGGACGAGTCCGTCGCGGGCCGGGCCGTCGGCGACAAACTGGACGCCCTCAAGGCCCGGCACGCCCTGTGCGTGGTGCACGAGCGGGGCAACGTCGCGCTGGAGGCCCGCTGCGCCGGTATGCGCAAGACCTTCGCGGGCGACACCGACAACCTGTACGTGGACGGCAGCGACATGAACGCGGTGACCGCCACGATCGCGTCCCGGCTGCGGCAGGACACGAGCATCGACGAGGTCGTCACCCTGGGCGCCCAGTACGGGCTCAGTGCCGTCAAGGCGGTGCGGCAGTCCGGCAGCCGGGCGAAGGTCGCCACCTTCGACCTCGACAAGGACCTCGTCAAAGCGGTCCGGGACGGCGAGGTGCAGTTCGCCGTGGACCAGCAGCCGTATCTGCAGGGCTACCTCGCGGTGGACGCCCTGTGGCTGTACCGGACCAACGGCAACGTCAGCGGTGGCGGGACGGCTCCGGTGCTCACCGGGCCCGCGTTCGTCACCAGATCGAACGTGTCCGCTGTGTCACGGTTCGCGGCCGCCGGGACCCGGTGACCGGGCGCTTCCTGTGACGGTGTCGCCAAAGATTCGGTCAGGCCCGGCACGCACACCCACTTGTACGGATAACATCCTGCGCATCCCATGTGCCGTGTCCGGGACGGCACCACCCCCGCACCCGTCCCCCACATCCCCCCGACCGCTCCGCCTCCCCGTTCCTCACCCCCGCTGACCGCCCTAGGACGACGATGTCTCGACGGACAGGTGCCCGGCGCCGCCTCGGATCCATACGCCTCTCCCTGGTGCTCCTGGCCCTCGTGCCCAGCGTCACCCTCGCCGCCATGTGGGGCGTGACGACGATCCAGATGTTCTCGGAGGGCCTCAGGCTGCGCGACCAGACCGAACTCAGCCGGTCCACCGGCGCCATGGGCACCGACGCGACGCTCGCGCTGCAGCGGGAGCGCAGTCTGTCGGCCGCCTGGCTGGCCACGCCGAAGGGTTCCCGGGCCGCCCTCGACGCGCAGCGCGCGGAGACCGACAAGGCGGTCGCCAAGCTGGTCGGGCAGGCGGACGCGATCGAGAAGGCGCCCTCCCGCATATCGGACCGGCTGTACTCGGTGCTGGGCTCGGTGGGCAGTCTGGAGTACTACCGGGACCAGGTGGACGACCCGACCGACATCACCGCGCAGCAGGCGCTGGACCAGTACTCCTCGATCATCGACGACCAGATCCACGCCTTCCAGGAGCTGTCCCAGGTCGACGACGGCGACCTCACCTCGCAGGCGGGCCCGCTGGTGGGGCTGGAGCACGCGGCGGAACTGGTCTCCCGGGAGGACGCGCAGCTGACCCTGGCCTGGCCCACCGGGCATCTGGACGACAGGACGTGGACGCAGTTCACGGAGCTGGTGAACACCCGGCGCTGGCTGGTCAAGGACCAGGTCGTGCCGCAGCTGACGGGCAGCGCCAAGGCGCAGACCGAGCGGATCCTGGCGAGCCGGGACTGGCAGACGCTGCAGTCCGTCGAGGACCAGGTGCTGGCGTCGCGCAACGCGGGCGCCGCCTCGGACCGGATCGCCCTGCCGGACGCGCAGAAGCGGTGGTCCGGCGCCATGGACACGCTGTCCGAGCAGTACGCGGGCCTCATCCAGCAGCAGACGACGGGGCTGCTGCAGCGCAGTGCCGACAAAGCGGACGCCCTGCTGCTCAAGGCGGCGCTGCTGAGCGCCGGCGGGCTGCTCGCACTGCTGCTGTGCGTCGGCATGTCGTGGCGGATCACCCGCTCGCTGTCCCGGCGGCTGCGCGGCCTGCGCCGGGCCGCCGTCAGCCTCGCCCAGGAGCGGCTGCCCGACGTGGTGGCACGGCTGGAGCGGGGCGAGACGGTCGACCCGGAGTCGGCGACGACCGAGCTGGACTACGGCCACGACGAACTGGGCCAGGTGGCCAGGGCGTTCAACACCGCCCAGCGCACGGCCGTGCACACCGCGGTCGAACTCGCCGACACCCGGCGAGGCTTCCAGAAGATCATCCTGGGCATCGCGCGGCAGAGCCAGAACCTGGTCAACCTCCAGCTGAGCAAGCTCGACACGCTGGAGCGCGAGCACACCGATCCCGACGTCCTCAAGGGCCTGTACGAACTGGACTCCACGGCCAGCCAGTTGCGCCGCTACGAGGAGAACCTCGTCATCGTCAGCGGGGAACGGCCCGGCCGCAGCTGGGCCGAGCCGGTCGCGCTGATGGACATCCTGCGCAGCGCGGTCGGGGAGGTCGCCGAGTACCAGCGGGTGGAGGTGCTCACCGAGGAGGAGGTGTACGTCGCGCCGCCCGCGGTGGCCGACGTCATCCATCTGCTGGCCGAGCTCATCGACAACGCGACCGCGTACTCCCCCGCCCCGAGCCCCGTCACGGTGCGGGCCGGGATGGTGGCCAAGGGCCTGGCCGTCGAGGTCGAGGACCGCGGACTCGGCATGTCGGAGGAGGACTACACGTCCTTCAACGAACAGCTGGCGGTGCCGCCGCAGTTCGACGTGGTGGCGCTCGCCGACGACCTGCGCCTGGGCATGTTCGTGATCGGCCGGCTGGCCCACCGGCACGGCATCGCCGTCACCCTGCGCTCGTCGCCGTACGGCGGGACCACGGCGATCGTGCTGGTGCCGCACGAGATCGTGGTGCGGGAGGCTCCCGGCGGCGCCGTGCGGGACGGCGACGCCCCGGAGGACGAGAAGGTGGCGGCGGACGGACGGGGTGCGACGGACGCCGAGCGGAGTGAGGCCCCCCGATGGGCCGAGGCCTCCCGGGGAACGGAACGCGTCGCCGGGCCCGCCCCGGAGCCCCGGCCGCTGGTCACGGCCCGCTCCGCCTCCGCGGCCTCCTCCGCCGCATCGGCCACCCGCGAGGTCGTCCCCCGGCGGGACGGTCTCACCCCGCTCCCCCGCAGAGTGCCGCAGACCAGCCTGGTGGAGGAGTTGCGCGAGGAGTCCGCGCCCGCCGGTGACGACGGCTCCCTCGGCGACTTCACCGCCGAGGCCGCCGCCGCCTCCCTGGCCGGTTTCCAGCGCGGCACGCTCCGGGCCCGTGACGACGACGCCGAGCCGCCCCACGACGAGGAGGCGGCCGCAGTACCCCGGCAGGCCGCCGCCGGCCCCGTCCCCTCGACTCCGCCCGCCGACCGCTGACGAAGGACACCGCAATGACACGCCCCATCCCCGCCACGCACACCCAGCTCGACCAGCTGCTGACCGGACTCGTGGAGCGGGTCGCCGACGTGAACCAGGCCGTGGTGCTCTCCGAGGACGGCCTGGTGGTCAGCAAGTCCACCGGATTCCTGCGCGACGACGCCGAGCGGCTCGCGGCGACCGCCTCCGGGCTGATGAGCCTCAGCAAGGGCGTCAGCATGGACTTCCGGGGCGGTCCGGTGCGTCAGGCCCTCATCGAGATGGCCAACAGCTATCTGATCCTGACCTCCGCCGGGCCCGGCGCGCACCTGGTCGTGCTGACCGGGCCGGGCGCGGACGTCGGGGTGGTGGCGTACCAGATGAACATGCTGGTGAAGAAGATCGGCGAGCACCTCAGCGCGGCACCGCGGGGCATGGCCGGACCCGTCGTCGATCCCGGCGTGTGAGGTGACCGTAGGTGATGCGGCGGGCCGGCTCGTCCGGCTGTTCGCTCTGACCGGCGGGCGGACCCGTCCCAGCCGCGCCGATTTCACGCTCATCTCGACGGTCACGGCGGTCGATCCGCCGCCCGCCACGGCGGCCCGGTGCCAGCCCGAGCACACCCGGATCCTCCGGCTGTGCGCCGAGCCGGTCGCCGTGGCGGAGCTGGCCGCCCGGCTCGACCTGCCGGTGAGCGTGGTCGTCATTCTGCTGTGCGACCTGCTGGAGGCGGGCCGGATCACCGTCCGCCCGCCGCGTCTTGTCTCCCGTACGACCCCGGACCTGGACCTGCTGCAGAAAGTGAGGGACGGCCTTGGCCGGCTCTGACCTTGCCACCGACGCGTCTTCGGCACCCGACACGGTCAAGATCCTCATAGCCGGGGGCTTCGGCGTCGGCAAGACCACCATGGTCGGGTCGGTCAGCGAGATCGTCCCGTTGCGCACCGAGGAACCCCTGACCATGGCCGGTCTGGGCGTCGACGACCTGGACGGCATCGAGGAGAAGCGGGCCACCACCGTGGCCCTGGACTTCGGCCGCATCACCATCAGCCGGGAACTGGTGCTGTACCTGTTCGGCACGCCGGGGCAGCAGCGGTTCTGGTTCATGTGGAACGACCTGGCGCTCGGCGCGCTCGGTGCCGTGGTCCTGGTCGACGTGCGCAGACCCGAGTGCAGCTTCGCCGCGATCGACTTCTTCGAGCGCCGGGGCATTCCGTTCGTCGTCGGCGTCAACGGCTTCCACGGCGAACACCCGTACCCGCCCGAGGACATCAGGGAGGCGCTCGCGCTGTCGGAGCACGTGCGGGTGCTGCTGTGCGACGCCCGGGACCGGGAGTCGTGCCGGGACGTGCTGATCGCCTTGATCGACCAGCTGATCGCGTCGGCGGTGCAGGCGTAGCGGCCGGCCCGGACGGTCGCGTGCCCGGGCCGGTGAGAAGTCAGCGCGTCAGCTCAGGCCCGCCGACTTCAGCCACGCCGTCGCCACGTCCAGCGGGTCCTTCTTCTCCAGCTGCACCTGCGCGTCCAGCTCCAGGAGCGTCTTGGTGTCCAGCTTCGCGGAGACCGCGTCGAGCGCGTCGACGCCCTTCTGGGAGAGGCCGTCCTTGTGGACCAGCGGGGTCACATTGGCGAATCCGAAGAGGTTCTCCGGGTCCTTCAGGACGACGAACTTCTCCTTCACGATGGTGGGGTCCGTGGTGAAGATGTCGGCGGCCTGGACGGTGTTCCTGGTGAGCGCCGCCTGGGTCAGCGGGCCGCCCGCGTCGAGCGCCTTGAAGGACTTGAACTCCAGGCCGTACACGGACTTCAGGCCCTCCAGTCCCTGGTGCCTGGTCTGGAACTCGGGCGAACCGCCGATCACCAGGTCCGGGGCGGCCTCCTTGAGGTCCGCGAGGGTGGACGAGGAGGTGAGCTTGTACTTCTTCGCGGTCGCGGCGTTGACGGTCACCGAGTCCTTGTCCTCGGCGGGCGAGGACGTGAGCAGCGTCAGCTTCTTGTCGAGCTTGGCCTTGACGGCCTCGTTCACCGCCTCGGCGGACTTCTGCTCGGCCTTGGGGTCGAGGTAGGCGAGCAGCGAGCCGTTGTACTCCGGCAGCACGGTGACGGAGCCGTTCTTCATCAGGCCGTACGTCGTCTCGCGGCTGCCGATGTTGTGCTTGTACGTGACCTTGATGCCCTTGGCCTTGAGCGCCTCGCCGTAGATGTCGGCGAGCAGGGTGCTCTCGGCGAAGTTGTTGGAGCCGACGACGACGGTGCCCGCCTTCGCCTTCTCGCCCGCCAGGGGGTCGTCGGAGGTGTCGCCGGACGAACAGCCCGCGAGCAGTGCCGCAGCGGCGGTGAGCGCGGCCACTGCCGCGCCGGTGTGCCTCGTCCTGGACCAGCTGCTCTTCGCGGTAGAAGTCATCCACCGATCCAATCCAGCGGCTTCACGATCAGTCAAGAGACGCCTGGTCACGGTTTCTTACAGACATCGCCAGGACGTCAGCGCCGGCGCACCCCCGGTGACACGGCCAGGCGGCCCACCGCCCAGAACAGCGCCAGCGTGACGAGCGCCAGGACGGCCACGAGGGTGGCGCCGCCGACCACCTTCTCGTAGTTGCGCTGGTAGAGCCCGTCGACGATGTACCGGCCGAGGCCGCCCAGGCTGACGTAGGCGGCGATGGTGGCCGTCGAGACGATCTGGATGGCCGCCGAGCGCAGTCCGCTCAGGATCAGCGGCAGCGCGACCGGCAGTTCGACCTGGAAGAGGATCCGCGACTCGTGCATGCCCATGCCGCGGGCGGCGTCCACCGGGGACGGGTCGACGGTGCGGACGGCCTCGTAGGTGGTCACCAGGATCGGCGGCACGGCGAGGATGACCAGGGGGATCATCACGGGCAGCAGTCCGAAGCCCATCACGATGACGATCAGCACGAGCAGGCCGAAACTGGGCAGTGCGCGGGCCGCGGTGGCGATGAACGCGAGGGCGTTGCCGCCCCGCCCGGTGTGCCCGGTGAGCAGGCCGACCGGCAGGCCGATGGCGGCGGCGAGGGCCAGCGCCAGAACCGAGTACTGGATGTGTTCGAGCAGGCGTTGCGGGATGCCGTCGTAGCCGTGCCAGTGGGCGCTGTCGCTGAAGAAGGCGTTGACGAAGTTCAGTACGTTCACCGGGTCACGTCCTGGGGGGCGGGCAGCTTCTGCCGCGTGCTCGGCTTCGGGCGCCGGCGGGTGCCGTTCGGCATCCACGGGGTCAGCACGACGCGGAGCAGCACCAGCAGGGCGTCGCACAGGATGGCCAGGACGGCCGTCGTGATCACGGAGTTCACGGCCAGCTCGGGCCGGTCGTACTTCTGCGCGTCGGCGAGCAGGTTGCCGAGGGCGCCCTGGTTGCCGATGAGGGTGCCGACGCTGACCAGGGAGATGCTGGAGACGGTGGCGACCCTGAGTCCGGCGATGATGGCCGGCACGGCGATCGGCAACTGCACCTGGAGGTAGCGGCGTACGGGCCCGAAGCCCATGGCGGTGGCGGCGGCCAGGGTCTCCTGCGGCACGGACCGCACGCCGTCGACGATGGCCGGCACGAGCACCACGAGGCTGTACACGGCCAGCGGGATCATCACGGTCAGCTCGGTCTGGCCGGTGTAGTCGATGAGGACCACGAAGAAGGCCAGCGACGGGACGGCGTAGAGGATGGTGGTGGCGCCGAGCACGGGCGGATAGAGCCAGCGGAAGCGGACGCAGAGCTGGGCGAGCGGCAGGGCGAGCAGCAGGCCGGCCAGCACGGGCAGCAGGGCCTCGCGCAGGTGCAGTCCGATCAGGCCCTGGTAGCTGTGCTGGAGGTCGCTCGGGATGTCGAAGAAGCCGTTCACGACGCGACCTTGGTCTCGTCGGCGTGGCCGCCGGCGTGGGCGCTGCGGATCGCCTCGCCGATGGTCGCCTGCGAGACCACGCCGGTCACCCGGCCGGTGTCGTCCACGGCGACGGCGTGGCCTGCCGGGGAGAGCACGGCGCTGTCGAGGGCGGTCCGCAGGGAGTCGGTGCCGGGGACGAAGGGCCGTCCGTGCGGGACGAGCCGGTCGGTCCTGATGTCACCGGCCGTCAGGTCGCCCCGCTCACCCCAGCCGAGGGGATTGCCGTCGGCGTCGATGACCAGCAGCCAGGGCTCGTCGGGGGCGGCGAGCTGCTCGGCGGTGGCATCGGCCGGGATCACCGGGCCGGTCGTCAGCGGGAGTCCGGCGGAGGGGAAGAACGACAGCCGCCGGATGCCGCGGTCGGCTCCGAGGAAGTCCTCGACGAAGGCGTCGGCGGGTTCGGACAGCAGCTCGGCCGGGGGCGCGTACTGGGCGAGGTGGCCGCCCTCGCGCATCACGGCGACCATGGTGCCGAGTTTGATCGCCTCGTCGATGTCATGGGTGACGAAGACGATGGTCTTCCCCAACTCGTCCTGGATGCGCAGCAGTTCGTCCTGGAGTCCCTTGCGCACCACCGGGTCGACCGCGGAGAACGGCTCGTCCATGAGCAGCACGGGCGGGTCGGCGGCGAGCGCCCGGGCCACGCCGACGCGCTGTTGCTGGCCGCCGGACAGCTGGTACGGGTACCGCTTGGCGAGCGCGGTGTCGAGGCCCACGCGTTCCATCAGCTCCGCCGCCCGGGCCCGGGCCTTCTGCTTGCCCCAGCCGAGCAGGCGCGGCACGGTGGCGATGTTGTCGAGGATCGTGCGGTGCTGGAAGAGGCCGGCGTTCTGGATGACGTAACCCATGGACCGGCGCAGGGTGGTGACGGGCCGGCGCTGGATGTCCTCGCCGTCGAGGAGGATGGTGCCCTCGCTCGGTTCGACCATGCGGTTGATCATCCGCAGGGTGGTGGTCTTGCCGCATCCCGAGGGTCCGACGAGGACGGTGATCGAGCGGTCGGGTATCTCCAGGGAGAGCCGGTCGACAGCCACCGTGCCGTCCGGATAGCGCTTGGTGACTGATTCGATCCGTATCAAGGCGCCGGAGCCCTTCGGGTTGGCGGAAGCGTTGGCCATGGTCGTACGGGCTGTTTCCGGACGAGTCTAGAGGGCGCCTCTCACCGGTCCGCGGGGTGTACGCCCGGCGCGGGCAGGCGCACCGTGAACACCGTCGCTCCCGGTGCGCTGTTCAGCTCGATGCGGCCGCCGTGGGCGCGGACCAGGGACTGGGCGACCGCGAGGCCCAGGCCGCTGCCGCCGCGGTCGCGGCTGCGGGCCTTGTCGACGCGGTAGAAGCGGTCGAAGACGCGCGCCCGGTCGTCGGGCGGGATGCCCGGCCCGGTGTCGGCGACCCGCACCTCGGCGGCGCCGGGCAGGAGGGCGACCTCCACCGACACCTTCGTCCCGGCCGGGGTGTGCACCGCCGCGTTGGTCAGGAGGTTGTCGACGACCTGCCGGATGCGCAGCGGGTCCATCGGCAGCAGCACCGGCCCCGGCCCCGCGAGGACGGTCAGCGGATGGTCCGGGCGGCCCGCGCGGAAGGCGTCCGCGGCCTGGCCCACCAGCTCCACCAGGTCGGCGTCCTGCAACCGCAGCGGCGCCTCCACCTCCGCGGCGTCGAGCCGGGCGAGCAGCAGCAGGTCGTCCAGGAGGATGCCCATGCGGGCGGCCTCGGCGCGCAGCCGGGCCAGGTGCCGGTCGCGTTCCTCGGGGGCGTTGGCGGCGGCGTACTGGAAGAGGTCGGCGTAGCCGCGCACCGACATCAGCGGGGTGCGCAGTTCGTGCGAGGCGTCGGCGACGAAGCGGCGCAGCCGCTGCTCGGCCTCGGCGCGCACGGCGAGGGAGTCGTCGATGTGCTCCAGCATCGTGTTGAAGGCGGTGCGCAGTTCGTCCACCTCGGGCCCGCCGTCGCGGCCGTCGGCGCGCAGCGGCAGCCGGGCCGCCGACTCGGTCAGGTCGTGCGAGGTGATGCCGTGCGCGGTGGACGCCATGTCGCTGAGCGGCTTCAGGCCGCGGCGCAGCATCCGGCGGCCGAAGACGACCAGGGCGAGCAGCGCCAGGGCGAAGGTGACGACCTGGATCGTGATCAGCTGTCCGACCGTGTCCTCGATGTCCTCCAGGGGCGCGGCGCTCACCAGGACCACTCCGGGCTCGACCTCGCAGGCGCGCAGCCGGTAGGTGCCCGCGCCCCTGAGGTGCTCGGTGCGCAGGAGTTCGGTGTGCGCGGCGGTCTGGGCCCGGGCGAGGGAGGTGAAGTCGTCGACGTCCTTCGGCAGGTCGGCCGGGTCCTCGGGCCTGCGCAGCTCGGTCCTGCCGTCCGACACGTCGTACACCGCGTAGAACCAGCTGTAGTACTTCTTGCCCGAGAGGGTGCCGTAGTCCGCGATGCTCTTGGACTGGGCGATCTGGGCCTGGGCGAGCTGGGTGTCGAGCTGGGCCGACAGATAGTCCCGCATGTACGTGGTCAGGGCCGTGCCGACGACGGCGAAGACGGCCAGAGCCAGGGCGCCGAGGCCGAGGGCCATCCGGGTGCCCAGGCGCATTCCGCGGTAGGCCCGGCGCAGCCGGGCGATCACTCGGCGGCCTGTCGCAGCACGTACCCGAACCCGCGCACGGTGTGGATGAGCGGCGAGCCGCCCTCGTCGGTCTCGTCGAGCTTGCGGCGCAGCCGGCTGACGACCAGCTCGACGACGTTGGAACGGCCGCCGAAGCCGTACTCCCACACGTGGTCGAGGATCTGCGCCTTGGTCAGCACGGTGGGCGACTTGCGCATGAGGTAGCGCAGCACCTCGTACTCGGTCGGGGTCAGCGACAGCAGCCGCTCGCCTCGCCGGACCTCCCGGGTGTCCTCGTCCATGGTCAGGTCGCCGACCTGGAGCACGGACCGCTGGAAGGCGGGCCCGGCGCTGCGCCGCAGCACCGTCCGCAGCCGGGCCATCAGCTCCTCCACGGCGAACGGCTTGACCAGGTAGTCGTCGCCGCCCCGGGTCAGGCCCGCGACCCGGTCGGCGACGCCGTCGCGGGCGGTGAGGAACACCACCGGCACCATCGTGCCGGAGGCGCGCAGCCGGTCCAGGACGCCGAAGCCGTCCACGCCGGGCAGCATCAGGTCGAGCACCACGATGTCCGGGTGGAACTCGGCGGCCCGCACCAGCGCGTCCTCGCCGGTGTACGCCGTGACCGCGTCCCAGCCCTCGTAGCGGGCGACGGTCGCGACGAGGTCTGCGATGGGCGGGTCGTCGTCGACGACGAGAAGTCGTACTTTCTCCACGAGCTCATAGTGCTGCACGGGCCGGGCGCCGCCATAGCCGCGGGCCCTCCCGCCGCGGTATCGATAAAAACTTGAAAGTTGAGCGACAGCTTCCCGACAGCTCCCCCGCGCCAAGCTCGGTATCCCAGGAGCCGATCAAGGAGCTGCCGACCGTGACGACCCTCCGACAACCTCCCGTGGCGGCGTCCCGCCCCGGTGTGCGCCCCAGAGTGGTGGGCCGCGCCGGCCTGTACGCGGTGCTGCTGGCGAACGCGGCCGTGGTGGCCGTGTTCTTCGCGCAGGCCGGTTTCGCCTCGAACGCGCTGATCGTGCTGGGCCGGCTGACCGGGCTGTACGCGGCGCTGCTGATGGCGTTCCAGCTGCTGCTGGTGGCGCGGCTGCCGTGGTTCGACCGGCGGATCGGCATGGACCGGCTGACGTCCTGGCACCGCTGGACGGGCTTCTCGGTGCTGTGGCTGCTGCTGTCGCACGCGGTGTTCATCGTCCTCGGCTACGCGCAGGCCTCCTCCCTGGACCCGGTGAACCAGCTGGTGGACCTCGCCGAGACGGTTCAGGGCGTGCTGCGGGCGATCGTCGCGCTGGCGATCATCCTCGTGGTCGGGGCGGTCTCGGCCCGATACGCCCGGCGCCGGCTGGCGTACGAGACCTGGCACTTCATCCACCTGTACACCTACGTGGCGGTGGTCCTGGCGTTCACGCACCAGGTCGCGGCCGGGACGACGTTCGCCTCGTCCGCGGTGGCGACGGCGTACTGGTACGCCGTGTGGGGCGTGGCCCTGGCCTCGGTGTTCACCGGCCGGCTGGTGCTGCCGCTGTGGCGCAACCTGCGCCACCGGCTCCGGGTGACGGCCGTCGTCCCGGAGAACGACGACGTCGTCTCGATCTACGTCACGGGCCGCGACCTGGACCGGCTGCCCGCCCTGGCCGGGCAGTTCTTCCTGTGGCGGTTCCTGACGAAGGACCGCTGGTGGCAGGCGAACCCGTTCTCCCTGTCCGCCGCCCCCGACGGCCGCACCCTGCGGCTCACCGCCAAGCGGGCCGGTGACGGCAGCGCCGCCCTGCGGCACCTGAAGGCCGGCACGCGCGTCTTCGCCGAGGGCCCCTACGGCGCCTTCACCACCCTGCACCGCACCCGCCCCGACGCCGTGCTCATCGCCGGCGGCGTCGGTGTCACGCCGATCCGGGCCCTGCTGGAGGAGCTGCACGGCCACGCGGTCGTGATCTACCGGGTGGCCACGGACCAGGACGCGGTGCTCTACGACGAGCTGCGCGATCTCGCGCTCGCCCGGGGCGCCGAACTGCACCTGGTCACGGGCCCGTCCGTGCCGGACCGGCTGGCGCCGCGGGAGCTGGCCCGGCTGGTGCCGGACATCGCCGAGCGGGACGTCTACCTGTGCGGTCCGCCGCCCATGATGAACGCGGTGCTCGGCAGCCTGCGCGAGCTGGGCGTGCCGAAGCCGCAGACCCACTTCGAACGCTTCAGCCTGGCCGGATGACGAGGAGAGATCCGTGAAGCGAGCCCTACCCGTCCTCGTCCTGAGCGTCGCCGGTCTGATCCCGGTCTGGCGCTACGCGCCCTCGCACGACACCGGTTCGTCGCCGGCCCCCGCCCGGGCGGCGGCGCCGGCGTCCACTCCCTCGGCCTCCTCGTCGGGCGGCACCACGACCACCGTCGTGTCGGGGTCGCTCGTCGACACCGAGAAGGGCCCCGTGCGGGTCGAGGTCACCTTCGACGGCGACGAGATCGCCTCGGTGCGGATGCTCCAGCAGCCGGACCACCCGCAGACCACGGCCGCCGTCCCGAAGCTCATCGAGGAGACGCTCCAGGCGCAGAGCGCCGACATCGACACGGTGTCCGGCGCCACGGTCACCAGCGACGGCTACAAGGAGTCCCTCCAGGCCGCGCTCGACGCGAAGGGCTGACGGGCATGCGCCGCGTCGAGCACGTCATGGGGTTCCCGGTGTCGGTCCGGATCGACGACGAGGACTTCCCCGGGGCGCCGGTGGACGCCCTGTTCGCCTGGCTGCGCGAGGTCGACGCGCGATTCAGCCCGTTCCGCCCGGACAGCGAGGTGTCCCGGCTGGACCGGGGCGAGGTGCGCGAGCCGAGCCCGGGACTCCGCGAGGTCCTGGACCTGTGCGAGGAGTACCGGGTCGCGACCGGGGGCGCCTTCGACGCACGGCTGCCCGGCCGCGGCCTCGACCCCTGCGCCGTGGTGAAGGGCTGGTCGGTGCAGAAGGGAGCGGAGCTGCTGGAAGCGGCCGGGGCGAGGCGGTTCTGCCTCAACGCGGGCGGTGACGTGATCGCCTCCGGCGGGCCCTGGCGCGTCGGCGTACGCCACCCCGAGCGGGCCGACCGGCTCTGCGCGGTCCTGGACCTCACGGACCGGGCCGTCGCGACCTCGGCCCGCTACGAGCGCGGCGACCACATCCTCGACGGCCGCACCGGCCGCCCGGCGACGGGGCTGCTCGGCGTGACCGTCGTGGCCCCGACCCTGACGGAGGCGGACACCGTCGCGACGGCGGCGTTCGCACTCGGCGTGGAGGGCGTCGCGTGGGCGGCCGCCCGGGAGGACTGCGAGGTGTTCGCGGTGGACTCCGGGCGGCGGGTGCTGCGGAGCGCGGGGTTCCCGGTGGCGGAGGGTCAGCCGCCGGGCAGCGCCTCCAGGAAGTCCGCCGGCGGGATGAAGAACAGACTGCCGGTGACGGCGCGCGAGTAGTCCAGCAGCGGGTCGGGCCCCGAGCCCGGCCCGCCCAGGAACATCTTGCGCAGCATCGTCTCGGGTATCGCGGGGGTGCGCGCATAGGCCACGAAGTACGTGCCGAACTCTCCGTGTCCGGGCCTGCCGAACGGCATCGCCGACCGCAGGATCTTCTGCTCCGCTCCGTCGGGGCCGAGGACGGTGTTGACGTCCTTGTGCGAACCGGGCGCGTCGAGTTCCAGGTTGGTGAGCTTGGTGCGGCCTATCACCTTCTCCTGCGCCTCGACGGCGAGGGCGTCCCAGGCGTCCACGTCGTGCAGGTACTTCTGCACCAGCGCGTAACTGCCACCCCGGAAGCCGGGATCCTCCGCACCGACCAGTGCCGCGTCGGCCGCGGCCGGCCCGACCGGGTTCTCCGTGCCGTCGACGAAGCCGAGCAGGTTGCGCGAGTCGAAGTAGGAGAAGGCCTGCGTCTCGTCCCGCACGGTGACCGCGCCGCGCAGCCGCCGCACCAGTTCGGCGGCGAGCGCGAAGCACAGGTCGGTGCGGGCGGCCCTGATGTGCAGGAACAGGTCGCCGGGGGTGGACGGCGCGTGGTGCCGGGGCCCGGCCAGCTCGCGGAACGGGTGCAGTTCGGCGGGCCGCGGACCGTCGAACAGCCGGCCCCACGCCCGGTACCCGACTCCGGCGACGCAGCCCAGCCCGCCGTCGGGGCTGGGGAAGCCGACGGAGCGCACCAGGCCCGCGAGGGAGCCCAGCACCTCCCGTACGGCGCTCTCCCCGCCGGGTGCGATCGTGGCGACCAGGAACACCGCGACCGACGCCGGCGGGTTCAGGACCGGTTGCGGCAGCGTCTCTTCGGAGGGCAGCGGTGACGTCATGGCTTCTCATCCCTTCGCCCGGACGGCACGGCCCGCCCGCTCCCCCTCCGGGACGGCGCGGCCACGCCCCCTGACACGATGCCCAGCGAACCGGCGGCCCGAACTCCCCCGGGCCGGGGGATGGTTGCGGTGCTACTCCTCCCGTAGCACCTTGACGTCCCCACGGTCCGAGCGGCACCGCGTCGGCGTACCGGGCATCCGACAGCACGACCCACAGGGCCTGCACCGGTACCGACACCTCCTCCCAGGACCACGTCGCGCCCGTGAGAGGTTCCGGGCGGGCGGCGTCAATCACCCGGATGGGACAAGAGTTCGCGCATCACCCGCTCGCACCCCAACGGCACCGGTTAACCTCGTGAGTCACCGAAGGTAAACGGGGGTTGCCCATGGTGAACGCCGATCGCACGCCGCCCGACTGCCCTGGCGGCCATGACGGCATGCCGGAGAGCGACGCCGGGCGCCACCTCCAGAACCAGCTCGAAATCCTCATCCAGGACTTCCGCCGCAGCACCGAACCGCCGATGCCGGTGTTCGTCGTGCACGCGCAGGAGAACGGCGACGACGACGCGGTGGCCGGGCTGGTCCGGCAGCTGCACGCGGGCCAGGAGGCGCACGGCACGCGCTGCGCGGTGGTCCAGGACACCTACGAGGGCACCACGGAGGTCCGCCGGGCCGCCGCCCTGGTGCGGGCGCTGAGCGACCCGCGCAGGTGGGGCGGCCCGAAGGCGGTCTACCGGCGCTACGCCTTCCCGCGGCTGCGGCTGGTGCACGCCATCGACGACGCGGTCGCGGCCCTCGGCGACAGCTGGCCGGCGCCCGCCCCGGACAGCCCCGAGGCCGGACAGGACCAGCGGCAGCGACTGCTCAACGAGCTGGCGCAGCAGCGCTGGCGGCCGAAGAACACCGCCCGCTGGCGTTCGGGGCTGCCGCTGTTCGACATGGCGCACATCCTCCCGGCGAGCCTCGTGACCGTGCTCGCCGCGCTCCTCGCCCGCAGCGAGTGGTACGTGGCGGTGGGCGCCGGTCTCGCCTTCCTGCTGCTGCTGACCGTCCTCAACTACGTCCTGCCGGGGCGGGCCCCGATCTTCCTGTGGCTGCGCCGGGAGAGCCGCTGGTTCATGACGACGACCTTCCTGAGGGCGGCGGACCAGGAGGAGTCCACCGAGGTGTCGCTGCTGCGGCCGGTGCGCTCCTGGAAGGCGATCGCGGCCCGGGCCTACGACGTGGCCGAGGCGCTCACGGCGGGCGGCGACTTCCACCTCCAGCTGTGCGTGCTGGCGCTGCGCGAGGATCTGCGGGACAACCACCGTCGCTGGAGCTGGGACCTGCGCGGCTTCAAACGGCCGCGCCCGCCGATGCTGTTCCTGCCGCACGCGGACGACCGCAACGGCGGCATCGAGCTGATCCGGGCCGTCAGCGACGTCCGCAGCCGGCGCAGCGAGCTCGACCCGCTGCTCGTGGTCGCCGCGGTGCGCACGGACGACGTGCCGCTCCTGGAGCGCAGCGTCGTCCAGACGGCCCCCGCCCCCGAGACCGCGCCGCCCACGTTCGGCGTCCGGCTGCGCACCTGGTACCGCGAGTGGGGCCGCAACCTGCGCGCCGAGCAGTCACCCAGCCGGGAACGGTCCGTCCTGCCGTGGGTGATGAAGATCCCGCTGCCGCACGACCAGCTGGGTCCGGTCGAGGAGGGCCGCCGCCATCTGCGGGCCTCCGCCCGGCCGACGCTCGCCCGGCTGGTGTGGGCCCTGCACACCCTGGTCCTGGTGATCGCCCTGCTGTCCGCGGGGACCGTCATGCGGGCCGACGCCCTGAACGACCGCTACTGCTCGGCGTCGGTGCTCACCGCCAACCGCGACTCCCGGCGGGAGCAGGGACCCGACGGCCGCACGGAGTGCATCGGCATAGCGACGGACGAGGTCCGCTTCGCCGACTGGCTGCCCGCCCCCGAGCCGGGCGACGACGACGTCAGGGCGCTCACGGCCGGCGACGAGACGCCCTGGACGGTGGCCGACCTGGAGGACCGCATCGCCCGGCAGAACGCCGGTGTCCTCGCCCGGCACGCCGGGAAGTACGTCACCGTCGTCTACGCCGGGCCGCTCAGCGCCGACACCTCGGCCGGCTCCTCCCTGGTGAAGGGTGCCGAGGAACTGGCCGGCGTGTATCTGGCACAGGCCGTCATCAACGAGAACTCCAGCGTGAAGCTGCGCGTCCTGATCGCCAACGGCGGCGTGGACCTGGGCCACCAGGAGGAGATGGCGAAGGCGATCGCCGCGTACGCCGCCCACGACCCGACCGTGGTCGGGGTCGTCGGCACCGGCCGCGACCTGAAGTCGAGCCGGGCGACGACCCGCACCCTCATGGAAGCCGGCCTGCCGGTCGTCTCCGGCACGAACTCCGCGACCTATCTGCCCCGCGAGTTCGCCAACTGGTTCAGCCTGGCCGCCACGGACGAGTGGCAGACCCGGCAACTCGGCCTGATCGCCGCCCAGTTGCGCAGACCCGACCGGCGGCAGTACGCCCTCGTCCTGGCCCGTGACACGGCGAGGACCGACGACCTCTACACCGACGAACAGGCGCGCTACGGCCAGGGGATGCTGCGCCGCCAGGGCTTCACCCCGCTCCCGCAGCGCCGCTACACCCTCAGCGGCGGCAAGCCGGAACTCCGCTCGCACGCCCAGGAGATCTGCCGGGGCGGCCGGATCCCGTCCGTGATCTACTTCGCGGGCCGGGTGGAGGACATCGACCCCCTGATGACCCAGCTGGGCACCGAGCCGGGCTGCGCCGGAAAGCCCCTGGCCATCCTCACCGGCGACGACCTGTCCAAGGCCGACTTCGCCGGCGGCGGCCATTCCGTCGCGCCGGAGGTCACGCTGTACCACGCGGCCCTCGCGGAGCTGGAGAAGGCCGCCGACACCACGGCTTTCTACCAGGACGCCGCCGAGCACCTGCCGGGGCTGCGGGGCCATCGCCTGCGTCACGACAGCCCGGCCCTGGCCAGCGGCCAGACCGCCCTCGCCCATGACGCGACCCGCGCCCTGTTCTGGGCGGCCACCAGCGGCGACCGGCCGCAGAGCCGCGCCTCGACCTGGGTGAACCTGCGCAACGTCAAGATCGAGGGCATGGCCACCGGCACCATCGACTTCACCGGCGCGCCGCTCTACGGCGACCGCACCGGCCACAGCATCGTCCTCAAGCAGGTCAGCCGCGCCCAAGACGGCACGTCCGAGACCTGGGTGCTGTGCAGGCGCACCGCGGGAAACACGATGCGCCTCACACAGCAGGAGTGCCGGATCCGCTGAGCGCCGGCTCAGCCCTGCTCGGGGGCCAGCCGCAGCGCGATCGAGTTGATGCAGTACCGCTGGTCCGTGGGCGTCGAATACCCCTCACCCTCGAACACGTGGCCGAGGTGCGAGCCGCACCGGGCGCACCGCACCTCGGTCCGCACCATGCCGTGCGAGCGGTCCTCGATCAGCTCCACCGCGTCGGTGTCCTTGGGGTCGAAGAAGGACGGCCAGCCGCAGTGCGACTCGAACTTGGTCTCCGAGGTGAACAGGTCCGCGCCGCAGGCCCGGCAGGAGTAGACGCCCCGGGTCTTGGTGTCGGTGTACTCACCGGTGAAGGCGGGCTCGGTGGCCGCCTGCCGCAGGACCGCGTACTCGCCCGGGCTCAGCTCCACGCGCCACTGCTCATCCGGCTTCTCGACGTCGTACGCCATGAGCTTCCAGCCCCTCAGTTCGACAGACGGTCCAGGATCTGCGGGCCGAGGTCGGTGACGTCGCCCGCTCCCATGGTGAGAACGAGATCACCCGGCTTCGCCATTCCCGCGACGACCGACGGGACGTCCGCCTTGTCGTGCACCGGCGTCACGTCGGCGCCCGCCGCCCGGGCCGCCTCGATGATCAGCTCGCTCGTCACGCCCGGGATCGGGTCCTCGCGGGCCGGGTAGATGTCCAGCACGACCGAGGCGTCCGCGAGGGCGAGGGCCTGGCCCATCTCCTTGCCCAGTTCCTGCGTCCGCGAGAACAGGTGAGGCTGGAAGACAACCAGGATCCGGGCGTCACCGGCCGCCGCGCGCATGGCCTCCAGGTCGGCGGTCATCTCGGTGGGGTGGTGCGCGTAGGAGTCGATGACCTGCACGCCCGCGGCCTCGCCCTTCAGCTGGAGCCGCCGCTTCACGCCCGTGTACGCGGCGATCGCCGTGGCCAGCTCGGCCGCTGGGACGCCGAGGGCCACGCCCGCCGCCAGCGCGGCGACCGCGTTGTGCGCGTAGTGCCGGCCGGGGACGGAGACCGCGAAGGTCAGCTCCTGTCCCTCCAGCACCACGGTGACCTGGCTCTTCAGCCCCTGCGGCACGACCGACAGGATGCGCACGCCGGCGTCCTCGGACTCGCCGTAGGTCACCACGCGCACGCCGCGCCCGGCGACCCGGCGCGTCAGCTCCCGGGCGCCGTCGTGGTCGGCGGCGATCACCAGCGTGCCGCCCTCGGTGATCCGGTCCACAAACGTCTCGAACGAGGCGTAGATCTCGTCCATCGACGCGTAGTTGGCGTGGTGGTCGAGCTCGACGTTCAGGACGATCGCGACGTCGGGGGCGTACTTGTGGAAGCTTCGGTCCGATTCGTCCGCCTCGGCGACGAAGATCTCGCCCTCGCCGTGCAGCGCGTTGGATCCGGGCGCGTCCAGGTCCCCGCCGATCGCGTACGAGGGCTTCAGACCCAGCTCGCTCAGCGCCACGGCCAGCATCGACGTCGTGGTCGTCTTGCCGTGCGTACCGGCGACGGCGATCGGCCGCAGTCCGTCCATCAGCGCCGCGAGCGCGTCGGAGCGGTGGACGACGGGGATGCCGAGCTCGGCCGCGCGGGCCAGCTCGGGGTTGTCCTGCCGGATCGCCGAGGACACGACCACACAGCTGGCGTCGTCGGCGAGGTGCTCGGCCGCGTGCCCGATGTGCACGGTCGCCCCCAGCGCCCGCAGCGCCTCGGCCGTGGCCGACTCCTTGGCGTCGCTGCCGGCCACGACGGCCCCGCGCTGCGCGAGGATCTTCGCGATCCCCGACATCCCGGCCCCACCGATCCCGATGAAGTGCGGTCGGTCCATGGCGGGAGGAAGGCCGGCTGCCATGCGTGTCTCCAAGTTCGGGTGGCGAGGGTTGCGGGGCCAAGCCTATTGCGTGCGCGCGGCCGGCCTGCCCATCAGGGGCGCGGGGAACCGTGCGGACGGCCACGGGCGGCCCGCACCCGGCAATCCCCCGCTGATCCTCCCCTACGCCTTGCTGTGCGAGAACAGCTTCAGCACCGGCACCCCCACCTTGTGCCGGGCCCGAGAGGCCCAGTCCCGGTGGAAGAACTCCTCCACGTAGTGCGGATCGGTCAGCACGATGACCTCGTCGGCCCCGGCCTCCTCCACCAGCGACCTCAGCGCGTCCAGCGGATGGTCCTCGATCAGCCGCCCCTCCGCGGGGCTGCCCGAGGAGCGCAGCGCGGCGAGTGACACCTCCAGCGCCCGCTGCCCCACGCTCAGCGCCTCCTCCCCCTCCGGCGTCTCGCCCTCGCGGACGGCCTCGTCGAGCTCGCCGAGCGCCACGTCGTCGATGGCCCGCAACAAGCGGTCCGCCTGCTCGCCGCGCGGCTGCAGCAGCACCTGGAAGGAGACCTGCTCCTCCCCGTGCAAGGTGGTGACGAACTCCACGTCGGCGGACGTCAGCGCCTTCTCGATCATCAATACGCTTGTGAACACCAGGCGCCCCTTCTGCTCCGGGGCCGAGGCCCCACTCCTCCGGCGGGCCGCACCGGGCCCTGCGGAAACCATCCTGCCCCGCGTTCGCACGGGTACTGCCGGATCCAGTGTGCCCTCCGAAACCCAAACGGAACGGCATATACCACGATGAACGGACCAACGGCAGCGTTTACCCGCGCTTGCGGACGTACCGGCCGGTCGCCTTCCCGGCCGCCGACCCCTTGTACCCCGGCCCCGGCGTTTCAGTACGCCGGCCCGGTCCGCCCGTACCGCGTGAACAGGAAGCCGTCCTCCTCCAGCATCGACACCAGCCCGAGACGGTGCGGGACCGTCACCGCGGGCCCCCCGGCGATGCGCTGCGCCTCGCCCGCCGTGAGCATCGGAGCGACGGTCAGGCACAGCTCGTCGAGCACGCCGGCCGCGACGATCTGCCCGAGCAGCCGCGGGCCGCCCTCGGTGAGCAGCCGGGTGTGGCCGAGGTCGGCGAGGGCCCGGACGGCACGGGCGGGATCCACGCCGATGCCGTCTCCGGCGGTCACCACCCGGGCGCCCGCCCGCTCGGCGGCGGCGACCCGGTCCGGGGCGGCCGAGGCTCCCGTGAGGATCAGGGTGGGCACCAAGGGCGAGGTGAACAGCGGCAGCGAGAAGTCCAGGTCGAGGCCGGCGGTGACCACGGCGATCGCGGGTGCGGGCTGCTGCCCGGCCGCCTCCCGCATCGCCGCGAAGTCCTCACGCGCGCGTGCCGGCCGGTAACCCTCCTTGCGTACCGTCTCCGCGCCGACGACCACGACGTCCGCGAGCGCCCGCAGCGTGCCGAAGATCCGCATGTCGGTGGCGCTGGAGATGGGCTGCGAACGGCCCTCGTGCTGGGCGGCCCCGTCCAGCGTGGACACCATGTTCGCGCGCAGCCACGGCGCCGGGTCCCCGGGCCCCGGCTCGGGATAGGCGTACGCGGCGGCCAGCTCCTCCAGGCTCCACTCCCGCCCGGCGCCCTCGCCGGACCCGCCGCCCGGCGCCGGAGCTGCTGTTTCATCGGTCACAGGGAACAGACGTCGCATGCCGTGCAGTGTTCCACGCGCCGTAGCATGGTGAACCGTGTCTTCTCCCCTGGCCCCCTCCGGAAGCGGCCCCATAACCGACCCGGCCCCGCTGTCCCTGTGCGCCCGTGAGCCGCATGTCCCCGCGGACCGGCTGGTCGCCGAGATGGTGCCGCCGCCGCGGTTCGACTCGGTCCGCTTCAGCACGTACATCCCCGACCCGAACCAGCCCAGCCAGACCGAGGCGGTGCGGGTCCTGGAGGGTTTCGCGGCCGGCCTCGGCGCGGCGGCCGGGGGCTCCGGCAAGCGGCGGCTGTTCGGCTTCGGCAAGGCGCCGAAGAAGGCTCCGGCGGGCCCGCGCGGCGTCTACCTCGACGGCGGCTACGGCGTGGGCAAGACCCACCTGCTGGCCTCCCTGTGGCACGCCACCCCGGCCGAGCCCGGGCTGAAGGCGTTCGGCACGTTCGTGGAGCTGACCAACCTGGTCGGCGCCCTCGGGTTCCAGCAGACCGTCCGGACGCTGTCCGGTCACCGCCTGCTGTGCATCGACGAGTTCGAGCTCGACGACCCGGGTGACACCGTCCTGGTGTCCACCCTGCTCGGCAAGCTGGTCGACGCGGGCGTGGCCCTCGCCGCCACCTCCAACACGCTGCCCGGCAAGCTCGGCGAGGGCCGGTTCGCGGCGGCCGACTTCCTGCGGGAGATCCAGGGGCTGTCGGCCCACTTCCGGGCCCTGCGCATCGACGGCGAGGACTACCGCCACCGCGGTCTGCCCGAGGCGCCGCCGCCGTATTCCGACGAGGAGGTGACCGGCGTGGCGCACGCGACCGAGGGTGCCTCCCTCGACGCGTTCTCGCCCCTCCTGGAACATCTGGCCCGCGTCCACCCCAGCCGGTACGGCGCTCTGACGGACGGGATCCGGGCCGTGTGCCTCACCGGTGTGCGGCCGGTTCCCGACCAGTCGACGGCCCTGAGGCTGGTCGTCCTCGCGGACCGGCTGTACGACCGCGAGGTGCCCGTGCTGGCCTCCGGCCTGCCCTTCGACCAGCTGTTCAGCGACGAGATGCTGAACGGCGGCTACCGCAAGAAGTACTTCCGGGCCATCTCCCGGCTCACCGCTCTCGCCCGCGACGCGGCCAAGCTGGCGAACCACCGGTAACGACTACCCCCAATACCGTGCCAACCGCCCGGGGGGAAGGGCCTGTTCAAGCCAGTCCACCCGCGGTTTTCAGGCTCTCTTCAGCTTGAAACGTTAAGTTAACCCTGCAAACGACCTTGCAGGGTTAACGTGTTTCTTGACCAGCCGTTGACCAACCGTTGGTCCGCACTAGACGTGTGAAGCACCTGAAGGGGGGCGCATGTACCGAGGTACGACGGCACGGACCGTGGTTTCGCTCCTCGCCGCCGTCCTGCTCGCCCTTCAGTTCTTCGCACCGACCGCATCCTTCGCATCCGCGCACACGCAGAGCCAAGCCGAGGCCAACGCTCAGCCCGGAACCAAGCCTTCCGGCAAGTCCTCGCGCCCCGGACACAAGTCCCCGGGGAAGGCTCTGCGCGACGAGATGGCCGACTGCCGCGCCGGACACCACGGGGACCCGACCGGTCCCCTGCGGACCCGCGACCGGTCCCACACCGCCGACTCGGCGCCCTCGGCGCCCGAGCGGCCCTTGCGGCGGCACATCCAGCCGACGGCACAGGAACCGGTCAGACCCGGCGCCGCGCACCACCGCGCGTCGAGATCCTCGACGTCGCACACCCCGGCAGCACTGCAGGTCTTTCGCTGCTGAGCGGCAACGCAGTTCCCCCCACCCTCTGTCATGCCCGTCCGACGCGCCCCCACTGCGCGCCAGGAGGAGTCACCACACTCATGCAACCCCTCATCGACAACGCCCGCACCTTCGGACAGCGCCCTGAGGAGTTCGCCCACCTCGCCGAGGGCCAGTCCCCCGACGTCCTGTTCATCACCTGCTCCGACTCCAGGGTCGTACCGGCCCTGATCACGGGCGCCCGTCCCGGCGAGCTCTTCGAGCTGCGCACCGCGGGCAACGTCGTTCCCCCGCACTCCTTCGACCACCCCACCTCGGAGGCGGCCACGATCGAGTACGCCGTGGAGGTCCTCGGCGTCAAGGAGATCGTGGTCTGCGGCCACTCGCACTGCGGCGCCGTGGGCGCGGTGGTACGCGGCGACGACCTCGCCGCCGTACCGGCGGTGCGCGACTGGCTCGCCCGCGCGGCCGACGAGCCCACGTGCTCGAACCCGGCCGACCCGACGGTCACCGAGGCCGTGCAGAACCACGCCCTCACCCAGGTGCTCCGGCTGCGCTCCTACCCCTGCGTGGAGCGCCGACTGGCGGAGGGCCGTCTCGGCCTGCGCGCCTGGTTCTACGAGGTCCACACCGGGACCGTGCGCGAACACCGCGCGGACACCGACACCTTCGAGAAGCTGTGAGGGGCACCATGACCAAGTTCCCTTACCTCAGGCAGGACTTCACCGCCTCGCTCGTCGTGTTCCTGGTCGCGCTCCCGCTGTGCGTGGGCGTGGCCGTGGCCTCCGGCGTCCCGGCCGAACTCGGCCTGGTCACCGGCATCGTGGGCGGCCTCATCACCGGATTCCTGCCGGGCAGCAGCCTGCAGGTGTCCGGACCGGCCGCCGGTCTGACCGTGCTCGTCTTCGAGGCGGTCCAGGAGTACGGACTGCCCGCGCTCGGCATCATCGTGCTGGCCGCCGGTCTGCTCCAGCTGATCATGGGCGCGCTGAAGCTCGGCCGCTGGTTCCGCGCGATCTCGGTCTCGGTCGTCGAGGGCATGCTGGCCGGAATCGGTCTGGTACTCATAGCCGGTCAGCTGTATGCGACGGCCGGGCTGAAGGCACCCGCCTCCGGCATCGACAAGATCCTGGGCCTGCCCGGTGCCGCCGTCGACGCGGCCGGCAGCACGGCGGCGCTCACCTCCCTCGCGCTCGGCGCGGCCACCATCGCGGTGATGGTGCTGTGGAAGAAGCTGCCGAAGAAGGCACAGGCCGTGCCCGGAGCGCTCGCCGCGGTGATCCTGGCGATCGCGGCCAACGCCGTCTTCGACCTGCCGGTCGCCACGGTCGAGGTCAAGGGCCTGCTGGGCTCCATCCAGCCGCCCGGCCTGGACACCTTCGGCGGCGTGGGCGTCGGCATCATCGGCACGATCATCGCCTTCACCCTGATCGCCTCCGCCGAGAGCCTGTTCAGCGCCGCCGCGGTGGACCGGCTGCACGACGGCCCGCGCACCCAGTACGACAAGGAGCTGATGGCGCAGGGCGCGGGCAACACGATCTGCGGTGTGCTCGGCGCACTGCCGATGACCGCGGTCATCGTCCGCAGCTCCGCCAACGTCAGCGCGGGTGCCCGGACCAAGGCCTCCCGGGTGATGCACGGCGTGTGGCTGCTGCTGTTCGCCGCGCTGCTGCCGTCCACGCTGGCCCTGATCCCGCTGCCCGCCCTCGCCGGCATCCTGGTCCACGCGGGATGGAAGCTCATCCCGTTCGCCAAGATCGTGCCGCTGTGGAGGGAGCACCGCGGTGAGGCGCTCATCCTGGTCGTCACCGCCGTGTCGATCGTCGCGGTGAACATGTTCGAGGGCGTGCTCATCGGTCTGGCCCTGTCGGTCGTCAAGACCGCCTGGGAGGCCTCGCACATCAAGATGGAGATCATCGACAAGGGCGCCGGCCCGATCCAGGCGTACCTGTCCGGCAACGCGACCTTCCTGCGACTGCCGAAGATCCTCGACAGCCTGGAGGGCCTGCCGCAGGACCGCCCGGTCGAGCTGGACCTCTCCGGCCTGCACCACCTCGACCACGCCTGCCGTACGGCCCTGGAGAACTGGGCCGCACGCCACAGCGCGACGGGCACCGAGCCCGTGAAGGTCACGGAGCCCGAGGAGGCCCCGGCGGAGAAGGTCACCGCCTAGCCGCCCATCCCGGTGACCCGGCCCTGGCCCGGGGTGCGCACCCGCGCACCCCGGGCCGCGTGCGTCCGCCCCCGTTCCGGCCCGGGTCCAGGGGCATGGCCCCGCGCCCCATTTCGGGCATATCGTTACATGAGCAGACGGATTCGGACCTCTGAACCGGGAGGTCGGCATGGTCGAAGAGCTGGTCGGCGTGGTGGCCGCCGTCGGGGCCGGCGCGCTGGTGTACGTGGCCTCCGCTGCGCGGGTCGTCAAGCAGTACGAGCGCGGGGTCGTCTTCCGGCTCGGCCGCCTGCACGGGGACGTGCGGCGGCCCGGATTCAACCTCGTGGTCCCCGCGGTGGACCGGATGCGCAAGGTCAACCTGCAGATCGTGACCATGCCGATCCCCGCCCAGGAGGGCATCACCCGCGACAACGTGACCGTGCGGGTCGACGCGGTGGTGTACTTCAAGGTCGTGGACCCGGCGGCCGCGATCGTCAACGTCGAGGACTACCGCTTCGCCGTCTCGCAGATGGCCCAGACCTCGCTGCGCTCGATCATCGGCAAGAGCGAGCTGGACGACCTGCTGTCCAACCGGGAGAAGCTCAACCAGGGCCTGGAGCTGATGATCGACAGCCCGGCCGTGGAGTGGGGCGTGACCATCGACCGCGTGGAGATCAAGGACGTCTCCCTGCCGGACACCATGAAGCGCTCGATGGCCCGCCAGGCCGAGGCCGACCGGGAGCGGCGGGCCCGGCTGATCAACGCCGACGCCGAGTACCAGGCCTCCAAGAAGCTGGCCCAGGCCGCCCGCCAGATGGCCGACACGCCCTCGGCACTCCAGCTCCGGCTGCTGCAGACCGTCATGGCGGTGGCGGCGGAGAAGAACTCCACGCTGGTCCTGCCCATTCCGGTGGAACTCCTGCGGTTCCTGGAACGGGGCCAGCAGCCCGCCGCGCAGGCCTCAGGACACGCCGAGGCGGCCTCAGGACACGCCGAGGCGGCGGGACAAGCGGAGATCGCGGAGGGCGCCGTCGACCGCAGGGAACAGGCCGAAGAGGCCATGGAACAGCTGCGGCGCGCCGTAGAGCAGTGACCCGTGCTACGCGCGTGGTTCCCGCCGCCCGCACCAGGTGATAGACACAGCGGGATCACAGTTCCTGTCCGCCAGCAGGAAGGTTTCCCCATGACCGCATCCGGTCGCTCCGCAACACGACGTCAGATGCTCGCCGGAACAGGCGCCTTGGGCGTCGGGATCGCGTTCTCCGGCGCCCTGTCCGAACTCTTCGCCGGCACCGCCGCCGCACAGGGCCTCGGCCGCACCGGCTATGGACCACTCGTCCCCGACCCGAAGGGCGTCCTCGACCTGCCGGAAGGTTTCCGCTACCGGATCCTCTCCCGCGAGGGAGACGAACTCCGCTCCGGAGAGGGCCGGGTGCCCTCCAACCACGACGGCATGGCGGCCTTCGGAGGCAGAGGCGGCCGGGTCCACCTGGTCCGCAACCACGAGAACCGCGCCGACGGCAAGGCCCCGGTCCCCACCGTCGAGGGCCTCACCTACGACCCGGCCGGCAAGGGCGGCTGTACCGCCCTGACGCTGGACTCCCACAACCGGGTCCGGTCGGAACGCGTCGCCATCGCCGGTACGGCGGTGAACTGCGCGGGCGGGCCCACCCCTTGGGACACCTGGCTGACCTGCGAGGAGACCGAGGACAAGGCCGGCACCAACGGCTACACCAAGGACCACGGCTTCATCTTCGAGGTCGACCCGGCCGACCCGCACCGCACCGGGGCCGTGCCGCTGACCGCGATGGGCCGCTTCGCGCACGAGGCGATCGCCGTCGACCCCCGGCGGGGCGTGGTCTACGAGACCGAGGACGCCTTCGAGAAGCCCTTCGGTCTCTTCTACCGCTTCCTGCCCGACCGGCCGCTGGGCGGCAGGGGTTCGCTGCGCGCGGGCGGCCGGCTCCAGGCCATGCGCGTGCCCGGGGTACCGGACCTGTCGTCCATCCAGGACGTCGGCGCCGAGTTCGACAAGATCGAGTGGGTCGACGTCCCGGACCCGCAGGCCGCGCAGACGCCGATCCGGTTCCAGGACTTCGGCCGCAAGGGCATCACGCACGCGCAGAAGCTGGAGGGCTGCTACTGGGGCGGCCGTTCGGTGTACTTCGTGTCGTCCTTCGCGCGCCGGTCGGACGGTTCGGCCGCCGACCACTTCGGGCAGGTCTGGCGCTACGACCCGGAGCGCCGCCGGCTCACCCTGGTGATCGTCTTCGGCCCGGACACCGATGTGCAGCTGCCGGGCGAGTCGCCGGACAACATCTGCCTGGCCCCCAGCGGCGGCCTCATGGTCTGCGAGGACGGCGACGGCGCCCAGCACGTCTACGGGGTCACCCGGCGCGGCGAGGTCTACGCGATGGCGCGCAACCGGCAGAACATCGGCACCGAGCAGCAGCCCGAGTGGGGCGAGTTCGCCGGGGTGACCTTCTCCCCCGACGGCGACACGATGTATGTCAACTGCTACCGGCCCGGCACCACGTTCGCGGTGACGGGCCCCTGGCGCCGCTAGCAGGCACTCCGCCCGGCCGGGGCGGCGGGTGCGAAGCCCGGCGCCCCGGCCGGCCCGCCGGGCGACTGCTGGAGCGGCCCTGATCCGCCGGTCAGGCCGCGAGCAGGGCGTCGATCTGGCCGACGGCCTCCTTGAGGCCCTCCTCCATGCCCATGGTGACCAGCTGGTCCATCTGCTCCCGGGTGTCGAACAGGGAGCGCATCTCCATCCGGGTGCCGCCGCCGTGCTCGCTGAGCCGCACTGTCACGGACATGGTCGGCATGTCGTCCTTGGGCTTGCCGTCGTCGTCGGCGAATCCGTCGGTGAACTCCAGGGCCGTCGGCTCACTGACCGAGGTGATCCGCCACCAGCCGCGGTGCCGGTCGCCCTCCGGGCCGGTCATGTAGTAGGTGACCTCTCCGCCGGGGGTCAGGTCGTGCTCCTCCACCGTCGCCGGGTAGGTCGGCGGGCCCCACCAGCGCTCCAGCTGCCGGGGGTCGGCCCACAGCCGCCACACCCGTTCGACCGGGGCGGCGAAGTCGGCGATCAGGGTGAGGGTGAGGTGATCGAGGTCCTTGTCGACACTGGTGACACTCATCGCTCGGGTCCTTCCGTCGTGTCGTTCTCTTCGGTTCCGGGGTCCTCGGCGAGCAGCCGGGCCATCCGGTCCACGCGCCCGCGCCACGCGGACTCCAGTTCGTCCAGGGCCTGGCGCGCGCGGCCCACCACGTCGGGGTCGGTGCGCACGAGCTGCTCCCGTCCGCTGCGCTGCTTGGTGACCAGACCGGCCCGTTCCAGCACCGCCACGTGCTTCTGCACCGCGGCGAAGCTCATCGCGTAGGCCTCGGCCAGCCGGGACACCGACAGCTCCCCGCGCACGCAGCGGCGAAGTATGTCCCGGCGCGTGGTGTCGGCCAGTGCGTGGAACAGCCGGTCCACCGTCTCGTCGCTCAGCTCATCTACAACCATTTGGTTGTACGTTATCCCTGCCCGCCCCGTCCGTAAAGCGACCCGCCGGGATCTGTGAAGCGACCCGCCCGACCGGTGGAGCGACCCGTCCGACACTGAAGCGGACGGACGGGGGTACTCGGCGACCATGAGCGAGAAGCAGCAGGTCAGCAGCTCGTACTGGCTCGACACGGCGCCGGACGGCCGCCACCCGGCCCTCACGGAGGACGTGGAGGTCGACGTGGCGGTGATCGGCGCGGGGATCGCCGGGCTGTCCACGGCGTGGGAGCTGGCGCGGGCCGGGCGGAGCGTGGCCGTGCTGGAGGCCGGGCGGGTCGCGGCCGGCGTCACCGGGCACACCACCGCCAAGGTCACCGCCCTGCACACGCTCGTCTACGACAAGCTGCGGCGCACCCGCGGCCCCGAGGGCGCCAGGCTGTACGCGCGTTCGCAGTCGGAGGCGATCGAGCACGCCGCCCGGATCGCCCGGGAGCTGGGCGTCGACTGCGAGTGGGAGACCAGGAGCGCCTACACCTACGCCGTCGACGCGAGCCGCGTGGAGGAACTGCGCGCCGAGGCACGGGCCGCGGCCGAGGCCGGGCTGCCCGCCTCGTTCGTCACGGAGACCGGGCTGCCCTTCCCGGTGGCGGGCGCCGTCGAGGTCACCGGACAGGCCCAGTTCCACCCCCGCAAGTACCTGCTGGCCCTCGCCGCCGACCTGGTCGAACGCGGGGGGCGGATCTACGAGGAGACCACCGTCCTCGGCCTGGACGAGGGCGAACCGTGCAGGCTGTCGACCACGACCGGGGCGACGGTCCGGGCCCGGGACGTCGTCGTCGCGACGCACTACCCGATCTTCGACCGGGCCCTGCTCTTCGCCCGCCTCTCCACGCGCCGCGAGCTGGTCGTCGCCGGGACGATCCCCGCGGACCGGGACCCGGACGGCATGTTCATCACGCCCGACGAGGACACCCGCTCGGTGCGTACCGCGCCCCACGAGAGCGGCCGGCGGCTGCTCATCGTCACCGGCGAGCACTTCACTCCGGGCACGAGCGACCCGCGGGCCCGTTTCGATCGCCTCACCGCCTGGGCCACCGGCCACTTCCCGGACCTGGAGGTCACCCACCGGTGGGCCACCCAGGACACGGAGCCCACGGACACCGTGCCGATGGTCGGCCCGCTGCACCCGGGCGCCCGGCACGCCTATGTGGCCACCGGCTTCGGCGGCTGGGGCATGACCGGCGGCATCATGGCGGGCCGGCTGCTGACCGCGCAGATCACGGGCGAGGAGTGCGAGTGGAGCGGGCTGTACGACCCGCGCCGTGTGAAGTCCGCGCTGCGGGAGGCGCCGGCGTTCCTCAAGACACAGGCCAAGGTCGCCGGGCACTTCGTGGGCGACCGGCTGCGGCCCGCGCCGCCCGTGGAGTCCCTGCCGCCCGGCGAGGGCGCGGTGGTCCGGGCCGACGGCCACCGGGTCGCGGTGTACCGGGACGACGACGGCGGACTGCACGCCGTCTCCGCACGCTGCACCCACCTGGGCTGCCTGGTCGACTTCAACGCCGCCGAACGGGCCTGGGAGTGCCCCTGCCACGGCTCCCGCTTCGACACGGACGGCAAGGTGATCCAGGGCCCGGCGACCAAGCCCCTGGAACAACGGGACCTCTGAGGGCTCGCCCCGGGCCTACGCTGGACGTATGAGCGAGGACGACTACTGCCTGATCGACGCGACCAGGCCGCCCCTTGCGGACGGACCGCCGTACGCGGAGTGCGTGCTGTGCCGGGAGCCGACGGAGCACCCCGAGTCGTACAAGGGCATCACGCTCTGCCCCGCCTGCGAATGGCAGGAGGCGCAGCGCACCGCCTGCTCAGGGTGATCTGCGGGAGGCCAGCGCACCGGCCAGGGCCAGCGCCACGGCCGTGACCAGCGCCGCCGCGGCCAGGGGCAGCAGCGGCATCGGGACGGTGCCCTGCCGTGATCCGGTGACCAGGCCCTGCACGGCCGCCTGGGCGGGTGAGCCGGTGGCGACCAGGGACAGCAGCGCCGCGAGCAGCAGGGCGAGGACGGCCCGGCCGGGCGAGCGCAGCAGGGGCCTGCCGGTGAGCGCGCCGACGGCCGTGCCGAGCAGGGCGCAGGCCAGAGCGGCGAGCAGCCCGGCCCCGCAGGCGGCGGGGAGCGGCACCCGGGTGCTGTGGTCGGAGGCGACCGGGTCGCTGAGCAGCGTCACCACCAGGATCGCGAGCGTGCCGAGGCCGTCGCACCGGCCAGGGCCACGAGCAGACAGGCCACATGAGCCCGCGCGGGACCGGCGGCGGCCGCCACACAGCCGCGTGCGGCGTCCGGCTCGCCCGTGACGCAGATGCGCGCCAGCCAGGCGGCGACGGGCAGCAGGGCGGCGGCCGTGTACCCGAGGGAGTCGAGCACCGGCTGCCCGGCCTGGATGCTGATCGCGAGGAAGGCCGCGTACAGCAGGAACGGAGGCAGCCAGCGCTGCGACCGCAGCAGCAGGGCGGCGTGGTAGCGCATCAGGGCGGTCATCGCTGCCTCTCCGGAGCCGTCGTCCGCGGTGTCACGCTCACCACGTGCCAGGGCGGGCGGGCCGTCAGCAGGGTGCGGAGCAGGAGGTCGGAGTGCGGGGCCGGCACGGAGAGGCGGTAGCCGCCCGGCCCGGTCTCCTCGGCCGAGGTGGCCGTCCGGCGCACGTCCTCGGGCAGCAGTCCGTCCGGCGGGCCCTGCACTTCGACGAGCGCGTGCGGACCGGACGCTTCCGGAGCCTGTGCGGGCTCCTGCCGGACGACGCCTGCGTCGCGCACCGCGTACGTCGCGTCGGGCAGGCCCGTGAGGCGGCGCGGGTCGTGGTCGACGAAGACCACGGATCCGCCGGCCGCCGTGCGTTCGGCGACGGCGCGCTCCAACTCGGCGCGGGCCGCGGTGTCCAGACCGGTCCACGCCTCGTCCAGCACCAGCACGTCAGGCTCCGCCAGCAGGGCCTGGGCGACCGCGACCTTCTGGCTGCTGCCCTTCGAAAGCCGGGCCATCGGCGTCTCGGCGTACGCGGCGGCACCGAGGCGCTCCAGCCACTCCCCGGCGGACCGGGCGGCCGCCGCCCGGGCCAGGCCGTGCACGGTGCCGAGGTGGGTGAGGTAGCCGGCGGCGGTGAAGGGCAGGGCCGGCGGGAACCGCTCGGGGACGTACGCCGTGCGCGTCGGCCGGCCGGTGATCCGGCCCTCGCTCGGCGCGTCGATGCCGGCGAGCAGCCGCAGCAGCGTGGACTTGCCGCTGCCGTTGGCGCCCTCGATGCGGACGAGCCGGCCCGGAGCCACCGCCAGGTCCACACCGCGCAGTACCCAGGGGCCCCGCAGGCCGTAACGGCGGCCCGCGTTCCGCAGGCACAGGTCTGGTCGCATGCGGCCATCCTGCACGATCTTCCGGCTGGCACACTGGGATTCGTGAGCGAAGACCCGACGCCCGTGAGCGACAGTCCCTTCCGGTCCGAACCCTCGGCGCGCGACGAGGCACCGCAGTTCGTGCTGCCGCTCGTCGTGCGGATCGAGAAGGCGGAGCCGCCGGCGCGCACGGACGCGCTGGAGACGGCCGCGCGGGCCGTGCTGACGATCCTGGCCGACGAGCGGTCGGCAGGTGAGGGCGAGTGGGCCGGGGCGATGCGGGACTGGCAGGACGCCCGGATCCGCAAGGTGGTGCGGCGGGCGCGCGGCGCCGAGTGGCGGCGGGCCGAGGCGCTCCCCGGCATCACGGTGACCGGCAAGTCGGCCGAGGTGCGGGTCTTCCCGCCCGTCCCGCTGGACGGCTGGCCCAAGGACCTGGCCAGGCTCCAGGTGTCCGGCACCGATCTGGACGACCCGGAGCCTCCGGTGGACGCGGACCCGGCCGCCCCCGTGCTGTGGCTGAACCCGGACCTCGGCATGTCGGCCGGCAAGGCGATGGCCCAGGCGGGCCACGCCGCCCAACTGGCCTGGTGGGAGCTGTCCGACGAGGAGCGGGCCGGCTGGCACGACGCGGGCTTCCCGCTCGCCGCCCGGACGGCCGACCCGGCCCGCTGGTCCGAACTGACCGGCATAAGGCTGCCGTTGGTGCGCGACGCGGGCTTCACGGAGATCGCGCCCGGCTCGTGCACGGTGGTCGCGGACCACCCGGCGCTGCGCCGGGAGCCGCACGGGGCCGGCCGCGCGGCGTCCACCCGTTCGGAGTAGCCGCAGGCGCGCCGGTCCCGGACGAATGCTCCAGTGGGGTTACCAGCCGAACCGACCCCCGGAGGCAGCCATGACCAGCGCCGCGCCCCCTCCCCCCGCCCCGCCCGCCCCCGGCGACCGGACGCCCGGCGGCTCCGGCCCGGGCGGTTCCGGCGACCCGCTGGCGGCCGGGGGTCTCGCTCTCGGCGGCATCCTGATGGTCGTCTACGGCCTGTTCGCGGTGCTCCAGGGCATCGCGGCGATCGCCGGCGACGAGGTGTACACGAGCTTCGGCCAGTACTCGTTCGAGTTCGACCTGACCGCGTGGGGCTGGATCCACGTGATCGTCGGCGCGCTCGTGGTGGCGGCCGGGCTCGGCCTGTTCACCGGGGCCGCCTGGGCGCGGGTCGTGAGCGCGGTCGTGGTCGGCCTGGCGCTGATCGCGAACTTCCTCTGGCTGCCGTACCAGCCGTTCTGGTCGATCATCATGATCGTGACCGGTCTGTTCGTCCTCTGGTCGGTGTTCAACTACCGCCCGACCCGCACGATGTAGGGCACGCCCCCTCGGTCAGGGCGGCGGCGGGCGCCTGTCGCGCTCCGCGACCATCGCGTGCATCCGCCGGGACAGCGCGGTGGCCGCCGCCGTGAGGAAGACGAACGTGTACAGGATCTGGGCGACGGCCACCAGCCGGGCCTCCTGCCCGCGCGGGGTGATGTCGCCGTAGCCGACGGTCGCGAGGGTGACGACCGTGAAGTACAGCGCGTCGACGCGGGTGCGCAGCCCGGTGAACTGTCCCGGCTGCTGCGCGAGGGCGTAGTACCCGGACGAGAAGACCAGCACGGCCAGGCACATCAGCAGCGAGATCATGATGCCCGACCGGGCCTGCGGCTTCTCCAGCACGATGTCGCGCACATGGCGCAGCAGCAGCGCGGCCACGAGCGCCAGGCACAGCACGAACAGCGGCCAGCCCAGCCAGGGACGGTCGGCGCCGAGGCCCTCCAGCGGCAACAGGAAGTAAGCCGTGACGCCTGCCACGAGCAGGGCTCCGGCCACGATCCGCAGCCGGCGGACGGCGGCCGCCCGGGATTCCGGTTCCCGCTTCCGCGTGGAGCGGTGGGGCTGCTCGCTGCCTCCCGACATAGGTCCGGTCTACGGCGTATCGGGGCGGTACGCGACCCTTGCGCCTCCGTCAGGGGGGACGGGGAGCGGGCCCCGAAACCTCAAATATTGCTCTGAAGGAGGGCGGCGCGCGGTTCGGGGACCGGCGGCTGGGCCATACCCCCCTCACGTTCGAGGAACGGGCCGGGTGGAGGAGGGGACGATGGAGCGACTGGGGACGGGCATCGGATGGCGGCCGGAGATCGCGGACGCCGTGGAGCGGATGCCGGGGATCGACTGGGTCGAGGCGGTGGCCGAGAACGTCTGCCCCGGGCACCTGCCCGACTCGCTGCGGCGGCTGCGCGAGCGCGGCGTCACCGTCGTGCCGCACGGTGTCTCGCTCGGCCTCGGGGGCGCGGACCGGCCCGACGCGGGCCGGCTGACCGCACTGGCCGAGCGCGCCGAGGCGCTGGGCTCCCCGCTGGTCACCGAGCACATCGCGTTCGTACGGGCGGGCGGGCCGCTGACGGCGTCCCCGCACCTGGAGGCCGGCCACCTGCTGCCCGTCCCCCGGACCCGGGACGCCCTGGACGTCCTGTGCGAGAACATCCGCATCGCGCAGGACGCACTGCCGGTGCCACTGGCCGTCGAGAACATCGCCGCGCTGATCGGCTGGCCGGGCGAGGAGATGACGGAGGGCCAGTTCCTGTACGAGGTCGCCGACCGCACGGGCGTCCGCCTCCTCATCGACGTGGCCAACCTGCACACCAACCACGTCAACCGCGGCGAGGATCCCTCCAAGGCGCTCGCCGAGCTGCCGCTGGAGGCCATCGCCTACGTCCACGTCGCGGGCGGCTTCGAGCGCGACGGCGTCTGGCACGACAGCCACGCCCACCCGGTCCCCCGGCCGGTCCTCGACATCCTCACCGACCTCGCCTCCCGGTTCAGCCCGCCGGGCGTCCTGCTGGAACGGGACGAGAACTTCCCGGCACCGGCGGAGCTGGAGCACGAGCTGAGCACGATCCGCCGGGCGCTGGAGGCGGGCGCCGTCGAACGCGTGAAGGCGGAACTCCGTGCGGCGGCCGGAACGGCCTCCGGGGGCCGCGGGGATGCCCTGTTCGCGGCTGCCGGGGCCGCACGGCGGGAAGCGGCCGGGGGCGTCGGCGGCGGGCACCTGGTGCAGACCGGCGCCGTACGGCAGGAGGGTGCCCGACGCGTCACCGGCGGGGCCGGGTCCGGAACCGGGGCCTCACGACCGGGCAATGAGACCGGGGCGACACGACCGGGCGATGAGACCGGAGCGGCCGGGGCCATACGACCGGGCGATGAGACCGGGACGGCCGGGGCGACACGACCGGCCGATGAGACCGGAGCAGCCGGGGCCATACGCCCGGGCGATGAGACCGGGACGGCCGGGGCGACACGGGGCGCCTTCGGCCGGCCCCACCAAGAGGACGTCGACGGCGCCCGGCAGCGGCTCGCGCTGGCACAGGCGGCGCTGCTGTCGGCGCTGGTGGCGGGGACGCCCGTGCCCGAGGGGTTCGACCGGGTGCGGGTCGGCGTACAGGCGAGGGCGCTCGCCGCGAAGCGGGCGGATGTCGTGGCGAAGGTCGCGCCCGAGCTGCCGGTGATCCTCGGCGACGGGTACCGCACGGCGTTCCTCGGCTACGCCCAGGCGCACCCCATGACCTCCGGCTACCGGCGTGACGCCCTGTCCTTCGCCGAGCACCTGCTGTCCGCCGGGCGCCCCGGGGACACGGGGGCGCGGCGGGAGCTCCGGGAGTGGTGGCTGGAACGGTCGGGCCCGGCGCCGCGCTCCCGGCGGCCCGCCCACCGGCTCGCCCTCGCCACGCGCAGGGTGCTGTCGCGGCGTTGAGGGGTTGGGCCCGGGGCCTCTCGCTCCTACCCCGCAGCGCCTCCGCCGGACGCCGAACCGGCCTTCTCCGGCACGGCGTCACCCGCCGGGGCGTCGCCGCGGCCGTAATGGTGTGTGGTGAACATGTAGAGCAGGCCGGTGCCCAGCACGATCGCACCGCACAGCAGCACGATCCAGTTCTCCCACCAGGACTTCTCCGGGCTGCGGGCCCAGCAGATGTTGATGATGGCGAGGATGCCGTAGACCAGCGCCGCAACGTTCACCAGGAGGCCCCAGCGGCCCAGGGTGAACTCCCCCGCCGGGCGCCAGCCCTTGAGCCGGGCGCGCAGTGCGGCCAGGACCACCATCTGGAACGAGCCGTAGATGCCGAGGATCGCGAACGAGACGATGTTGGTGAGGGCGTCCTCGGAGAGCAGCGACGCGAAGGCGATGACCAGGGGCACCGCCGCGGACACGAACAGCGCCCAGCTCGGCACCGCACGGGCGTGGACGAACCGCCGCAGCAGCACGTGTCCGACGATCATCTCGTCCCGGGCGTAGGAGTAGATGAGCCGCCCGGCCGCGGCCTGGAGGCTGATCGTGCAGGACAGGAAGGAGATCAGCACCACGGCCATCACCATCCGCGCCCCGGTCTCGCCCATGGCGTCGTAGAGCACGTCCACCACCGGGTCGGCCTGCTCGCCCGAGATGATCGCGTTGAAGTCCGTGACCGACAGCAGCAGCGACATGCAGGTGAACGTGGCCGCCGCGCCGCCGATGTAGATGGTGCGGCGCATCGCGCGGGGGATGACCCGGCCCGGGTGGGCGACCTCCTCGGCGGTGTCTCCGCACGCCTCGAAGCCGTAGTACTGGTAGAGGCCGATGATGCCGGCTGCCAGGAACGCCGGCAGGTAGGAGCCGTCTCCCTCGACGCCGTAGGTGTCGAAGATGACGCCGAGGCCCTGGTGACGGTGGGTGGCCAGCAGGTAGACGCCGACCACGAGGGCGCCGATGAGCTCGCCGGCGAAACCGATGAGCGCCGCCGTCGACAGTGCCTTGGTGCCCATGTAGTTGATGAGGATGGCGACGACGATGAGCACGGCGGTGCACAGCACGGTGGTGTGCACGGTGGCTCTGAAGCCGAAGAGGATGGCGATGTAGGGGCCGGCGCCGTAGGCGACGGAGGTGATGGTCACCAGCAGCGCCCACATGTACACCCAGCCGGTCATCCACGCCCAGCGCTTGCCCCACAGCCGCCGGGCCCAGGGGTAGACGCCGCCTGCGATCGGGTACTGGGCGACGATCTCCCCGAAGATCAGCGCGACGAGGAACTGGCCGCAGCCGGCGACCAGGAACGCCCAGATCATCGGCGGTCCGCCGTCGGCGATCGCGATGCCGAAGAGGGTGTAGGTGCCCACCACCGGGGAGAGGTAGGTGAAGCCGAGGGCGAAGTTGGCCCAGGGGCTCATGTCCTTGCGGAACTCGGAGCCCGGCTCCCCCGAGGGGACCCCGGACGCCGGTGCGGGAGATGGTGTACCGGTCACGGCTGTGTCCTTCGTTCCGCGGTGATCAGGTCGGCGGCGCGTTCGGCGGCGAGCAGCACGGTCACCATCGGGTTGATGGTGGGCATCGTCGGGAACACCGACGCATCGACGATCCGCACGCCGTCGAAGCCCCGCAGTCTCAGCTCGGGGTCGCAGACGGCCGCCGGGTCGTCTGCCGCGCCCATGCGGCAGGTCCCGGCCGGGTGGTAGACGGTGTGGGCCGCGCGGCGTCCGTACTCCGACAGGTCGGCGTCGGAGACGACGTCCGGGCCGGGCGCGACCTCGCGGACGAGCCAGTCACGCAGCGGGTCGGTCGCGGCGACCTCGCGGGCCACCTTCAGCCCGTCCACGAGGGTGCGCTCGTCATGGCCCTCGGGGTCGGTGAAGTACCGGAAGTCCAGGGCGGGATGCTCGGCGGGGTTGTTGCTGCGCAGCCACATGCGGCCGGTGGAGCGGGCCCGCGGCACGTTCGGCGTCATGCACACCCCGTGCCGCGGTACGGGGTAGCCGAGGCGTTCGGTGTTGACGGTGAACGGCACCTGGTAGAAGTGGAACATCAGGTCGGGACGCGGCTGGCCCTTGTCGCGGCGCAGGAACAGGCCGGCGTCGGAGTCCATCGCGGAGTTGGGCGGCAGCGGTCCCGCGGTCTCCCAGACGATCACGGACTCGGGGTGGTCCAGCAGGTTCTCCCCGACGCCGGGCAGGTCGGCCCGCACCTTGATGCCCAGGGCGTTCAGGTCGTCGGCCGGTCCGATGCCGGAGAGCATCAGCAGGCGCGGGGTGTCGATGGCCCCGGCACACAGCAGCAGTTCGCGCTCGGCGCGCACGGTCGCGGCTTCGCCGTCGGCGCCCCGGACGGCGACGCGCGTCAGCCGACCCGACTCGTCGGGGATCAGCCGGTGGGCCCAGGTCTCCAGCAGCAGCGTGAGGTTGGGCCGGTCCAGTACCGGGTGGAGGTAGGCGACGGACGCGGAGGAGCGCAGGTTGCCCTCCGGCTGGTAGGCCAAGGAGAAGAATCCGGCGCCGTCGGCGAAGGGTTCGGCGTTGAAGTCGTCGACGACGGGGACGCCGAGGGCGCGGGAGGCCGCGGTGACGAAGTCCCTGGCGATGGGATTGCGGTCGGCCTCGGCCACCGGGACGATCTGCGTGAGCAGCCGGTCGCGGTAGGGCAGGATCGTCGCCGGGTCCCAGCCGGCGCAGCCGTGGCGCACCCAGTCGTCGAGGTCCTGCGGCAGCGGCAGGAAGCTGATCAGCGTGTTGTGCGAGGAGCAGCCGCCGAGCACCCGGGCCCGTGAGTGAAGGATGTGCGAATTGCCGCGCGGCTGCTCGACGGTGGTGTAGCCGTAGTCGAACTCCGAGCCGAGCAGGTTGATCCAGTTGCGCAGGCGCAGGATGCGCTCGTCGCCGACGTCACTGGGGCCGCCCTCGATGACGCAGACGCGGCAGTCGGGGTCCTCGCTCAGCCGGGCGGCGAGTACGCAGCCGGCGGTGCCGCCGCCGACGATGACGTAGTCGTAGGCGGACTCGGCGCCGTGCGCGGGAGTGGTGGCCATGCCGTGCCTTTCGTGGTGGTGCGGTGTGGCGTGCGGGTCAGCCCTTGAACCAGCCGGAGGGGGCGGGGGCGAGGTTCTGGTAGATGTGCTTGGCCTCCTGGTACTCGCGCAGCCCCGTCGGGCCGAGTTCGCGTCCGACGCCGGAGCGGCCGAAGCCGCCCCACTCGGCTTGCGGCACGTAGGGGTGGAAGTCGTTGATCCACACGGTGCCGTGCCGCAGCCGCTGGGCGACGCGCTGGGCGCGGCTCGCATCCGAGGTCCATACGCCGCCGGCGAGGCCGTAGCGGGTGTCGTTGGCCAGTTCCACCGCCTCGTCCTCGGTGCGGAAGCGCTCGACGGTGACGACCGGGCCGAAGACCTCCTCCTGGACGATGCGCATGGACCGGTCGCAGTCGGCGAAGATCGTCGGCAGCAGGAAGAAGCCGTCGGCGAGGGCCGGGTCGTCGGGGCGGGTACCGCCGGTGACGAGCCGGGCGCCCTCCTCCTTGGCGACGGCGATGTAGCCCTCGACTTTCTCGCGGTGCTCGGCGGAGCTGAGCGGGCCGCTCTCGGTGCCCTCCTCCAGGCCGTTGCCGAGCCGGATCGCCCGGGCGCGCCCGGCGTAGGCCTCGACGAACCGGTCGTGCAGGGAGTCCTCGACGAGCAGGCGTGAACCGGCCGAGCAGACCTGCCCGGAGTGCAGGAAGGCGGCGTCGAGGGCGTAGTCGACGGCGGCCTCGAAGTCGGCGTCGGCGAAGACGATGTTGGGGTTCTTGCCGCCCAGTTCCAGGGCGATGTTCCGCGGTCCCTCGGCGGCGGCGGCCATGATGGCCCGGCCGGTGTTCAGGCCGCCGGTGAAGGAGACCAGGTCGACGTCGGGGTGGCCGGTCAGGGCCGCGCCGACGGTCGCCCCGGAGCCGAGCACGAGGTTGGCGACGCCGGGCGGGGCGCCGGCCTCCTCGATGAGCCGGATCATGGCGATGGTGGTGAGCGGGGTCGTCTCGCTGGGCTTGAGGACGAAGGTGTTGCCGGCGGCGAGCGCGGGCGCGACCTTCCAGGAGGCCTGCAGCAGCGGGTAGTTCCAGGGGGCGATGAGCGCGCACACGCCGACGGGCTGGTAGACGACGCGGCTGAGGACGTCCGGGCCGACGTCGACGACCCGGCCCCCGTCCTTGCCCGCGAGTTCGGCGAAGTAGCGGAAGGCGTTCGCCACGTCCTCCACGTCGATCCGGGCCTCGGTGAGTGTCTTGCCGGTGTCGAGCGTCTCGGTGCGCGCGATGTCCTCGCGGTCGCGCAGCAGCAGGTCGTGGACGCGCATCAGCAGGTCGGCGCGGCGGCGGGAGGGGGCGTTCGCCCAGTCCTCCCCGGCGAAGGCGCGCCGGGCGGCGCGCACGGCGCGGTCGACGTCGGTGGCGTCGGCTTCGTCGACGGTGGTGACGACCGAGGCGTCATAGGGGTTGATCACGTCCCGGCGCCCGCCGGCCGCCGCCTGTGTCCATGCGCCGTCGATGTACAGCTCACCCACCGCGGGGCCTCCTCGCGTCCGTCCGGAGCCCGATCGGCTCGACGGTCAGCAACATGGCCCATCGGACGGGCGGCGGCCACGGGGCACACCGCCGCGACGACGTCCGGACGGCCCAGAGGACCCGGCTGGGCTAGTCGCCCGGCTCACGGTGCCCGCCCCCGATCCACAGTGCCCGCCGCCCGCCTACGGAACGCCACCGAAGAGAAACGGAACGTCACATACCGACAACACTCCGTCCGGATTGTGAACGAGGCATGGTGTTTTCGGGACGGTGTCACATACAAACAACATATGCTCTGGGTTCTTTTCCTGCTGGCGGCCTGGGCCGTGGCCGGCACCGCGTGTACGCGCCTGTGTCTGGCCGCCGTTCGGGCCGCGGCCGTGTCCGCGGACAGCGGCCGCGGTCGTGAACTCACGCTGTACGAGGCGGCGTTCCTCTCCGGCGGCCCCCGGCGGGTCGCCGACGTGACCCTGGTCGCCATGGCGCGCCAGCGCCGTCTGCTGCTGGCCCACACCGGCTGGGCGACGGTCGTCGACCCGCGCGGGCGGGACGAGATGGAGCGGTCGGTGATAGGCGCCATCGGCCCCGAAGGGCAGTCCCGTATCGCGCCGGTGCGGGCCACGGCCGCGACGGCGGAGGCCGTGCGCGGGATCGCCGAGGGGCTGGTGCGCGCGGGGCTCGCGGTCCCGGACAGCGCCCGTACGACGGTCACGGCGGCCGTACGGCAGGTGCGGGTCGCGGCCGTCGCCGTCCTCGGGCTGGGTGTGGCCGCGTTGCTGACACCCGCTCCGCCGGACATGCCGCGGCACCTGGTCGCCCTGTGGTTCGCGCTGCCCCTGGCCCTGACCCTGAGCTGCCTGGCCGTCGCGCGGGTCGAGATCCACCCCTACTCGCGCTGGGCCTCCCCGGCCGGACAGCGGCTGCTCGGCGGGCTGACCCGGAGCGCTGACGGCGCCGCCGACGACCGCACGTACCTCACCTCGGTGGCGGTGCGGGGCGTCGGCGCGATCGGCGAACCGGACCTGCGGGCCGCGTTCGCGCACCGCGAGCCGCACGACTGACGGACCGGGGGCGCACCGGGGTATCGGGCCCGACACCGGCCGACGGTGCTTGCCTTCCCCCTGCGCCGAACGAAACATCCCTTTCGTCACCACCGTGCACCGAAGGGATACGCGATGAGAGCCGCCCTCCTCTACTCGGCCGCCGGGTCCTTGCTGCTGAGCACCCTCACCGCGGCCCCGGACACCGAGGACCGCACGGGGGCGGCCGAGCGACGCGGCACCGCCGTGGCCGCCGCGCGCGCGAAGGCGGCCGGTGTCGCCTTCGGCCCGTGCCCCGACGCGCAGGACCTGCCGGGCAGCATGCGGTGCGCCACGGTGCGCGTCCCGCTGGACTACGCCCGCCCCGACGGCCGGCAGATCGAACTGTCCGTCAGCAGGGCCCGGGCCACGCAGAAGGACCCCTACAACAGCAAGCGCAAGGTCCCCCGGCAGGGCGCCCTCGTCCACAACCCGGGCGGTCCCGGCGCCACCGGCCTGTACTTCCCGCTCATCGGCCTGCTCCCCGAGTGGAAGCGGATCGCGGCCGCCTATGACCTCGTCGGCTACGCCCCGCGCGGGGTGGGCCGTTCGGCGCCGCTGTCGTGCAAGGACCCGGAGCAGTTCTTCGACGGGCCCGCACAGGCGCCGTCCCGCCCCTCGGAGTCGTACAAGCGGCAACGCATCGCGCAGGCGCGGGCGTACGCGCGCGGCTGCGCCGAGCGGACCGGCGACGCGCTGCGGCACTACCACTCGCTGAACAACGCCCGTGACCTCGACGTGCTGCGCGCCGCGCTCGGCGAGGAGCGGCTGACCTTCATGGGCTCGTCGTACGGCACCTACTTCGGCGCCCTGTACGCGACGCTGTTCCCCGCGCACGTACGGCGGATGGTGTTCGACTCGGTGGTCCACCCAGGCCCCGAGCGGATCTGGTACCGCAACAACCTCGCCCGGTCGGCGGCGTTCGAGCGCCGCTGGGCGGACTTCCGGGCGTGGATCGCCCGGCACGACGACGTCTACGGGCTGGGCAGGACCGCGCGGGAGGTGCTGCGCAGCTACGAGCGGGCGAGCGCGAGGCTGGCCGCCGAGCCGGCGGGCGGGAAGGTCGGACCGGGGCAGTTGCAGGGGGCGTTCCTGCAGGCCGGGTACTACGACGACCTGTGGCCGCACCGCGCGCACGCGCTGTCGGCGTACCTCAAGGGCGATTCCCGGCCGCTGGTCGAACAGGCGGAGCAGTACCCGGAGGCGGCGGCCGAGGCGGAGAACTCACGCGCGGTCTACCTGGCCGTCGAGTGCAACGACGCTCCCTGGCCGACGGACTGGCGGGTATGGGACCGGGACAACACCCGGCTCGCGCGGCGGGCGCCCTTCGAGACCTGGGACAACGTGTGGACGAACCTGCCGTGCGCCTACTGGAGGGCACCCCGGCAGCGGCCGCTCGACGTCGGCACCGGGCCGGGCGAGCTGCCGCCGACGCTGATCCTGGCCGCCGAGCGGGACGCCGCCACGCCGTACGACGGCGCCCTGGAACTGCGCGACCGCCTCGCCGGATCGGTGCTGGTGACGGAGCGGGACGCCGGCGCCCACGGGCTGGCGGGCGGCCCGAACGCCTGCGTCAACGGCCACGTGGAGGCGTATCTGCTCCAGGGGCGGCTGCCGGGACGACGCGCGCAGTGCGCCCCGCACGCCGAGCCGAAGCCGACGGCCCCGGACCGGGCCGGGGCCGTCGAACGCATCCGCTGATCAGGCCAGACCGGCGACCAGCTCGGCGATGTCCTTGCGGCGGCCCGTGTAGAACGGCACCTCCTCGCGGACGTGCATACGGGCCTCCGAGGCGCGCAGGTGACGCATGAGGTCGACGATGCGGTACAGCTCGTCGGCCTCGAAGGCGAGGATCCACTCGTAGTCGCCGAGGGAGAACGAGGCGACGGTGTTGGCGCGCACGTCCGGGTAGCCGCGGGCCATCTTGCCGTGGTCGGCGAGCATGCGGCGGCGGTCCTCGTCGGGCAGCAGGTACCAGTCGTAGGAGCGCACGAAGGGGTAGACGCTCACGTAGTCGCGGGGCGTCTCGTCGGCGAGGAACGCCGGGATGTGCGCGCGGTTGAACTCGGCGGGGCGGTGCAGCGCCATGTTCGACCAGACCGGCTCCAGGGCGCGGCCCAGCTTCGTCCGGCGGAAGAGGTTGTACGCCTCCTGCAGCGCGTCGCTGGTCTCCGCGTGCCACCAGATCATGAGGTCGGCGTCGGCGCGCAGGCCCGAGACGTCGTACGTGCCGCGGATCGTCACGTCCTTGGCGGCGAGCTGGTCGAACAGCTCCTGGACCTCGCCGGCGTACCCGGCGCGGTCCTCGGGGAGGACGTCCTTCAGCTTGAAGACGGACCAGAGCGTGTAGCGGATGACCTCGTTGAGGTCCTTGGCCAGCTTGCCCTTGTTCGGGATCCTGCCGGACTCGGGGGTAGGGGCGTCGTTGCTCATGGCCTTATTCTCCTGCTCCGCCGTGCAGACTCTGCACCGGGTGGGCGGTGAGCTCCTGCACACCGCGCAGGTCGCCCCGGATCTGGTCCACGGCCGCGTACGCGCTCGCGATGCAGGCGGGGATGCCGACGCCGTCGTACGCGGCACCGCAGACGGCGAGGCCGGGGAGGCGGGCGACGTGTTCGCGGATGCGGGCCACGCGCGCGTGGTGGCCGACGGGGTACTGGGGCAGGCCGTCGTCCCAGCGGGTGACGCGGGTCGCGACGGGTGTGGCGTCGAGGCCGGTCGCCGCCTTCAGGTCCTGCCGGGAGACCTCGACCAGGCCGGTGTCGTCGCGCTGGAGGATCTCCGTCTCGCCGTACCGTCCGACGGAGGTGCGCAGGACGACGAGGTCCGGGTTCTCGTCGGCGATCCAGCCCCATTTCTGCGAGGCGAAGGTCGACGCCTTGGTGGTGCGCCCGTCGACCGGCGGCACCAGGAAGCCGCTGCCGTCGGGCAGGGCCGTCCCGGAGCGGCGGTAGGCGAGGGTGATCAGAGCCATGGAGGCGTACTCGACGCCGTCGAGCTCGGCGGCGGCCGCCGGGTTCTCGGCGCGCAGCAGCCGGGCGGCGGCGGGGGCCGGGGCGGCGAGGACCACGGCGTCCGCGAGCCACTCCCGCTCCCCGGAGCGGATCTGCCAGCCGCCCTCGGGGGTGCGGCGCAGCTCCGTCACCGGCGTCCGGGTCAGGATCTCGCCCCCGCGCGCCCGGACCGAGTCGGCCACGGCGAGCGGCAGGGTGCCGATGCCGCCCCGGATGCCCATGAACACCGGGCCGGTCTGCTGCGCGGCGGCCGCCTTGGCCTGGAGCTCGCGGACCCCTTCCGTCAGGGAGGCGTGGGTCCGGGCGACCTGGAAGAGCTGCGGGACGGCCGAGCGCATGGAGATGCGGTACGCGTCGCCCGCGTACACCCCGCCCAGCATGGGCTCCAGCAGGCGGTCGACGACCTCGCGGCCGAGGCGCTCCGCCACGTACTCCCCCACCGCCACGTCGTCGCCGACCTCGGTGCGGGGCAGCTCGGCGTCCCGCTCGATGCGGGCGAGGCCCTCCTCGGAGACCACGCCGGCCAGGGCGGACGCGGTGCCGGGCACGCCCATCACATGCCCCTTGGGGAAGGGGCGCAGGGCGCCACGGGTCCAGAGCGAGGCGGTCGCCGTGGCCGGGGGCTGGAGGCGGTCGGCGAGGCCCACATCGCGGGCGAGCGCCACCGCCTCGGGGCGGCGGGCCAGCATCGACTCGGCGCCGAGGTCGACGCGGGCACCCGCGACCTCGCCGGGCAGCAGCTTGCCGCCGACCCGGCCGGACGCCTCCAGCACGGTCACCCGCGCCCCGCGCTCCAGCAGCCGGTGTGCGGCGGCCAGTCCCGCGATGCCCGCCCCGATGACGACGACCTGCCCTTGAACTTCGCGCATGGCCCCAGCCTCTCAGACCCCACCGACGGCGCCGCCGCGCCCCGGTGTCCTTCACGAGTCCCGACCGTGACCGCATCGGAACCGTCCCGGGCCAAACGTCCGGCCCCGTCCGGGCGTCGAAGAAGCGTCAGCAGAATCGACCCTCGGGGGATGCCCGCATGCGCACACGACGATCCGTACGACGCCTCGCCCCGGCCCCGGTGGCCCTCCTGCTGGCCGCCGGCCTCGCGCTCACCGGGTGCGGCGGCGGGGACGACAGCGGCGGCAGCGGTTCCGCCGCCGACCGCGGGGCCGCCGCGTCCCGGGCGGACGACAAGGCCGGCTCGGCGGAGGCCGCCCCCGGGGGTGCCGGGAGCGGCGCCAGGGCCACGGCGCCGCCGAAGGTCACCGCGAGCCACATCATCCGTACGGCCTCGCTGACCGTGCAGGTCAAGGACGTCCCCAAGGCCCTGGAGCAGGCCCGCACCGGCACCGAGAACGCGGGCGGCTACGTCGGCAACGAGACCACCACCCGGGACGCCGAGGGCCGTGAGCGCACCCGGGTGGTGCTGCGGGTGCCCGTCGAGAAGTACGACGAGGTCCTCGCCGAACTGGAGGGCACCGGCAAGCTCCTCGACCGCAGCGCGAAGGCCGAGGACGTCACCGACCAGGTCGTGGACGTGAAGAGCCGCATCACGTCGCAGCGTGCCAGCGTGGCCCGGATCCGCGAGCTGATGGACCGGGCCGGCAAGCTGAGCGACGTCGTGACCCTGGAGGGCGAGCTGAGCACCCGCCAGGCCGACCTGGAGGCGCTGCTCGCCCGGCAGGAGTCCCTGAAGGACCGCACCAGCCTGGCCACCATCACCCTGTCGCTGTCGGAGACCCCGGTGAAGAAGGAGGCCAAGGACGACGACCCCGGGTTCGTCGACGCGCTCGCGGGCGGCTGGAACGCGTTCGTCACGATGCTGCGCTGGCTCGCGGTGGCCTTCGGCGCCGTGCTGCCGTTCGCCGCGGTGGCCGCGCTGATCGTCCTGCTCTGGGTGAGGGTCGTTCGCCCCCGCCTGCTGCGGCGTCCGGCACCCGCGCCCGCGACGACCGCCCTGGGCCCGCTGCCGACGGCCCGTCCGGCGCCGGAGGCCACGCGGCCCCGGACCCCGGACGAGCAGGCCTGAGGCGCAGGACCGAGGCGGGCACGACTGAGGCGGGCAGGACTGAAATGCCCTGCTCCCGTAGCGTGTTCGCATGAACATGAGCCGTACGCGCAGGGAGCGACTGGTCGTGATCGGCGGCGACGCCGCGGGGATGTCCGCGGCGTCGCAGGCCCGCCGTCTGAAGGGCCCCGACGAGCTGGAGATCGTGGCGTTCGAACGGGGCCACTTCACGTCGTACTCGGCATGCGGCATCCCCTACTGGGTCGGCGGCGACGTCACCGACCGGGACCGGCTCATCGCCCGCACCCCCGAGGAACACCGCGCCCGGGACATCGACCTGCGGCTGCGCACCGAAGTGACGGAACTGGACCTCGACGGGCAGCGGGTACGCGCCCGTGACGTCGACACCGGCGAGGAGTCCTGGACGTCGTACGACAAGCTCGTGATCGCGACCGGTGCGCGGCCGATCCGGCCCGACATGCCCGGGGCGGACGCGGCCGGGGTGCATGGCGTGCAGACGCTGGACGACGGCCAGGCGCTCCTCGACACGCTGGAGGGCACGCGGGGCCGCCGCGCGGTGGTCGTCGGGGCCGGTTACATCGGTGTGGAGATGGCCGAGGCCCTCATCAACCGCGGCTACGACGTGACCGTCGTCAACCGCGGCAGCGAACCCATGTCGACCCTCGACCCCGACATGGGCTGCCTGGTGCACGAGGCTATGGAGGGCCTGGGCATCACGATGGTGAACGACGCCGAGGTCACGAAGATCCTCACCGGTGATGGGGGCACCTCCCTGCTCGAGCGGAGCCGAGAGCTTGGGGGAAGCCGGGTGCGCGGGGTGGTGACCCAGGACCGCGAGTTCCCGGCGGACGTCGTCGTGCTCGGCATCGGCGTCCGCCCCGAGACGGCCCTGGCGAAGGCCGCCGGGCTTCCCCTGGGCCCGCACGGCGGTCTCCTCACGGACCGCTCGATGCGGGTGCGCGGCCACGAGAACATCTGGGCGGGAGGGGACTGCGTCGAGGTCCTCGACCTGGTCTCCGGCCAGGACCGGCACATCCCGCTGGGCACCCACGCCAACAAGCACGGCCAGGTCATCGGCACCAACATCGGCGGCGGCTACGCCACCTTCCCGGGCGTGGTCGGCACGGCGGTCAGCAAGGTCTGCGACCTGGAGATCGCCCGCACGGGCCTGCGCGAGAAGGACGCCCACCGGGTGGGCCTGCGCTTCGAGTCGGTCACCATCGAGTCGACCAGCCGCGCCGGCTACTACCCGAACGCCTCCCCCATGACGGTCAAGATGCTCGCCGAGCACCGCACGGGCCGCCTGCTCGGCGTCCAGATCGTCGGCCGGGAGGGCGCGGGCAAGCGGGTCGACATCGCGGCGGTCGCCCTCACCGCGGGCATGACGGCAGAACAGATGACGACCCTGGACCTCGGCTACGCCCCGCCCTTCTCCCCGGTCTGGGACCCGGTCCTGGTGGCGGCCCGCAAGGCGGCGGCGCAGGTGCGCGGCACCTTGTCACGGGGCTAGCCGTTCAGGGGCGCGGGGCTGTATCAATGTGCGGCTCCGCCGCGTGGGCGCGAACGGCCACGACGGGCCGGCACCCGGCAACGCACCCGCACCCCCACGGCGAAGCCCTACGCGGTCCCGGCCGTGCCGTTGATCCGGTCGATGGCCTGACGCGCCTGCTCGGCCGGAGGCCGTGACGGCAACGAGGACACCGACGCCGGCGCAGCCGTCACCGCCGGCGGCTGCTCCCCCGCCGGCTTCGCGTGCGAGGCCACCCGGGTGGACCGCAGCCGGTGGCTCACCGCCTCCTCCAGCGTCACGGGCCGCCGCATCTGGGTGGCCAGCCGCCCGGCCTCCTGGCCGAGGCGCGCCACGTCCTCCCAGGGCAGCCGCACCACCAGCGTCAGCTCCGCCTCGCCGTCGGGCAGGGCGTGCATCGCGGGAGTAACTCGGTCGTTCATCGCCTGTTCCTCACGTCGGCCCCGCGACCCGCCTTCCCCGCGCCGCGGGCGGTTGCCGAGACATACGCACGCCTGGACGACTGTGTTCACCGGCGCCCCCTCCGGCACCGCGCGGGTGTCGGAAATCCTTCGGATCCTCCTCCTGGATGTCGATTCCCCGGGCTCCGCGGGCTGTGGCTGGCCCCTGACGTGGACTGGCTGAAAAGTGACACCGTGCCGGCGACCCCGCCGCACCGGAACGGAGTTACTCGTGAACGTCGGAACAACGGCGACCGGACCACGGCAGAGTCCGAGAGCCACGCTGGTCATGGCGTGCGCCGGGGTGTTCGTCGCCTATCTGCCGGTCACCAGCGTCTCGGTGAGCCTTCCTGCCATCCAGCGGGCCCTGCACGCCTCGACCTCACAACTGTCCTGGATATCCGACGCGTTCGTGCTGCCCATGGCGGCCCTCATCCTGACCGCCGGTGTCTTCGGAGACGTGCACGGCCGCAAGAAGGTCTTCCAGGCGGGCCTGGTGTTCGCCGCCGCCGGGGCGACCGTGGCGCTGTGCGCGCAGTCGGTCCAGGTGCTGTGGGTGGGGCAGGCACTGGCCGGGCTGGGGGCGGCCGCGCTGCTGCCCACGACGCTGGCGCTGATCAGCCACGCGGTGCCCGACCCGCACGAGCGGGCCAAGTTCGTCGGCCTGTGGGCCGCTTCCCTGATGGCGGCACTGGCCGTCGGCCCTCTGCTGGCGGGCTTGATCCTCGACCACGCCGCCTGGCGGTGGATCTACCTGCCGGCCATCCCGGTGGCCGTCCTCACCGTGGCGGTGGCGGCGCCCCTGGTGGCCGACTCCCGGGCCCCCGGGTCCCGCCGGCTGGACTGGCCCGGTCAGATCACCGCCGCCCTGGCGGTCACCTCCCTCGTCTACGGCGTGATCGAAGGCGGTGCCGGCTCCTTCTCCGAGCCGAGGGTCGTCGTCGCCCTCGTGCTGGCCGCCGTCGGCGCCCTCGCGTTCGTCCTGGCCGAGCGGCGCAGCGCCAGCCCCATGCTGGATCTGACGCTCTTCCGCAGCCCGGCGTTCAGCGCCACCACGCTGATCGCGATGATCACCTTCCTGGGCCTGATCGGCTTCTTCTTCGTCCTGAGCCTCTACTTCGGCATGGTGCAGCGGCTCGACACGCTCGACGCGGGGTACCGGCTGCTGGCCGTGACGGCGGTGTGCCTGCTCGTCGGGATCGTGGCGGGGCCGTTGATGCGGCACATCCCGGTACGCGTCCTGATCCCCTGCGGTCTGCTCGTCATGACGGGGGCCCTGCTGTCTCTGACCGCGCTCGACGCCGGGACGCCGTTCGGTGCGCTGGCCTGGCGGCTGGCCCTGCTCGGCCTCGGGCTGGGGCTGGTCGTCACGCCCATGACCGCCACCGCCGTCGCCTCCGTGCCGCATCACCTGGCGGGCATGGCGGCAGCGGGCAACAACGCCTTCCGGCAGGTCGGCGGGGCCCTCGGCCCGGCCGTGCTGGGCGTGCTGCTGACCACCAGGACCACGGACACGCTGCCCGGTCACCTCGCGGACGCCGGCGTGGACGGCGCGACGGCGCAGCGGATCACCGCTGCCGTGGACGCCGACGGGCTGGGCGTGGTGGCCCGGATGGACCTGGGAGCCCAGACCGGCAGGGCCCTTGGCGCCCTGTCCGACGCCTTCCTCGACGGCCTCTACCTGTGCCTCGTCGTGGCCGCCGCGCTCGCGCTGCTCGCCGCGGTCGTCGGAATGCTGCTGCTGCGCACCCCGCGGACCTCGGCCCATGCGGCCCACGCGGCCCCCAGGAAGGCCAAGCCGCAGCACGAGCGCGAGCCGGAACCGGTTCTCGCGGGGGCGCCCGGCGGGGACGGTGCCGCCCCGGCCCCGCTCCCCCGGCCGGACGGGCCACGCCTGGCCGTCGGCGAGGCCCCGGCCGGGCCTCCGCACGGGCCCGTCCTCTCCGGCCGGGTCCGTGACAGCGCCGGCAACGGGATGGCGGGCGCCACGCTCACCCTCGTCTCACCGGCCGGGACGCAGGTCGGCCGGGTCGTGGCCCACAGCGCGGGCCGCTACGAGCTGACCGCCCCCGCGGCGGGGACGTACGTGCTGATCGCCGCCGCGGACGGCCACCGGCCCCTGGCCACCACGGTCGTGCTGGGCGAGCGGTCTCTGGTCCACGACCTGGTGCTGGCCGGAGGCAGCAGGATCGGCGGCGCCGTGGTGACGGCCGATGACGGAACCGCTGTGGAGGGCGCCCTGGTCACGGTCACCGACGCACACGGCGACGTACTGGCCGGCGCCACGACCGACGCGGCAGGGCGTTTCGGCTTCGGTGAGCTGCCGGCGGACGACGTCACGCTCACGGTGAACGCCCCGGGGTTCCGGCCCGAGGCACTGCCCGTCCGGGCGTCCGGCGCCGCGGCCACCGCGTTGCGGGTGCCGCTGCGGTCGGGTGCCCGGCTGCGGGGCGTCGTCCGGGCGGGTTCCCACCTCAGGAGCCTGACCGACGCGCGGGTCACCCTGGTGGATGCGGCCGGAAACGTCGTGGGCACCACGACCACCGGCCTGGACGGCTGCTTCGCCTTCACCGGCCTGGACACGGGCAGCTACTCGGTGATCGCCGCCGGGTACCCGCCGGTGGCAAGGAAGGTCACCGTGGACGGCGGGGCTCCGGCGGACGTCCCTCTGGAACTGGGCCACCCGGGCGGCTGAAAGCGGCGGCCGGCCGCCCCCCGGCCCCGCACCGGGTCCGGTGATACTGGGGCCCGGGGCAGCCGTATCCGGTGCGGGGCACGGTCGCGGGAGCGGGCGCCCCAGCCGCACGAGCAGGAGGAACCCGGTGCAGTCCCAGGCACTCGATCCACTCGACCGGAAGCTGCTGCAGGCGCTGCAGCTCGACGGCCGGGCGCCGTTCAACCGGATCGCGGACGTCCTGGGAGTGTCCGACCAGACCGTCGCACGCCGCTTCCGGCGGCTGCGCAGCACCCTCCAGCTGCGGGTGCTCGGCATCACCGACGAAAGCCGGCTCGGCGGCAACACCTGGCTGCTGCGCCTGGGCTGCACCCCGGACACCGCCGAACAACTGGCGAGCGCACTCGCCCGGCGTCCGGACACCGCCCACATCAGCGTGATCTCGGGCGGCACCGAAGTGATGTGCGCCATGAAGCCCCGCACGCGGCAGGCGAGGGACGAACTGCTCCTCGACCGCTTGCAGCGAAGCCCGCGCGTCACCTCGGTCAGCGCCCACTGCCTGCTGCACCGCTTCTACGGGGGCCCGCTCGGGTGGCTCAGCAAGATCAACGCCCTCTCCCCCGACGAACGGGCCGCCCTGAGCCCGCCCCCCGTCTGTCCGGGCACGGACGGCGTCGTCCTGGACGCTGCCGACGAGGCGCTGCTCGCCGTTCTCGCCCGGGACGGACGGGCCCCGCTCACCGAACTCCAGGCGAGCACCGGCCTGTCGGAATCGGCGGTGCGACGGCGCCTGGACCGGCTGCGCTCCACCGGGGTCCTCTACCTGACCGTGCAGTTCGACAACGAACACTTCGGCAACGACGTCGTCGCCATGCTGTGGCTCACCGTCGCCCCGGCGGCCCTCGCCGAGATCGGCCGTGCCCTCGCCTCGCACGTCGAGGTGAGTTTCGCGGCGGCCACCACCGGCCAGGCCAACATCGTCGCCGCCACCCTGCATCCGAGCACCGGCGACCTCTACGCCTACCTCAGCGACACCATCGGAGCCCTGGACGGGGTCCGCTCCGCCGAGACCACCCTCACGCTGCGCCAGGTCAAGCAGCTCGCCTACGAGCCCGGCCGCTGAGGCCCGCCGGGGCGGCGAGGACCGTCGTCAGCGGGCCGTCCGCGTGTGGACGTACTCCACCAGCCGGGTCAGGGCGTCCGGGTCGGTGGACGGCATGACGCCGTGGCCGAGGTTGAAGACGTGGCCCTCCAGGTCCTTCGCCGAGTCCAGGACCTCGCGGGTCTTGGCCTCGACGGCCTCCGTCGGGGCGAACAGCACGGTCGGGTCGAGGTTGCCCTGGAGCGCCTTGCCGGGGCCGATGCGGCGGGCGGCCTCGTCCATCGGGACGCGCCAGTCGACGCCGACGACGTCCGCGCCGGCCTCGCTCATGAGCGGGAGCAGCTCGCCGGTGCCGACCCCGAAGTGGATGCGCGGGACGCCGTAGCCGGCGACGGCATCGAAGACCTTCGCCGACGCGGACAGCACCGAGCGGCGGTAGTCGACGGGCGCCAGCGCACCGGCCCAGGAGTCGAACAGCTGCACCGCCGAGGCGCCGGCCTCGATCTGCACCTTCAGGAACGCGGCGGTGATGTCCGCGAGGCGGTCGAGCAGGTCGGCCCACAGCTCGGGGTCGCCGTACATCATGGCCTTGGCGTTCTCGTACGTACGGGACGGGCCGCCCTCGACGAGGTAGCTGGCGAGGGTGAAGGGGGCGCCGGCGAAGCCGATGAGGGGCGTGGCGCCGAGCTCGCGGGTGAGCAGGCCGATGGCCTCGGTGACGTAGGAGACGTCCTCGGGGGTCAGGTCGCGCAGCTGCGCGAGGTCCTCGCGGGTGCGGATCGGGCGCTCGACGACCGGGCCGACGCCGGGCTTGATGTCGAGGTCGATGCCGATGGCCTTGAGCGGGACGACGATGTCGCTGAAGTAGATCGCCGCGTCCACGCCGTGCCGGCGCACCGGCTGGAGGGTGATCTCGGTGACCAGTTCGGGCCGCATGCAGGATTCGAGCATCGGGATGCCCTCGCGCACCTTGCGGTACTCCGGCAGTGAGCGCCCGGCCTGCCGCATGAACCACACCGGCGTGTGCGGCACGGGCTCGCGCCGGCAGGCCTTGAGGAAGGCGGAGTCGTACGCGGCGGACGGCTGCTGGGCCCTGGGGGCGTCGTTGGCACTCACGGGGCCAAGTTTCGCACGCCGCCGGACAGCGCTATTCAGCCCCTGGAGAGGCGCGGGGTGTCTAGCCCCGCGCCCGGGCTCCGGTCCCCGTAACCTTCCCGCATGGCTGCGGCTCAGGGACGACTGTCGGACGGCGCTGGCGGTATGGACGAAGCGAAGGACACCGAGAACGACCGGCGGGAGGCGGACTCCGCCCCGCTGCCCTTCCGGGCCGCCGTCGACGCGCTGAGGACGGCGCGGCTGCGGCCCCAGATCGAGGTCGAGCCGACGCCCGCGCCGAAGCGGCTCGCCCCCTACTCCTATGCGCTGGAGGCGGCGGTCGTCGACGGCGACCAGGACCTGGCCGACGGCCGGCTGGTGCTGCTGCACGACCCGGCCGGGCACGACGCGTGGCGGGGCACGTTCCGGCTGGTGACGCTGGTGCGCGCGGAGCTGGAGCCGGAGATGGCGGCGGATCCGTTGCTGCCGGAGGTGTGCTGGTCCTGGCTGACCGGTGCGCTGCAGACGCGCGGGCTGACGTACGGGGAGCCGAGCGGCACCGTCACGCGCGCGAGCTCCCACTACTTCGGCGGGCTGTCCGCGCGCCCGGCCGCCTCGCAGATCGAGATCCGCGCGTCGTGGACGCCGCGCGAGGGCCTGGGCGGAGCCCCGGACACGGCCGCACACCTGGCGTCCTGGTGCGATCTGCTCGCCCAGATCGCGGGGCTGCCCCCGGCCGGTCCGGGCGACGCGTCCGTGGTGACGCTGCCCCAGCGGCGAGGGCCGCAGTCCCGCTGACCGACCCCTGGAACCACCCCTGACCGGCCCCTGATCGGCCCCTGACCGCCCCGCACTGATCGATCTTGTGCGGGGCGGTCAACCATGTCCTGCCGACGATCACACCTGAGTACCCCTCTTGGCCGAATCACTTTGTCGATACGGCCACTTTCGACCGCGTACCGACGCAGACCGAAACCGTTCCACCTTCGATTGATCGACCGCGTGTCCGAATTGCACGGATTGTTATCACTGAATCGTGATCATTCTCTAAAGGCGGACGGGTTCGGTGCCGAAGACGACTGTGACCTTGAAAGCACGGTTCGTCCCGGCTTCACCCCCACGAGCCGGCCCCGCCCGCACCCCAGGAGGCCTGGTGTCCGTTCTCCTCGAGCAGCCCGCAAGCCTGGTCGCCTACCGCCCGAACAAGCCGACCGCCATGGTGGTCGTGGCCGACCCGCGCGTCCGCTCCACCGTCACCCGCCACCTGTGGGCGCTCGGTGTGCGCGACGTCATCGAGGCCTCGTCCATCGCGGAGGCTCGTCCCCGCATCGGCAACCCCCGCGACATCTGTGTCGCCGACGTCCACCTGCCGGACGGTTCCGGCCTCACCCTGCTGTCGGAGACCCGCGCCGCGGGCTGGCCCAACGGGCTCGCCCTCTCCGCCGCCGACGACATCGGCGCCGTGCGCAACGCACTCGCCGGCGGGGTGAAGGGGTACGTCGTCACCGGCACCCGTACCAACGTCGGGCTCCCCACCCGGCCGGGCGCCGCCCCCATCGGCGCCGCCGCCGCGCGACTGCACCGCCGCCCCCCGGGTGCCCCGAGCCACCCGGGCGGCTACCGCGAACTGTCCGGCCGCGAGGTCGAGGTTTTGCGGCTGGTCGCGGAAGGCCAGTCGAACAAGGCCATCGGCGTCTCGATGGGCCTGTCCGCCCTGACCGTCAAGAGCCACCTCGCCCGCATCGCCCGCAAGCTCGGCACGGGCGACCGCGCCGGCATGGTCGCGGTGGCACTGCGGACCGGGATCATCCACTGACCCGCTCCGCCGTGACCCCTCGTGATCCCTCCTGCCCGTGAACGGGACCGGCCGTCGGCCCCGTTCACGTCACGCACGGTTCGCGAACCCGCCGCTTCCCCGACATGACTGGTTTGCGACCCTCGGGCGCCCGCCGACGGAACGTTCCGTCGGCGGGCGCTGTCCATACATGGATACCCTTGACAGGTGACCGACGCCCACGACACCGCAGCAGACAGCTCACTGCGAACCACCGGAGGCGCCCCTCCGGACGACGGCGGATCTTCTGCTACGGAGGCGCCGATCCCTTTGCTGGAGCCGCGTGAGGGCATTCCGCCCGTCATCGCGGACGAGGCCGCCCTGGCCCGGGTGATCGCCGCCTTCGAGGCGGGATCCGGGCCCGTCGCCGTCGACGCCGAGCGCGCGTCCGGCTACCGCTACGGACAGCGCGCCTACCTCGTGCAGCTGCGCCGCGAGGGCGCAGGCACGGCCCTCGTCGACCCCGTGGCCTGCCCCGACCTGTCCGCCCTCGGTGACGCCCTGTCCGGCGTCGAGTGGGTGCTGCACGCCGCCACCCAGGACCTGCCGTGCCTGCGCGAGATAGGCATGGTGCCGACGCGGTTGTTCGACACGGAGCTGGCCGGGCGGCTCGCCGGGTTCCCCCGGGTCGGCCTCGGCGCGATGGTCGAGAGCGTGCTGGGCTTCGTCCTGGAGAAGGGGCACTCCGCCGTCGACTGGTCGACCCGGCCGCTGCCCGAGCCCTGGCTGCGTTACGCGGCGCTGGACGTCGAGCTGCTCGTCGACCTGCGCGACGCGCTGGAGAAGGAGCTGGACCGGCAGGGCAAGCTGGAGTGGGCCCGCCAGGAGTTCGACGCGATCGCCTCGGCTCCCCCGCCCGAGCCCCGCAAGGACCCATGGCGGCGTACGTCCGGCATGCACAAGGTCCGCCGCCGGCGGCAGCTGGCCGTCGTGCGGGAGCTGTGGCAGACCCGGGACCGGATCGCGCAGCGGCGGGACGTGTCGCCGGGCAAGGTGCTCGGGGACACGGCGATCGTGGAGGCGGCGCTGGCGCTTCCGGCCAATGTGCAGGCACTGGCCGCGCTGAACGGTTTCGGACACCGCGTGGGCAAGCGGCAGCTGGAGCAGTGGCAGGCGGCGGTGGACCGGGCGAAGGCGCTGAGCGAGGCGCAGCTGCCGCAGCCGGGGCAGCCGGTGACCGGGCCTCCGCCGCCGCGCGCCTGGGCCGACAAGGACCCCGCGGCCGCGGCGCGGCTGTCCGCCGCCCGGGCCGGGGTGTCGGCGCTGGCCGAGCAGGTCGGCATGCCGCAGGAGAACCTGATCACCCCGGACACGGTGCGGCGGGTGTGCTGGGAGCCGCCGGCGGTGGTGGACGCCGAGTCTGTGGCCTCTGCCCTGGCCGGGCACGGTGCGCGGCCCTGGCAGGTGGAGCAGGTGACCCCCGTGCTCGTGGAGGCCCTGTCCGCCAAGGAGGCCTAGACGCCGTAGGGCTTCGCGTCGGGCGGTGGCCGCGGGTGCGTCATGGTTGTTCGCGCTCCCGCGGCGGAGCCGCACATCGATACAGCCCCGCGCCCCTGAAAGGAAGGGCGTCTACTTCGTGGCGCCCCGGGTGAAGCCGTTGTAGATGAACCGCTGGAGGAACAGGAAGACGACCAGCGTGGGGACGATGACGAGGATCGCTCCGGCCGAGATCGTCTCCCAGTGGGCGCCGAACGGGCCCTTGAAGCGGAACAGCGACGTCGAGATCACGCCAAGATCTTCGGAGGGCATGTAGAGGAAGGGGATGTAGAAGTCGTTGTAGACGGTGATCCCCTTCACGATCACGACCGTCGCGATCGCCGGTTTCAGCAGCGGGAAGATGACCTTGCGGTAGACCGTGAAGGCGTTGGCGCCGTCGATGCGGGCCGACTCGTCCAGGGAGACCGGGATCGAGCGGACGAACTGCAGGAAGATGTAGATCGAGACGATGTCGGTGCCCATGTAGAGGGCGATCGGCGCCCAGAGGCTGTCGAACATGCCGAAGCTGTTGACGATCTGGAAGGTGGCCACCTGGGTGGTCACGCCGGGGACCAGCGCGGCGATCAGGAACAGGGCCAGGACCCACGTGCGGAAACGGAAGCGGAAGCGGTCGACGGCGTAGGCCGTCATCGAGCCGATCAGGACCGTGCCGCCGATGGCTACGACAAGAATGACGGCCGTGTTGCCGAAGGCCGAGAGCATCCGGCCGTCCTGGAACGCCGTCACGTAGTTGTCGAGGTTGAACGGGTCGTCCGGCAGGGCGAGCGCGCCGCTGCCGTCCGCCATCTCCTTCTCCGACTTCAGGGACGTCAGGAACACCGCGGCCAGCGGGAGCAGGACCAGCGCGGTCGCGGTGATCAGCGACAGGTACACGAGGACGCGGGTCACCGCGCGGCGCGTCATACGAGGTCCACCTTGTCGTCCGGGGCGAGACGGCGCTGCACCCAGGTCACCACCAGGACGATCAGCAGCAGCACGACCGCGGCCGCCGAGGCGAGCCCCGTCTTGTTGAACTGGAACGCCAGCTTCACGGTCTGGATCACGAACGTCTCGGTGCCGGTCGCGCCGCCGGTCATGATGTACGGGATCTCGAAGACCGAGAGCGAACCGGAGATCGAGAGGATCACCGTCAGGCTCAGCACCGGTTTGATGCCCGGCGCGATGATGTGGCGGAACTGGTGCCAGCGGTTCGCGCCGTCCAGCTCGGCCGCCTCGTACAGCTCCCCGGGGATCGACTGGATCGCGCCGAGGAAGAGGACGAAGTTCAGGCCCAGGTAGCGCCAGACGGAGACGGCGGCGAGAGAGGTGTTCGCCGACTCCGGGGTGCCCAGCCAGGCCCGGTCCGTCTCCACGCCGAACAGGCTCAGCACGGAGTCGAGGGTGCCGCCGTCCTGGAAGAAGTAGAGGAAGACGAAGCCGATCGCGACGCCGTTGATCAGGTACGGGAAGAACAGCACGCCCTTGAAGAAGTTCCGGAAGCGGACGTTGAAGCTGAGGATCGTGGCGAAGTAGAGCGCGGCCACGATCTGGATCACCGATGCCGCCAGGTAGTAGCCGCTGACCCAGAAGACCTCGAACAGCTCGGAGCGGGTGAAGAGTTCGGTGTAGTTCTCGGCTCCCGTGTAGTTCAGCCCGGGGCTCACCCCGTCCCAGTCGGTGAAGCTGTACGCGACCATGTTGGCGATCGGCGCGTAGGTGAAGACGATCAGGAGAGTGAGCGGGGCGAGCAGGAAGAGCCAGGGGGTGGCCCCGCGCCAAAGACGTGCCGGGCGCGGGGCGGGGGCCGGGACGGGGGCGGTGGCCGCCCCGGCGGCTGCCTCGACGGCGGCCGTCTCGGTGGTGCCCGTCATCAGTACCCCAGCGACTTCCGGGTCTCGGTCCACTTCTCACCGAGGCCGTCCAGGTAGTCGTCCGGGTCGCCCTTCCTGGCGCCGCGGGCCATGTCGACGAGTTCCTTGCGGTAGTCGGGTTTGTTGATGCCGACCTCGGACTGGTTCTCGATGGTCTTCAGCTCGGCGCCCTTGCTGTCGTCGAGGTCGAGGAGCTTGACGCCCGCCTCCTCGTACGGCTTCAGCATGTCGGGCAGCGGGGCGTCCTTGAGCGGGGACAGCGCCAGGTTGTCCTGCGCGTAGCCGGACTCGTCGGTGAACCAGTCGATCCAGGCGCGGGCGGCCTCCTTGTGCTCGGAGTGGACGTTGACGGCCTGGTTGTAGTCGGGCGACGTCACCGCGCAGAAGGTGCCGTCCTTCTGGGCGGGGAAGGGCATGAACCCGATGTCGTCCGGGTCGGTGCCTGCCTGCTTCGCCGCGCCCTGCATCTGGATGACCGCCCAGGAGCCGAGCCACATGGTGGCGATCTCCCCCTTGGCCAACCTGGGCTTGGACGCCTCCCAGTTGGTGGTCGTCGGGTCCTTCTCGACGAGCCCCTGGTGCACGATGTCGTACAACAGGCGGTCCGCCACCCGCAGTTCGCCGCCCTCGGCCCAGGGGTTGCCCTCGGCCCACCTGGTGGTGGCCTGCTCGTCGCAGCTGACCGAGCCCCTCACGCCCGTCCACTGGCTGAGCGGCCAGCCGTCCTTGAAGTTGGTGTAGTAGGGGACCGCGTCGGTCTTCGACTTGACCGCCTTGAGGCCGGCGAGGAACTCGTCCGGTGTCGTGGGCCAGTCGGTGACCCCGGCCTCTCTCCACACCTTCTTGTTGTAGATGAACCCGGGGACCGCGCCGAGCGGGCTCTGGCCGTAGACCTTTCCGCCGACGGCCGTGTAGTCGGTGAAGCGGTACTTCTTGCTCCGCTCCTCCTTGCCGCCCAGGGAGGCGAAGAACTTGGGGTAGTCCTTCTTCTCGATCACCGCGGGGATCATGAGGACGTCGCCGTAGTTCTCCGTGTTCATACGGATCTTGACTTCGCCCTCGTAGTCGGTGATGCCGTCGAACTCGACCTTCACCTTCGGATACGTCTTGTTGAACTCGGCGGCGTACTTCTTCATCGTCCCGTCCTGCACGAGGTCGGTCCGGTGGGTGAGGACGGTGATGGTCCCGTCGACCTTGGAGGGATCGTCGGGCGCCTTCGCGTCGGCGCCCTGGGTGGAGCCTCCGGAGCCGGTGCAGCCGGAGGCCAGCAGGGCCGCGCCCACGGCGAGGGCGAGGAGGGTACGGCGGTTCATGTGCATCAGCTCCGTTCGCGGAGGGGAACTCGGGACGGACGAGCACGTGCGGTATGGCTGGTTCGGAACTCTGACAGCGTGCACTCAACCGGTAAAGTCCCAATCCCGCCAACGATGCGAAACCATCACACGACTCTTCACTGGACCGGTTAAGGGAGTGCGCATGCTGGAGGCGACACCGCTCGGCGAGGGATGGATCCTGCGACACGACTCGGACACGCTGCCCGCCGTCGTGCCGGGGTGCGTGCACACCGACCTCATGGCCGCCGGGGTGATTCCGGACCCGTTCCTCGGCCGCCACGAGACCGAGGTGGCGTGGGTGGGGCGCCGGGACTGGACGTACGAGCGGGAGGTCGGCGACTCAGGGGGGCAGGAGCAGACCGACCTGGTCTTCGACGGGCTCGACACCGTCGCCGAGATCTCCCTGGACGGGCGGCTGCTGGGGACGGTGCGCAACATGCACCGCTCGTACCGGTTCGACGTGACGGGCCTGTCCGGGCGGCTGTCCGTGCGGTTCGTCTCCGCCTACGCCGAGGCCGAGGCCGTGCGCGGCCGGGTGGGTGAGCGGCCGGCCGCCTACGCCGAGCCCTACCCGTACCTGCGCAAGATGGCCTGCTCCTTCGGCTGGGACTGGGGGCCGACCCTGGTGACGGCCGGGATCTGGCGGCCGGTGCGCCTGGAGCACTGGTCGACGGCCCGGATCGCCCGGGTGCGCCCGCTGGTCACCGTCGAGGAGGGCACCGGCGTCGTCGAACTGGCCGTCGACGTCGAGCGGACCCGGGTCGAGGCAGCGCTGACCGTGGAGGCGACCGTCGCGGGGGTGCGGGCGCGGGCAGAGATCGAGGGGTCCGGCGGGGTCGTACGGCTGCGGGTGCCGGACGCGCGGCTGTGGTGGCCACGCGGGTACGGCGAACAGCCGCTCCACGACGTGGAGTTGAAGCTGCTGCACGGCGAGGAGCCGCTGGACGTGTGGCGGCGGCGGGTCGGCTTCCGGACCGTGGAGCTGGACCGGCGGCCCGACGCGCACGGCACCGGCTTCACCCTCGTCGTCAACGGCGAGCGGCTCTTCGCGCGGGGCGTCAACTGGATCCCCGACGACGTCTTCCCGTCCCGGATCACCCGCGAGCGCTACCGGGAGCGGCTGGAGCAGGCGGCCGGCGCGGGCGTTGACCTCGTGCGGATCTGGGGCGGCGGGATCTACGAGAGCGAGGACTTCTACGACGCCTGCGACGAACTGGGGCTGCTGGTCTGGCAGGACTTCCCCTTCGCGTGCGCGGCCTACCCCGAGGAGCAGCCGTTGCGCGGCGAGGTGGAGGCCGAGGCGCGGGAGAACGTCGTACGGCTGATGCCGCACCCGTCGCTCGTGCTGTGGAACGGCAACAACGAGAACCTGTGGGGCTTCAGGGACTGGGAGTGGGAGCCGCGGCTGGCCGGGGACTCCTGGGGGGAGGGCTACTACCTGGGCGTACTGCCGCGCGTGGTGGCCGAGTTGGACCCGACCCGGCCGTACACCGCGGGCAGCCCCTGGTCCGGGTCCTGGGAGCACCACCCGAACGACCCGGCGCACGGCACCCACCACTCGTGGGAGGTGTGGAACCGGCAGGACTACGCGGACTACCGGCTGAGCGTGCCGCGGTTCGTCGCCGAGTTCGGCTGGCAGGCGCCGCCCGCGTACAGCACCCTGCGCCGGGCGCTGCCCGGGGAGGAGCTCGCGCCGGACTCCCCCGGCGTGCTGCACCACCAGAAGGCGGACGACGGCAACGGCAAGCTGGAGCGGGGGCTCGCACGGCATTTCGCCGTGCCGGACGGGGACTTCGACCGCTGGCACTACCTCATGCAGCTCAACCAGGCGCGGGCGGTCGCGGCCGGGATCGAGCACTGGCGCTCCCACTGGCCGGTGTGCGCGGGCACGATCGTCTGGCAGCTCAACGACTGCTGGCCGGTGACCTCCTGGGCGGCGATCGACGGGGACGGCCGCGAGAAGCCGCTCTACCACGAGCTGAGGCGGCTCTACGCGGACCGGTTGCCGACGTTCCAGATGTGGGACGGCGGGCTGGTGCTGGCCGCCTGCAACCAGGGGCCGGCGGAGTGGCGGGGGGCGCTGACCCTGCGGCGCATGTCCGTCGAGGGCGAGGTGCTGGCCCGGAAGGACGTCGACCTGGCGGCCGGGAGGCGGGCCGTGGCCCGTGTCGGCGTGCCGCGGGAGCTGATGCCCGCCGGGCCCGGGGAGTTCCTGGTCGCGGACGTGTGGGGGTCCCCCCGCTCGAGCGGAGCCGAGAGTGGGGGAGGGCTGCGGGCGCTGCACTTCCCGGTGCCCGACCGCGAAGTGCCCTACCCCGCTCCGGAGTTCGAGGTCGGGCTCGCGCCGGGCGGCATCACGGTGACCGCCCGCACCCTGGTCCGGGACCTGCTGCTCCAGGCCGACCGGCTCGACCCCGGGGCGCGGGCCGACCGGGGGCTGGTCACGCTGCTGCCGGGCGAAGAGGTGACCATCGGGGTGCGCGGCTGGAAGACTCCGGACGCGAAGACCGCCCGTTCGGCCCTGTACTGCGTGGAGCCCACCCGATGACGGCAACGCCGACCCCTCGCGTCACCATCAAGGACGTCGCCGCGCGCGCCGGTGTGTCCAAGGGGGCGGTGTCCCTAGCGTTCAACCACAAGCCGGGACTGTCGGAGGCCACCCGGGACCGGATCTTCCTCGCGGCACGGGAGCTGGGCTGGTCGCCGAGTCTCACGGCGCGGACGCTGGCCGGATCACGCGTGGACGTGGTCGGGCTGGCCGTGTGCCGGCCGGCCCGGGTGCTCGGCCTCGAGCCCTGGTACATGGAGTTCGTCTCCGGCGTGGAGAGCGTGCTGGCCGAGCACTCCAGCTCGCTGCTGCTGCGGCTGGTACGGAACATGGACGAGGAGGTGGGCGTCCAACAGGCGTGGTGGCGGGGGCGGCAGATCGGCGGGTCGATCCTCGTCGACTTCCGGGCGGACGATCCGCGGGTGGGCATGACGGAGCGGCTCGGGATGCCGGTGGTCGCCGTCGGGCACCCCTCGCTGACCGGGGGGCTCACCTCGGTGTGGACGGACGACGCGACGGCCGTGACGGAGGCGGTGCGGTACCTGGCCGCGCTGGGGCACCGGCGGATCGCCCGGGTGGGCGGGGCGGCGGACCTCGGGCACACGGCGATCCGGACAGCGGCGTTCGACGAGACGGCGGGGGCGCTGGCGCTGGCCGGGGCCTGGCAGGTCGCGACGGACTTCTCGGGGGACGCGGGGGCGCGGGCGACCCGGTCGCTGCTGACCGCGGCACCGGCCGACCGGCCGACCGCGATCGTGTACGACAACGACATCATGGCGGTGGCGGGGCTGTCGGTGGCGGCGGAGATGGGGCTGCGGGTGCCGGAGGACGTGTCGCTGCTGGCGTGGGACGACTCGCAGCTGTGCCGGCTGACGCATCCGACGCTGTCGGCGATGAGTCATGACGTGCACGGGTTCGGGGCGGAGGTGGCCCGGACGTTGTTCTCGGTGATCACCGGGGGTGAGGGCGGGTCACACCCGGTGCCGACCCCTGTGCTGACGCCTCGGGGGTCCACTGCGCCGCCTCGGTGAGCGCCGTACGGGGGTGCGGGTGCGTTGTGGCTGGTCGCGCCCACGCGGCGGAGCCGCACATCGATACGGCCCCGCGCCCCCAGAGGCACCGCACCACCCGGAGATGAGGTGTGACCTTCGCCGCTCCGCCTGTCAGGGGTGTGCAGCTACGTTACCCATAAGTAGCATGGGCCTGAGCGCGCGCTCAGCGCATCGCAGCAGCAATGCAGATCCTGACCCTGGAGGAGAGCCATCGTGCCTCGTACCGTCAGGGACGTCGTCTTCGTCGACGGCGTCCGCACCCCGTTCGGCAAGGCGGGCCCGAAGGGCATCTACCACGAGACCCGTGCCGACGACCTCGTCGTGAAGGCGATCCGGGAGCTGCTGCGCCGCAACCCCGGACTCGACCCGAAGAAGATCGACGAGGTCGCCATCGCCGCGACCACGCAGATCGGTGACCAGGGCCTGACCATCGGCCGCACCGCCGGGATCCTCGCCGGTCTCCCGCAGTCCGTGCCGGGCTACTCCATCGACCGTATGTGCGCCGGCGCCCTGACCGCCGTCACCTCGGTCGCCGGTTCCGTGGCCTTCGGCGCCTACGACGTCGCCGTCGCGGGCGGTGTCGAGCACATGGGCCGTCACCCCATGGGCGAGGGCGTGGACCCGAACCCGCGGTTCGTGTCCGAGAAGCTGGTCGACGAGTCGGCCCTGTTCATGGGCATGACCGCGGAGAACCTGCACGACCGTTACCCGCAGATCACCAAGCTGCGCGCCGACGAGTACGCCGTGCGCTCCCAGGAGAAGGCCGCCAAGGCGTACGCCAACGGCAAGATCCAGGCCGACCTGGTGCCGGTCTCGGTACGCCGCACCTCCCCCGAGGCCGGTGAGACGGGCTGGGGCCTGGTCACCGCCGACGAGCCGATGCGCCCGGGCACGACCCTGGAGAACCTCCAGGGCCTGAAGACCCCGTTCCGCGTCCACGGCCGGGTCACCGCCGGTAACGCGGCCGGTCTGAACGACGGCGCCACCGCCTCGCTCATCGCCTCCGAGGAGTTCGCGCGGGAGAACGACCTCCCCGTGAAGATGCGTCTGGTCTCCTACTCCTTCGCGGGCGTGGAGCCGGAGGTCATGGGCTACGGCCCGATCCCGGCGACGGAGAAGGCGCTGGCCCAGGCGGGCCTGTCGATCTCCGACATCGGCCTGTTCGAGATCAACGAGGCCTTCGCCGTCCAGGTCCTGGCCTTCCTGGACCACTACGGCATCGCCGACGACGACGAGCGCGTCAACCAGTACGGCGGCGCCATCGCGTTCGGCCACCCGCTGGCCTCCTCCGGCGTCCGTCTGATGACGCAGCTGGCCCGCCAGTTCGAGGAGCAGCCGCACGTCCGCTACGGCCTGACCACCATGTGCGTCGGCTTCGGCATGGGCGCGACGGTCATCTGGGAGAACCCGCACTTCGAGGGGGACAAGTGAGCACCACCGCCGAGCTTCTCAAGCAGGCTTCCGAGCTGTTCCCGGACGAGGTCGTCACGAGTGCGCACGTACGCCACTTCGACCTCCCCCTCGGTGCCGGGCGCTTCGCCCTGATCACCCTGGACAACGGCCACGACCACACCAAGCCGACCACCTTCGGCCCGGCCTCGCTGGCGAACCTCAACGCCGCGATCGACCAGGTCGAGAAGGAGGCGGCGGACGGCGAGATCGTCGGTGTCGGCCTCACCGGCAAGCCGTTCATCTTCGCGGTCGGCGCCGACCTCAAGGGCGTGGAGATCCTCAAGGAGTACGAGCACGCCCTCGCCATCGGCAAGGGCGGCCACGAGGTCTTCAAGCGGCTGTCCAAGCTGGCCGTGCCGACCTTCGCGTACTACAACGGCGCCGCGATGGGCGGCGGTGTCGAGGTCGGTCTGCACTGCACCTACCGCACCGTGTCCGCGGCCCTCCCGGCGTTCTCGCTGCCCGAGGTCTTCCTCGGTCTGGTCCCGGGCTGGGGCGGCTGCGCCCTGCTGCCGAACCTGATCGGCCCCGAGAAGGCCGTCTCGGTGATCATCGAGAACAGCCTCAACCAGAACAAGCAGCTCAAGGGCAAGCAGGTCTTCGAGCTCGGGATCGCCGACGCGATCTTCGAGGGCGCGGACTTCCTTGAGCAGTCGCTGATCTGGACCGCGGCCGTCCTCAAGGGCGAGCTGGAGATCGAGCGCCCGGTCATCGACCGCGGCGAGGCCTGGGACCAGGCCGTCGCCAAGGGCCGCTTCATCGCGGACTCCAAGGTGCACGGCGCGGCCCCGGCCGCCTACCGCGCCCTGGACATCATCGCCGCCGCCAAGAACGGCGACCTCCAGCAGGGCTACGACGCCGAGGACAAGGCCCTCGCCGACCTCATCATGGGCGGCGAACTGCGCTCCGGCATCTACGCCTTCAACCTGGTGCAGAAGCGCGGCAAGCGCCCGGCCGGCGCCCCGGACAAGAACCTGGCCCGCCCGGTCACCAAGGTCGGTGTCGTCGGCGCCGGTCTGATGGCCAGCCAGCTCGCGCTGCTGTTCCTGCGCCGCCTGGAGGTCCCGGTCGTCCTCACGGACATCGACCAAGAGCGCGTCGACAAGGGTGTGGGCTACGTCCACGCCGAGATCGACAAGCTGCTCGGCAAGGGCCGCATCAACCAGGACAAGGCCAACCGCCTCAAGGCGCTGGTGTCCGGTGTCCTGGACAAGGCCGAGGGCTTCGCCGACGCGGACTTCATCATCGAGGCCGTGTTCGAGGAGATCGGCGTCAAGCAGCAGGTGTTCGCGGAGGTCGAGGCGGTCGCCCCGGCGCACGCCATCTTCGCCACCAACACCTCCTCGCTGTCGGTCTCCGAGATGGCGTCGAAGCTCAAGAACCCCGAGCGGGTCGTGGGCTTCCACTTCTTCAACCCGGTCGCGGTCCTCCCGCTGCTGGAGATCGTGCGCGGCGAGAAGACCGACGACGCCTCCCTGGCCACGGCGTTCGCCGTCGCCAAGAAGCTGAAGAAGACCGCGGTCCTCACCAAGGACGCCCCGGCGTTCGTCGTGAACCGCATCCTGACCCGCTTCATGGGCGAGATCCAGAACATCATCGACGAGGGCACCCCCGTCGAGGTCGCCGAGAAGGGCGTCGAGCCGCTCGGTCTGCCGATGTCGCCGCTGGTTCTGCTGGAGCTGGTCGGCCCGGCGATCGGCCTGCACGTCTCCGAGACGCTCAACAGGGCGTTCCCGGACCGCTTCACGGTCTCCCCGAACCTCGCGGCCGTCGTCAAGGCGGGCAAGCGCGGCTTCTACGTCTACGACTCCGGCAAGCCGGAGCTGGACCCGGAGGTCGCCGCGCTGCTGAAGCAGGGCGACACCGTCCTGACGGAGGAGCAGGTCCGCGACCGCGTGCTCGACGCGGTGGCGCAGGAGATCGGCATCATGCTCGACGAGGGTGTCGTCGCCGAGGCGCAGGACATCGACCTGTGCCTCATCACGGGCGCCGGCTGGCCCTTCCACCTGGGCGGAATCACGCCGTACCTGGACCGCGAGGGTGTCTCCGAGCGTGTGAACGGCAAGAGGTTCCTCGCGCAGGGCGTCGCGAGCGTCCCCGCGTAACGCGTTACCCCTGAGGGGGGTGGGGCGTACGGTAACAATCCGTGCACCCGCCCCCCTTTGTGCATGCCGCCACAGATAGGATCCTCACACAATCCGACCATTGTTTACCTGACTCTGACGGTCTCCACCCCAGACCGCCGGGTGTCCTCGAAGGAGTCCTGCGTGGCGTCCCCTCGTCGCCGAACACCCCGACGCCGGGTCTGGCCCAAGATCAGGCTCCTGCTCCTCGTGGCGGTCGTCGCCGCCGGCGGCACGGCGCTGTATCCCGTATGGAAGGCCGCGAACCCGGATCCGCCCGAGCTGAAAATCCGCTACCGGACCGACACCCCGGCGACGGCGACGGCGGCCAAGCCGTCGCTGGAGGTCTTCAACGACACCGACAAGCCACTGCCGTTGAGCGATGTGACGCTCCGGTACTGGTTCACCGCCGACGGCTCCGCGTCCTACGCCTTCAACTGTGTCAACGCCGTGTTCGGCTGTTCCAACGTCGCCGGTCGGATCGTCGCGATGGACAAGCCCACGGACAGCGCCGACCACTACCTGGAGGTCCGGTTCACGGCCGCCGCGGGTGACCTCGAGCCCGGCGCCAACAGCAAGGGCATCGACCTCCAGCTGTTCCGCACCGACCACAAGAAGCTCAAGCAGTCCGACGACCGCTCCTTCGACGCGGAGATGACCAGCTACAAGGAGGCGGAGAACGTCACCGCCTACAAGCGGGGCGTCCTCGCCTGGGGCGAGGAGCCGGACGGCACCAAGGCGAGCGACGAGAAGAAGACGGCGGCGAAGTCCGCGCCCGAGCCGCTGCCCGCCCCGCCCGCCGGGGTGCTGTTCGACGACTTCACCTATCAGGGCCCCAAGGACCCGGCCCTGTTCAAGCACGGCTGGCTGGTCCGCACCAGCAAGGGCGGCCCGGGCGTCGAGAACACCTGGTCCGCGAGCGGCGTCAGCTTCCCCACCGCCGAAGGCTCCCACGCCGACGGCCAGGTGCTCAACCTGCGGGCGAGCACGGACGGCACCAAGGCCGGGACGAAGCAGGCGAGCCTCGGCACGGCCGCGAGCAAGTTCCGCGACGGCACCTACGCGGCCCGGATCCACTTCAGCGACGAGCCGGCCACCGGGGACTCCGGCGACCACGTCAACCAGACCTTCTACACCATCGGCGGCAAGGGCTCGAAGTACAGCGAGCTGGACAACGAGTACATGCCGAACGGCGGCTGGGGCCGGCCCGGCCCCAAGCTCGACACCGTGACCTGGTACGACCACAAGACCAACGACCGGGTCTACAAGACCACCAACAAGAGCCTCGATTCCTGGCACACCGTGCTGATCCGGGTGAAGGACGGCGTCGTCGCCTACTGGCTCGACGGCAAGAAGCTCTTCCTCAGCAACGGCAAGTACGCCCCGCGCGCGGACATGTCCGTGAACTTCAACCACTGGTTCATCGATCTGCCGTTCAAGGGCGAGCGCGCCTGGGACATGAAGGTGGACTGGCTCTACTACAACGCGAACGAAACCCTGTCGGCGAAGCAAGTGCAGTCCGCTGTCGAGGACTTCACCGGCGAGGGTCTGAACTACTTCGACACGGTACGGGAGTCCCGGTGAGGAAAAGGCGGTCCGGCGCCCACAGGCACGCTGCCGAGGCAACGGAGGACAAACCGGTGGTGAGCAGACGCTCCGCTCTGCTGATGGGCGGTACAGGAGGCGTCGCCATGGCCGGCGGCGGCGCGTGGCTGGGCAAGGTGGTGGCGCAGCCCGCCGCCGCCCCGGCCGCCGGGGGCGGCATCGGAGGCCTCACCACGCCTCCGCTCTACGCCCCCTCCGGCCGCCGCCCCAAGTACCGCCGGGCCAGCTGGTCCCAGCAGTTCCAGTCGGGCCACGGCTGGACGCCCGGGGGCGCGGGCACCGCGTCGGCCGAGGCGAACGACAAGTCCGCCTTCGTGCGCGGCACCCAGTCGGTCCGGGTGACCACGAACGGCACCGGCAAGCAGAGTTACGTCCGCAAGACGGGCCTGCCGGCGATGAGCCTGACGGGCAAGATGATCCGTCTTGTCTTCCGCGTCGACGACGTGACGAACCTGGCCAAGTGCGTCTTCTACCTGGGCAGCGGCTCCCTCGCGAACCACTTCGCCTGGACGCACCACCTCCACTCCAAGACCTCGGCGAACTACGTCCAGTCCGGGGAGTGGGTGACCGTCCACCTCCAGTGGGCGGACGTCAACGCGGCAGCGGGCACGTACTCCATCGGCGCCAGTGGCAAGCCCTCCACCAAGACCGGCTTCACCGACATGTCGTTCGCCGTGTACGACAACGCGGGCGGTCCGGTGACCTACCGGCTCCAGGCCGTCGAGCTGATACCGGACACCGTCTCGGTCTTCCCCAAGGGCGTCGTCTCCATCACCTTCGACGACTCCCACAAGTCGGTCCACGACCTGGCCCGGCCGGTCATGGACCGCTTCGGCTTCCCCGGCACGGTCTACAACATCGCCGACGCCATCGGCACCGGCAGTTTCCTGACCCTCGACCAGATGCGGTCGATGCAGGACTTCTCCGGCTGGGAGATGGGCGGCCACTCGTACGCGAACGCCGTCCACACGGCGAGCTACCCCAAGCTCACCGCCGAGCAGGCCGACGACGACTTCCGCAAGCTGCGCGAGTGGCTGGTCTCCAACGGCTTCACCAGCGAGCACTTCGCCTATCCGCACGGCGCGTTCCAGAAGACCTCCGACGGGGTCCCGGTCGACCAGATCGCGAGCCGGCACTTCACCACGGCCCGGTCGATCATCTCCGAGACCATCGAGTCGTTCGCCCCGGCGATGCCGTACCGCCTCAAGGCGCTGACGGGCATCAACGACGGCACGGGCATCGGCGGTACGGCCCTGTCGAAGCTGACGGGCGCGGGCGGCAAGCTCGACCGGTGCGTGAACAACGGCGACTGGCTGATCCTGTGTCTGCACAAGGTCGTCGACGGCGCTCCCCAGACGAGCACCGAGATCGGCACCGCGGGCCTGGAGGCGCTGATGAAGGCGATCGAGGACCGGGACATCCCGGTGCTGACGGTCGAGGAGGCCATGGCCTCCTACACCTGAGGCCCGCACGCCCAGCGCCCGGACGCACAAGAGAGGGGCGGCCCCCCGGCCGCCCCTCTCTTCGTTCCTCCGCGGCTCTACCAGCCGCCCTGCCCGTAGCCGCCGCCCTGGCCCTGCCCCTGCTGCCACGACGGGTCCTGCGGCGGATACCCGCCCTGCTGCGGGACGTGGCCCTGCCCCGGGTACTGCTGCTGGTACGGGTCGTGGTGGCCGGGGTGCCCGCCCTGCCACTGCTGCTGGCCGGCCGGTTCCGGTGACCCCCAGCTGACGCGCTGCTGCGGGACGGCCGCGTGCTGCTCCTCGTGGTAGCCGGGGATCGGCTGCGGCTGGGAGGGGATGCCGCCCGCCGGGCGGGGCCGGGTGCGCAGCGCCACACCCTCCAGACGCATCAGCTGGAGCGTCTCGGTGACCTTCTTGTCGGAGTACGGGTCCTCTTCCTCGAAGATCTCCGTCACATCGCTCTCGTGGTCCCCGGCCACGGACACCTCGACGCCGCCCTGGCGGGTGCCCCAACTGCCCTTGTGGAGGGTGAACAGGGCGTAGAAGCGCAGCGGGGTCAGCAGGGTCAGCTGGATCACGCCGTAGATCGGCGCGAGCAGGAACATGCCGAAACGCTTGACGAAGCCCATGCCGCGGCGCGGGAAGTCGAGGTAGCGCACATTGCGCAGGTAGCCCATCAGGACCATGAAGACCAGGTAGTCGCCGATGTGGTTGACGAACTGCGCGGGCTTGATGATGGGCAGGATGACCATCGAGTAGAACATCGCCGAGCCGAAGACCAGCCACAGCGCGAGCTCCATGCAGGTCAGCCAGAAGGCCGGCCGGTACTTCTTCTGGTGCCTGAACGCCCACAGCGACTCGCGGAAGAAGGACTTGTTCCAGCGGACCTGCTGGCGCAGGAAGTGCGGCAGCTTCTCGGGGACGGCCGTGTAGCCGACGGCCGTCTCCTGGAAGACGACCTGGCCTTCCATCAGACAGTAGTTGGTCATGCGGCGGTCGTCGCCGAAGACGGCCGGCTTGCCCAGGAACTGCTGGTTGAGGAAGTCCGGCAGGTACTTGCGCACCAGCGTGCCGCGGTACGCGGAGAGTGCGCCGCAGCAGCACAGCACCGACTTCAGCCGCGAGTAGGCGGCCCGCTCGAAGAGGAACGAGTTGCCGTAGCGCAGGTCCTGGAGGCGGGTGAAGATGTTGCTGTCGTGGTTGAGCGCGAGGACCATGCCGGTGGAGGCCATGATCTTCTCGTCGGCCAGCGGCAGCAGCAGCTCGCGCACGGTGTCCCGGGACAGCACGGTGTCCGAGTCGACGCACAGGAAGATGTCGGAGTACGGCGCGGCCTCGAAGCCCAGCGCCAGCGCCTCGCGCTTGCCCTTGTTCTCGGGCTGGACGCTGACGGTGTACTTGACGCCCTTGGCCTCGAACTCGCGGCGCATCTTCTTGGCGGCCCTGATGCCGGAGTCGTTGGCGCTGGCGTCGTCGATGATGTGGATCTCGTTCGGCAGGCGGCTCTGCGCGAGGAGGCTGCGCATGCCCTGCTCGAACATCACCGGGTCCTCGTTGTAGATCGGGATGACCGCGGTGACCCAGGCGTTCTCCAGGTACTCCAGCTCCTCCCGCCCGGCCTTGGCCGGACGGTAGAAGAGGGCGCCGAACATCTTCAGGGCCAGCAGGCCCATGGCACCCATCGAGTACAGGTGCAGGGAACCGGCATCGAGCCGGGTGGCGATCAGCGCGGCGAGGCCCAGGAAGACGAAGTACGAGACCTTCAGATGCCGCCGCTTCCGGTGCGCTCGGCGCCCACCGGAATCGACGGCCCCCGGTATGTACGTATCGTCGGTGGTCACAGCTTGACCACCCGCGGGTGGTCGGCGGATTTGCCCCGGGTGTCGAACAACGCCCGGGCGTGGTCGGCCAGTTCGTCGAGGTCGATCTCGCGGTGCGGCTGGAGCAGGATCGTCAGGTCGGCGGCCTCGGCGGCGGCGAGGTAGTCACCGGCCCGCTCGACGGGCGCACCGGCGACCTGCCAGTCCTCGACGCGCGGGTCGAAGTAGACGAGCTCGGCACCGCGCGCGAGGAGGTTCTCCGCGACGGCCAGGGCCGGGCTCTCGCGCTGGTCGGAGATGTCCGGCTTGTAGGTCACGCCGAGCAGCAGGACCCGGGAGCCGCGCACGGCCTTGCCCTGGTCGTTGAGCAGATCGGCGGCGCGGTTCACCACGTGCACGGGCATGCGCTGGTTGATCTCCTGCGCCAGCTCCACGAACCGGAACGGGATGCCCAGCGAACGCACCTTGTACGACAGGTAGTTGGGGTCGATCGGAATGCAGTGCCCGCCGACGCCGGGGCCGGGGTGGAAGGGCGCGAACCCGAACGGCTTCGTGGAAGCACACCGGATGGCGTCCCACAGGTCGACGCCGATCTCGCGGCAGAACATCGACATCTCGTTGACGAGGGCGATGTTGACGTGCCGGTAGGTGTTCTCCAGCAGCTTGGCCATCTCGGCCTCGCGGGTGCCCTTGGCCTCGACGACCCGGTTCACGAAACGCTCGTAGAGGGCGCGGGCGGCCTTGGTGCAGTCGGCCGTGATGCCGCCGACGACCTTGGGGGTGTTCTCCAGGCCGAAGGAGGGGTTGCCCGGGTCGATGCGCTCCGGGGAGAAGGCGAGGTGGAAGTCGATGCCGACGCGCAGGCCCCCGGCCTCCAGACGCGGCCGGACCACCTCGTCGGTCGTGCCCGGGTAGGTCGTGGACTCCAGGACCACGAGCGTTCCGGCGGTGAGGTGGGCGGCGATGTCGTCGACGGCGGCGTGCACCGCGCCGAGGTCCGGGGCTCCGTGCTCGGTGAGCGGCGTGGGAACGCACACCACGACCGCGGCGGCACCGGCGATCACGTCGGCCCGGTCGACGGCCTCGAAGCCCTGCTCCAGCATGGCGCGAACTTCGGCGTCGGAGATGTCGTCGACGTGCGAACGGCCGGCGTTCAGTCCCTCGACCACTCGTCTGCTGCGGTCGAGACCGACCACCTTCAGGCCCGCGGCGGCGGCGGACCTGGCCAACGGCAGCCCCACGTAACCGAGTCCGACAACGACAAGATCCACCGTGGAGGATCTGCTCACGAATTCATCCCCAACCCCGTTGCCACGGCGTCGGCCAGACGCAGTAGCAACCGGCCCCCCGAGCAAATTCGAACAAGTCCGAGGAGGTTAACAAGACCTTCACTTTTTGACCACGTTCACCCGAGGTGCGCCTTGTCACGCACACATCTGTACAACCCCTGCCGCACCTCGTGTGTCTGGTGCGTCAAGAGCCTCAAAAGTAAGTGATCGGTTCCGCCTCTGACGGGTGTCAGATCTCCCGCCAGGCCTCCAGCGCGAGCCCCGGCTCGTCCTTGCGCCGGGTGAGCAGCACGGTGCCCGTCGAGGGCGACTGGGAGGCCGCGACGACCTCCCCGTGCTCGTCGAGCGCCACCGACACCACGGCGTCCGCGGGCAGCCCGGGCCCGGACTCGGTCCACCAGGCACCGGCGGACTCCTGCTCGGTGGGATACGCGGCGAAGGCGACCCGGCCGCTCGCCGACCGCTGCGCCAGCACGGTGCAGTCGTGCCCCTCGATCTCACACCGTACGGCGGAGACCGGGCCGGGGCCGGCGGACGTGAGGAGGGTCGCCGGCTTCTCGCCGGGGCGCCAGGCGCACAGGTCGCCCGAGGTGTCGGTGAAGAAGAGGGTGGTGTGCTCGGCGGACGTGGCGAGCGCGCGCAGGGTCCCCGGGCGCACGGGTGCGTCGACGCCCTCGGTCCGCACCGGCCTCTTCCCGTCCCCCTCCTGCCGCCAGTGCAGGATTCCGCCGGGGACGGCGGCGTACAGCTCCACCAGCCCCGACTCCCCCGCCACGGCGGCCAACTCGCCCTCGACGTCGTGCCCTTCGAGGTTCTGCCAGGAGCTCCAGCCGCCCTTGACCTTCTGGTTGCGCAGGCTCACCCCGCCGTTCGCGTTCCGGACGAAGATGTAGCCGCGCCCCGCGCCGTCGACGGCGACGGCCGGCGGGCCCGTCCGGTCGCCCTTCTGGTCCGGGTGCCCGATCGGGACCCAGTCCAGGGCCGCGAGGCCGGGCCGGAAGTGCGTGGAGTGCACGAGCCCCGACTCCCCGGGCACGGTGGGCCGCCAGGCGGCCAGGTGCGCGTACCCGTCCCGGCCCTGGCCGACCGCCGCTCCCGGGTGCAGCTTCTGGCTGCCGCCGACGGTGCGTGGGGCGTCCTCCCAGGGGCCGGCGGGGCCGCGTTCCGCACGGCACAGGACGGCGTCGCCGGAGGGCAGGTAGACGGTGAGGCGGCCGTCGCGGCCGCGGATGAGCCAGTCGCCGTTCACCTGTTCACTTTATGCGGACGGCGGGGCCCGGCGCGCCGCCCGGCCCGGCCATGCGGCCATCTGCCGTGCGACCCTGGCCACATGAACGCCAACTCGCCTGTCCTGGTCGTCGTCGACGCGGCGAACGTCGTCGGGTCGGTGCCGGACGGCTGGTGGCGGGACCGCCGGGGTGCGGCGGAACGGCTGCGCGACCGGTTGGCGTCGGAGGGGGTCCCCGCCGTCTCCGGCCCGGTGGAGATCGTCCTGGTGGTGGAGGGTGCGGCGCGGGGAGTGGAGTCCGTGCCGGGGGTGCAGGTGTCCGCGGCGCCGGGCAGTGGAGACGATCACATCGTCGAGGTGGTCGCGTCGGCCGGCGACCGCTCCGTCCTGGTGATCACGGCGGACCGGGAGCTGCGGAGGCGGGTCGGGGAGCTGGGGGCGGAGGTTGCGGGGCCGCGGTCTGTCCGTCCGTAGGTGCTCGGCGTTGCCGCTGAGGCGCGGGTGGGTCCAGAGACAGGCGGCACGGGGTGCCGCCTGCGCCCACCTGTGCCGCCTAGGGCGGCACAGGTGGGCGCAGGCGGCGCGGACCCGCACTCGCGTAAGGCGACAAGGGGACGTGTCGGGGGGTGTCCGCCCGCAGCGGTTGGCGCGTCAACGGACAGTCAGTCGGCACGCAACCCCATCGCGCCGTTCCGAGGACGGACACCCCCCGGCGCGGCCCCGACCCACCACCCGGCGAGGCGAAGGCGCGCGCCCCCGCCGAGCCGCAACCGCAACCTCAGCCGCTACGGCGTGCCGCCGCCCACGCTCGGCTGCTCCTCTCCCGACCCGTGGCGGGCGAGGCGGCTGTGGGTGCGGCCGTACAGGAAGTAGACGAGGAAGCCGGCGGCCATCCAGATGGCGAAGCGGACCCACGTCTCGGCGGGAAGGTTGATCATCAGCCACAGGGACGCGCAGACCGACAGGATCGGGATCACCGGCACCCACGGGGTACGGAAGGCCCGGGGCAGGTCGGGGCGGGACTTGCGGAGGATGATCACGCCGATGGCGACGACCACGAAGGCGAACAGCGTGCCGATGTTCACCAGGGCGGCGAGCTCGGTCAGCGGCGTGAACCCGGCGAGGATCGCGATGATCACGCCGAGCAGGATGGTCGGCCGGTGCGGCGTCTTGAACCGCGGGTGGACGCGCGAGAAGAACCGCGGCAGCAGTCCGTCCCGGCTCATCGCGAAGAACACCCGGGTCTGGCCGAGCAGCAGGATCATGCAGACCGTCGTCAGGCCGACCGCGGCGCCGAAGCTGATGAAGCCCGCGAACCACGGATGCCCGGTGGCCTTGAACGCGTCGGCGAGCGGGGCGTCGACGGACAGTTCGCTGTAGTGCTGCATGCCGGTGACGACGATCGAGACGAGGACGTACAGCGTCGTGCAGATCAGGAGCGAGCCGAGGATGCCGCGGGGCATGTCGCGCTGGGGGTTCTTGGTCTCCTCGGCTGCCGTGGCCACGACGTCGAAGCCGATGAAGGCGAAGAACACGACCGAGGCGGCGGTGAAGATGCCCATCACGCCGAAGTTGGAGGGAGCCCAGCCGAACATGAGCTGGATCAGAGGGGAGTCGAGACTCGCCCCGGCCTCCACGGGCTGCTCCTTGGGGATGAACGGGTCGTAGTTGTCGCCCTTGATGAGGAACGCGCCGGCGATGATCACCACGAGGACGACCGTCACCTTGATGGCGACGACGATCGACGTGATCCGCGCCGACAGCTTCATGCCGAGCACGAGGATGCCGGTGAGTACGAGGACGAGCGCGGCGGCGAGGATGTCGAAGCCGAAGGCGTCGGCGCCCTCCCGGCTGCCCAGGCCCGCGGGCATCGTCCAGCCCGCGTTCTCCATGAGCGACTGGATGTAGCCCGACCAGCCGACGGCCACCACCGCCGTGCCGAGCGCGAACTCCAGGACGAGGTCCCAGCCGATGATCCAGGCGGGCAGTTCACCGAGGGAGGCATACGAGAACGTGTAGGCGGACCCGGCGACCGGGACCGTGGACGCGAACTCGGCGTAGCACAGGGCGGCCAGGGCGCAGGCGATGCCGGCCGCCACGAACGCCAGAGCCGTCGCGGGCCCGGCGTTGTCCTTGGCGACGGTGCCGGTGAGTACGAAGATGCCGGTACCGATGATCACACCGACGCCGAAGACGGTCAGATCCAGCGCTGACAGGGACTTCTTGAGCGCGTGCTCTGGCTCCTCGGTGTCGAGGATGGACTGCTCGACCTTCTTCGTCCGGAAGAGGGTACTGCTCACGGGGTACCTCCCACGCTTGTCGTCCTCGACATGATCGAGAGGGGGCACCATCCGTATGCCCCGGCGGGGGCCAATTCACGCCAATGGGCCGGTTTCACCACCCTTCACGGTGGTGAAACCGGCCCATTCGGCGGTGTCAGTCGCGCGCGGACTCCACGGCGCCCGCCGCGGACTGCTCATAGCGGCCGTCGAGCCGGGCGACCAGCCCGGTCACCTGGCGGGCGATGTCCGGTGCGGTGAGCCCGATCTCGGCGAGGACCTCGGCACGCGAGGCGTGGTCGAGGAAGCGCGGCGGGATGCCGAAGTCGCGCAGCGGCACGTCGACGCCCGCGTCGCGCAGCGCCTGGGCGATCGCCGAGCCGACGCCGCCCACGCGGCTGTTGTCCTCGACGGTGACGACGACGCGGTGCTGCTCGGCGAGCGGGGCCATGGCCTCGTCGACGGGCTTGACCCAGCGCGGGTCGACGACCGTCGTGGAGATGCCCTGCTTGTCGAGCAGGCCGGCGATCTCCAGGCACATCGGCGCGAGGGCGCCGACGGAGACCAGCAGGACGTCCGGCCGGTCGGTGCCGGGCTCGCGCAGGACGTCCATGCCGCCGACGCGGCGCACGGCCGGTACGGCGGGGCCGACGGCGCCCTTGGAGAAGCGGACCACGGTCGGCGCGTCGTCGACGGCGACGGCCTCGCGCAGCTGGGCGCGCACCTGGTCGGCGTCGCGCGGCGCGGCCAGCCGCAGGCCGGGCACGACCTGGAGGATCGACATGTCCCACATGCCGTTGTGGGAGGCCCCGTCGGTGCCGGTGACCCCGGCCCGGTCGAGGACGAAGGTGACGCCGCACTTGTGCAGGGCCACGTCCATCAGCACCTGGTCGAAGGCGCGGTTGAGGAACGTGGCGTACACGGCGAACACCGGGTGGACGCCACCGGTGGCCAGGCCGGCCGCGGAGACGGCGGCGTGCTGCTCGGCGATGCCGACGTCGTAGACCCGCTTGGGGAAGCGTTTGGCGAACTTGTCCAGGCCGACCGGCTGGAGCATGGCGGCCGTGATGGCGACGATGTCCTCGCGCTCCTCGCCGAGCTTGACCATCTCCTCGCCGAAGACCGACGTCCAGTCGGCGCCGGAGCTGGCGATCGGCAGGCCCGTGTCGGGGTGGATCTTGCCGACGGCGTGGAAGCGGTCCGCCTCGTCCTGGAGGGCCGGCTGGTAGCCGCGGCCCTTCTCGGTGAGGCAGTGCACGATGACCGGCCCGCCGAACCGCTTGGCCTTGGCGAGCGCGGACTCCAGGGCCTCCAGGTCGTGTCCGTCGATCGGCCCGACGTACTTCAGGCCGAGGTCCTCGAACATGCCCTGCGGGGCGATGAAGTCCTTCAGTCCCTTCTTCGCGCCGTGCAGGGTGTCGTAGAGCGGCCTGCCGACGACGGGGGTGCGCTCCAGGACCTCCTTGGTGCGGGCGAGGAAGCGCTCGTAGCCGTCGGTGGTGCGCAGGGTCGCCAGGTGGTTGGCGAGGCCGCCGATGGTCGGCGCGTAGGAGCGCTCGTTGTCGTTGACGACGATGACGAGCGGGCGGTCCTTGGCGTCGGCGATGTTGTTCAGCGCCTCCCAGGCCATGCCGCCGGTCAGCGCGCCGTCACCGATCACGGCCACGACGTGGTCGTCGCGCTCCAGGATCTGGTTGGCCTTGGCGATGCCGTCGGCCCAGCCGAGGACGGTCGAGGCGTGCGAGTTCTCGATGACGTCGTGCTCGGACTCGGCCTGTGAGGGGTAGCCGGACAGGCCGCCCTTCATCTTCAGCTTCGAGAAGTCCTGGCGGCCGGTGAGCAGCTTGTGGACGTAGGACTGGTGGCCGGTGTCCCAGAGCACCTTGTCCCGGGGGGAGTCGAAGACCCGGTGCAGGGCGATGGTGAGCTCCACCACGCCGAGGTTGGGGCCGAGGTGACCGCCGGTCTTGGAGACCGCTTCGACGAGGAAGCTGCGGATCTCCTCCGCCAGCTGGTTCAGCTCCTCCAGGTTGAGCCGGTCCAGATCGCGCGGTCCCCTGATACGGGTCAGCAGCGGCACCCGTGCCTCCTTGCAGTAGAGCTGTTGCCGGGCTTGTCGAGTCTAATGTTCCGCCTTTGCGGGCGGCGCCGAGGCTGTGCGTCGTACGTCACGCGTTCGGCTCTACCCATGGTGCGGCACCCCTACGACACAGCTGTGCCCGGTACCTGAGGTGGTACCGGGCACAGGAGGTGTTTACCGGCGCTACGCGCGCCCTGCCGTCTTCTGCGTCTTACGGGTGACGGCGTCGATGACGACCGTGGCCAACAGCACACCACCGGTGATCATGTACTGCACCGGGGAGGCGATGCCCTCCAGGGCGAGGCCGTACTGGATCGACACGATCACGAGCACACCGAGCAGCGCGTTCCAGGTGCGTCCACGGCCGCCGAACAGCGACGTGCCGCCGATGACCGCCGCGGCGATCGCGTTCATCAGCAGGTCACCGCCGCCGGCGCCCTGGTTGGCCGCGGCGATCTTCGAGGCGATGAACAGGCCGCCCACCGCGGCGAAGGTCCCGGCGATCGCGAACACCGAGATCCGGACCATTTCCACGTTGATGCCGGCCCGGCGGGACGCCTCGACGCTGCCGCCGAGCGCGAACACCTTCCGGCCGTACGCCGTGCGCCGCAGCACGAAGTCCGTGACCAGCAGCACCGCGATGAAGATCACCACGGCGAGCGGCAGGCCCTTGTACTGGTTGAAGACGATGGCGACGGTGAAGGCGAGCACGGCCAGCAGCACGGTCCGCACGATGGTCTCGCTCAGCGGCCGCGACGGCACACCGGCGGCCTCGCGGCGCCGGTTGCCGAGGAAGGAGCTGAGGAAGAACCCGGCGGTCACCACCGCGGCCAGACCGTACGCGGCGGCCACGTCGGAGAAGTAGTAGCTGGTCAGCTGGGCCACGACCCCGTCCGGGTCGAGGTTGATGGTGCCGTTGTCACCGAGGATCTGGAGCATGAAGCCGTTCCAGAACAGCAGACCGGCCAGCGTGACGGCGAAGGCGGGCACGCCGATCTTCGCGAAGAAGAAGCCGTGCAGCACGCCGGCGACCGTGCCGGTGAGGATGGCCAGCACGAAGGCGAGCCACTCGTTCATGCCGTTGGTGACGTTCAGCACCGCGAAACTCGCGCCCGCCACGCCGGAGACCGAACCGACCGACAGGTCGATCTCGCCGAGCAGCAGCACGAACACGATGCCGACGGCGATCATGCCCGTGCCGACCATGGCGACGGACATGTCGGACAGGTTGCCCGCGGTGAGGAAGTTGGAGTTCAGGCTCGTGAAGATGAGCCAGATGATCGCGAGGCCGATGACGACCGGGATGGATCCCAGGTCGCCGGACTTCATCTTCCGCTTGAACTCGCTGACGTAGCCCTTGAGGCCCTGCTCGCGCACCAGCAGCCGGGGGTCGACGACCGTGACGGCGGCCTTGGCCGCCTCGGGGTTCTCCACGACGTGGTCGTCCGGAGCCGCGGAGGTCTTGTCGATGCTCACTTGGAACCCTCCCCGTTCGTGCGCGCCGCACGGCGGGTCACGGCGTTGTCGGTGGCGCCGGTGATGGCGGAGATGATCTCTTCCTGCGAGGTCGACTTGACCTCGAAGACGCCGTTGTTGCGGCCGAGGCGCAGCACGGCGACCTTGTCCGCGACGGCCTTCACGTCGGCCATGTTGTGGCTGATGAGGATCACGGCGTGGCCCCGCTCGCGCAGCCGCTCGACCAGGTCGAGGACCTGTGCGGTCTGCTCGACGCCGAGGGCGGCGGTGGGCTCGTCGAGGATGACCAGCTTGGGCTCGCCGAGCATGGAACGGGCGATGGCCACGGTCTGGCGCTGACCGCCGGAGAGCGAGGCGATCGGGATGCGCACGCTGGGGATGCGGATCGACAGTGTGTCGAGCAGCTCGCGGGAGCGGCGCTCCATCTCCACCTCGTCCAGGACGCCGCGCTTGCGGATCTCCCGGCCCAGGTAGAGGTTGCCGACGACGTCGATGTTGTCGCAGAGCGCGAGGTCCTGGTAGACGGTCGCGATGCCCAGGTTCTGGGCGTCGTGCGGCTTGTTGATCTGGACGGACCTGCCGTCCCATTCGATGACACCCTCATCGATGGGGTGCACGCCGGCGATCGTCTTGACCAGCGTGGACTTTCCGGCTCCGTTGTCGCCGACCAGGGCGACCACCTCACCGGCGTGGACCTCAAGCTCTACGTCGGTGAGCGCCTGAACGGCACCGAACCGCTTGGAGACCCCGCGCAACGCCAGCACGGGCGTAGCGGACACGTGAACCATCTCCTTCGCCGCCTGACCCGGCGGGAGGTTGTGCAGAAAGGTGGGAGGAGTGATCCGTCCGGCGCCCCGCATAGCTTGCGGGGCTGATGTGGCGGGGCGCCGGAGGAACTCTGGGGCGAACCGGTCCCCGCATGGAGTCACGGGAGTCCGGCTCGGACTCCCGTGCCCCACGGGGGACTTGGCGGCTTCTTACTTGAGGCCGATCTTGTCGCAGGCGGCCTTGTACTTGCCCGTGCAGATCTCGTTCACGGTGTAGATGCCGTCCTTGATGACGGTGTCCTTGATGTTGTCCTTGGTCAGCGAGACGACCGGGACGAGGACGGAGGGGATGGCCTTGGTGGTCGGGCTGTCGACCTTGTCCTTGGCGATCGAGTCGAGCGACTTGCCCTGGGCGAGGGCGACGGCCATCTCGGCCGCGACGTCCGCCTCCTGCGGGTAGGGCTTGTAGACGCTCATGTACTGCTCACCGGTGACGATGCGCTGCACACCGGCGAGTTCGGCGTCCTGGCCGGTGACGGGGATGTCGGCGATGCCGGCGGCCTTCAGGGCGGTGATGATGCCGCCCGCCATGCCGTCGTTGGCGGAGTAGACGCCGACGATCTTGTCCTTGCCGAGGGCGGAGATGGCGCCCTCCATGTTGGAGTTGGCGTTCTCCGGCTTCCACTCCTTGGTGTCGTACTCGCGGCCGATCTTCACCTTGCCGTCGAGCACGGAGTGGGCGCCCTTCTTGAACTGGGCGGCGTTCGGGTCGGTGGAGGACCCGTTCATCATGACGATCTGGCCGTCCTTGGCCTTGTCGCCCAGGGCCTTCAGCAGGGCCTCGCCCTGGGTCTTGCCGACGGTCTCGTTGTCGAACGAGGTGTAGGCGTCGATCGGGCCCTCGGCCAGGCGGTCGTAGGCGACGACGGGGATGCCCGCGTCCTTGGCCTTCTTCACCGAGCCGGCGATCGCCTTGGAGTCCACGGCGTCCACGATCAGCACGTCGACCTTGTTGGTCACCATCGTGTCGACCTGCTGGTTCTGCGTGCTGGCATCCTGCTTGGCGTTCGCGTAGACGACCTCGCCCTTGCCGTTGGTGAGCTCCTTGACCTTCTCCTCGATGAGGGGACGGTCGAACTTCTCGTAACGGGCGGTCGCGTTCTCGGGAAGGAGCAGGCCGACCTTGATGTCGTCGCCCTTCTTGGCGGACCCGGTGGAGTCGGCGTTGTCGCCCGACTCCTTGGCGCTGCCACAGGCAGCAAGCGAAACAGCCATCGCACCGGCGGCAATAGCAACAGCGGCGCGACGCATACGCGTGTTCACTTCAGAAACCTCCCTGACGAGGCCGCGACATTGCGGCCGAGGTGGCTGGAAGTCAACTCGGCCACACGTGCGACGTCAAGAAGTAAATCCTTAACGAGATGGCAACGGTGCCATCCGTTCTCTAAGTGAAGGCAGGGGTGACTGCCTGCAGTGCACTGGGAGCCGTCCCGTCCAAAAGGGTCGAATCACCCATCTCGCTGAGGGCGAGAGCGAGCGCTCCGAGCACTTCCGCACGGCCTCCGAGGGCACCGGGGAGAACGGACAACTGGCGTGCCGCACTGGGAATGGCATAGCGGCCGACGGACTCCCGGATCGGCCCGAGCACCAGCTCACCGGCCTCGGCGAGATCACCGCCGAGGACCACGCGGCTCGGGTTCAGCAGGTTGCAGAGATTGGCCACCCCACTGCCGATGTGACGGCCGACGTCGGCGATCACCCGACGGCAGCCCGGGTCTCCGTCCCGCGCCAGCCGCACGACGCCCTCCATGGTCAGATCGGTGCCGTGACTGGACTGGAGGAGCGGGAGCACGTAGCGCGCGGCCGCGAAGGTCTCCAGGCAGCCGCGGTTTCCGCAACGGCAGACGGGGCCGGACTCGTCGAGTGTAATATGCCCGATTTCTCCTGCGGTGCCGCCGGGGCCGCGGTAGATGTTGCCGCTGATCACCAGGCCGGCGCCGACACCGCTGGCGACCTTGATGTAGGCCAGGTCGCGGACGCCCCGGCCGCTGCCCCAGACCATCTCGCCGAGGGCGCCGAGGTTGGCGTCGTTGTCCACGTGCACGGGGACGCCGAGGCGGCCCCGGAGCTCCTCGGCGGGCTTGGTGCCGGTCCAGCCGGGGAGGATCGCGGTCGAGCCGAGGGTGCCGGATTCGACGTCGATGGGGCCGGGGACGCCGAGGCCCACGCCGGCGATCTTGGAGCGGTCGACGCCGGTGGCTTCGATCAGGCGGGTGACCAGCTGTTCCGCGCGGTCGAAGCCCTGGGTGGACGAGGCGTCCACGTCCAGCGGCTCGGACTCCTCCGCCAGGACCTGGTGGGCGAGGTTGCCGATGGCGACGCGGAGGTGGGTGTGACCGAAGTCCACGCCGATGACGATGCCGGCGTCGCCGCTCAGCGACACGCTGCGGGCCCTGCGGCCGCCGGCGGAGGTCGGTGTGACCTCGACGGTGCCGCCGTCCTTCAGCTCCCGGACGATGTTGGACACCGTCGCCGCGGACAGGCCTGTCGTCCGCGCGATCTCGGCCTGGGTGAGGGAGCCCGCCAGGCGCACGGCTCGTACGACCCGCTCCAGGTTGGCTCGGTGCAGCGATGACTGCGACCCCGGAGTCTCCACGACGACCTCCTGCGCACGGGGCCGCTTCGATGAGACCCCGTCTATGTCCAACTAGTGAACTCTAAGCTGAGCCGTTCGGGTTGCCTCCCGTCAAGAGGTTGAACTGATTCCGCGGCGTATGCGGTCCGTCGCGGAGCGCTATGTGGGGGTACGCGCTTTCTGCCTGCGGCGGCCCGCGCGGCTGTTCGGGGGTGCGCGTCTTCGCCTTGCGCCGTGTGGGGGCCGGGGCCGCGCCGGGGGGTGTCCGTCCTCGGAACGGCGCGATGGGCTCGGACGCCGACTGACTCCCCGTTGACGCGCCAACCGCTGCGGGCGGACACCCCCCGACACGGCCCCTGCTCGCCGTACGCGGGTGCGGGCGCGCTCCGCCCCAGCTGCGGGCATGCATGCCTCCCCCCAGTGCCTCAAGGGCCTGGGCGGTGTCCCCAGGCGGCACGGGTGGGCGCAGCGGTACCCCGCTCCGCCGGGTTGCGGACCCACCCGGCCCCAGCCCCTCCGGCCCGGGCTACTTCAACGCCCCCGCAGTGAGCCCCTGCACCACCTGCCGCTGGAAGACGATGTACGCCGCCAGCACCGGCAGCATCGCCATGACCAGACCCGCGAACAGGCCCGACCAGTCGCCCTTGTACCCCTGGCTGACCGCCAGCTGCACCAGACCCTGCGTGAGGACCCGCTTGTCGGGGTCGGTGTTCAGGACCGTCGGCAGCATGTACTGGTTCCACTGCCCCAGGAAGTTGAAGATGCCGACGCTGATCAGGCCCGGCTTGGCCATCGGGAGCATGATCTGGAAGAACGTACGGCTGTGGGAGGCCCCGTCGACGAACGCCGCCTCGGCGATCGACGTCGGCAGCGTGCGGAAGAACGCCGCCAGGAAGAACACCGTGAACGGCAGCGAGTAGGCGATGTAGACCAGGATCAGGCCGTGGATGGTGTTCAGCAGGCCCATGTTGTTCACGACGTAGAACAGCGGGACCAGCGCGAGCATGATCGGGAAGCTCATGCCGCCGATGAACAGGAAGTAGATGAAGCGGTTGCCGGGGAAGTCGAAGCGGGCCAGGACGTAGGCCGCCATGGAGCCGAGGACCAGCGTGCCGATGAGGGAGCCGCCCACCACGAGCACCGTGTTGAGGAAGTAGTCGCTCATGTTGGCCTGGGTCCACGCCCGCGACCAGTTGTCGAAGTGCAGGGAGTCCGGGAGCGACCAGGGGGAGCTGAAGATCGAGCGGTCGTCCTTGAAGGACGTCATGACCGCCCAGAGCAGCGGCATGACCACCATGAACGCCCAGATGACCAGGACGCCGTGGGAGAAGACGTTGAGGACGGTGCCCTCTTTCTTCTCCTTCACAGGCGGCGGCCGGACGTCCGTCTTGGTGATCGGGGCTCCGGACTCGGCCGGGAGCGGCGCGGGGGTTTCGGTCGTCTTCAACGGTCAGTACTCCAGCCGCTCGCGACGGCCCAGCCGCATCACCACGGCGGCGAAGGCCAGCGTGACGACGAGCAGGGCGACTCCGATGGTGGTGGCGTAGGCGGCCTGCCCGTCACGGAACGCCTTCTGGTACACGTACAGGACCATGACGGTGGTCGAGTAGTCGGGACCGCCCGGCCCGGTCGTCATGATCTGTACGACCGCGAACGACTCGGCACCCAGGGCGAGGATGCCCATGTAGACCCAGCCGGACTGCACCGTGTCCCAGAGGAGGGGCAGGGTGACCCGGAAGAACGTGGTGACGCGGTTCGCGCCGTCCAGGAGCGCGGCCTCGTACATCTCCGCCGGGATGGAGGCCATGCCGGCGGAGAAGAGGACGACGAAGAAGCCGACGGTCGACCAGACGAGGACCGCCATCACCGCCCAGAGGGCCAGATCGGGGTCGCCCAGCCACAGGGGCTGGACGTCGTCCAGGCCGATGCCGCGCAGCAGCGAGTTGAGCGCGCCGCTGTCCGGGTTGTACGCGAACGCGAACAGCAGCGCGACGATGGCGATCGAGAGGACCTGCGGGAAGAAGTAGACGATCTTGTAGAAGGAGGAGCCGCGGACACCGGTGATCACCGGGCCGTTCTTTCTCTTTCTGCCGCCCACGTTGATCATGAAGGCGAAGAACAGCGCGAGGCCGATCGTCACCACCGGCAGCAGGAGGGCGAACAGCAGGCTGTGCTGCAACGACTTCCAGAAGATGTCGTCGTCGAGCATCCGGCTGTAGTTGTCGAAACCGACCATCTTGAATTCGGGGCTCAGGCCGGTCCAGTCCGTGAACGAGTAATAGATGGACTGGATGAACGGCCAGACCACGAAGAGCGCGTACAGTCCCAGGGGCAACGCCAGGAAGCCCACGATGAACCGGTACTTGCCGTGCTGCATCGCCACTCCGGTGCCGTGTGCGGAAATTGGGTTTTCCGGTTCCGTTACTGGTGCTTGTAGTGCTTGATGGAGTCGTCGTTGGCGGTCTCGTCGGCGAAGGCCTGGATCTTCTTGATGGCCTCGGCCGGGGTCAGGCGGCCGGCCATCATCTCGCCCAGCCCGGAGACGCCGATCTTCTCCTTCTGCAACTGCACGTACCAGTCCTGCATACGGGGATTCACCACGTTCTCGCCGGCCTTGTCCAGTGCCGCGACACCGGATTTCAGACCGGGGGTGAGGGTGACGCCGTCGGTGCCGCCGTTGTACGCGGTCAGCGACTTCACCTTTCCGGTGAAGTTCTTGGAGGAGGCCTCGCTGAGCATGATGCGCAGCTGCTCCATGCCGCCGGCGGCGTTCTTCGCCTTGGCCGGGATGATGAAGGGCTCGCCGCCGGAGGCCCAGATCGTGCCGAAGGGCATCTTGTCGGAGGAGTCGATGCCGGTGGGCGCGGAGACGGCCAGGTCGAAGTCCTCGGGGATGACGTTGGCCGACTCGTTCTCCACCCAGGAGCCGTTCGGGATGAACAGCGCCTTGCCCTCGGCCCACGCGGTCTGTGACTGGATGTGGTCCAGGCCCGGGGTGCCCTTGAGGACGTAACCCTTCTTGTAGAGCTCGTAGTACGCGTCGAAGCAGGCCTTGACGGCCGGGTGCTTCCAGGCGTTCGGCTCCAGGTTGTCGATGGCGTCGAGGACCTCCCGGCCGCCGACCTTGCCGATCATCGGGTAGAGCGAGAAGGGGAGGTAGTAAGGGTATTTGCCCGCGTATGTCCAGCCCGCCATGCCCTTCTTCTTGGCCTTCTCGCAGACGGCGAGCATCTGGTCCCAGGTCTCGGGGTACTGCTCGTCGAGCGAGTCCAGGGCCTTCTGCGAGTACCAGACGCCGTAGACCGTGTAGGCGTAGTAGAGGATCCAGACCTTCTCGCCGTCGAGCCGGCCCATCTCCACGATGCCGGGGCGCAGCGTGTCGCGGACCTTCTTGCCCGGGTCGTCGTAGGAGGGCGCGTCCAGCAGCGGGGTGAGGTCGGTGAGCTGGTTCTTGCCGGCCAGGACGCCCATGTCCATCTGCTCGGCGCCGGAGTTGTCGATGAGATCCGGCGGGGTGCCCTGGTTGAAGCGGGGCTGGAGCGTGGACTGGATCTTCTGGGTGGCGGAGAACTTCACCGAGGCCTTGGGGAAGTTCTTCTCGTAGATCTTCACGGCGTCCTCGGCGTACTCCTTGCCGAAGCCGCCGTCGAACAGGACGAATTCCATCCCGGCCGTGTCGTTGACGGCGAGCGGGTTCTTCGCGGTCTTCTTGCCGGCCTTGGCCTTGTCCCCGCTGTCGTCCCCGCCGCTGCTGGCGCAGGCGGACAGGAAGCTCATGGTGGGTACGGAGATCAGCCCGAGCGCGGCGGACCTTTTGATCAGATCACGGCGGCCGACACCCTCGGTGCCGTGGTTCTCGGCGGAAGTGGATCCCATGCTCAAGTCCTCGCCTTCTCCAGGACTCAGGCGGTGAACCGGATCCTCCCCGGCACCGCGATCGGGTCAAGCTGGGTCGTGCAGGAAAGTGCGGGTGATGACGTGTGGGCGCTGAAGTGCGGATCGTGTGAAGCGTCCGACAGGTATAGTCCACTTCCCGCCAGCGGATCAAGATCGAACGCAAGGTTGGCCGTGGGTCTTATCCGAGTTGAGACCTCGCGGAAGTATGAGTGACCTGTTGGTGCTCCGCCGGAAATATCCCGGTCACCGCGCCCGAATGCCACAGGCAACACCCTTGACACTCCCCGCCACTTGGGCAACTACTGGTCCTTGCGCATCGATAGTGACAACGTTGTCCACTGCGCAGGGAGGGTACCCGTTGATGCAGCGGAAAGCTCGGCACAGATGGGGTTCGGCGGTCGTGTCGGCGACCGCCTTCGCTTTGGCCCTGGGTTCGCAGGGCGTTGCGGTCGCACTGCCGCAGGCCCCCGGGAAACCCGATCGGGGGTTCACGTCCTCGTTCGAGGCGGACGACCCTGTTCCGGACTGGTCCAACACCGTCGACACCGGCCCCGACGGGGGCAAGCGCGCCTCCGGCGTGGACGGCGGCTACAGCAGCGGCATACCGGGCAATGTGACCGACCGGGTCACCGATGTCCGGGCCAGTGCCGAGAACACGGGCGGCGGCGAGGTGAAGGAGAACCTCGTCGACGGTGAACCGAGCACCAAGTGGCTCACCTTCGAGCCCACCGGCTGGGCCGAGTTCGACCTGGACAAACCAGTCAAACTGGTGCGTTACGCGCTGACGTCGGCCAACGACCACGATGAGCGCGACCCGAAGGACTGGGCCCTGAAGGGTTCGGCCGACGGCAAGGACTGGAAGACCCTGGACTCCCGCTCCGGCGAATCCTTCTCCGAGCGGTTCCAGACCAAGACGTACGACCTCGCCGCACCCGGCGAGTACCGGCACTTCCGGCTGGACGTCACCGCGAACAACGGCGGAGGCATCCTCCAGCTCGCCGACCTCCAGCTGTCCACGGGCGGCGGCGAAGGGCCGGTCCCGCAGGACATGCTCTCCCTGGTCGACCGCGGGCCGAGCGGCTCCCCCACCGCCAAGGCGGGCGCCGGGTTCACCGGGAAGCGGGCCCTGCGTTACGCCGGCCGGCACACCGCCGACGGGCGGGCGTACTCGTACAACAAGGTCTTCGACGTGAACGTGGCCGTCGGCCGGAACACGCGGCTGGCCTACCGGATCTTCCCGTCGATGGCGGACGGCGACCTCGACTACGACGCCACGAACGTCTCCGTCGACCTCGCCTTCACGGACGGCACCCACCTGAGCGAGCTGCGCGCCACCGACCAGCACGGCTTCCCGCTGACCCCGCAGGGGCAGGGCGCGGCGAAGATCCTCTACGTCAACCAGTGGAACGACGTGGCCTCGCGGATCGGGTCGGTCGCGGCCGGGAAGACCGTGGACCGGATCCTGGTGGCGTACGACTCCCCCGAGGGCCCGGCGAAGTTCCGGGGCTGGCTGGACGACGTGACCATCGAGTCCGCCGCCCCCGAGCGGCCGAAGGCCCATCTGTCGGACTACGCGGTGACGACCCGGGGCACCAACTCCAGCGGCGGCTTCTCACGCGGCAACAACTTCCCGGCGACGGCGGTGCCGCACGGCTTCAACTTCTGGACGCCGGTGACCAACGCGGGATCGCTGAGCTGGCTGTACGACTACGCGCGAGCCAACAATTCCGACAACCTGCCGACGATCCAGGCGTTCAGCGCGAGTCATGAGCCCAGTCCCTGGATGGGCGACCGGCAGACCTTCCAGGTGATGCCGTCCCTCGCCTCCGGTACTCCGGACCTCGGCCGGGAGGCTCGGGAGCTGGCCTTCAAGCACGAGAACGAGACGGCACGGCCGTACTACTACGGGGTGCGGTTCGAGAACGGGCTGAAGGCCGAGATGGCGCCGACCGACCACGCGGCGGCGCTGCGCTTCACCTACCCCGGCGACGACGCGAGCGTCCTCTTCGACAACGTGACGGACCAGGCGGGGCTCACCCTCGACAAGGAGAACGGGGTCGTCACCGGCTACTCGGACGTGAAGTCCGGGCTGTCGACGGGGGCGACCCGGCTGTTCGTCCACGGCGAGTTCGACAAGCCGGTGACCGGGGGTGACTCCAGCGGCGTCAAGGGCCATCTGCGCTTCAAGGCCGACGACCGGACCGTCACCCTGCGCCTGGCCACCTCACTGATCAGCCTCGACCAGGCGAAGGACAACCTCCGCCAGGAGATCCCGGAGGGCAGGTCCTTCGAGGCGGTGAAGAAGAGCGCCCAGCGGCAGTGGGACCGGCTGCTCGGCAAGGTCGAGGTCGAGGGCGCGACGCCCGACCAGCTGACGACGCTGTACTCCAGCCTGTACCGGCTGTACCTGTACCCGAACTCCGGGTTCGAGAAGGTCGGCGGGAAGCACAAGTACGCCTCGCCCTTCTCCCCCATGCCGAACCCGGACACCCCGACGCACACCGGCGCGAAGATCGTCGAGGGCAAGGTGTACGTCAACAACGGTTTCTGGGACACGTACCGGACGACCTGGCCCGCGTACTCGTTCCTGACCCCCTCCCGGGCGGGTGAGCTGGCCGACGGGTTCGTGCAGCAGTACAAGGACGGCGGCTGGACCTCTCGCTGGTCCTCCCCCGGCTACGCGGACCTCATGACGGGAACGTCGTCGGACGTGGCGTTCGCGGACGCCTACGTCAAGGGCGTCGACTTCGACGCGAAGGCGGCCTACGAGGCGGCGGTGAAGAACGCGACGGTCGTACCGCCGAACCCGGGCGTCGGCCGCAAGGGCATGGGCACCTCCCCCTTCCTCGGCTACACGAGCACCGAGACGCACGAGGGCCTGTCCTGGGCACTGGAGGGCTACCTCAACGACTACGGCATCTCCCGCATGGGACGGAAGCTGTACGAGGAGACCGGCGAGCGGCGCTACAAGGAGGAGTCGGAGTACTTCCTGGACCGCGCCCAGGACTACGTGAACCTCTTCGACGCGAAGGCCGGGTTCTTCCAGGGCCGGAACGCCAAGGGCGACTGGCGGGTGGAGTCCGCGAAGTACGACCCCCGGGTGTGGGGCCACGACTACACCGAGACCAACGGGTGGGGGTACGCCTTCACCGCCCCGCAGGACAGCCGGGGCCTGGCCAACCTGTACGGCGGCCGCAAGGGCCTCGCCGACAAGCTGGACGAGTACCTCTCCACCCCGGAGACGGCCTCCCCCGAGTTCGTCGGCTCCTACGGTGGTGTCATCCACGAGATGACCGAGGCGCGGGACGTGCGGATGGGCATGTACGGGCACTCCAACCAGGTCGCCCACCACGCCCTGTACATGTACGACGCGGCCGGGCAGCCCTGGAAGACGCAGAAGAACGTCCGCGAGGTGCTGTCCCGGCTGTACACCGGCAGCGGGATCGGGCAGGGCTACCACGGCGACGAGGACAACGGCGAGCAGTCGGCCTGGTTCCTGTTCTCCGCGCTCGGCTTCTACCCGCTGGTGATGGGCAGCGGCGAGTACGCCATCGGCTCGCCCCTGTTCACGAAGGCGACCGTGCATCTGGAGAACGGGCGCGAACTGGTGGTGAAGGCGCCCCGCAACAGCGCGAAGAACGTCTATGTGCAGGGGCTGAAGGTCAACGGCCGGACCTGGACGAAGACCTCCCTGCCGCACGCGCTGGTCGCCGAGGGCGGTGTCCTGGAGTTCGGCATGGGCCCGCGGCCGTCGTCCTGGGGCACGGGCAGGCATGCCGCGCCCGTGTCGATCACCCGGGACGACGAGGTGCCGACGCCCCGTGCGGACGTGCTGAAGGGGGACGGTGCCCTGTTCGACGACACGTCGGCGACGGATGCGGCGGTGACGTCCGTGGACCTGCCGGTCCGCGAGGGCGCCCAGGCGGTCCAGTACACGCTGACCTCGTCGGCGGACCGGGCGGAGGCACCGGACGGCTGGACGCTCCAGGGCTCCTCCGACGGCACCACCTGGCGGACGCTGGACCGGCGCTCCGGGGAGTCCTTCGCCTGGGACCGGCAGACCCGTGCGTTCTCGGTGAAGTCACCGGGTACGTACGAGAAGTACCGCCTGGTCCTCGACGGCGAGGCGACCCTGGCGGAGGTCGAACTGCTGGGCTGAAGAACCGAGTTGGGGGTCTCGTGCCGCTTCCCGTGCCCGTCCTGCCCGAGGGCGTCGACCCGGCCTGGCTGCCGCCCGCCGCCTTCCGGGCGATCGGTGGCCGCCGGACGCTGATCCGGGGGTCGGCTCCCCTGGTGGAGACGGTGCACGGGGAGGTGGTTCAGGCCTGCCGGCGGTTCGGGGGCCGGGTCGTGCGCGGCGCGCCGGACGGCGGCGCGTACGACCTGGCTCTCGCCCTCGGCGCCGAGGGCCCGGAGCCCCTCGGCGAGGAGGGTTTCACCTGCGCGCGGGAGGGCGGCACGACGACCGTCACCGCCTCCGGCGGGCGTGGCCTGCTGTACGGGCTGTTCCACGTCGTACGGCTCGGCGACGACGCCTTCCGCGGGGAGCGGGCCCGGGAGGTCCACCGGCCGGCGCTCGCCCTGCGCATGCTCGACCACTGGGACAACGTGGCCGTGCACCCGGTCATGGGCCAGGTGGAACGCGGGTACGCGGGCGGCTCGCTGTTCTGGCGGGACGGCAGCGCGCGGGGCGAACTCGACCGGGTGCGGGCGTACGGCAGGCTGCTGGCGGCGTGCGGGATCAACGCGGTCTCCGTGAACAACGTCAACGTGCACGCGGCCGAGGCGCGCCTGCTGACCGACCGCATCGGTGAAGTGGCCGACATCGCCGCGGCGTTGCGGCCCTACGGCATCCGCACCCACCTGTCGGTCTCCTTCGCCGCGCCGGTCACGCTCGGCGGGCTGCCCACCGCCGATCCGCTGGACGGGGCGGTGCGCGACTGGTGGGCCGGGGCGACGCGGCGGGTGTACGAGGCGATACCCGACTTCGGCGGGTATGTGGTGAAGGCCGACTCGGAGGGGCAGCCGGGACCGTTCGCGTACGGCCGCAGTCACGCCGAGGGCGCGAACCTGCTGGCGGCGGCGCTGGAGCCGTTCGGCGGCACGGTGCACTGGCGGGCGTTCGTCTACGACCACCGCCAGGACTGGCGGGACCGCACGACCGACCGGGCCCGCGCCGCGTACGACCATTTCGTGCCGCTGGACGGGGAGTTCGCCGAGCAGGCCGTGCTCCAGGTGAAGCACGGGCCGATGGACTTCCAGGTGCGGGAGCCGGTCTCGCCGCTGATCGGCGCGATGCCGCGGACTCGGCTGGCGGTGGAGCTGCAGGCCACCCAGGAGTACACCGGGCAGCAGCGGCATGTGTGCTGGCTGGGGCCGATGTGGAGTGGGGTGCTGCGGTTCCGGCACGAACACGACCAGTCGGTGGGCGAATTGGCGCGGGGCGGGCTCGTCGCCGTGTCGAACGCCGGCGGCGACCCGTTCTGGACGGGGCATCCGCTGGCGCAGGCCAACCTGTACACCTTCGGGCGGCTGGCCTGGCAGCCGGATGCCGAGCCGCGCGCGGTGCTCGACGAGTGGATCAAACTCAGCTTCCCGGCCGCGCCCCCGCAGTTGGCCGACGGGCTGCACGCCGTGCTCGACGGCTCCTGGCGGACGTACGAGAAGTACACCGCTCCCCTGGGCGTGGGCTTCATGGTGCAGCCGGGGCACCACTACGGGCCGAGCGTGGACGGATACGAGTACAGCCCTTGGGGGACCTACCACTTCGCCGACCGGGACGGCATCGGCGTCGACCGCAGTGTGGCGACCGGCACGGGCTACGCAGGGCAGTACCCCAAGCCGTGGGCCGAGCTGTACGAGTCTCCGGACACCTGCCCGGACGAACTGCTGCTGTTCTTCCACCACGTGCCGTACGGGCATGTGCTGAAGAGCGGGAAGACCGTGATCCAGCACATCTACGACACGCACTTCGAGGGTGTCGAGGAGGTCGAGGAGGCCCGGTCGGTGTGGGCATCCCTGGCCGGGCTGGTGGACCCGGCGCGCCACGCACGGGTGGCGGAGCGCTACGAGGAGCAGCTCCGCGGCGCCCGCGAGTGGCGCGACCAGGTCAACAGCTACTTCTTCCGCAAGTCCGGGGTGCCGGACGGGCGGGGGCGGCGGATCTGCTGAAGGATCGCCACGCCCCAGGGGTCGAGGACCAGGGGTTCGCCCTGGTCCAGCCGCTTGCCGGTGAGCAGGTCGGTCGCGGTGGCGTGGGCGGTGAGGCGGGCCGGTTCGGGGGCGTGGTTGAGGAGGAAGAGCAGGCGGGTGCCGTCGGGGGCGACCCGGGTGGCGGTCTCCACCGCGGGGTGGCCGGCGTAGGGGCCGAGCAGGTCGTGGCGGGCCAGGATCCGGCGGACGATCTCGTCGACGCCCGGCCGGTCGAGGGCGGTGGCGACGTACCAGGCCTCGCCGTCGTGGTCGCCGACGGGGTTGCGGGTCACGGCCGGGGTGCCCGCGTAGAAGTCGGTGCCGTACGTGGCGACAGGCCCGGCGCCGCGCGGTCGCACGATCTCGAAGACGAGCCGGGCCTCCGTGCCCAGCTCGGGGACGGTCTGGGTGAACTCCGGCGGCCGGGCGTCCCATTCGTCCACGCGGATGCCCATGAGGGGTGCGAGCGGCCCGGGGACGTCGGTGAGGAACGCGCGGTCGTGCTCGTCGACGCGGCCGGAGAGGAAGGTGGCCAGGACCGTGCCGCCGCGGGCGGCGACGGCTTCGAGGCGGGCGGCGAGATCGCCCTTGACCATGTGGAGGGCGGGGGCGAGGACCACGTCGTAGGGCGTGAGGTCGGCGCTCTGCGGGATCACGTCCACGTCGGCGCCCGCCTCCCGGGCGGCCCGGTAGTAGGCGTGGACCACGTCCGGGTACTTCACCAGCCGGGACGGGCCGTCGGAGATCTCCAGGGCCCACCAGCTGTCCCAGTCGAAGAGGAGCGCGGTGCGGGCGGGGGTGCGGGCGCCGAGTGTCCGGTCGCCCAAGGCCTCCAGTTCCCGTCCGAGGGCGGCGACTTCGCGGAAGACGCGGGTGTCGTCGCGGCCCGCGTGGCCGATGACGGCCCCGTGGTACTTCTCGCAGGCGCCCCGGGAGGCCCGCATCTGGAAGTAGAGGGCGGCGTCGGCGCCGTGGGCGATGGCCTGGAAGGTGGCGAGGCGGAGTTCACCGGGCCGCCGCAGCGGGTTGACGTCGCGGCAGGCCGTCGTGGACGGGGTCTGCTCCATCAGCCAGAAGGGGGCGCCGTCCTTCAGGCCGCGCATCAGGTCGTGGGCGAGGGCGGGCCGGGTCGGCGGCGCGTCGAGGGGCGGGTAGTTGTCCCAGGAGGCGAAGTCCAGGTGGGGCGCCCAGCGGTGGTAGTCGAGGGGGCGGAAGAGGCCCATGAAGTTGGTGGTGACGGGCGTGTCCGGGTCGTGGGCGCGAATCGCCTCCTTCTCGGCCAGGAAGCAGCCGAGGAGGGCGTCGGTGGTGAAGCGGAAGTAGTCGAGCGTGGTGCCCTGGAAGGCGGTGTGGTCGGGGCCGCGCCAGTGCTCGGTGAGGGCGTTCGGCGGCTCGATCTGGTCCCAGTCGGTGTAGCGGTGGGACCAGAAGGTGGTGCACCAGGCGTCGTTGAGGGCGTCGAGGGTGCCGTGCCGGTCCCGGAGCCACTGCCGGAACGCCTCGGCGCACCGCTCGCAGTAACAGGCGCCGCCGTACTCGTTGTTGATGTGCCAGGCGAGCAGGGCCGGGTGGTGCGCGTAGCGTTCGGCGAGGCGGGAGGCCAGGGCGATGGCGTGTTCGCGGTACGCCGGTGAACTGGGGCAGAAGTCATGGCGCTGGCCGTAGCGGTGGCGGCGGCCCTCGAAGTCGGTGCGGTTGACCTCGGGGTGCCGCTTGGCGAGCCAGGGCGGGAGGGCGGCGGTGCCGGTGGCCAGGCATACCCGGCGGCCCTCTGTCGCCGCGCGGTCGAGGATGCGGTCCAGGACGGTGAAGTCGTAGGTGTCCGGGGCGGGCTGGGTGAGGGACCAGGTGAAGACACCGACGGTGAGGGTGTCGATGCCGGCCCGGGTGAACAGGCGGTGGTCCTCGTCCCAGACCTCCTGGGGCCACTGCTCGGGGTTGTAGTCGCCGCCGTAGCGGATCTTGCGCGTCATGCGGTGAAGTCCTTCCGCGTCTCGGCGATCACCGGGCCGCTGCCGTGCAGCAGGGACAGCAGCAGCGGGGCGGCCAGCAGGGCGGGCACGGCCTCGGTCAGCAGGCCCGCCGACGCGGCCGTCAGAACCAGCAGCGAGGCGGCCGCGAGGGTGGCGCGGCCCTGCCGGAACAGGAAGTACGCGGCGAGGCGGGCGGTGTCCCGGGCGCGGAAGGCGAAGAGCGAGGTGAGGACGAGGGCGTGCGCGCCCCACAGGAGGCAGCCGGCGCCGATCGCCGTGAGCAGCAGCGCCCACCAGCCGGGCAGGCCGGTGGCCGAGAAGTGCGTGAGGGTGAAGGCGATGACCGTCAGCCAGACCAGCAGCGGGGTCCAGAGCTTCAGTGCCGGTACGGCGTTGATCCGCAGGCCGCGCAGATAGGCGCGGGCCGGGTGCAGTTCGGTGAGGTCGCGGCCGCGGTGGTGGAGGGCGTGGAGCGCGGCGGACAGGGCGGGCCCGAGGGGCAGCAGGCACAGGGCCGCGAGGGGGAGGTTGGCGGGGTCGGGGTCGAACAGCAGCAGTGCGGCCAGGCCCGGGGAGGCGGTGAGGAGGAGCAGCGCCTCGACGGTCAGCAGGGTGTGGACGAGGGCGGAGGCGCGCGAGAGGGTCCCGGTGCCGAAGTCGTGGGCGCGTACGGTGCTCATGCCGCGGCCCTCCGGCCGGGCCGGAGCCGCTCGTCCCGCCGGGGCGAGTCGGGGACGCGGATCACCCGTTCTCCTTCCGGAAGCGCTCGTACGCCTTGTTGTGCAGGTCGACGAGCTGCTGCATGTTCTTCGCCTTCAGCTCGCCGAGGTAGGCGTCCCACTGGGACAGCGGGCGCTTGCCGAGGACGAACCGGAGGGTGTTCTGGATGACGGTGTCCTTCAGCGGCGTGTCCCAGAGGGTCGCCTGTTCCTGCTCGAACGACTGGAGCGGGTGGGCGGGGTCGACGGGCAGTTGCTCGCGCCGGGCCATGGCGGCCTGGAACTTCTGCTCGTCCGGGCTGAACATGGAGGAGACGAGTTCCCAGCTGCCGCCGTAGGCGAAGACGCCGTTGTAGAAGCCGTAGTCCTTCTGCATGTCCTTCGGGGCGTCCGGGTCGGAGCCCATGAGGCTGATGCCGGGCTTCAGCCTGTAGCGGCTTCCGGAGCGGGTGTAGGTGACGCCCTCGACGCCCCAGCGGGCCAGTCGCTGGCCCTCGTCCGAATACCAGAGCCAGTCCACGAACTGCATCATGGCGACGAAGCTGTCACTCTTCAGCGCCTTGCTGGAGATCATCACACCGTTCTCCAGGCGACTGCCTCCCAGCACCACGGGCCCGGCCGGTCCGAGCGGCACCGGAACCATCTCGATCTTCGCGCCCTTGACCTGCTTGCCCAGGTTGTACCGGTACTCCTGCACCAGCACCTGAGGGTTGGCGCTCATCGCGTACGACTTCTCGGCCAGGAGCTTCTGCACGGCCTGGTCGTCGGTCTGGCTGAAGCTCTCGGGGTCCATGAGCTTCTCGGCGACGAGCTTGCGCAGGTACTCGACCATCTCGCGGTAGGCGTCCTGCGCGCCGGTGAAGACGTACTTCTGGGCCTTGTGGTCGAAGCTGATGTTGTCGTAAGTCCAGCCGGCCCTGACACCGAAGGCCTGGCCGAGGTAGCTGAACAGGGCACCGCAGGGGAAGGGGGTGTTGGTGCTCCAGCGGTCGGAGAAGGGGTACTTGCCGGGGTACTCGTCCTTGAGTGCCTTGAGGACGTCGTACACCTCGTCCCACGTGGTGGGCAGGGTGAGGCCGTGCCGGTCGAGGACGTCCGTGCGGAAGGACAGCGAGTAGCCGGACTTGACCTTCTCGTGCAGGCCGGGCAGCAGGTAGTACTTGCCGTCGGACTGGCGGATGGAGTCGAGCTCGGGCTCCAGCCGCCACTTGCGTACCTTGTCCCGGAAGTTGGGCATCAGCTTGACGTAGTCGCTGACCGGCAGGACGGCGCCCGAGGAGACGAAGGCGACCTCGGAGGGGTGGTACGTCTTCGGGATGAGGAACGGGGCGTCGCCGGCCCCGATGAGGACGCTGCGCTTCTTCTCGTAGTCGGCGAGCGGGACGTCGACCGGCTTGAGGGTCACGCCGGTGCGCTCGGTGAGCTCCTTCCAGAACAGCCAGCCGTCCTTCATGGGGTAGACCGGATTGTTGTTGTGCAGCACCGAGAAGGACAGCGGCTCGGCGGCCTTGAACTGCTGTCCCGCCCGGTAGTCCTTCATGGCGCCGTCTCGCTTCTTCGACAGGTCCTTGCCGTCCCCGCCGTCGTCCCCGCTGCCACAGCCGGTGACCGTGGCGAGGCCGATGAAACCGGCGGCGGCGAGGATCTGGCGCCGCGAGAGCTGTCCTGCGTTCTGCACGGAGACTCCTTTGTTCCGTAGGCGAGTCGATGAGGCGGCGTCAGCCCTTGACCGCGCCGAGCATCACGCCCGAGACGAAGTAGCGCTGGACGAACGGGTACACGCAGAGGATCGGCAGGGCGGTGAGCACGATGGTCACGGACTGGATGTTCGCGCCGACCTGGCTGAGCTGCTCGGTGCCCGCGCCCGCGTTGCCGCCGCCCGTGGCGCCCTGGATGAGGTTGCGGAGGTAGACGGTGACCGGCATCAGATCGGTCCGGTCCATGTAGAGGAACGCGCTGAACCAGCTGTTCCAGAAGGACACCGAGTAGAAGAGCACCATCGTCGCCACGACCGCCTTGGACAGCGGCAGGACGATCCTGAGCAGGACGCCGTACGTGCTCAGGCCGTCGATCTGCGCGGCCTCCTCCAGTTCGGTCGGCAGGTTCTCGAAGAAGGCCTTCATCACCAGCAGGTTGAAGACGCTGATCGCGTTCGGCAGGGCGATCGCCCAGACGCTGTTCTTCAGGCCGAGGCTGGTGACCAGGATGTAGTTCGGGATGAGGCCGCCGGTGAAGAACATCGTGAACACGGCGATGCCGACCAGCACGCCACGGCCCTTGAGCTGCTTCTTCGACAGCACGTAGGCGTAGCACGTCGTCAGGACCATGGCCACGGCCGTCGCCACGACCGTGTAGAGCACGGTGTTGCCGTAGTTCCGCCAGAACATCGCGTCCTGGAACACGATCTTGTACGTGGTGAGGTTGAACCCCTTGGGCAGCAGGGCCACCTCACCGGCCCGGATCTGCCGCTCCCCGCTGAAGGACCGCGCGAGGATGGTGGCGAAGGGGTACAGGGTCACCAGCACGACGAGCGTGAGGACCACCCCGTTGACGCCCTGGAAGACCCGGTAGGAACGACTCGGCTTCACCACAGGCTCGTCCCCACTGTGCGACGCGAGAGCTGGTTGGCGGACGTGATGAGGACCAGGCCGATGACCGCCTCGAACAGTCCGATGGCGGCGGCGTAGCTGAAGCTGTTGGACTCCACACCGGCCCGGTAGACGTACGTCGAGATCACGTCGGCGGTCGGGTACGTCAGCGGGTTGTACAGCAGCAGGACCTTCTCGAACCCGACCGCCATGAACGTGCCGATGTTGAGGATCAGCAGCGTGACCATGGTGGGCCGGATGCCGGGCAGGGTGACGTGCCAGATCTGCTGCCATCGGTTGGCGCCGTCGATCCGTGCCGCCTCGTACAGGTCCTCGTCGATCGTGGTGAGCGCGGCGAGGTAGAGGATCGTGCCCCAGCCGGCCGTCTGCCAGATCTCCGAGCCCACGTAGATCGTGCGGAACCACTCGGGTTCCTGGATGAAGCGGACCGGCTCGTGGCCGAACCATCCGAGGAGATGGTTGACGGGGCCGTCACTGGCCAGCATCTGCATGGTGATGCCCGCGACGATCACGATCGACAGGAAGTGCGGCAGGTACGACACCGACTGTACGAACCGCTTCAGGGAGCGCCGGCGCACCTCGTTCAGCAGCAGGGCCAGCACGATCGGGACCGGGAAGCAGAACAGCAGTGTGAGCCCGCCGATCCACAGGGTGTTGCGGAACACCTGCCAGAAGGTGGGGTCGTTGAGGAACATCTGCACATAGCGCAGCCCCACCCACTCCTCGCCGAAGATCGACCCTCCGGGTTCGAAGCGCCGGAAGGCGATCACGTTGCCGATCATCGGCAAGTAGCGGAAGACCAGGAAGAACAGCAGCGGCAGGATCGCCAGCGAGTACAACTGCCAGTCGCGGCGCAGCGCCCGGCGCCAGCCGGTCCGGGCGGGTGTCCGTCGGCCGCGGCGGGGTGCGGCCCGGGCCGGAGGCTGGTCCTGGGTGCCCGGCGGGGCCGGTGTGGTGGACGTGCTCATTGCTCGGGCCTCCCGTGGGCATGGGACGCGGAACCGAAACTTTCGAGCTTCTACCGGTAACTTCGCGGCAACTTATGGGCACCAGAAAGCGCTGTCAATGGGTGCTGCCGGACTCGGACGGGACGCCTGAGGCGCGTTGGAACACCGTCGAAGCTGGGTAGACCCCTGGGGCCGACCGCCCGTTCCTCGTCGCAAGTTTCTGGATGACGACCGACTCCTGCGAGGTGCCGCCGTGCCAGCGTTCGACCTGCCCCTGACCGAACTGGAGCGCCACCGCCCGGACATCGAGGAGCCCGCCGACTTCGACGCGTTCTGGACGAGCACGCTGAAGGAGGCCGGGCAGACGGACGCTCTGGTGTCGGTGCGGCCGGTGGAGACGGGCCTGCGGCTGACGCGGACCTGGGACGTGACGTTTCGGGGGTTCGCGGGCGACCCGGTGCGGGCGTGGTTCAGCCGGCCTGCCGGGGCCGGCGAACTGCTGCCTGCCGTCGTCGAGTTCGCCGGGTACGGGCGCGGCCGGGGGCTCCCCCACGAACGCCTGACATGGGTCAACGCCGGGTACGCGCATCTGCTCATGGACAACCGCGGCCAGGGCGACCAGTACGGGTGCGGCGGTGACACGCCCGATCCCCACGCCGTCGCGCCGGGCGGGCCCGGGCCGGCGGTGCGCGGGCTGCTCTCCGCCGCGGACTACCACTACCGGCGCCTGATCACGGACGCGGTGCGGGCGGTCGCGGCCGTGCGGGGGCTGCCCGGCGTCGATCCGGCGCGGACCGTGGCCGTCGGCAACAGCCAGGGCGGGGGGCTGGCCCTGGCGGTGGCGGGGCTCGTCCCGGACCTGGCGGCCGTGCTGGTCACCGCCCCCCTCCTGTGCGGCAACCGCCGCGCGCTCGACCTCACCGACGCGGGCCCGTACGGCGAGATCGCCGCGTACCTGTCCGTCCACCGGGGCGCCGAGCACGCCGCCCATCGCACCCTGTCCTACGTCGAGGGCGTCTCCTTCGCCCGCCGCGCGCAGGCTCCGGCTCATTTCGGGGTGGGACTGCGGGACACGGTGTGCCCGCCGAGCGGGACGTACGCGGCCTTCAACCGGTACGCCGACCTGACGGGGACGGACCCGCGCAAGGAGATCCACGCGTATCCGTTCAACGGGCACGAGGGGGGTGACGCGGTACAGGTGCGGCGTCAACTGGGCTGGCTGGAGACGGTGTTGGGCGGCCGGCACGAGTGACCGTCGCAAGCGGCCGGCAGACCACCCGGACGCCACCTACGCCACCGACCGCGCCGGTTCAGCCGGCGCACAAGGAAGGCGCAGCCCGCGGGCTGCGCCTTTCCGTCGGTCCTGCCCCGGCTCAGCCCGTGATCGGGGACTCCGCGGTGCAGCCGCCGGCGGTCACCAGGCCGTCGGCGCTCTGCTCCTCCAGCACCTTGCCCTTGTGGATGATCTTGCAGGTGATCTGGGAACCCTCGGGGTCCGCGGCCACCGGCATGACCGCCGCGGGCATGATGCCGCGCAGCGTGACCGTCTTCTTCCACGGCAGCTCGGGCTTCGACACCGACTCGATCTTCGGCTCCATGGCCTTGCCACCGCCGCCGTGGAATTCGATCGAGTCGATGTTCTTCCCCGTGACCTCGTAGGTGACCTCGTAGGTCTCGTCCACGGCCTTGTCGACCTGGTCGACCGCCTCAGAGCAGGAGCTGAGGCCGAACGCGAGACCGGTGACTGCGACGGAGCAGACGGCTGCACGGATGGTGCGGTTCAAAGGATCCCCCCGGATCTTGATGGTCGATTCCGCAGCCAACCGCAAAGGGAAAGGAGAGTCAACTTCCTTTGTACGGCAGCCTCGTGGGCCGGACAAGGCGGCTGACGCCTCGTCACTCCGGCTTGCTCCGGCTCGCTCCGGCCTGCTCCGGCCCGCTCCGGCGCCTCGATCCAGTGAAGGCATGCGGAGTGGTCGACGTCCCATATGAGGCAGAGCCGCATCCTGACCACCGGTCTCCGGTCCTTGAATTCGGTGATGACGCTGCCGCCTCCCCGCCAAGAGAAATGAGGGCTCGCGTCGAGGCGCTTCGGCGGGGCCGTTTACATCTGAGCCGCCGGGCGCTAACTTCCGCAACAGGCGGGGTGGGAGCGCTCCCATAGCGGTGGACCGGAACCCGCCCTCGAGTGGCTCCCGCCCCGCGCACCGGCGCACATACATCCGCAGGTCCGTACCCCCACGAACGGACGGTGCTGTCATGATCCTGACAAGCAAGCCGGGAGGATCCACGATGCCCCGCTTATCACTCCCCGCCCGGACCCGAGCCCTCTTCCTCGTGCTGCTCTCCCTCCTCGTCACCGTCCCGGCCATCGGCCTGGTCATGACGGCCGGGGGCGAGGCGGAGGCCCACGGCACACCCATGAAGCCCGGCAGCCGCACGTTCCTGTGCTGGCAGGACGGGCTGACCGACACCGGTGAGATCAAGCCGGTGAACCCCGCGTGCCGGGGTGCGCAGCAGGTCAGCGGCACCACGCCGTTCTACAACTGGTTCTCGGTGCTGCGCTCGGACGGCGCCGGCCGCACCAAGGGCTTCGTGCCGGACGGCGAGCTGTGCAGCGGCGGCAACACCAACTTCACCGGGTTCAACACGCCCAGCAAGGACTGGCCGCTCACCCATCTCACCTCGGGCGCGACGGTCGACTTCTCCTACAACGCCTGGGCGGCGCACCCGGGCTGGTTCTACGTCTACATCACCAAGGACGGCTTCGACCCGACGAAGACGCTCACCTGGAACGACATGGAGGCCCAGCCCTTCCTCTCGGTCGACCACCCGCCGCTGAACGGCTCCCCGGGCACGGTCGAGGCCAACTACGCCTGGAAGGGCAAGCTCCCCGACAACAAGTCGGGCCGGCACATCATCTACATGGTCTGGCAGCGCTCCGACAGCCAGGAGACCTTCTACTCCTGCTCCGACGTCGTCTTCGACGGCGGCAACGGCGAGGTGACCGGCATCAAGGAGCCGGGCAACCCGACCGAGCCGGTGCCCGGCACCTGCACGGCCACCCGCAAGACCACGGGCACCTGGAACGGCGGCTACCAGTCCGAGGTGACGGTCACCAACACCGGCACGGTCCCGATGCTGGGCTGGATGGTCGACTGGAGGCTCCCGGCGGGCCAGAAGGTCGAGAGCCTGTGGAGCGGCAGCGCGACCTACAACGGCCAGGCGGTGATGGTCCACAACGCCAACTGGAACGGCTCCCTGGCCCCGGGCAAGAGCACGACATTCGGGTACGTCGTCTCCGGGCCCGGCGGTGACACCACGAGCGGCTTGCCCTGCCGGGTGGGCTGAGGGGTCGGACGGGGCGGGTCCGGTGACCGGGGAGTCCGGTGACCGGGCCCGTTGTGGCGATTCGCCAGGTCTCGGCGCGGGGCCGCCCCACGTTGAGCGAGCCCGCGTTTCGGGGTTGCGGGCGTGTGCTCGGAACCCGCCAGGCGTGCCGACCGAGCCGGTCCGGTCGCCCCATATGTCGTGGTTATCCAGGTGTGCGATTCTGTTGTGTGGGTGCCCTGCCGCTCATGAGCGGCGTGGATCCGCCATGGGAGGCGCGACCCCGCGCCGCCGGTCCCGTGCCCGCGTCGTCGTCGCCTGAGTTCCGGGGACTCCCACCTGCCGGTGGCTGCGGCATGGACGGGAGGTGGATGCGGACATGCCCCATTACGGCGATGCCCGGGCCGCGGTCCCCGGTCTTCGGGCACCGGGGAACGGGGGCACCGGTCCGCCTCGTCCCGCTCCGGAACCGGCCGCGCGAGCCCGCCTGCTGGCGTTCGCCGGCGTGGCGCTGGCGGCGGTGTACGTGCGCAGTGAGGACGGCGCGGAGCTCCGGCTGGTGGAGTCGGCAGGGGCCGAGTCCGAGCAGCGGTACCGGCTGCCGGGGCGGGTGGCGGTCTCGGCCGGTACCGCGGGCACGGGGGCGAGTGCCTCCCCCGGTCCGTCATCACCTGCCGCATCCCACGGCTCCCCCGCCCCGGTACCTCCGGGTGAGGCCGGTACCGGGGGCGGTTGCCCCGCCGTCGCCGAAGCGTATCAGCGGGGGCGGGCCGTCTGGCTCGCGAGTGTGACGCTCGGGCGTGAGGAAGGCGCGGCGGCCTCCGCCCCGCTCGGGGCGCTGCCGCTGGGGGCCGCGGGCGGGTGGCTGGGATGCCTGGTCGTGGTGGGCGAGGCCGGGGAGGGGCTCGGGGCCGAGCAGCAGGAGTTCCTGGAGCGGTACGCCGAGGCCGTCGCCGAGCGGCTGCGGGGCGAGGCGGACCGGTCGGCGCCCTCGCCACTGCTGGATTCGGCCCTGCGTGCCATGGGGGTCGGGTCCTTCGCCCTGTCGCCCGGCACCGGGCTGGTCGAGACGGACCCGGCGCTGCTCGAACTCGTCGGCATCCCCGAGGGCGGTTTCGACGGCAAGACCGACACGCTGCTCTCGTACAGCGTCCCGGAGGACGTCCCCGCGCTGATGTCGGTCATCGAGCCGTCCGCTCAGACCCCCGGCCGGCGTGAGCTGGAGTTCCGTATCCGCCGGCCCACCGGTGAGCTGTGCTGGCTGCGGCTGAACTGCCGGGTGCTGAAGGGGCCCGAGGGCACTCCGGAACGGGTGCTGGGCGTGGTGAGCGCGGCACCCGTGCTGCGCCGCAGCGCCAGCGACGTCGCCCGGATCCAGTGGCTGACGGCCGCGCTCGACGACGCCACGACCGTCCTGGACGTCAGCCGTGTGGTGGTCGCCGCGCTCCGCGAGCCGCTGGGTGCCGACCGGGTGGCGCTCGCCGAACTGCTGGAGGACCGGCTGGCGGTCACCGTGCTCGATCCGCCGGGTGCCGGTGCCTGGCCGGAGCTGTGGCGACGCGAGTGGCGCTCGGAGTGGCCCGACGCGCCGGTCACCGCGCTGCCCACGCTCCAGGCGGCACTGCGGGACGGCCGGGTGAGCCTGTGGCCGGCCGGTTCCGCGCTGGAACCGGGGCTCGCGGGGATCGGCCCCGGCGGGCTCGCGGTGCTGCCGCTGCCGGCCAAGAACGGTGTGGCCGGGGTCTGCCTGGTCGGCTGGGACACCCCGCACGAGTTCGCCCCCGAGGAGCGGGCCCTGCTGACCGCCACCGCGGGCCTGGTCGGGCAGGCCCTGAAGCGCGCCCACGCCTACGACGCCGAGCAGGAGCTCGCGACGATGCTCCAGCGCAGCCTGCTGCCGCGCCGGCTCCCCAAGCTGCCCGGGGGCACCGCCGTGGCCCGCTATCTGCCCGCCCGGCGCGGTCTCCAGGTGGGCGGCGACTGGTACGACGTGATCGCACTGTCGGAGAACAAGGTGGCGCTGGTCATCGGGGACGTGCAGGGGCACAGCGCCGGGGCCGCGACGATCATGGGCCAGATGCGTACGGCGGTCCGGGCCTACGCCGTGGAGGGGCATCCGCCGGACGTGGTCGTCGCGCACGCCAACCGGCTGCTCGTCGGCATGGAGACGGACCTCTTCGCCACCTGCTGCTATGTCGAGCTCGACATGGAGGAAGGGAACGCGCTGTTCGTGCGGGCCGGGCATCTGGCGCCGCTCGTGCGGCATCCCGACGGCGGCACCGCGGAGATCGCGGTCGAGGGCGGGCTCCCGCTGGGCGTCCTCGCGGACGCGGAGTTCCCTCTCACCGCCCTCGCGCTCGCCCCGGGCTCGGTGCTCGCGCTGGTCACGGACGGCCTGGTCGAGTCGGCCGATCTGCAGGTCGACGAGGGGATGCGGCTCGTCCGCCGGGCGCTCGCCGCCGCCGATCCCGCCGACCCGGGGCGGATGGCGGACGAGCTGCTCGGCGAGGCCGGACGCCGTGAGGACGACGTGGCGGTACTGCTGCTGCGCTACGACGGGATGCGGGTACGTCCCGTGCGGGCGGGCTGGGTGGTGTGGCGGCTGCCGGACGCGGTGATGCACGCCCGCAGGTTCAGTGCGCGCACGCTGCGTTCGTGGGGCATCGCGACCGAGGCCGACACCGTCCTGCTGGTGGTGTCGGAGCTGGTCACCAACGCGCTGGTGCACACCCAGGGCGCGGTCCGGGTGGAGCTGACCCTGGCGGCGGACCGGCTGCGGGTGGCCGTGAGCGACTCCTCGCCCCGGGCGCCGGCCAAGCCGGTGGTCGTGGACTGGGAGTCGACGGGCGGCCGTGGGCTCTTCCTGGTCGAGGCCGTGTCGGCCACCTGGGGTTCGGTGCCGGTGGGCGGCGGCAAGCAGGTCTGGAGCGAGATCGTCGTCACCCGTCCGGAAGGGGACACGGAACGCGGCGCGGAGCCGGACGAGGAACCGGAGGCCGAGCCGGAGGAGGAGCGGAAGCCGGGCCGCGGCTGGGGCCTGGGCCGGGACCGCAGCTGGGGCCTGGGCCGGAACCGGGACCGCGACCGCCGCAAGTCGCGCGGCCAGAGCCGGCACCGTGGCGAAGACCGGACGGCGGGCGGTCACGACGGCCGTGTCGCGGACCGCCATGACGACCATGCCGCCGGCCGCGAAAGCGACATCGACAGCGACAGCAGCCGCGCCACGAACCGCCACGACGACCACGCCACTGACCGCCAGGACACGCAGACGGCAGGCCGCCACGACGAGCAGGCGACAAGCCGCAAAGGCGAGCAGAGGGCAGGCCACAAGGGCGAGCGGGCGGCAAGCCGCAAAGGCGAGCAGGCCGTCGGCCTCGACCGGGCCATGGAACACATCGGCGACGGGGTCGCAGACACGCCCCCGCACCGGAACCGGCCCCCCGAGGGAGGTCCCTGATGCGTGGTCTCGCCCTGCGCGGCGCCGCCGTGCTGCTGGCGCTCCTCCTGGCCGTGTCCCTCGCCGGGTGCACCGACAGCGGCGGGGAGGGCGAGGGCGGGCTGACCGTCGGGCTGCTGTTGCCGAGCCGGGCCGTGCCCCGCTGGGAGAAGTCCGACAAGCCCCTGATCGAGAAGCGGCTGAAGGAGCTGTGCCCCGACTGCACGCTCGTGTACGCCAACGCCGAGAACGACGCGGCGAGCCAGCGGCAGCAGATGACCTCCATGATCACCCGGGGGGTCTCGGCGCTGATCCTGGACGTCGTCGACCCCAAGGCCCTGCGCTCCACGGTGCGCGCGGCGGAGCGCGAGGGCATTCCGGTCGTCGCCTACGACCGGCTCGCCGAGGGCCCGATCTCGGGTTTCGTCAGTTTCGACGGCGCGCAGGTCGGCAGACTCCAGGGCCAGACGCTCCTGGAGGGCATGGGGGCCAGGGCCGACGGCGGCGGTGTCGTCATGATGAACGGCGACCCGTCCAGCCCCAACGCCGCCTGGTACGAGGGCGGTTCCCTGGCCGTCCTGCGGAACCGGGTGCGGATCCTGAAGTCGTACGACACCATCGGGTGGCGTACGGAGAACGCGCACGACCACATGTCCGCCGCGATCAGCGCCCTCGGCCCGAGCCGGATCGAGGGGGTGCTCGCCGCCAACGACTCGATCGCGGCCGGTGTCATCTCGGCGCTGAAGAGCGCCCGTGTCGCGCCCCTGCCCCCGGTCACCGGCCAGGACGCCGACCTGGACGCGGTGCAGCGGATCGTCAAGGGCGAGCAGTACATGACCGTCTACAAGCCGTTCCGGCTGGAGACCGAGGCGGCCGCCGCGATGGCCGTGGCCCTGGCGCGCGGCAATGACGTCGACGCCCTGGTCACGGCGCAGGTGGACAGTCCCACGACCGAGGACGTCCCGGCGGTGCTGCTCGACCCGATCGCCGTGACCCGCGAGACCATCGGCCGGACGCTCGTCCGGGACGGTGTCTACACGATCGACCAGATCTGCACCCCGAAGCTCCGCCCGGACTGCGCCCGGGCCGGGCTCACCCGGTGAGCGAGGTGGTTCCCCGTGGCCCATCCCCCCGTCCTGGCGTTGCGCGGCATCACCAAGCGGTTCGGCGGCGTGCAGGCGCTCGTCGACGTCGACCTGCAGGTCCGGGCCGGTGAGGTCGTGGCCCTGGCGGGCGACAACGGAGCGGGCAAGTCCACGCTGGTCAAGGTGATCTCCGGGGTCAGCCCCGCCGACCGGGGCGTCATCGAGTGGGAGGGGCGTCTCGTGCAGATCAAACGCCCGCACGACGCCCACGCGCTCGGCATCGCGACCGTGTACCAGGACCTCGCCATGTGCGACAACCTGGACGTCGTCGGCAATCTCTTCCTCGGCCGCGAGATCGACCGGGTGGGCGTCCTCGACGAGGTCGAGATGGAGCGCCGTGCCCGTGATCTGATGCGCGCCCTGTCGATCCGCATCCCCGACGTGCGGGTGCCGGTCGCCGCGCTGTCGGCCGGGCAGCGGCAGGCCGTGGCGATCTCCCGCTCGCTCATGGGCGCGCCCAAGGTGCTGCTGCTGGACGAACCCACCGCGGCCCTCGGCGTCGAGCAGACCAGCCATCTGCTCGACCTCATCGAGGAGGTGCGCGACCGCGGTATGGCGATCATCCTCATCAGTCACAACATGGGCGACATCAAGGCCGTCGCGGACCGGGTGGCCGTGCTGCGGCTGGGACGCAACAACGGGCTGTTCGACGTGAGCACGGTGACCCAGGAGCAGATCATCTCCTCCGTCACGGGGGCGGCGGACAACGCCGTGGCCCACCGCACGAAGGGCGACGAGGAGGCGTGGCCGTGAGCCGCGGCGGGCCGCACCGGGACGGCGGACCGGCCGGGCCGGGCAGCGCCGGACCGGTCACCACCGGCCGCGGCCGGCGCACCCGCGGATGGCAGGACAACCTGCGGGAGTACGCCCTGGACGTCCGCGCCGGCGTGCGCGACGGGGAGCGGGGGCCGCTCCTGGTCATCGCCGGGCTCATCGTGATCTGGATCGTCTTCCAGGGGCTGGACGACAAGTTCCTCTCGCCGCGCAACCTGTCCAACCTCAGCGTGGACATCGTCGGGACCGGCCTGGTCGCCGTCGGCATCGTGTTCGTGCTGCTGATCCGGGAGATCGATCTGTCGGTCGGCTCGGTCAGCGGCCTGGCGGGGGCGGCGTTCGCCGTGCTGAACGTGAACCACGGGGTGCCGGAGTGGCTGGCGGTGATCGTGGCGGTGGCCGCGGGGACGGCCGTGGGCGCCTTCCACGGGGTCTTCCACGCCTGGCTCGGCGTGCCCGCGTTCGTGGTGACGCTGGCCGGGCTGCTGATCTGGAACGGCCTGACGCTCTACCTGCTGGGAGCCAGCGGCACGATCAACATCGACGAGGAGGGCTTGGTCGCCTCGCTGACCAGCCACCACTTCGGCGACGACCTGGCGGCGTACGCGGTCGCGGGGCTCGGCACGGCCGGGTACGTCCTGGCCGCCCGCCGCCGCCGGAGCCGGCACCGGGCGGCCGGGATGCCCTACCCGTCCGAGGGCGAGGTCTGGCTGCGCACGGGGCTCCTCGCGGTGGTGTCCTTCGCGGCGGCCGTCACCCTCAACCGGTTCCAGGGACTGCCGCTCGCCCTGCTGATCTTCCTGGTGGTCCTGGTCGTCTCGGACTACGTGCTGCGCCGCACCCGCTACGGGCGGCGGGTGTACGCGCTCGGCGGCGGGGTCGAGGCGGCCCGGCGGGCCGGCATCGGGGTGGAGCGGGTGCGGGTCGCGATGTTCATGGTGTCGGGGACGCTGGCCGCGGTCGGCGGGCTGTTCGTGGCGTCGGGGCTGACCTCGGCGAGCCCCACGACGGCGCGTGCCGCCGGTTCGGGGATGCTGCTGATCAACGCGATCGCGGCGGCCGTCATCGGCGGGACGAGTCTGTTCGGCGGGCGGGGCTCGCCCTGGTCGGTGCTGCTCGGTGTGGTGGTGATCCAGTCGATCGCCTCGGGCATGGGGCTGCTGGGCGTCCAGGACGCCGTGCAGTTCATGATCACCGGCGGGGTGCTGCTGGCCGCCGTCGCGGCCGACGCGCTGTCCAGACGCTCCCAGGCCAGACGCGGCCGGCCGTGACCGCCGGGCGCCCCGCAGTCGGCGCCCGGAAGTCGCCCATCAATCCGTTTCTTATGAAATGCCTAACAAATGGCAAAGGTGGGTAAGGGGCGAGATGTCATGAAACGCAGCCGCCTCACTCAGGCGGCCGTGGCCGTCGCGGTCGCCGCCGGTCTGGTCCTCGCCGGATGCGGTGACACCGATCTGCCAGGTGGCGAGGAGCAGGCCGACCTCAGTGTGCTCGCGACGGACGTGCCTCAGATCCAGACCTTGAAGAAGCTCACCAAGAAGCACTTCACGGCGGAGACCGGCATCACCGTCGACTACACGCTGCTGCCGGAGAACGAGGCACGGGAGGAGATGAACCGCGAGTTCGCGACCCAGGCCGGCAACCACGACGTGGCCAGCGTCAGCGCGTACGAGGTGCCGATCTACGCGGACAACGGATGGCTAGCCCCGCTGGACTCCTATGTGAAGGCCGACAAGGACTTCGACCAGGACGACGTCTTCCCGAACCTCGCGTCCTCGCTGACCGGGGAGGACGGCAAGCTCTACGCCGAGCCCTTCTACGGCGAGGGCTCCTTCCTGATGTACCGCAAGGACCTGTTCCGCAAGGACGGGCTGACGATGCCGCCGAACCCGACCTGGCAGCAGGTCGCCGACCTCGCCGCCCGGGTCGACGGAACCGACGGCGCGAGCGGCATCTGCCTGCGCGGTCTGCCCGGCTGGGGCCAGAACCTCGCCCCGATCAACACGGTCGTCAACACCTTCGGCGGCCACTGGTACGACATGGACTGGAACGCGCGCCTGACCTCACCGGAGTTCAAGAAGGCCGTCGGGTTCTACGTCGGCCTGCTCCGCTCCCACGGCCAGCCCGGCGCCGAGCGGATGGGTGTGCTGGAGATCCTGGACCGTTTCGTCCAGGGCAAGTGCGCCATGATGTACGACGCCACGTCGCTGGCCTCGTCGATCGAGGCCGACAGTTCCGCGGTCAAGGGCAAGGTCGGTTACGTCCCGGCCCCCCACGACCGGACCGAGAAGGCCGGCTGGCTGTGGACCTGGGCGTGGGGCATCCAGCAGGCGGCCGAGAACAAGGACGCCGCCTGGGAGTTCATCTCCTGGGCCTCCTCCAAGGAGTTCCAGGAACTGGTCGGCCGGGAGGTGGGCTGGACCTCGGCCCCCGCCGGGAACCGCATGTCGCTCTACGAGAAGCCCGAGTACCAACAGGCGGCCGCTGCCTGGTACCGGCAGGAGTTCACGGCGGCGACGGACTCCGCCGACCCGCAGAACCCGGGCGTCGGCCCCCGCCCCTACGACGGCATCGGCTTCCTGGGCATCCCCGAGTTCGCCGTGCTGGGGACAGCGGTCTCGGAGCAGATCGCCGCGGCCATCGCCGGGCGGCAGTCGGTGGACACGGCCTTGGAGAAGGCGCAGGACCTCGCCCAGGCCGCGGCGGCGAAGTACCGCGGCGAGTGACCCGCCCGCGCCGCGAGAACGGCGCGGGCCGCGCCCCCGGTCTCCCGGGAACGCGGCCCTCGAACTGCCGTGGCGGTCCGCTTACTTGCGGATCAGGCTGCGCAGCACGTACTGCATGATGCCGCCGTTGCGGTAGTAGTCCGCCTCGCCGGGGGTGTCGATGCGGACGACCGCGTCGAACTCGACGCCGGTGTCGGTGGTGACCTTCACCGTGCGCGGGGTGGTGCCGTTGTTGAGCTCCTCGACGCCGGTGAAGTCGAAGGTCTCCTCACCGGTGAGGCCGAGGGACGCGGCCGACATGCCCTCCGGGAACTGCAGCGGGAGCACGCCCATGCCGATGAGGTTCGAGCGGTGGATGCGCTCGTAGGACTCGGCGATGACGGCCTTGACGCCGAGGAGCGCGGTGCCCTTGGCGGCCCAGTCGCGGGACGAGCCGGAGCCGTACTCCTTGCCGGCCAGGACGACCAGCGGGATACCGGCGGCCTGGTAGTTCTGCGAGGCGTCGTAGATGAACGACACCGGCGCGTCGGCCTGGGTGAAGTCGCGGGTGTAGCCGCCCTCGGTGCCCGGCGCGATCTGGTTGCGCAGGCGGATGTTGGCGAACGTACCGCGGATCATGACCTCGTGGTTGCCGCGGCGCGAGCCGTAGCTGTTGAAGTCGCGGCGCTCGACGCCGTGCTCCGTGAGGTACTTGCCGGCCGGGGTGTCGGCCTTGATGGCACCGGCCGGGGAGATGTGGTCGGTGGTGACCGAGTCGCCCAGCTTGGCGAGCACGCGGGCGCCGGAGATGTTCTCGACCGGGGCCGGCTCGTGGGCCATGCCCTCGAAGTACGGGGGCTTGCGGACGTAGGTCGACTCGGCGTCCCACTCGAAGGTGTTACCGGTCGGGATCGGCAGCGCCTGCCACTGGGCGTCGCCCGCGAAGACGTCGCTGTAGGACTTGGAGAACATGTCCTCGCCGATGGCGTTGGCGACGACCTCGTTGACCTCGGCCTCGGTCGGCCAGATGTCCTTCAGGAAGACCGGGTTGCCGTCCTGGTCGGCGCCCAGGGCGTCCCGGGTGATGTCGACCTTCATGGAGCCGGCGAGCGCGTAGGCCACGACCAGCGGCGGGGACGCCAGGTAGTTCATCTTGACGTCGGGGTTGATACGGCCCTCGAAGTTCCGGTTGCCGGAGAGGACCGAGGTGACCGCGAGGTCGTGGTCGTTGACGGCCTTGGAGACCTCCTCCGGCAGCGGGCCGGAGTTGCCGATGCAGGTGGTGCAGCCGTAGCCGACGAGGTTGAAGCCGACCTTGTCGAGGTAGGGGGTCAGGCCCGCCTTCTCGAAGTAGTCGGTGACGACCTTGGAGCCCGGGGCGAGGGTGGTCTTGACCCACGGCTTGCGGGTCAGGCCCTTCTCCACCGCCTTCTTGGCCACCAGGGCGGCGGCGACCATGACGTACGGGTTGGAGGTGTTGGTGCAGGAGGTGATGGCCGCGACCGTCACCGCGCCGTGGTCGATCTCGTACGTCGTGCCGTCGGGGGCGGTCACGGTGACCGGGTTGGACGGGGCGCCGTTCGGGGCGACGGCCGGGGCGTCGGAGGCCGGGAAGGACTCCTGGCCGGCCTCGTCCACGGAGTCGACGTAGTTGCGTACGTCCGTCTTGAACTGCTCGGCGGCGTTCGCGAGGACGATGCGGTCCTGCGGGCGCTTCGGGCCGGCGATGGAGGGGACGACCGTCGCCAGGTCGAGCTCCAGCTTCTCGGAGAAGTCGGGCTCGGCGGCCGGGTCGAGCCAGAGGCCCTGCTCCTTGGCGTACGCCTCGACCAGCGCGAGCTGCTGCTCGCTGCGGCCGGTGAGCCGCATGTAGTTGATGGTCTCGTCGTCGATCGGGAAGATCGCGGCGGTGGAGCCGAACTCCGGCGACATGTTGCCGATGGTGGCGCGGTTGGCCAGCGAGGTGGCGGCGACGCCCTCGCCGTAGAACTCGACGAACTTGCCGACGACGCCGTGCTTGCGCAGCATCTCGGTGATCGTGAGGACGAGGTCGGTGGCGGTGGTGCCGGCCTGGAGCTCACCGGTCAGCTTGAAGCCGACGACGCGCGGGATGAGCATGGAGACCGGCTGGCCGAGCATGGCTGCCTCGGCCTCGATGCCGCCGACGCCCCAGCCGAGCACGCCGAGGCCGTTGACCATGGTGGTGTGCGAGTCGGTGCCGACCAGGGTGTCCGGGTAGGCCTTGCCGTCGCGGACCATCACGACACGGGCCAGGTGCTCGATGTTCACCTGGTGGACGATGCCGGTGCCGGGCGGGACGACCTTGAACTCGTCGAAGGCGGTCTGGCCCCAGCGCAGGAACTGGTAGCGCTCCTTGTTGCGGCCGTACTCCAGGTCGACGTTCTGCTTGAAGGCGTCGTTCGTGCCGAACTTGTCGGCGATGACGGAGTGGTCGATGACCAGCTCGGCCGGCGCCAGCGGGTTGATCTTCGCCGGGTCGCCGCCCAGCTCCTTGACGGCCTCACGCATGGTCGCGAGGTCCACGACACAGGGAACGCCGGTGAAGTCCTGCATGATCACGCGGGCCGGCGTGAACTGGATCTCCTGGCTGGGCTGGGCCTGCGAGTCCCATCCGCCGAGGGCACGGATGTGGTCGGCGGTGATGTTCGCGCCGTCCTCCGTGCGGAGCAGGTTCTCCAGCAGGACCTTGAGGCTGTAGGGCAGGCGAGCCGAGCCCTCCACCTTGTCCAGCCGGAAGATCTCGTACGACTCGTCGCCCACCTGCAGCGTGCTGCGGGCGTCGAAGCTGTTCGCCGACACGACAGTCTCCTTCATTGATGTGCGCGTACCACCACGATCCTGCCGCCACGGCATCTCGGCCGATCCGCTAAGGTAAGGCTAAGTTAGGTATGCCTTACCGAGGGTGGCGGCTTGCGGTGCTCTCTCGGCAGATATCTCGATGTCGAGATAACTCTAGTACACGAGCGCCGGATGGTCATGCCCCGGCGCCCACCCTGCGGTCATGCGCGCCCTTTTCCCGGGTATCCGAACCAGGTATCCGAACCGGATTCCCCGCACACGGAAGAGGAGACAGGCATGCCGCTCACGTTCCGCAAGAGTTTCCGGATCCTTCCGGGGGTGCGCCTGAACATCAACAAGCGCTCCTGGTCCATCACCACCGGCGGCGGAAAGAACGGCCCGCGCTACACCCGCAGCAGCACAGGACGTCGCACGACATCGATGGATCTGCCCGGACCTTTCGGGTGGCGGCGCACCACGAGGGCGCGCCGGCACTGAGGATGCCGGGCGGGATTGACGTCCCGTCACCCGTTCGGACCCCCCGGTCGGGTGTCATCTCATATCTGAGATAACCTCAACCTCATGGCAGACGACTACCTCGTACGCATCGGCAAGCTCATCCGTGACGCCCGGCAGCACCGAGGCTGGACGCAGTCGCAGCTTGCCGAGGCGCTCGGCACCAGCCAGAGCGCCGTCAACCGGATCGAGCGCGGCAACCAGAACATCAGCCTTGAGATGATCGCGCGCATCGGGGAGGCCCTCGACAGCGAGATCGTGTCGCTCGGTTACGCCGGTCCGATGCATCTGCGGGTGGTCGGCGGGCGCCGGCTGTCCGGTGCCATCGACGTGAAGACGAGCAAGAACGCGTGCGTGGCGCTGCTGTGCGCCTCACTGCTCAACGAGGGGCGCACGGTACTGCGCCGCGTCGCGCGCATCGAGGAGGTGTACCGCCTCCTGGAGGTGCTGGGCTCCATCGGCGTGCGCACCCGGTGGATCAACGACGGCGTCGACCTGGAGATCGTGCCGTCGGCCGAGCTGGACCTGGCGGCGATCGATGCGGACGCGGCCCGCCGCACCCGCTCCATCATCATGTTCCTCGGCCCGCTGCTGCACCGCATGGACCACTTCAAGCTGCCGTACGCCGGCGGCTGCGACCTCGGCACGCGCACCATCGAGCCGCACATGATCGCGCTGCGCCGCTTCGGCCTGGACATCGCCGCCACCGAGGGCCAGTACCACGCCCAGGTCGACCGTGCGATCAGCCCCGACCGCCCGATCGTCCTGACCGAGCGCGGCGACACGGTGACCGAGAACGCGCTGCTCGCCGCCGCCCGGCACGACGGCATCACCGTCATCCGCAACGCCTCGTCCAACTACATGGTCCAGGACCTCTGCTTCTTCCTGGAGGCCCTCGGCGTCAAGGTCGACGGCATCGGCACCACCACGCTCACCGTGCACGGCGTCCCGACCATCGACGTCGACGTGGACTACTCCCCCTCCGAGGACCCGGTCGAGGCGATGAGCCTGGTCGCGGCGGCCGTCGTCACCGAGTCGGAGCTGACGGTGCGCCGGGTGCCGATCGAGTTCCTGGAGATCGAGCTGGCGGTCCTGGAGGAGATGGGCCTCGACCACGACCGGACGCCCGAGTACTTCGCCGACAACGGCCGTACCCGGCTGGTGGACCTCACCGTCCGGCCCTCCAAGCTGGAGGCGCCGATCGACAAGATCCACCCCATGCCGTTCCCCGGCCTGAACATCGACAACGTCCCGTTCTTCGCGGCCATCGCGGCGGTCGCCCAGGGCCAGACCCTCATCCACGACTGGGTCTACGACAACCGCGCGATCTACCTGACCGACCTGAACCGCCTCGGCGGCCGGCTCCAGCTCCTCGACCCCCACCGCGTCCTGGTCGAGGGCCCGACCCGCTGGCGCGCCGCCGAGATGATGTGCCCGCCGGCGCTGCGCCCCGCGGTGGTCGTCCTGCTGGCGATGATGGCCGCCGAGGGCACGTCGGTGCTGCGCAACGTGTACGTCATCAACCGGGGTTACGAGGACCTGGCGGAACGGCTGAACTCGGTCGGGGCGCAGATCGAGACGTTCCGGGACATCTGACCGGAAGCGCGTCCTCAGGTGTGGGCCCGCCGGAACGGGAAAGTCCGCTCCTGTGGACGCGCTTCTGCTGACCTTCGGGCACAGCACCGCCGGCCGGGACCGGATCGGCGAGCTGCTGCACGGTGCCGGGGTGACGGCCGTCGTGGACGTGCGGACCGCTCCCGGCAGCCGGCGGGACCCCGACCTGCTGCGGGAGCGGCTCGCCGAGTGGATGCCGGCGGCCGGCATCACCTACCGGTGGGAACCCGCACTGGGAGGGTTCCGCCCCCTGCCCGCGGACAGTCCGGACGTGGTGTGGCGCAACGCGTCCTTCCGCGGCTACGCCGCCCACACCCGCTCCCCCGAGTTCGTCACCGCGATGGACCGCCTGCTGCACGAGGCCGCGGGCGCCCGCACGGCCGTGATGTGCAGCGAGGCGGTCTGGTGGCGCTGTCACCGCCGGCTGATCGCCGACTTCGCGGTACTGGCCCGCGGCGCACCGGCCCACCACCTCATGCACGACGGGCGTCTGAGTGCCCATTCGCCGACACCGGGAGCCCGTCTGCGCGCTGACGGGCTCCTCGTGTACGACGCCCCGGCCGAGCCGCCCCGGGGCTGAGCCGTCAGTACAGCTTGTTCACCGCCGTCACCGTCGTGGCCTTGAAGTCCGCCACTTGCGCGTGCTGGAAATTGCCCATCTGGCCCCAGCGGACGACCGTGACGGTCGTGCCGTCGCGGCCGACCGAGAAGAGGCCGATGTCGGAGGAGCCCCAGGCGGAGGCGGTGTGGATGCCGTAGACGTCGGCGCCCTCCTCGACGTTCAGCCGGCCGTAGTACTTCTGCGTCGCCGTGATGTCCGGGTCCTGCTGCATCAGCTTCTTCGCACAGCCGGCGAGGTCCTTGCGCAGCAGTGCCGCGAAGTTCTTCGCCCGCTGTTCGCTGCGCTCCACGACCGTGATCTGCTGGGCGTTCGTGTCGTACTCCGTCCAGTAGTCCCGGTGCGTGGTGATGGACGGCAGCGCGTCGCCCACGCAGACCGGCAGCGGGTCGGGCTGACCGGCGGTGACCGGACCGGCGTACCAGGGCGACGTCGGGTGCGGCGGCAGTTCGGCCGGCTCCAGGAAACGGGGCGTACCGGAGGCCGGTGCGGTGGCGGCGACGGCCGGGACGGCGGCTGCGGCCACACCGGCGACGGCCGCCAGCGCGGCCACGGTGGTGCGGATGCCTCGGTTCTGCCGCATTCCTCGGGCACGGATCTTCATGGTCTCCCCCATTGGTTCCCCCGGTTTTCCCGGTCGGCTGCCCGGGCTTCTGCCCTTGCCCCCAGTACGACCCGTCACCGGCCGCATGCGTTGCCCTGCCGGCCCGCTACGGGTCCGTCCCGAATGTCACCGGTCTGCTACCGGGAGCCGAGCCCCTCACCGAGGGCGGCGAGGGGGTGACGAGCCGGCGCGGATGCCGGTCCACGTCCCTCCTCGGACGGTCGGCGCCGGTCTCCGGCCGGGGTGCCCGCGGGGCGTCAGGCACATGCGTGCCGCACGGGGCGTGCCCGCGACGAGCCGTGAACCGCGGATGCCGCCGCCTCGCGCCCGGCGCGCGCCGCGGCCCGGCCCGTGATCCGCTTCACACCGGCCCAGGCCCTGGGCCCGGGCCTTACAGGGCGTAAAGCGACCGAAGAATGGATATGGGCTATACGGCGATACGCGGGGAGTGTCCGACGTGCCCGGATGACGGGTGCGGCGGCCTCAGGAGGGGGAGCGCGCATGGACGGCCGGCCCTTGTATCTCGAACCGCGGCTGGAGCCACGGCTGAGGTCGCTCGTGGCGGCGCACGGCACGCTGCACTCGATCGTCGACGCACTCGGCTCACCCCTGCACGTCGTGGTGCCGGACCAGATCGCCGAGAACCTGGAGCGGTTCCGGTCGGTGTACCGCTCGCACCACCTGTCGGGCCAGGTCTTCTACGCCCACAAGGCCAACCGGTCCAGCGCGCTGCTGCGGCGGCTCGCCGCGACGGACGCGGGCGTGGACGTCGCGTCGCTGGGCGAGTTGCAGCACGCGCTGGGTGCCGGGTTCAGTGCCGGCCGGATCACGGCCACGGGGCCGAAGAACCCGGAGTTCCTGTGGCTGGCGGCCCGTGCGGGTGTCACGGTCAGCGTCGATGCCGTCGCCGAGCTGGACCAGCTCGCCGCCCTGGTGCGCAAGCACACGCTCGCCCCGGTGCGGGTGCTGCTGCGGCTGTCGGGCTTCGAGTCGTCAGGGGTGAAGGTGCTGAGCCGGCGCAGCCGTTTCGGCACGCCCGTAAGGGAGTTGGAGCTGCTGCTGGAGGCGGTCGAGCGGCACGCCGACGCGGTCGATCCGGCGGGGGTGGCCTTCCATCTGGACACGACGAGCGTCACGGAGAAGGCGACCGCCCTCGAAGGGAGCCTGGCCGCGCTGGAGTTGTGCCGGAGCCGGGGGCTGCGGCCGCGGGCCGTGGACATCGGCGGCGGGTTCGGCATCGGCTATCTCGCCGAGCGCGAGCAGTGGGAGGCGTACACGACCGCGCTGACCGCGGCCGTCCTCGGCCGGCGTCCGCCTCTGACGTGGGGCGGGCACGGCTACGGGCTGCGCAACGAGTCCGGCACCCTGCGCGGCACGCTCGGTCTGTACCCCGCATACCGGTCCGTGGCCGGCGCCGCCTACCTGGACGAGTTGCTGGCCCGGCCCGCCGCCTCGCTGGGCGGGCGCCCGCTGGCAGCGCTGCTGCTGGAGCACCTGTACGACCTGCACACCGAGCCCGGCCGGGCGCTGCTGGACCAGTGCGGACTCACCCTCGCGCGTGTCCTGGAGGTCCGCACCCAGGAGGGTGGCGGGGAACTGCTCGTACGGCTGGCCGCGAAGGCGGACGACATCGCGCTGGAGGACCACGGAGTGCTCATGGACCCCGTGGTCGTCCCCCGGGGCGGAGCCGGGCCGGGGGACGTGCCCGTCGCCGTGCATCTCTTCGGCAGCCTCTGCCTGGAGACCGACCTGATCACCCGGCGCACGGTGTTCCTGCCGCGCCGCCCGGAACCCGGCGACCTGCTGGCCTTCGCCAACACCGCCGGCTACGCCATGGACTTCCACGCCACCCGCGCCCAGCACCAGCCCGCCGCCGGCAAGGTCGCCGCCTGGCAGGACGGCGATGCCTGGCGCTGGTGCCTCGACGACCAGTTCTGGCCGATCACGCCCGCGAGGGGAGCTCAGTGAGGTACGACAGCATCACCGAGGCGATAGGCAACACCCCTCTGGTGCGGATAGACCCGGCGGTGCACGGCCTGCGCACCATCGATCTGTACGCCAAGCTCGAAATGCTCAACCCCTTCGGCTCGGTCAAGGACCGCGCCGCCTGGAGCATGGCGGGACCCCTGCTGGCCGAGGCGGTCGAACACGGCAGTCAGGTGGTCGAGTTGTCCAGCGGTAACACGGCCAAGGCCCTCGCGGTCATCGCGGGCATGCACGGCCTGGGCTTCAAGAGCGTCACCAACCGGATGCGGGTCCCGGAGATCAAGGACCTGCTGTTGCTGCTCGGGGCGGAGATCGAGGAGTTGCCGGGGCAGAGCGAGTGCCTGGACCCGACCGCCACGGACGATCCGCTGACCCTGTTCCACCGCACGCTCGCCGCCTCGGGCAGCGCCTATCTGCACACCGACCAGTACTTCAACCCGCGCAACACCGAGGCCCATCTCACCGGCACCGGACCGGAGATCGTCAAGGACCTGGACGGCCGCGTCCCGGACTGGTTCGTCGCCTGTGTGGGCACGGCCGGGTCCTCCACGGGCGTCGCCCGCGCGCTGCGCGAGGAGGATCCCTCCGTGCGGGTGGTCGGGCTCGTGGCGGCCAAGTCCGACTTCATCCCCGGCATCCGCACCATCGACGAGGTGCAGGAGGTGGGTCTGTTCGACCCGGAGACGTACGACACGATGGAGTCGGTCACCGCCGACCAGGCGATCGAGGGGATGCTGACCCTGAACCGACGCTGCGGCATCCTGGGCGGGCCCACCGGCGGGGCGGCCTACTTCGGCGCCGTCCGCCATCTGCGGGCGCTGGACGCGGAGTCGGAGGAGCGGCGGACCGCGGTGTTCATCGTCTGCGACCGGGTGGAGAGCTATCTGAGCTACGTCCGGCAGCGGCGGCCCGATCTGCTGGGCCGCCCGCCCCGGAGGAACTCACCGGCCGACCTGTCCGAGGCCGAGGTCGGCGGGGCGCCGTCGGTCACCGTGGCCGAGGCCCGGCGCTGGATCGAGACCGACCGGCCGCTCGTGGTCGACCTGCGCAGCCCCTACGCGTACGCGGCGCTGCACATCGACGGTTCGGTCAACATCGTCGACGAGCTGTTCGCGGAACTCGTGCGGGGCGGCCTGCCGTTCAGCCGGCGTCAGCCGGTGCTGCTGGCCTGCCCGGTCGGTGAGCAGTCCGCCCGGTACGGGGCGCTGCTGACCCGGATGGGCCATCCGGACGTACGCAGCCTGGCCGGCGGCATCATCGCCTGGCGGGACGCGGGCGCGCCCCTGGTGCGGGACTGACCGGCGTGAACACACCGAGCAGCCGCGAGGAGCAGGAGCGGTGGCAGCGGGCGCTGCGCGCCCAGTTCCCCATCGTCACCGGGCATCCGGAGCTGGCGTACCTGGACAGCGCGGCCACGGCGCAGAAGCCGCAGGCCGTCCTGGACGCCGTACAGACGTATCTGACCACCTCCAACGCCAACTCGGCGCGCGGCACCTACACCTGGGCCAACCGGACCACGGAGCTGGTGGAGCGCACCCGCGGGCGCGTCGCCCGGTTCCTCGGGGACGACCGGCCGGAGCGCTCCGCCGTCCACTTCACCGGCGGCACCACCGAGGGGCTGCGGACCATCGCCCGCGACTGGCTGCCGGGCTTCCTGCGCGACGGCGACGAGATCGTCGTGCCGGACGCCGATCACCGGGCGAACATCGTGCCCTGGCTGGAGGCGCAGCAGTCGCTGGCGCGGGAGGGGGTGCACGTGCGGGTGGTGCCGATGCCGTACCAGAGCGGCTCGGGGGACTACGACCACCGGGCGCTGGCGGAACGGGCCGGGCCGCGCACCCGGTTCGTGGCCACCACCCATGTGCACCACGTCTACGGCGGCGACATGAACGTGCACCGCATCCGTGAGGCCGTCGGCCCGGACGCGGTCATCTGCCTGGACGCCGCGCAGAGTGTGGGTCATCTGCCGGTGTCCGTGGCGGAGCTGGACGTCGACTTCGTGGTGTTCTCCGGTCACAAGGCGCTGGCCCTGCCCGGTTCGGGGGCGGTCTGGGCCCGGCAGGCGCGCGGGCCGCAGTTCGTGCCCGGCGGGTGGAGCGGCACCCCGAACACGGTGGGCATCGCCTCGCTCGAAGCGGCCCTGGACTGGCTGGAGGCGGCCGGTGTCGACCGGATCGAGCGCTGGACGACCGACCTGGCGGTCCGGCTCACCGAGGGGCTGCGCCGGCTGGACGCCTACGAGATCCTCGGCTGCCCGCTCAGCCTCGCCGCCGACTCGGCCGTGCAGCGCCGCCAGGGCATCGTGACGCTGCGGCACCGCGCAGTCGACTCGGGCGACCTGGGGTTCATCCTGTTCAGCCACGGATTCATGGTGCGCTCCGACCATCACTGCCAGGGCGACGCGGGCGAGAAGACCGGTTCGGTGCGGGTGAGCCTGCATGTGTACAACACGGTGGAGGAGGTGGACCGGCTGCTGTCCGTTCTCGCGTCACTCCGGTGACACAGCCGACTGGGCATAATGGGAACCGTTTCCACCTGTAGGCTCGGGCCGTAACGAGTCAGGTGCGAGACGGCGAGGTGGCGCGACCGGATGGGGCTGAGTCTGGCGACGGCGGAGCGATGGGTGGAGCGCTGGGAGCTCCAGCAGCAGCGGTACGCCGTCGACCGCGAGGAGCGGTTCACGGTGATCGCCGATGTCGTCGAGCACGTCACGGCGGGGCGCGCGGCCCCGCCTCTCGTGGTGGACCTGGGCTGCGGGCCCGGCTCCCTCGCGGCCCGGCTGATCCGGCGGCTGCCGGACGCCGAGATCGTGGCCGTGGACCGGGATCCCGTCCTGCTGGAGCTGGGCCGCACCCACCACCCGGACGCGGCCCGCTACGTCGACGCGGAGATCGGCGCGCCGGGCTGGGTGCGGGCCCTGGAACTGGACCGGCCCCTGGACGCGGCGGTCTCCACGACGGCCCTGCACTACCTGGACCGCGACACCCTGCTCGGCACCTACCGGCAGCTCGCCGCGCTGCTGCGCCCCGGGGGCGTCCTCGTCAACGGCGACCATCTCCCCCAGGGTGAGACGAGCCCGGCGGGGATCGCCGCCCATGTCGGGCGGTGCCGGGCCGACCGGCAGCGCGTGTTCGCCCACGAGGACTGGGGCTCCTGGTGGGCCGCGGTCGGCGACGACCCGGAGCTGACCGACCTCCTCGCCGAGCGCCGGCGCCGCGAAGCCTCCCTGGGCACGACGCGCCCCGCCGAACTCCCCCTCTCCGCCCACCTGGAGCTCCTTGGGCAGTCCGGCTTCGCCACGGCCGGCCCGGTGTGGCAGTACGGCGACAGCTGCGTGGTCGTGGCGGTGCGCTAGAGAGACCGGCGATTCACCCGTACGCCCCGCCCCGGATGGCGGGCCGTGGCGGGTCCTCCGACAATACATGCAGGAATCGCTATATGTTAATGTCGCCATGTCCGGCCCAGGTCGACACGTCGCGGCCGGCGCCAGCACACGCAAGGAGCTCCACCATGACCACCGCCCAGCACATCACCCACGACGACCACGCGCACGCCCACGGCGACGACTGCGGCCACCTCGCCTTCACCCACCGCGACCACACCGACTACGCCCACGACGGCCACATCCACCGCACGCACGACGGCCACACCGACGAGTGCGCGACCGACGGCCACGCGGTGCACCAGAACCACGACCACGAGCACGGCGACGACTGCGGCCACCTGGCCGTGCGGCACGACGACCACACGGACTACGTGCACGACGGCCACCGGCACGCCGCCCACGAGGGACACTGGGACGACCACTGACGGCAGTCGCCCCTAGGGCCCAGCCGGACGAAGAACCAGAACTGGGAATCGTTGTCATATGCTAATGTATGCATATGACAACGACGCCCACTCCCCCGACGGACGAACCGGATCCGACTCTCCAGGCGGCCGGCGAGCTGCTGCGCGCCCTGGCCTCGCCCGTACGGCTGGGCATCGTGCGGGAACTGTCCGGCGGCGGGAAGTACGTCCATGAACTGGTGACCGCCCTCGGTGTCAGCCAGCCGCTGGTCTCCCAGCACCTGAGGGTGCTGCGCACCTCCCGGATCGTCACCGCCCGGCGTCAGGCCCGAGAGACGCGGTACACCCTCACCGACGACCATGTGGCGCACATCGTGCTGGACGCCATCCGGCACGTACAGGAGTAGCGCCTCAGGTCAGGCTGTCCCACTGGACGGTGCGGTCGCACCAGCGCCGGAGCAGGGTGCGGTCGTGGCCGACGGCCAGCAGGGCGGCGCCCGTCGCGGCCCGGTAGTCCTCGACGGCCGCGACCAGGGCGGCGGCCGTGGAGGCGTCGAGCATCGCGGTCATCTCGTCGCACACCAGCATGCGCGGGCGCAGCACCAGCGCCCGGGCGAGGCAGGCGCGTTGCAGCTGACCGTCGCTGACCTCGTGCGGCCGCCGGGTCAGCAGGTCGGGGGTGAGACCGACCACGGGGGCCAACTCGGCGATCCGGCCGGGGACTTCCGCACCGCGGCCGGTGGCGCGCAGGGGCTCGGCGATCAGGTCCGTGAGCGGCAGCCGCGGGTCCGCGGAGAGCCTGGCCTGCTGGAAGACGACCCCGAAGGCGGTGCGCTTCTCGCGTGGGGCGTGGTGGCGCCAGCGCCGTACGGGCTCGCCGTCGAGGAGCAGGGTGCCGGCGTCGGGGCGGTGCAGCAGGGCCGCGACCCGCGCGAGGGTGGACTTGCCGCAGCCGCTCGGGCCGAGCAGACCGACGGACTCGCCCGGCGCGACGGTCAGGGACACGTCCCGCACCACCGGGGCGTTCCTGGCGTATCCGGCGGTGATGGAGCGCAGTTCAAGCACGGACGTCCTCCGGCACGTGCGGATGGTGGCAGGCGACCGTTCCGGCGGGCGGCTCGGTCGCGCAGGTGTCGGTGGCCCGGTCGCAGCGGGCGGCGAAGGCGCAGCCGGCCGGGAGGTCGCCGAGTTCGGGCGGCATGCCGGGGATGGGGGTGAAGGCGCGGTCGGGCAGGGCCTGGAGAAGGCCGCGGCTGTAGGGGTGGCGGGGCCCGGGTGAGCCGAAGAAGGCCGCTGCGTCGGCGAGTTCGACGATCCGCCCGGCGTACATGACCGCGACCCGGTCCGCGATGCGCTCCGCGGCCGCCAGATCGTGGGTGATCATCAGCAGGGCGCGCCCGCGGCCGCCCTGGCCCGGGTCGTCGACGTGCCGCCGCAGTTCGTCGGCCGTACGGTCCACCAGGTCGCGGTCGAGTCCCGTGGTGGGTTCGTCGGCGAGCAGCAGGGGTGCGTCGCCGACCAGGGCGAGGGCGGTGGCGGCGCGCTGGGCGAGACCGCCGGAGAGCTGGTGGGGGTGGCGGTCGAGGTGGTCGGCGGGGAACGCGGCCCGTTCGGCGGCGGCCTCTGCGGCGGCCCGCAGGGCGGCGCGCCCCCGGGTCGCGGTCAACGCGGCGACCGTCTCCTCCAGTTGGGAGCGGACGGTGCGGACCGGGGTGAGGTGGGCGGCCGGGCTCTGCGGTACGAGGCCGATGAGCCGCCCTCGTACGGTGCGGGCGAGGGTCCGCTCGCCGGCCGTGAGCAGGTCCAGGTCACCGAGGAGGGCCGAACCGGCGGTCTGGGCGTTGCCGGGGAGCAGGCCGAGCAGGGCGGAGGCCAGCACGGACTTTCCGCAGCCGCTCTCCCCGATCAGGGCCAGGCACTCGCCGGGCGCCACGTCGAAGCGCGCGTCGGTGACGGCGGCGACGCGGCGTCCGCCGGGCATGAGGAACCGCACGGACAGTCCGCGCACCGACAGCACGGGGGTCATGGACTCCATACCGGCGCTCACAGCATCAGCTCCGATCGGTGGCGGGGGTTGATCCGCTCGCGCCAGGCGCCGGCGAGTCCGGCGATGGCGAGGGTGGGGACGATGAGGAAGAGACCCGGGAAGAGGGTCGGCCACCACTGGCCGGCGAGGAGGGAGCCGCGGGCGCTCTGGATGAGGGTGCCGAGGCTCGCCGTGTGCGTGGGCAGCCCGAGTCCGAGGAAGGACAGCGCCGACTCGTGCCACATGGCGTGCGGCACCATCAGCACGGCGGCGAGCGCGGCCTGGGGGAGGACGGCGGGCAGCAGGTGCCGTACGGTCACCCGCCACCGGGACGCCCCGCCGGAGACGGCGGCGTCGATGTACGGCCTGGACCGCAGGGAGAGCACCTCGGCACGGACGATCCGGGCCGTGGACAGCCAGTGGGTCAGTGCGACCGAGATGACCACCGGCCACACCCCGGGGCGGAACATGGCGACGATGAAGATGCCGAGCAGCAGATGCGGCACGGACGAGAACGTGTCGACCACCCGCATCAGGGCCCGGTCGGCCCAGCCGCCCAGCGCCCCGGCCGCGGCGCCCACGGCCGTGCCGACGACGGTCGCGGTCAGCGCCGCCGCGACGCCGACGAGCAGTGAGACGCGCAGGCCGTAGACGCAGCGCAGCAGCAGGTCGCGGCCGACGTCGTCGGTGCCGAACGGGTGGGTCCAGGAGGGTGGTTGCAGCTTGGCGGCGAGGTCGACGGCCTGCTGGTCGAGCTGGACCAGCAGCGGCACGAGCAGCACGGCGAGGACGGTCGCGGCCACCAGCACGGCGGAGGTGCGCACGCGCAGGGCGCGGGTGGAGCGGCGCCGGGGTCCGTGCGAGCGCCACTCGGTCCGCTCCGGGGCGGCGGCGGGCGCGGGTGCGTCACATGTCACTGAGCTTCACCCTCGGGTCGAACAGTCCGTAGAGCAGGTCGGCGAGCAGGTTCCCGGCGAGCACGGCGGCGGTGGCCAGGGTCGTCAGGGCGGCGAGCAGCGGGAAGTCGACGGCGGTGGCCGCCTCGACGGTGGCCGCGGCGATGCCCGGCCAGCTGAAGACGCTCTCCACCAGCAGCGCCCCGGTGATCAGTTCGGGCACGCGGGAGCCGATGAGCGTGAGCACCGGAAGGAGCCCGGAGCGCAGGGCGTGGCCGAGCAGGACGGTGCCTTCGCTCAGGCCGCGGGCGCGGGCGCCGCGTACGGGGTCCTCCGCCAGCGCGTCGCCGACACCCTGGCGCACGTACAGGGTGAACCAGGGCAGCTGGGACACGGCGAGGACACCTGCGGGCAGGAGGAGATGGCTCGTGACCTGTCCTGGCGTGACCTGTTCGCTGCCGGTGTCGGTCAGGCCGCCCGCCGGGAGGACGTCCCACTGGAGGGCGAACAGCCAGATGGCGAGCAGCGCGATCCAGAAGACCGGTGCCGCCTCCAGGGTGTAGGCGAGGGAGGTGACGGTCCGGTCGACGAGCGAGCCGGGGCGGCGGGCGGCGAGCACGCCGAGGACCGTGCCGACCAGCACGGCGGCGGCGAAGGCGACCGCGCAGAGCAGCGCGGACCACACGAGGCGTTCGCCGATGACCTGGGCGACCGGCTGCCGCATGACGCTGGAGTGGCCGAGGTCGCCGGTGAGGGCGGAGGTCAGCCAGTGCCACCAGCGGGCGGCGAAGGGCCGGTCCACGCCGAGGTTCTCGCGCAGCCGGTCCAGGGTCTGCTGGTCGGCGCCGAGCGCGGCGGTGCCGGCGTAGGCCTTGACGGGGTCGAAGGGGGAGGCGGCGGCGATGGCGAACACGCCGAAGGTGACGACGAGCAGGACGGGGACGGCGAACAGGGCCCGCCGTCCCGCCAGTCGTGCCATCGCTCCCCAGGGGAGGCGGGTCACTTCTTCGGCTGCCAGTCCTCGATGTTCCACCAGGGGCCGCTGGCGAAGCCGTGCTCGTGCGGCTCCAGCTGGGTGTTCAGGTTCTCCCAGCGGTCGGCCAGCACGTAGAGGTGGTCGATGTGGGTGAGGAACGTGTAGCCGGGGTCCTGCACCAGGGCGCGCTGGAGCTTGTCGTAGGCGGACGTGCGCTCGGCCGGGTCCTGGCCGCGGCGGCCGTTGTCGAGGGCGCGGTCCACGGCCGGGTTGTCGTAGCGGGCCATGTTGTTGAACCCGTCGCCGGCGAGGGAGGAGTGCAGCAGGGTGTAGAGGCCGAAGTCGGGGTCGCCGGTGCTGCCGAAGCCCGCGAGGACGGCGTCGTCCTTCATGCGGGGTTCGATGACCTCCCAGGTGGCGCTCTCCGCCTTCACCTCGATGCCGGCCTTCTTGGCGTCGGAGGCGTAGGCGAGGGCGTGGTCCTGGCGGACCTTGTCGCCGGAGGGGTAGAGCAGGGTGAAGGCCGCCCGCCGTCCGTCCCGGGTGCGGATGCCGCCCTCGCCGGGCTTCCAGCCGGCCTCGTCCAGGATCTTGCCGGCCTTGCCGAGGTCCTGGGTGCGCTCGATGCCCTCGCTGAACGCCGGGTCGTCGACGGGCAGCGGCCCGTACGCCGGGCGGCCGGCGCCGTCGAGGATCTTGTCGACCATGGCCTCGCGGTCCACGGCGGCGTCGAGGGCCCGGCGGATCGCGCGGTCGCCGGTGACCTTGTTCGCGGTGGGGAGGGTGACGGCCCGGAAGTCGTAGGACCGGGCCTCGTAGGTGCGCCTGGCGTCGTCGCCCTTGAACGTGGCGGCGAGGTTGGGCGGGAGGACCGCGCCGTCGAGGTCGCCGGAGCGCAGGCGGGTGGCGCGCACGTTGTCGTCGCCGATGACCGCCATGGTGAAGGTCTTCACCTTCGGCTCGCCGCCCCAGTAGCGGGGGTTGGCCTTGAAGGTGAGCTTCTCGCCCTTGCTCCAGCGGCTGAGGACGTACGGCCCGGTGCCGACCGGCTTGGTGTTGAAGGAGCCGGTGTTGGGGTCCTGCTCCCCCGCGATGTGCTCGGGGACGATGGGCAGGACCGTGCGGGCGGCGAAGGGGGCGTAGGGGTACTTGAGCGTGAAGACGACCTTGTCGTCGCCGCTCGCCTCGACCTCCTTGACGGCGTCCAGCTCGCTCTTGAAGGTGTTGTTGGTCTTCGGGTCGAGGGCGGTCCGGTACGTGTAGACGACGTCGGCGGCCGTCAGCGGTTCGCCGTCGCTGAACTCGACCCCGTCGCGCAGGGTGTAGGTGTACGTGCGGCCGCCGTCGGTGACCTTGGGCAGTGCGGCCGCCAGAGCGGGCTTCAGCTTCAGGTCGGCGTCGCGGGCGAGGAGCCCGTCGAAGATCTTGGAGTTCCCGTCCTTGCCGTAGCCGAGCAGCGGGCTGAGGGTGTCCGGCTCGGATGCCACCCCGAGTACGACGGAGCCCCCGGACTTGCCGTCGCCCGAGCCGCCGCCGCTGGGGGCCGAGCAGGCGGTGACCGCCGCGGCCAGCGCCGCCGTGACGGCGGCCCCTCGTATCCGACGGGTCGGCATGTGACCTCACACCCTTGTTGCTCTCATAAGGCTGTTGCAAAGACATCGCAATTAAACAGGATCGGCGGGGTGTTCAGGCCTGGCTCAGGGTGATGTCCTGCCCCTGGACGGCGTGAAAGCCCGGCAGCGGCAGACCGCTGAAGGTGCGCAGCTCCATCAGGGTGGCCTCGACGTGGGCCGCCCGGGCCACGAGAGGACCGAAGGGGTGGCGGGTGCAGCGCCGCCACCGGTGGGCAGAAGCAGCGTGGCACCGGCCGTCGTGGAACCGTCCGGGGAATGTCCTGGGCGTGTCACGCTTCCCGTCGGGCTGTTCCGATGGGTCCGGCGCGGGAGGATGGTCTGTCTGTACGAGTCGTCCGAACCCTTCGGGCGGCCCTACCGACGTGGAGGTGCGCCATGTGTGCCCACCAGCCCCTGTGCCCCGCGACCGACTCCCCCGCCGCGCACGTCGTCGCGGCCCGCCCCGAGCAGGGCTGGAGCCTGCTGTGCGACGGGACGGTCGTCTTCGACGACACCGGCGAACTGCTGCCGGACGGGCGCGTGGTGCAGCCACGCCGGGTGAGCGCCGCAGGTCTGGCCGTCGCGGCCTGACCGGGGCGGCACCCCAGGCTGTGTCCGGCCTAGGGCAGGAGCGCGAAGCCGTCCAGTTCCACCATCGCCTCGGCGTCCCACAGCCGGACGACCTCGACGACCGCCATGGCGGGATAGTCGCGGCCGGCCAACCGCCGCCAGGTGCGGCCCAGTTCGGGCGCGTGCGCACGGTACGCCTCGACGTCCGTGGCGTAGACGGTGACGCGGGCCAGGTCGGCGGGCGTGCCACCGGCCGCCGCGAGGGCGGCCAGCAGGTTGGTGAGGGCCCTCTCGAACTGCTCGGGCAGGGTGCGGCCGACCACCTTGCCGTCGGTGTCCAGGGCGGTCTGCCCCGCGAGGAACACCACCCGCGACCCGGACGCCACGACGGCGTGGGAGAAGCCGGCCGGCGGGGACAGCTCGGGCGGGTTGACGCGCTCGGTGCTCACCGGGCCTCCTGACGGGCGTACAGCTCCTTGGCGATGATGCCGCGTTGCACCTCGCTGGCCCCCTCGTAGATACGCGGGGCGCGCACCTCGCGGTAGAGGTGTTCGAGCAGGTGACCGCGTTGCAGGGCCCGGGCGCCGTGCAACTGGACGGCGGCGTCGACGACGTACTGCGCGGTCTCGGTGGCGAGCAGTTTCGCCATGGCGGAGCGCCCGGGCACGCCCGGGGCGTCCGCGTCGTGGGCCGACGCCGCCGCGTGGACCATCAGCCGGGCCGCCTCCGTGCGCAGGGCCATCTCGGCGACCTGGTGCGAGACGGCCTGCAGGTCCCGCAGCTTGCCCCCGAAGGCGTCCCGTCCGGCGGTGTGGGCGAGGGTCGCGTCGAGGGCGGCCTGGGCCATCCCGACCGCGAAGGCGCCGACGCTGGGCCGGAACAGGTTGAGCGTTCCCATGGCGACCCGGAAGCCGCGGTCCACCGCGCCGAGCACGTCGTCGGCCGTGACGGGCACGGCGTCGAAGTCGAGGGCTCCGATGGGGTGCGGCGAGAGCATGTCGAGCCCGCGGCCGGTCAGGCCAGGGCGGTCGGCGGGGACGAGGAAGGCGGTGACGCCGCGGGCCCCGGCACCCGGGGCGGTCCGGGCGAAGACGGTGTAGAAGTCGGCCTCGGGGGCGTTGGAGATCCAGCACTTCTCGCCGGTGAGGCGCCAGCGGGCGGGGCCGTCCGGGGCGGCGGCGAGTGCCGGGGCGGCCGGTGGCCCCTCGCCCTGCGGGGACTCGGGCTCCGCACGCAACTCCAGCGCCGCCGCGTCCGATCCCGCCCCCGGCTCGCTCAGCGCGAAGGCCGCGATCGCGGTGCCGTCGGCCACCCGGGGGATCCAGCGGGCGCGTTGCTCCTGCGTGCCGTGCGCGTGGACGGGGTGGGCGCCGAGGCCCTGGAGGGCAAGGGCCGTCTCGGCCTCCGTGCAGGCGTAGGCCAGGGACTCGCGCATCAGGCACAGGTCGAGAGCCCCCGAGGTGAACAGGCGCCCGAGCAGCCCCAGGCTGCCGAGCTCGGCGACCAGGGCCCGGTTCACATGTCCTGGTTCGCCCTTGTCGGCCAGCGGGCGGAGCCGTTCCGCGGCCAGGGTGCGCAGCTCGGCACACCAGGCGAGTTGTGCCGGTTCGAGCGAGAATGCGGTCATCGCCGGTCCCTTCTCCGCCACCCCGCCTTCCGGCCGGGCCACTCCGAGGCTATCGCGGACCGTTGACTGTCGTCACCAACACGATACGCTCCAGGGGCGAGCCCACCACGCCAAGGGGGCGAACCGTATGAATCCACGGGGCACGGCCCACGTCGACACCTTCGCCCGGGACCATCTGCCACCCCGGGACCAATGGCCCGAGCTCCGCTTCGATCTGCCGGAGCTGCACTACCCCGAACGGCTCAACTGCGCCACCGAACTGCTGCACGGCCCGCCCGACGACCGCACGGTGTTCCTGACGCCCGCCGGCGAGCCGTGGACGTACGGCGATCTGCGCGCCCGCGTGGACCGAGTCGCACACCTGCTCACCGGTGACCTCGGCGTCGTCCCCGGCAACCGGGTGCTGCTGCGCGGCCCCACCACGCCCTGGCTCGCGGCCTGCTGGCTGGCGGTGCTGAAGGCGGGGGCCGTGGCGGTCACCGTGCTCGCCCAGCAGCGGCCGCACGAGCTGAGCACGATGTGCGAGATCGCGCGGGTGCGGCACGCGCTGTGCGACATCCGGGCCGTCGACGACCTCGCCAAGGCCGAGATCCCCGGCCTGCGGATCGCGACCTACGGCGGTGACGCCCCGGACGACCTGCTGAACCGGCCGGCGCCCACGACCCCTTACGAGGCCGTCGCGACGGCGGCCGACGACGTGGCGCTGATCGCGTTCACCTCCGGCACCACCGGCCGCCCCAAGGGCTGTATGCATCTGCACCGGGACGTCCTGGCGATCGCCGACACCTTCTCCCGGCACGTCCTGAAGCCCGACGCGGACGACGTGTTCACCGGCAGTCCTCCCCTGGGCTTCACCTTCGGCCTGGGCGGGCTGGTGGTCTTCCCGCTGCGGGCGGGCGCGAGTGCGCTGCTGCTCGAACAGGCCGGGCCCCGGCAGTTGCTGCCCGCCATCGCCCGGCACCGGGTCTCCGTGCTGTTCACCGCCCCGACGGCGTACCGGGCGATACTCGACGAGCTCGACGGGCACGACGTCTCCTCCCTGCGCCGCTGCGTCTCGGCCGGCGAGAACCTGCCCGCGGCCACCTGGCAGGCCTGGCACGAGCGCACGGGCCTGCGCGTCATCAACGGCATCGGCGCCACCGAGCTGCTGCACATCTTCATCTCCGCGGCCGACGACCGGATCCGGCCCGGAACCACGGGCGTTCCCGTGCCGGGCTGGCAGGCGCGCGTGCAGGACGCGGACGGCGAGCCCGTGCCCGACGGGCAGCCAGGGCTGCTCGCCGTGCGCGGACCGGTCGGCTGCCGGTACCTGGCCGACCCGCGCCAGCGGGACTACGTGCGCGGCGGCTGGAACGTCACCGGCGACACCTACGTCCGCGACCCCGACGGCTACTTCCGCTACGTCGCGCGCGCCGACGACATGATCATCTCGGCCGGGTACAACATCGCCGGACCCGAGGTGGAGGACGCGCTGCTGCGGCACCCGGACGTGGTGGAGGCGGCGGTCGTCGGACGGCCCGACGAGGCCCGCGGGCAGGTCGTGCTGGCCTTCGTCGTCCTCAAGGAGGGTGCGGAGCGGAACGCCGATGCGCTGCGCGCCTTCGTGAAGAGCGAGCTGGCGCCGTACAAGTGCCCGCGCGAGATCGTCTTCCTGGACGCGCTGCCCCGCACGGCCACCGGCAAGCTCCAGCGGTTCAGACTGCGCGCCCACGGGGTACCGGGAGGCGACCAGGAGTGATCCGTACGACCTAAGATGATCAACGTGTCCGACCAGCATGCACCACGGTCTCTCATCGTCACGCTCTACGGCGCGTACGGCCGCTTCGTGCCGGGCCCCGTGCCGGTAGCCGAACTGATCCGGCTGCTGGCCGCGGCCGGCGTGGACGCTCCGTCCGTCCGCTCGTCGGTGTCGCGGCTCAAGAGACGCGGACTTCTCGTGCCGGCCCGCACCGCACAGGGTGCGGCCGGCTACGAACTGTCCCCGGATGCCCGCCAGTTGCTCGACGACGGCGACCGCCGCATCTACGCCTCCGCCCCACCCGAGGACGAGGGCTGGGTGCTCGCGGTGTTCTCCGTGCCGGAGTCGGAACGGCAGAAGCGGCACGTGCTGCGCTCCCGTCTCGCCGGGCTCGGTTTCGGCACGGCCGCTCCGGGCGTGTGGATCGCGCCCGCACGGCTGTACGAGGAGACCCGGCACACGCTCCAGCGGCTGCGGCTCGACGCGTACGTCGACTTCTTCCGCGGCGACCACCTCGGCTTCGCCCCGACCGCGGAGGCCGTCGCCCGGTGGTGGGACCTGGCGGCCATCGCCAAGGAGCACGAGGCGTTCCTCGACCGCCACGCGCGCGTGCTGCACGACTGGGAGAAGCGCGAGGACACCCCGGCCGAGGAGGCCTACCGGGACTACCTCCTCGCCCTGGACTCCTGGCGCCACCTGCCCTACACCGACCCGGGCCTGCCGTCCGGGCTGCTGCCCGCGGACTGGCCGGGGGTCCGCTCGGCGGCGGTGTTCCGGGGGCTGCACGAGCGGCTGCGGGACGCGGGGGCGGGGTTCGTGGGGCTCTGACCCCGCGGGCGCCGCCCGGTGTGCGGCGTTTGCGTCCGCTTCGGAACGGTCAACGATGTCCGCGAGTGGACGGAGCGCGTACCGGGAGGCGGACCGAGGGATGACCGTCACCACATCACCGGGCACGGCGGGCGCCCGCGCGGACCGGCTGCCGTGAGGCGGTGGGGGCGCTCGGCGCGCGGCGGGTGGGAGCGGGCCGGTGCGCACACCCTCGTCCGGCAGGGCCGCGACGTGGAGCTGCTGCACCGGGCCATGGGGTTCGCCACGCTCGCGCTGGTCACACTGGCACCGCTGCTGATCGTGGTCGCCGCCGCCGACCCGCTGGAGCGTGGCGGTTTCGCGTCGTGGCTGGCCGACGGCATGGGGCTGTCCGGCCGGTCCGCGCGGGTGCTCACGGACATCATCAGTCCCCCGCGCAAGGTCATCGGCACCACGAGCGTGCTGGGCGCGGTCGCCCTCGCCGTCTTCGGCATCGCGTTCGGCGGGAGCGTGCAGAACGGCTACGAGCGGATCTGGGGGCTGCCCTCCGGCCCGTGGCACCGGGTCTGGCGGCAGGCGGTGTGGATGATCGCGGTGACCGCGTACCTGTACCAGGAGGTGCAGACGCGCAGCCTCGTGTCGGGCCCGGAGCGGATCGCTCTGAGTTCGGCGACCGGGGTGCTGTTCTTCTGGTGGGGGCAGCGCTTCCTGCTGGGCGGACAGGTCCGCTGGAGCGAACTGCTGCCCGGGGCGGTGGCCACCATGGCGGGCCTGGGCGGCCTGCGGATGTTCTCCTACTTCGTCTTCACGCCCCTCATCGTCACCAACGCGATCAGCTACGGAGCCGTCGGCGTCGTCCTCGTCGTGGAGTCCTGGCTGATCGGCGTGGGCTACGTCGTCTACGGCGGGGCTCTCATCGGCCGCTGGGTCCAGGAGCACCACGGATTCCGGTACCGGGGCCGGTAGCCCCGGAGGCGCCGCCCCTCCCGTAGAAACGCACATGCGACCCTCTGGCAACCCCAACCCTGCTCATGCGAATCCACAGGGGGTCTTCCCCTCGCATCTGCGGCATTATGATCGGCGCATACCCAGCAGAGGGAGCAGTCCCGTGATGACCCGTACCGTGCGCCGCATCCGCCGCCCGCTCCAGGGGGCCGCGGTGGGAGCCGCAGCCCTGCTGGCCCTGAGCGCCTGCTCGTCGTCCGGCTCGGACTCCTCGGCGAAGCCGGACTCCTCCGGTCCGGGCAAGCTGTCCGGGGAGGTGACCGTGTTCGCCGCGGCCTCGCTGAAGGAGAGCTTCACGACGCTGGGCGAGCGGTTCGAGAAGGAGCACCCCGGCACGAAGGTCACCTTCAGCTTCGGCGGCAGCGACTCCCTCGCCGCGAGCATCACCGGCGGCGCTCCGGCGGACGTCTTCGCCTCCGCGAGCCCCAAGACCATGAAGATCGTCACGGACGCCGGGGACGCCTCGGGCACCCCCGCGACCTTCGTCCGCAACGAACTGGAGATCGCCACCCTGCCCGGCAACCCCGGGAAGATCTCCTCACTCAAGGACCTCACCGAGGCGGGCCTGAAGGTCGTGCTCTGCGACAAGGAGGTGCCGTGCGGCGCCGCCGCGCAGAAGGCCCTCGACGCGAGCGGGCTCAAGCTCACCCCCGTCTCCTACGAGCAGGACGTCAAGGCCGCGCTCACCAAGGTCGAGCTGAAGGAGGCCGACGCCGCCGTCGTCTACAAGACGGACGTGCGCGCGGCGGGTGACAAGGTGCGGGGCGTGCGGTTCCCCGAGTCCGCCGACGCCGTCAACGACTACCCGATCGCCCTGCTCAAGGACGCGCCCAACACCGAGGCCGCCGAGGCGTTCATCGCGCTGGTGCGGTCCGCCGAGGGCCAGAAGGTCCTGAGCGGGGCCGGGTTCCTCAAGCCGTGACACCCCCGACCGACCAGCCTCGCGCCGCGGCCGACACTCTCCGGGGCGGTCCGCGGCGCCGGCGCGTCCGGACGGGCGTCCCGCTGCCCCTGCTGATCCCCGCGCTGACCGGCCTGGCCTTCCTGATCGTGCCGCTGATCGCCCTGCTGCTGCGGACTCCGTGGCACAGCCTGCCCGCGCAGCTGACCAGCGCGGATGTCTGGGAGGCCCTCAGACTGTCCCTGGTCAGCGCCACGGCGGCCACCGCCGTGTGCCTGGTCCTCGGCGTGCCGCTGGCCTGGCTGCTGGCCCGCGTCGACTTCCCCGGCCGCGGCCTCGTACGCGCCCTCGTCACGCTGCCCCTCGTCCTGCCTCCGGTGGTGGGCGGTGTGGCGCTGCTGATGGCGCTCGGCCGCAACGGCATCGTCGGGCAGTGGCTCGACGCGTGGTTCGGGATCACGCTGCCCTTCACCACCGCCGGGGTCGTGATCGCGGAGGCGTTCGTGGCGATGCCGTTCCTCGTGATCAGCGTCGAGGGCACCCTGCGGGCCGCCGACCCCCGCTACGAGGAGGCGGCCGCCACCCTGGGCGCGTCCCGGTTCACCGCGTTCCGCCGGGTCACGCTGCCGCTGATCGCGCCGGGCATCGCGGCGGGCGCGGTCCTGGCCTGGGCGCGGGCGCTCGGTGAGTTCGGCGCGACGATCACCTTCGCCGGCAACTTCCCCGGCCGCACCCAGACCATGCCCCTGGCCGTCTACCTGGCCCTGCAGAGCGACCCGGAGGCCGCGATCGCCCTCAGCCTGGTGCTGCTTGCGGTGTCGATCGCGGTGCTCGCCGGGTTGCGCGACCGATGGATGCGCGCCGGATGACCCAGACCCACGCCGCCACCGGCGCCTCCATGGACGGGCTCGACGCCCGGCTCGTCGTGGACCGCGGGGGCTTCCGGCTCGACGTGGCGCTGACCGTCGCGCCCGGCGAGGTCGTCGCCCTGCTCGGGCCGAACGGCGCCGGCAAGACCACCGCGCTGCGCGCCCTCGCCGGACTGGCCCCGCTCTCGGGCGGCCATCTGCGGCTGGACGGCACGGAGCTGGACCGTACGCCGCCGGAGGCCCGTCCCGTCGGGGTCGTCTTCCAGGACTACCTGCTCTTCCCCCACCTCACGGCCCTCGACAACGTCGCCTTCGGGCCCCGCTGCCAGGGCGCGACCAAGGCCGAGGCGCGGGCGCGGGCCGCCGAGTGGCTCGACCGCCTCGGCCTCGCCGCGCACACCGGCACCAAGCCGCGCAGGCTCTCCGGCGGCCAGGCCCAGCGCGTCGCCCTCGCCCGCGCCCTGGCGACCCGCCCCCGGCTGCTGCTCCTGGACGAGCCGCTGGCGGCCCTGGACGCCCGTACCCGGCTGGAGGTCCGTGCCCGGCTCCGGCGGCACCTGGCCGACTTCGAGGCGGTCGCCGTGCTCGTCACCCACGATCCGCTCGACGCGATGGTGCTGGCCGACCGGCTGGTGGTCGTGGAGCACGGCCGGGTCGTCCAGGAGGGCACCCCGGCCGACATCGCCCGTCACCCCCGTACGGACTACATCGCGCGGCTGGTCGGCCTGAACCTGTACCGGGGAGAGGCGGACGGCCACACCGTCCGTCTGGCCGACGGCCCGCCCCTCACCACCACGGAGGTCCTGTCCGGCCCGGTCTTCGTGGCGTTCCCGCCGAGCGCGGTCACTCTGCACCGGGAGCGGCCCACGGGCTCCAGCGCCCGCAACCTGTGGCGTTGCGAGGTGGCGGGTCTGGAGACCCACGGCGACCAGATCCGCGCCGACCTCACCGGTGTGCTGCCCCTCGCCGCCGACCTCACGACGGTCGCCGCGGCCGAACTCGATCTCCACCCGGGGGCCGAGGTCTGGGCGACGGTGAAGGCGACGCAGACCCACGCCTACCCGGTCTGAGGCGGTCGGTGTCCCCACGGATCAGGCCGCCGTCCTGACCGGCGAGCCCTCCGGGACGACGGCGGTCTGCCGCACGACGCGGCGGCGCCGGACCGGCAGGAGTGTCGGGTGGGCGACGCCCCAGGCCGCGCCCTTGCAGATGATCTCCTTGTAGAGCGCGGCGAGCCGGCCGGTCAGGGCCGCGGCCTTGGCCCGGTCGTCGGCGGTGACGTACTGGATCAGGCCGTCCTTGCGGCCCAGCGAGATGCACTGGTTGAAGTAGCGCACGGACACGGTCGGGACCTTGTCTCCCGTCAGCCGGGCCGCGATGGCGTCGGCCGCCTGCCAGGCACCCGGGACGCCCGAGGCGCACGACATCCGCAGCGGCTTGTCCCCGGGGCCCATCGCCAGGGCCGCGTCGCCGACGGCGTACACGTCCGGGTGCGACACCGAGCGCATGGTCCGGTCGACCACGATCTGGCCGGTGCCGGAGACCTCCAGGCTGGTCGCCCGGGCGATCGGGTGGACGGCGAAGCCGGTGGTCCAGACGGTGACCGCGGCCGGGATGTCCGTCCCGTCGCCGGTCGCGATGTGGCCGGCCTCGACGGCGGTGACGGCGGCGTGCTCGTGGACGGTGATGCCGAGCCGGTCGAAGACCGTGCGCAGGTGCCCGGCGCCCTTGTCCGAGAGCCAGTCGCCGAGGCCGCCGCGGGCGGCGAGGGCGACGGCGAGGTCCGGGCGGGCCTCGGCGATCTCGGTCGCCGCCTCGATGCCGGTGAGACCGCCCCCGACCACGACCACGGATTCTCCGGCGGCCAGGCCGGCCAGGCGCTCGCGCAGCCGGAGCGCTCCGGGGCGGCTTGCGATCTCGTAGGCGTGCTCGGCGGTACCGGGCACCCCCTGGTCGTTCCAGCCGCTGCCGAGGGCGTACACGAGGGTGTCGTACTCCAGCTCCTCGCCCTTCGCCTCTCCGGTCGCGTCGAGGGCGGCGACGGTGACGGTCCTGCGGTCGGCGTCGAGGGCGGTGACCTTCCCCTGCTTCAGCGCGACGCCGGTGCCCTCGAACATCTCGTCGAAGGGCCGGGGTGCGAGGTCCTGGCCGACGGCGAGCTGGTGCATCCGGACGCGCTCGACGAAGTCGGGCTCGGCGTTGACGAGGGTGATGGCGACGTCTTCGCGGTGCAGTCGCCTGGCGAGGCGCCCGGCGGCGGTGGCTCCGGTGTAGCCGGCTCCGAGGACGACGATGCGGTGCTGCATGGCGTAGCTCCTGTCAGTACGGCTGTCTTCAGCGGGTTCGCCTCTTGAACCGGGCGGCCCGCCGTTCCCTGACAGGAATGCGATGTGAGCCACGTCACACCGCGGTCGGTCGGGTCAGAAGACCGTGAGCAGGGGCTCTCCGTGGTCGCCGGCGGCCCACAGCCGAGTCGCACGTTCGAGCTTGTCGGGGTTGACCTGGTTGCGGAACGCGGCGATGCCGTCGGCGGCGACCTCCAGGCACATGACGCCGATGACCCGGCCGTCGAGGACCACCACGAGGGCGGGGTCGCCGTTGGCCGACCAGGCGTAGACGTCGGGCGAGCCGCCGACGATGGCGCGCTTGGCCGCGCTGGGCTTGAACAGGCCCCGCATGAACGTGGCGACCGCGAGGGCGCCCTCGAACGCCCTGGCACGCGCCGGGACCTTCCCGCCCCCGTCGCCGACCGCGACGGCGTCCCCGGTGAGCAGCCGCACGAGCGGCTCGGTCCTGCCGCTCGCCGCGGCCGCGAGGAACTCGTCGATGATCCGCCGGGCTGCGGCCTCGTCGATCTCGGTGCGGGTGCGGGCCCTGCCGTCCGCGACGTGCTTCTTCGCGCGGTGGAAGATCTGCTGGCATGAGGCCTCGGTGATGTCGAGGATCTCGGCGATCTCCCGGTGCGGATAGTCGAAGGCCTCCCGCAGCACGTACACCGCCCGCTCGTTCGGCGAGAGCCGCTCCAGCAGCACCAGCACCGCGTACGAGACCGATTCCCGCTGCTCGGCGGTGTCGGCGGGTCCGAGCATCCGGTCCCCGGCCAGCAGCGGCTCGGGCAGCCACTGGCCCACGTAGGTCTCACGCCGCGCGCGGGCCGAGGTGAGCTGGTTGAGGCACAGGTTGGTGAGCACCTTCGTCAGCCATGCCTCGGGAACCTCGATGCGGCCGGTGTCGGCGCCCTGCCAGCGCAGGAACGTCTCCTGCACGGCGTCCTCGGCCTCGCTCGCCGAACCGAGCAGCCGGTAGGCGACGGCCTCCAGACGCGGTCGGAAGGCTTCGAACCGGTCCACGTCGTCCATGGTCATGACCATGCCCCGGATCCTAACCTCCGCCGGCGTCACCGCTTCCGAGACTCAGCCGCGGTTTCGGGGCGTCCGTGCGGCCCGTCTGGGGGCGGCGGCTGCCCGCGCGGTACGGGGCCGGCCAGGTCGCGCCCGGTCCCGTGTAGCCCTGCTCGGCTGCCGCGTGCAGGGTCCAGTGGGGGTCGTAGAGGTGCGGGCGGGCGAGGGCGCAGAGGTCGGTGCGGCCCGCGAGGATCAGGGAGTTGACGTCGTCCCAGGAGGAGATCGCGCCTACGGCGATCACGGGGATGCCGGTGGTGTGGCGGATCCGGTCCGCGAACGGCGTCTGGTACGACCGTCCGAACTCCGGCTGCTCGTCCGCCACGACCTGGCCCGTCGACACGTCGATCGCGTCGGCGCCGTGCGCGGCGAAGGCCCGGGCGATCCCGACGGCGTCCTCGGCGCTCGTGCCGCCCTCGGCCCAGTCGGTCGCGGAGATGCGGACGGTCATCGGCCGCTCCCCCGGCCACACGTTCCGTACCGCGTCGAAGACCTCCAGCGGGAAGCGGAGCCGTTTCTCCAGGGAGCCGCCGTAGGCGTCGGTGCGCCGGTTGGTCAGCGGGGAGAGGAACCCGGACAGCAGGTAGCCGTGCGCACAGTGCAGTTCGAGCAGGTCGAAGCCGGCCCGGGCCGCGCGCACCGCGGCTGCGGCGAACTGCTCCCGGATGTCGGTGAGCTGGGCCCGGGACAGCTCGCGGGGTGTCTGGCTGAACTCCTTGTACGGGAGCGCCGAGGGGGCCACGAGCGGCCAGTTGCCCTCCTCCAGCGGCTCGTCCATGCCCTCCCACATCAGTTTCGTGGAGCCCTTGCGGCCGCTGTGGCCGAGCTGCACGCCGATCGCGGTGCCGGGGGCCCGGTCGTGGACGAAGTTCGTGATCCGTTTCCAGGCCTCGGCCTGCCGGCCGGTGTAGAGGCCGGCGCAGCCGGGCGTGATCCGGCCCTGCTCGCTGACGCACACCATCTCGGTCATCACCAGCCCGGCCCCGCCCAGCGCCCGCGCGCCCAGGTGCACGAGGTGGAAGTCGCCGGGGACGCCGTCGACGGCCGAGTACATGTCCATGGGCGAGACGACGACCCGGTTGCGCAGGGTCAGACCGCGCAGCCGGAACGGGGTGAACATCGGGGGCGTGCCGGGCGGGCAGCCGAACTCGCGCTCGACCGTCTCCGTGAAGCGGGCGTCGCGCAGCCGCAGGTTGTCGTGGGTGACGCGGCGGCTGCGGGTGAGCAGGTTGAAGGCGAACTGGCGGGGCGGCTGGTCCAGGTACAGGGCGATGTTCTCGAACCACTCCAGGCTGGCCCGGGCGGCGCGCTGGGTGGAGGCGACGACGGGTCGCCGCTCCGCCTCGTAGGCGGCCAGGGCCTCGGGCAGCGAGTCCCGCTCCTCCAGACAGGCGGCCAGGGCGAGCGCGTCCTCGACGGCGAGCTTGGTGCCGGAGCCGATGGAGAAGTGGGCCGTGTGGGCGGCGTCTCCGAGGAGGACGATGTTGCCGTGCGACCAGCGGTCGTTGACGACCGTGCGGAACGTCGTCCATGTGGAGTTGTTCGACTTAAGGGGGCGGCCGCGGAGCGCTTCCGCGAAGATCTTGGCGCAGCGTTCGACCGACTCCGCCTCGTCGAGTTCGTCGAATCCGGCCGCGCGCCAGACCTCTTCGCGCATCTCGATGATCACGGTCGAGGCGTCGGGGGCGTAGGGGTAGCCGTGGAGCTGCATCACGCCGTGTTCGGTTTCGGCGATCTCGAAGCGGAAGGAGTCGAAGGGGAAATCGGCGGCGAGCCAGATGTAGCGGCAGCGGTGGTTCGTCACCCGGGGGCGGAAGACGTCCGCGTGCCTCTCGCGGGTGGTGCTGTGGATGCCGTCGGCGGCGATGACCAGGTCGTGGGTGCGGGGCAGGTCTGCCGGCGCCTCGGTGCGGAAGCGGAGGTCGACACCGAGGTCGCGGCAGCGGGTGTGGAGGATCTCCAGGAGGCGTTGGCGGCCCAGGGCCGCGAACCCGTGGCCCGATGAGGTTTGGCGGGTGTCGCGGTGGACGATGTCGATGTCGTCCCAGCGGGTGAAGTGCCGCTGGAGTGCCTCGTAGACCTCCCGGTCGGCGTGCTCTATGCCGCCGAGGGTTTCGTCGGAGAGGACCACGCCGAAGCCGAAGGTGTCGTCGGGGGCGTTGCGTTCCCAGACGGTGATCTCCCGTGCGGGGTCGAGGCGTTTGAGGAGGGCGGCGGCGTAGAGGCCGCCGGGGCCGCCGCCGATGATTGCTACGCGTAGGGGGTTGTCCGGCCCGGATGGCGGCTGCGGGCCGTGTGTGGCTTGTCGCGCAGTTCCCCGCGCCCCTGAGGGGATCGCAGTCACCGTCCGCTCCATTTGGGAGGGCGCTTTTCCGTGAAGGCGGCGTGGAACTCGGCGTAGTCCTCGCTGTTCATCAACAGCGCCTGGGTCGAGGCGTCGAGTTCGATCGAGGCCGCCAGGGGCATGTCCAGCTCGGACGTGAGCAGGGCCTTGGTCTGGGCGTACGCCAGGGCCGGGCCCTCCGCCAGGCGGTGGGCCAGCTGGTGTGCGGCCTCGTCGGCGGCGCCTTCCTCCGTCAGCTCGCTGATCAGGCCGATGCGCTCCGCCTCGATGGCGCGGACCGGGTCGCCGAGCATCAGCAAGCGGGTCGCGTGGCCCAGTCCGACGACCCGGGGCAGCAGGTAGGCCGCGCCCATGTCGCCGCCGGAGAGGCCGACGCGGGTGAAGAGGAAGGCGAAGCGGGCGGTGGGGTCGGCGACGCGGAAGTCCGCGGCCAGGGCGAGGACCGCTCCGGCGCCCGCCGCCACGCCGTGCAGCGACGCGATGACGGGGAACGGGCACTCCCGGATCGCCCGGACCACCTGGCCGGTCATCCGGTTGAAGTCCAGGAGCTGGGCGGTGTCCATGCCGAGGGTCGCGCCGATGATCTCGTCGACGTCGCCACCGGAGCAGAAGCCGCGGCCCTCGCCGGCCAGCACCAGGGCCCGTACGGACCGCTCCCGGGACAGTTCCGCGAGGAGATCGCGCAGGTCGGCGTAGGCGCCGAAGGTGAGCGCGTTGAGCTTCTCGGGGCGGGCCAGGGTGACGGTCGCCACGCCGTCGGCGATGTCGACGCGCAGATGCTCCCAGCCTGGAGTGCGGGCGGCGGAGCCGGTGAAGGGACTCATGACGTGCGGCCTCCTCGGGCGGGCACTGCCTCACTGAGCTCTACCCTCCGAAGCTATCACTCATCCGTGACTGTCGTCACGAGTGCGCGATAGACCGTCCGGGTAGGACGTCGGTGTGGGCCCGGCGTGACCCGGGCCGGTCACATCCGTCACAGGTCGTCCACACCGGCGTAACGGCGGGAGCAGCTGTGCGCGGCGCCGCGTTCACCTGGGTAAGCCGTCGGCAAGGAGGCAAGGGCGCCTCCGACGGTGCCCCTCGGACGTCCCCGGAGAGCGGCGCCGTACCATTCATCAGGTTGAAAGCAGGATGTCCTGCTCCATGAACGGACCCGCCGTGTACGAACTCCCCTCAGCCCCCGCCTCCTGGCGCGTCGCGCTGCCGCACACCGCAGCGGCGGTGCCCGTGGCCCGTGCCCTGGTCCGTACGGCGCTGGCCGAGCTGGAGCACGGGGCGGACTGCGACACCGCGGAGCTGCTCACGGCGGAGCTGGTCGCCAACGCGGTGGAGCACACCACGGGCGAGTCGCCGATAGAGCTGGTCGTGGAGCTGTTGCCGTCGGGCTGCCAGGTCGAGGTCCACGACGCCGACCCGGCCCCGCCCGGCGACCTCACCTGCCCGGCCGGCGGACCGCCCGACCCGTGGCAGGAGCACGGGCGCGGGCTGCTGCTGATCCGCGCCCTGAGCTCCTCCTGCGGGCACCGGCCGACCGAGTCCGGCAAGGCGGTCTGGTTCAGACTGCCTCTCGTACCGGCTCAGCGGCGTCCGTCGGTGTGACCGCGGCGAGCCGGGAGTTCCGGCGCCCGTAGAGCAGGTACAGGGCGATCCCGGCCGCGAGGAACCCGGCGAACTGGATCCAGGTCGTCGCGCCCGTCTCGTACATCAGGTACAGGCAGAAACCGACGCCGAGCAGCGGGGTGACGGGGTACAGCGGCACCCGGAAGGTACGGGCGAGGTCCGGCTCGCGGCGGCGCAGGGCGATGACCGCGATGTTGACGACGGCCATGACGGCGAGGGTGCCGATGGTGCACAGGTTGACCACCGCGTCCAGCGGGGCGAAGGCCGCGGGGAGCGCGAAGACGACCGCCACGATCAGCGTGCCGGCGACCGGCGTGGAGGTCTTCGGCGAGACCTTCTCGAAGACGCGCGGGATCAGCCCGTCGCGGGACATGGACATCAGGATCCGGGTCTGGCCGTACATCACCGCGAGGACGACCGAGGCGATGGCCACGACCGCGCCGAAGGCGATCACCCCGCCGCCGACGGTGGAGCCGGTGACCTGGTTGACGACGTAGGAGAGTGCCGCCGGACGGCCGCCGACCGCGTCACCGCCGATGGCGCCGATCGCGGCGAGCGCGACGGCACAGTAGAGCAGCGTGACCAGGCCGATGCAGACGAGGATCGCCACGGGGATGTCCCGGCGGGGGTTCTTCGCCTCCTCGCCGGCGGTGGTGATCGCGTCGAAGCCGATGTACGAGAAGAAGGCGGCGGTCGTGCCCGCCCCGATGCCGGCCAGGCCCGTGGGGGAGAACGGCGTGAGGTTGCCGTCCTCGAACGCGGTGAAGCCGATCGCGACGAAGGCCACCAGGACGGCGAGCTTCAGCACGGCCATCGCCGCCGTGGCCCGGGCGCTCTCGCGCACACCGCGGACCAGCAGGACGGCGGCCATGGCGATGACGATCACGGCCGGGAGGTTCACCACGCCGCCCTCGCCCGGACCGGCCGACAGGGCCGTGGGCAGGTGCAGTCCGACGAGGCTGTCGAGGAGTTCGTTGACGTACTGGCTCCAGCCGACCGCCACCGCGGACACCGAGACGCCGTACTCCAGCAGCAGGCACCAGCCGACGAGGAAGGCCGTGCCCTCGCCGAGACCGGCGTAGGCGAAGGAGTACGAGGAGCCGGAGACCGGGATCGCGCCGCCCAGCTCGGCGAAGGCGAACGCAGTGAAGACGCAGGTGATCGCGGCAAGCAGGAAGGAGACGACGACGCCCGGGCCGGCCTGGGCGACCGAGTCGGACAGGCCGACGAAGATGCCGGTGCCGACGATGGCACCGACGCCGAAGCAGACGAGCTGGAAGAGGCCCATCGTGCGCCGGAGGCCGTGGCCTTCGCGGTCGGTGCCGGATTCGGCCACCAGGAGATGGGACGACTTGAAGCGGGGCATGCGGGTGGTGCTCGTTTCTGGTGGTGCGGCAGTGCGACGGGTTCGTCGCGCGGCGGCCGCGGAGAAGGGGTGGTTCCGGGCCGCCGGTCAGCATAAGGCCTGTTCAGGCGAGGGTTGCCACCATGACCGCCTTGATGGTGTGCATCCGGTTCTCCGCCTCGTCGAAGACGACCGAGTGGGCCGACTCGAAGACCTCGTCGGAGACCTCCAGGTACTCCAGGTCGTGGGCCGCGTGGATCTCCTGGCCGACCTTGGTACCGAGGTCGTGGAAGGCGGGCAGGCAGTGCAGGAACTTCACGTCCGGGTTGCCGGTGGCGCGCAGGACGTCCATGGTCACGGCGTACGGGGCGAGGGCGGCGATGCGCTCGGCCCAGACCTCCTTCGGCTCGCCCATGGAGACCCAGACGTCCGTGGCCACGAAGTCGGCGCCGCGCACGCCCTCGTCCACGGTCTCGGTGAGCGTGATGCGGGCGCCGCTGCCGGCGGCGAGCGCACGGGCCCGGTCGACGACCTCCTCGGCCGGCCAGTACTCCTTCGGCGCGACGAGACGGACGTCCATGCCGAGCAGGGCGCCGGTGACCAGGTAGGAGTTGCCCATGTTGAAGCGGGCGTCGCCCAGGTAGGCGAAGGAGACCTCGGTCAGCGGCTTGGCGCAGTGCTCGGTCATGGTCAGCACGTCGGCGAGCATCTGGGTGGGGTGCCAGTCGTCGGTGAGCCCGTTGTAGACCGGGACACCGGCGTGCGCCGCCAGCTCCTCCACCTTCTGCTGGCTGTCGCCCCGGTACTCGATCGCGTCGTACATCCGGCCCAGCACCCGCGCGGTGTCCTTGACCGACTCCTTGTGCCCTATCTGCGAGCCGGAGGGGTCGAGGTACGTGGTCGAGGCGCCCTGGTCGGCGGCCGCGACCTCGAACGCGCAGCGGGTGCGGGTGGAGGTCTTCTCGAAGATCAGCGCGATGTTCCGGCCCCGCAGGTGCTGGGTCTCGGCCCCGGCCTTCTTGGCGGCCTTCAGCTCGGCGGCCAGCTCGACCAGACCGCGGAACTCGTCCTCGGTGAGGTCCAGCTCCTTGAGGAGGTGGCGGCCGGCGAGGGCGGTCGGGACAGTCGCCATGAGGGCGCTCCAGGGATACGGGGACACAGACTTTTGGAATACTATACGAAAGGCGGCATGCCTATACAGGTGTCGGCGGGGAACTCAGGCCCGGGGAACTCACGGCCGGGAACCTCAGGGCCCGGGGAGCCGCCAGGGCCCTACCGCACCGGATCCCGTTCGACCGGGCAGCTCATGCACCGCGGCCCGCCCCTCCCCCGGCCCAGCTCGCTGCCCGGGATCTCTATCACCTCGATGCCCTGCTTGCGCAGATGGGTGTTGGTGGTGGAGTTCCGCTCGTAGGCGACCACGACCCCGGGTTCGACGGCGAGGACGTTGCACCCGTCGTCCCACTGCTCGCGCTCCGCCGCGTGCACGTCCTGGGTGGCGGTCAGCACACGGATCTCGTTCAGGCCGAGGGCGGCCGCGATCGCCCGGTGCATGTGCTCCGGCGGATGGTCGGTGACCTTCAGCTCCTTCTCGCCGACGCCCGGTTCGATGGTGTACGAGCGGAGCATGCCGAGGCCCGCGTACTGGGTGAAGGTGTCGCCGTCGACCATCGTCATCACGGTGTCGAGGTGCATGAAGGCACGCCGCTTGGGCATGTCGAGGGCCACGATCGTCTCGGCGGACCCGGCGGCGAACAGCTTGTGCGCGAGCATCTCCACGGCCTGCGGGGTGGTGCGCTCGCTCATGCCGATGAGGACCGCCCCGTTGCCGATGACCAGCACGTCCCCGCCCTCGATGGTGGAGGGGTAGTCGGCCTGCCCCTTCGACCACTCGTGGAACGTCTCGTCGCAAAACAGCGGGTGGTGCCGGTAGATCGCCTCGAAGTGCACGGTCTCGCGCTGCCGGGCGGGCCAGCGCATGGCGTTGATGGAGACGCCGTCGTAGATCCAGGCGGAGGTGTCGCGGGTGAAGAGGTGGTTGGGCAGCGGGCCCAGCAGGAAGTCGTCCAGCTCCATGACGTGGAAGCGCACGGAGGTCGGCTCCGGGTGCACGTCGAGGAACTCGCGTTTCGTCATGCCGCCGACCAGGACCTCGGCCAGCTCCCGCGCGGGCAGGTTCTCGAAGGCGGCTCTGAGCGGGTCGGTGGCCAGCGGGCCGTACTCCTTCTCGTCGAAGACCCGCTCCAGGACGAGGGATCTGGCCGCCGGGACCTCCAGCGTCTCGGCCAGCAGGTCACCGAAGAGGTGGACGTCGACGCCGCGGTCTCGCAGCACGTCGGCGAACCCGTCGTGCTCGGCGCGGGCCCGGCGCACCCACAGCACGTCGTCGAAGAGCAGCGAGGTCTTGTTGCTGGGGGTGAGCCTCTTGAGCTCGAGATCGGGCCGGTGCAGGATGACGCGGCGCAGCCGCCCGGCCTCGGAGTGGACGTGGTATGCCATGCCTCCATCCTGACCAACGGGGCGCCTCTTGACCCCTCCGCTCGCCCGGCTTTCTATTCTCGTCCCCTTGACGACAATCCCGCCCTCCGATTATCGTCTAGCAGACGAAAAGAGGGGGTTCGATGGCCGACATCACCCGGCGCCTTGGCTGGCGCCATCTGCGCGGGGCGCCCACGGCGCACATCCGGCACCACCGCGGCGGCAAGCTGCTGCACGACGGTCCGGGGCTCAGCTTCTGGTTCCGCGCGCTGACGGCCGCGCTTTCCGAAGTCCCGGTGGACGACCGCGAGTTGGCCATGACCTTCCGTGCCCGTACGTCCGACTTCCAGGACGTGGCGGTGCAGGCGACCGTGACCTACCGGATCGGTGACCCGGCCCTCGCCGCCGCCCGCATGGACTTCTCGATCGACCCGGACACCGGGGTCTGGCGGGGCGCGCCCCTGGAGCAACTGGGCACGCTGCTCACCGAGACGGCCCAGCAGCACGCGCTCGACGTACTGGCCCGCACTCCCCTGTCCTCCGCCCTGGTCGACGGGGTGACGGCGGTGCGCGAGCGGGTCGCGGCGGGCCTGGACGCCGAGCCCCGGCTGCCGGCCACTGGCATCGAGGTGGTCGCCGTCCGCGTGATGGCACTGAGACCCGAACCGGAGGTGGAACGGGCCCTGCGCACCCCGGCCCGCGAACAGATCCAGCAGGAGGCCGACCGGGCGACCTACGAACGGCGGGCCGTCGCCGTGGAGCGCGAGCGGACCATCGCCGAGAACGAACTGGCCAGCCAGATCGAACTCGCCCGCCGCGAGGAGCAGTTGGTCGAGCAGCGGGGCACCAACGCCCGCCGGGAGGCGGAGGAGCACGCGGCCGCGGACGCGGTACGGGCCGAGGCGGAGGCGACACGTTCGGTACGGCTGGCCCGCGCGGAGGCCGAGGGAGTGCGCGCGGTCGGCGACGCGAAGGCGCAGGCCCAGGCCGCCTGGCTGAAGGTGCACGAGGACGTCGAGGTCGCCACGCTGCACGCCCTCACCGGAACCCGGCTCGCGGAGAACCTGCCGAACATCGACAGCCTGACGATCTCCCCGGACGTGCTGACGGGGCTCCTGGCCAAGCTGGGCGCACGGGAGCCGGAGTGAGTCTCGCGCCGCGGGCCGTTCTGGTCCATCGCATCACAGAGTACGAGGAGTTGGTGGCCCACCACGGCACCCACGGCCAGGCCGCCTTCTTCCTCGCCTCCCGGGGCCGGGACATCGGGGAGGTCGCCGAACGCCACGAGCGCACCCGCCGGGCGCTCGCCGAGGTGACCTCCGCGATTCCGCTGACCTGGCGTCAGGCCCGATTGGAGCGGGCCGACCTGGACCGTTTCCTGTTCGCTCCCGAGGACGTGGTGATCGTGGTCGGCCAGGACGGACTGGTGGCGAACGCGGCCAAGTACCTGTCCGGTCAACCGGTGCTGGGCATCGACACCGAGCCCGGCCGCAACCCCGGTGTCCTGGTACGGCACCGCCCGCGGGACACGGCGGAGCTGCTGGCGGTGGCCGGCGCGAGCGTCGACGAGCTGACGATGGTCGAGGCCGTCGCGGACGACACCCAGCGGCTGGTCGCCCTCAACGAGATCTACCTGGGCGCCGCGGGCCACCAGACGGCCAGATACCGCCTAGGCCTGGAGGGCGACGGGGGCGTCGTCGAGGCCCAGGCCTCCTCCGGGGTGCTGGTGGGGACGGGGACCGGGGCCACGGGCTGGCTCCGGTCCGTGTGGCAGGAGCGGGGCGGTGCCCTGCGGCTGCCGGCCCCGACGGAGAACCGCCTGCTCTGGTTCGTCCGCGAGGCCTGGCCCTCCCCGGCCACCGGCACCTCCCTGACCGCCGGCGAACTCCCCGCCCCCGCCCGCCTCCGTCTCACCGTCGAGTCCGAACGGCTGATCGCCTTCGGGGACGGGATGGAGAGCGACGCGGTGGAGCTGACGTGGGGGCAGACGGTGGAGGTGGGAGTCTGCCGGGAGCGGTTGCGGCTGGTGGGGTGAGGGGGTGACCGGTGGGTCACGCCCTCACTCCGCACGTCCGGGCCCAGGGCTCACAGCCTCGGGTCGACCGGCTCCGACTCCAGCGCCAGCACCCCGAACACCGCCTCGTGCACCCGCCACAGCGGCTCGCCCTCGGCCAGCCGGTCCAGGGCCTCCAGGCCCAGCGCGTACTCGCGGATGGCCAGGGAGCGCTTGTGGTTGAGGAACCGCGAGCGCAGGCGGGCGAGGTTCTCCGGGCGGGTGTACTCCGGGCCGTAGATGATCCGGAGGTACTCGCGGCCGCGGCACTTGATGCCGGGCTGCACCAGGCGGCCCTGGCCGTCGCGGACGACCGCACCGACCGGCTTGACGACCATGCCCTCGCCGCCGCGGCCGGTCATCTCCAGCCACCAGTCGACGCCGGCCCGCACCGACTCCGGGTCGGCGGTGTCGACGTAGAGGCGCCGGGTGGTCTGGAGCAGGCCGCTGCCGTCGTGCTCGACGAGCCGGTCGAGCAGGGCGAGCTGCTCGTCGTGCGGCAGGCCGGTGAGGCTGCGTCCCTGGACCGCGAGGATCTGGAACGGTGCCAGGCGCACGCCGTCGAGGCCGTCGGTGGTCCAGCAGTAGCGGCGGTACGCCTCGGTGAACGCGGCCGCGTCGGTGGCGCGTTCGCCGGTACGGGTCAGCAGGCCCGCCACGTCGACACCGCGCGCCGCCGCGCCCTGGAGGGCACTCAAGGCCTCCGGGAGCACCGCGCCGGACGCGGCGCCCACGGCCGCGTACTGCGACCGCAGGAGACCGGACGCCTTCAGCGACCAGGGCATCAACTCGGCGTCCAGCAGCAGCCAGTCCGTCTCCAGCTCGTCCCACAGGCCGGCCTCGCCGGCCGCCGTGCGCACCCGGTCGAGGATCTCCTCGGTGAGCGCGTCGTCGTCGAGGAAGGGACGTCCGGTGCGGGTGTAGAGGGACCCCGTGGCACCGTCCACACCGAAGCGCTTGCGGGCCGCCTCCGCGTCGCGGCACACCAGGGCCACCGCCCGCGAGCCCATGTGCTTCTCCTCGCACACGACCCGGGCGACCCCGTCGTCCTTGTACTGGGCGAAGGCCTCCTCCGGGTGCTCCAGGTAGCCCTCGACGTGACTCGTGGCCGTCGGGGCCATGGTCGGCGGGAGGTACGGCAGCAGCCGCGGGTCCACCGCGAAGCGGCTCATGACCTCCAGGGCGGCCGCCGCGTTCTCCTCGCGGATCGCGACGCGCCCCTGGTGCCGGGTCTCGACGACCCGGCGGCCCCGCACGTCCGCCAGGTCCAGCGGACGGCCGTCCTGCCCGCCGGGCGCCTCGCTGCGCAGCGGCTTCGTCGGCTCGTACCAGACCTGCTCCGCGGGGACGTCGGCCAGTTCGCGCTCCGGCCAGCGCAGCGCGGTGAGCTTGCCGCCGAAGACCGCGCCGGTGTCCAGGCAGATGGTGTTGTTGAGCCAGGTCGCCTCCGGGACCGGGGTGTGGCCGTAGACGACCGCGGCCCGGCCCCGGTAGTCCTCCGCCCACGGGTAGCGCACCGGCAGGCCGAACTCGTCGGTCTCCCCGGTGGTGTCGCCGTACAGGGCGTGGCTGCGGACCCGGCCGGAGGTGCGGCCGTGGTACTTCTCGGGCAGACCGGCGTGGCAGACGACCAGCCGGCCGCCGTCGAGGACGTAGTGGCTGACGAGGCCGTCGAGGAACTCCCGTACCTCGGCGAGGAACTCCTCGCTCTCGCCCGTCATCTGCTCGATGGTCTCGGCGAGGCCGTGGGTGTGCTGGACCTTGCGGCCGCGCAGGTAACGGCCGTACTTGTTCTCGTGGTTGCCGGGCACGCACAGGGCGTTGCCGGACTTCACCATCGCCATGACGCGGCGCAGCACGCCGGGGCTGTCCGGGCCGCGGTCGACCAGGTCGCCGACGAAGACGGCCGTGCGGCCCTCCGGGTGGACGCCGTCGACGTAGCCCAGCTTGCCCAGCAGGGCCTCCAGTTCTGCGGCGCAGCCGTGGATGTCGCCGATGATGTCGAACGGGCCGGTGAGGTGGGTGAGGTCGTTGAAGCGCTTCTCGGTGACGACCGTGGCGTGCTCGACCTCCTCCACGCCGCGCAGGATGTGCACCTTGCGGAAGCCCTCGCGCTCCAGGTGCCGGAGGGAGCGGCGCAGTTCGCGGGTGTGGCGGTGGATGACCCGGCGGGGCATGTCGGCGCGGTCGGTGCGGGCCGCGTTGCGCTCGGCGCACACCTCCTCGGGCACGTCGAGCACGATCGCGATCGGCAGCACGTCGTACTGCTTGGCCAGGTCGATCAGCTGGCGGCGGGCGTCGGACTGCACGCTGGTCGCGTCCACGACCGTGCGGCGGCCGGCGGCCAGGCGCTTGCCCGCGATGTAGTGCAGGACGTCGAAGGCGTCCTTGGTGGCGCCCTGGTCGTTCTCGTCGTCCGAGACGAGGCCGCGGCAGAAGTCGGAGGAGATGACCTCGGTGGGCTTGAAGTGCCTGCGGGCGAAGGTGGACTTGCCGGAGCCGGTGGCCCCGACCAGCACCACCAGGGACAGGTCGGTGACGGGCAGCACGCGCCCCTGCTGTGCGTCGGTCATGCCGCCTTCGCCTCCTTCGGTGCGGTCAGGGTGAATACGGCCATCTGGGTGGGCGGTCCCACCTCGGGGTCGTCGGGGCCGACGGGCTCGAACGCGACGCCGTAGCCGTGCCGTTCGGCCACCGCCTCGGCCCACGCGCGGAACTCCGCGCGGGTCCACTCGAAGCGGTGGTCGCCGTGCCGGACGTGGCCGGCGGGGAGGGACTCCCAGCGCACGTTGTACTCGACGTTCGGGGTGGTCACGAGGACCGTCCTCGGACGCGCCGAGCCGAACACCGCGTACTCCAGGGCGGGCAGCCGGGGCAGGTCGAGGTGTTCGATGACCTCGCTGAGCACGGCGGCGTCGTAGCCCTTGAGCCGGACGTCGGTGTACGCGAGCGAGCCCTGGAAGAGCTGGACGCGCGATGCCTGCCGCTCCCCCATGCGGTCCAGCTTCAGCCGCCGGGAGGCGATGGTGAGCGCGCGCATCGACACGTCGACACCGACGATCTCGGTGAACGCCGGGTCCTTGAGCAGCGTCTGCACCAACTGGCCCTGTCCGCAGCCGAGGTCGAGGACCCGGGCGGCTTTGGACTGCCGGAGAGCCGTGACGATCGCCTCGCGGCGCTGCACGGCCAGCGGGGTCGGCTTCTCCTCGGTCTCGGTCTCCGCCTCGACGGCGTTGTCGATCTCCTCGACCTCGCTGTCGTCGGTCTCGGCGAGCCGCACCAGTTCCAGGCGCTCGGTGGCCTGCCGGGTCAGCGACCAGCGGCGTGACAGGTAGCGGCTGATGATCAGCCGCTGTTCCGGGTGGCCGGGCAGCCAGCCCTCGCCGACGCGCAGCAGCTTGTCGACCTCGTCGGGGGCGACCCAGTAGTGCTTGGCGTCGTCGAGGACGGGGAGCAGGACGTAGAGGTGGCGCAGGGCCTCGGCGAGGGTGAGCGTGTCCGATTCCAGGACCAGGCGCACGTACCGGGAGTCGCCCCAGTCGGGGAACTCCGTGTCCAGCGGCACGGGTTCGACGGTGACGGTCCAGCCGAGCGGCTCGAAGAGCTTGCGCACCAGGTCGGGGCCGCCGCGGGCGGGCAGTGCGGGGACCTCGACGCGCAGCGGCCTGGCCTGGCCCGGCAGCTCCGGCCTGGCGTTGCAGACGCCCTTCATCGCGCTGGAGAAGACGCCGCTCAGCGCCACGGCGAGCAGGGAGGAGGCCGCGTAGGGGCGGTCGTTGACGTACTGCGCGAGTGCCGCGTCCGGGGCGCCGCCGCGGCCCTTGCCCTTGCCGCGCCTGACCAGTGCCACCGCGTCGACCTCCAGCAGCAGCGCCGCCGTGCAGCGCCCGGCTTCGGCCTCGGGGTAGAGGACGTGAGCCGTGCCGTAGGAGGTGGAGAACGCCTGCGCCTTGTCGGGATGCTTGTGCAGCAGGTAGCCGAGGTCGGTGGCGGGGCGTTCGGGAGTGCCGGTGGTGGTGATCGTCAGGAACATGCGGAGGGCCTCTCCGGCTGGGTGGACGTTTTCCGTGCCGTACATGCGGGAGCCCCCAGGAACGGTGATCCTGGGGGCTCGGCAGGACGACGCCCTCAGCTTCGCACACCCGTGCCCACCAGCGCCTTCGTTTATCGAGGGCGGCTCGGCGGGCCCTACGACAGCTGCGACTGCACCTGCGCGGAGATCAGCTCCAGGTGGTCGAGGTCGTCGAGGTCGAGGACCTGGAGGTAGATGCGGCTGGAGCCGGCCTCGGCGTAGCGGCCGATCTTGTCGACGACCTCGGACGGGGAGCCGGCCAGTCCGTTGAGCTTCAGCTCCTCCACCTCGCGGCCGATCGCGGCGGCCCGGCGGGCGACCTCCGCGTCGTCCCGGCCGACGCAGACGACGAGGGCGTTCGAGTACGTCAGCTCGTGGCCGTCGCGGCCCGCTTCCTCGGCTGCTGCGCGGACCCGGCCGAACTGGCGCTCGCTGTCCTCGACGGAGGCGAAGGGCATGTTGAACTCGTCGGCGTATTTGGCGGCCAGCCGCGGGGTGCGGGAGGGGCCGTGGCCGCCGACGAGCACGGGTATCTTCCGCTGCGCCGGCTTGGGCAGGGCGGGAGATTCCGTGAGGTCGTAGTAGGTGCCGTGGAAGTCGAAGGTCTTGCCGGGGTCCGTCGCCCACAGGCCGGTGACGATCTCCAGCTGCTCCTCGAGGCGGGCGAACTTCTCCTTGGGGAAGGGGATGCCGTAGGCCTTGTGCTCCTCCTCGAACCAGCCTGCGCCGAGGCCGAGTTCGACCCGGCCGCCGGACATCTGGTCGACCTGCGCGACCTGGATGGCGAGCACGCCGGGCAGCCGGAAGGTGCCGGCGGTCATCAGGGTGCCGAGCCGGATGCGCTTGGTCTCACGGGCGAGCCCGGCCAGGGTGATCCAGGCGTCGGTCGGGCCGGGCAGGCCGTCCACGGTGCCCATGCGGAGGTAGTGGTCGGAACGGAAAAAGGCGTCGAAGCCGAGGTCCTCGGTGGCCTTGGCGACGGCGAGCAGAGTGTCGTAGGTGGCCCCCTGCTGGGGCTCGGTGAAGATGCGAAGATCCATGCCTTCCATCCTGCACCGCCCCGGCGGACGATCACGAGATCGGTCCCCCGTCCACGCCGGTCCCCGGTCGGGTGAAATCACGTCAATACCGCAGCCGCCGCCCGACCCGGCCAGTGACCGGCCCCGATGGTGATCGTTGGCTCGGTCGGAGCCGGAGCCCCCGGCTTCCGCGCCGGGGGTGGACCGCCGGGGCGTCACCCGTGTCGGCCTCCCCGGGGGCCGGGGCCGAGGAGGCCGTCATGTCCGAAGAGACCGTGCCGCAGCAGGTCGGGAGCGGGCAGCCGAAAGGGCTGTTGCAGCAGATGGAGGAGCTGATGGCGGCGTTGAACGCGGACCTTTCGGCGTTGGACGCGGATCTTCAGGCCGCGGGGGATTCCGAGCGCAGGATCGTCGAGGAGAGGCAGGTGGGTTAGGGACTTTCCCGCCCCGCCTCACCCCGCCTCCCGCCCCGTCTCACCCCGCCTCCCGCTCCGGCAGCGTCTGTTCCCGGTCCGCGAGTCTGCGGAGCATCTCCAGGACGCGGTCGCGGGACTCGTCCGCCGCGTCGATGGCCTCCATGCACTGCCAGTACGCGCCCTCGTCGTCGGCGGAGCTGGCCAGGGCGACGAGGGCGATGCCGACGTCGCCGAGGAGGCCGCCGAGGTACATCAGGGTGTGGCGGGCGTCGCCCAACTCGGTGAGCTGGCCCGCCAGCAGCTCACCGGGGGCCAGTTCCGGCGGGTCCAGGACGCCGCAGCCCCGGCCCGCCAGCTCCGTCAACCCCAGTGCCTCGCCGCGCAGTTCGGGCGGTCCGGCGACCGCGAGGCGGCTGCCAATGGCTTGCGCGAGGGCCTGCGCCTGCCACACCTCGGCCAGGGTCTCCCGCGCGCCGCCGCCCGCCGCCAGGGACCGCCTGCTCGTCACGATGAGCCGCACCGCGTCCATGCGCTGCCCCCGTCTCGTCCGACGCGCTGCGCGCGTCCGTCTGCCCGCACTCCCTTGTTCACTACCCAGAGTGAAGGGGTGTGAGACGAAAAGCCAGAGGAAGGTGGAAAATTGCGGACAACGATTCGGATTCGAGCCGTGATTTGATTACGTAGCGTACAAACGGAGTTCTTCGTTCTGGGCGATGGGACGGTGTCGCTAGATCGGGAACCTCCGCTCGTTCCGGTCGATCTTCGCGTCCAGTGCCGCCAGCGGGTCGATGCCGAGCACCTCGCACAGCTGGAGCAGATACGCGAGCACGTCGGCGACCTCGTCGGTGACGCGGTGCGCGGTGTCCGGGTCGGCCATGACGCGGGCCGACTCCTCGGGCGTCAGCCACTGGAAGATCTCGACCAGTTCGGAGGCCTCGACGCTGAGCGCGGCGGCCAGGTTCTTGGGGGTGTGGTACTGCTGCCAGTTCCGCGCGGCCGCGAAATCGGCCAGGCGCCGTTGCAGTCCGGCCACGTCCAGGGGATCAGTCACGGTCCAGGTGTACCACCGTGGCTCCCTGCGTCCCGGCGGCCCAGGACCCGTCGCTGACCGCACCGACCAGCCGGATGTGCCCCCGCTCGCACATCCGGGCCGCCAGCCGCAGCAGTTCCAGCCGCTGCCGTCCGTCCAGGCCCCGGTCGAAGCCGTCGGCGAGGACCGTGAGCGTCTGGAGCGCGGCGGGCACCTCGCCGGCCGGGTCGACCTCCAGCACGGCCGGTCCGGTGAGCAGAACCAGCGCGAGTGCCACGTAGCGCAGTTCGCCGTCGCCGAGCCGTCGCAGGTCCGTGCGGACGCCGTCGCCCCGGTCGAGCGCGGCGCCGATCGTTCCCGTGGCCTCCTCCGCCCGGGCGAGCACATCCGCCACCGGCCCCGCGCACCCCGCCCGCACCGCAGCGACGAACTGCGCGTGCCGCCGCCCGCACTCGGCGCGGGTCCGCCACAGCACGTCGGCGAGGTTGGCGCAGCCGCCCAGCAGCCGGCCGGAGCCGGCGGTCACGGGGCCGCGCATGCGGGCGGGTTCGGGGTCGACGGCGAAGACGGAGCGCAGGGCGACGACCATCTGCTCGGCTGCCGCCAGCACCCTGCACTGGCCGGGTGTCGTGCCGGCCACGCGCAGCGGCAGCAGGGGGGTGCCGAGCCGGTCGTCCGGGAGCGGGCCGCGGGTCACCGGTGTCGGTCCGGCCGTGTGCCAGGCGGCCTGCACCGCGCGCTTGCCCGGGTCGCGCAGGGCGGTCTCCAGGAGGACCAACCCGTCGGACGTCAACCGCTCGCCCACGACCCGCAGTTCGGGCTCGGCCTGCACGGCCACGTCGAGGCGGACCGGGCCCTCGGGGCCGTCGGCCGTGCAGCCGATGCGGAAACCGCGGCGGCGCTGGGCGTCGGGCCGGGCCCGTTCCGGGACGCAGGCGGTGGGGTCGGGGAACGCCTCGCCGAGCCGGGCGCCGCCCCCGAGCCGGGCGAGGGCTTCGTACGCCCGCAGCGCGCTGGATTTTCCGCTGCCGCTGGGACCGGCGAGGAGGGTGAGGGGCCCGAGCGGGAACGCGGCGCGGCGGTGGGCGGTGAAGGCGGCCAGGCGCAGTTCGGTGACGCGGGGGCGGTCGGGCAGGGCAGGCTGGGTCATGTCCGGACGGTAGGGCTCCGCGGGCAGGACGAACCGTTCCGTCTCCGGGGGCTTCCTACGATCGAGCTACGGTCGCGCCTGCGGTCGTGCCTGCCGTCACACCCCGGGGAGGCCCGCTCCTTCCATCAGCCCGGTCACCTCGGTCCCCGCCGGGGTCAGCAGGAACACGTTGCGGTCCACCCGGTGCATCCCGCTCGCCAGGCCGAAGACGACGCCCGTGCTGAAGTCGAGGACCCGCTTGGCGACCTCCGTCTCCGCGCCGGTGAGGTCGAGGAGGACGGGGACGCCCGCCATCAGCCGCTCGGCGACGTCACGGGCGTCGGCGAAGACGTTCACCCGCAGGACGACGAAACGACGGCGGGTCTCCGTCTCTGCCTCGGGTATGGACCGGTGACCGACGGAGGACGGCCAGGCATCCCGGCCTCGCAGCGGCACGACCTGGGCGAGCCCCTCCCACTGTTCGTCGGTGACATCGTGGCTGTTCACCGGCATGCTCCGTCCTGGCTCGCGCTCGCTGTCTGCATCGGGCAATTCTTGCGCAGAGTCACCCGTTCGGCCCAACAGCGACACGCTCCGCGACCTCATTGCACCTCACAACGGCCAAAAGGCGGCTGTGTGACGGGCGTAACTGCTCGTGATCAAGTGATGTGACACCTGCGTAACGGGATGTTCGTACCGTCGACGGCATGACCACGACCCCCCGGCCGCAGCAGGAGACGCAGCGGGTACGCACCGTCTGCTCGTACTGCGGTGTGGGCTGCGGCCTCGTGCTGGATGTCGGGACGGGTCCGGACGGGCGGCGCACGGTGCTGAAGGCGTCGGGTGACAAGGCTCACCCCGCGAACGCGGGACGGCTGTGCACCAAGGGCGCGACCACCGCCGACATGCTCGCCGCGCCCGGGCGGCTGACCAGCGCGCTCGTGCGGGACGACCGGGGCGAGGAGGCGGTCCCGGCGCCCATGGCCGACGCGATCGCCGAGACCGCCGCGCGGCTGCGGGCGATCGTCGACGAGCACGGGCCGGACGCGGTCGCCTTCTACGTCTCCGGGCAGATGAGCCTGGAGGCGCAGTACCTGGCGAACAAGCTGGCCAAGGGGTTCGTCGGGACGAACCGGATAGAGTCGAACTCGCGGCTGTGCATGGCGAGCGCGGGCACCGGCTACAAGCTGTCGCTGGGTGCGGACGGGCCTCCCGGGTCGTACGACGACTTCGACCGGGCGGACGCCTTCCTCGTCATCGGGTCGAACATGGCCGACTGCCATCCGATCCTGTTCCTGCGGATGATGGAGCGGGTCAAGGCGGGCGCCAAGCTGATCGTCGTCGACCCGAGGCGGACCGCGACCGCCGCGAAGGCCGATCTGTTCCTCCAGGTCAGGCCGGGGACCGACCTGGCACTGCTGAACGGCCTGCTGCATCTGCTGTACGAGGGCGGGCACACCGATCCGGAGTTCGTCGCGGACCACACCGAGGGCTGGGAGGAGCTGCCCGGCTTTCTCGCCGACTACACCCCGGCCTCGGTCGCGGAGATCACCGGGATCGCGGAGGACGATCTGCGCACGGCCGCCCGGCTGATCGGCGAGGCGGGCAAGCGGTGGATGAGCTGCTGGACCATGGGGCTCAACCAGTCCACCCACGGCACCTGGAACACCAACGCCCTGGTCAATCTGCATCTGGCGACGGGAGCGATCTGCCGTCCGGGCGCCGGGCCGTTCTCCCTGACCGGGCAGCCCAACGCCATGGGCGGGCGCGAGATGGGTTACATGGGGCCGGGGCTGCCGGGGCAGCGGTCGGTGCTCGTCGCCGAGGAGCGGGCCTTCACCGAGGAGGTGTGGGAGCTGCCGCCCGGGACGCTGCGCGCCGACGGGGCCGGGCAGGGCACGGTGGAGATGTTCCGGCAGATGGCCGACGGGGAGATCAAGGCCTGCTGGATCATCTGCACCAACCCGGTCGCCTCGGTCGCCAACCGCCGCACCGTCATCGAGGGCCTGGAGGCCGCCGAGTTCGTCGTCACGCAGGACGTGTTCACGGACACCGAGACGAACGCGTACGCCGATGTCGTCCTGCCGGGCGCGATGTGGACCGAGGCCGAGGGCGTCTTCGTCAACAGCGAGCGCAACCTCACGCTGACCCGGCCGGCCGCGGACCCGCCCGGGGAGGCGATGGCCGACTGGCGGATCATCGCGGAGGTGGCGTGCGCGATGGGGTACGAGAAGGGGTTCTCGTACGACAGCGCCGAGCAGGTCTTCGAGGAGATCAAGCGCTTCTGGAACCCGAAGACCGGGTGGGACCTGCGCGGGGTGTCCTACGAGCGGCTGCGCGAGACGCCCGTGCAGTGGCCGGCCGCGCGGGAGGACGGGCCGGAGCGCAATCCGATCCGGTACGTGGACGACGAGGGGCTGCGCTTTCCGACGGCTTCCGGGCGGGCCGCCTTCTTCGCACGGCCGCACCTGCCCGCCGCCGAGATGCCGGACGACGACTATCCGTTCGTGCTCAACACCGGGCGGGTGCAGCACCAGTGGCACACGCTCACCAAGACCGGGAAGGTCGCCAAGCTCACCAAGCTGAACCCGGGGCCGTTCGTGGAGCTCCACCCAGCGGACGCCACGGCGCTCGGGGTCGCCGACGGCGATCTCGTGGAGGTCGCCTCGCGGCGCGGGCGGGCCGTGCTGCCTGCCGTGGTGACGGACCGGGTGCGGCAGGGCTGCTGCTTCGCGCCGTTCCACTGGAACGACCTGTTCGGCGAGTACCTGAGCATCAACGCGGTGACGAGCGACGCGGTGGACCCGCTGTCGTTCCAGCCGGAGTTCAAGGTGTGCGCGGTGTCGCTGGCGAAGGTGGCGTCCCCGGCCCCCGCCCCGGAGGCACCGGCCCTGACGCCCACGGCCGTGACGCCGGGCGGCGCGAACCCCTTCGGCCTCGAACCCTCCCCTCCCCCGGTGCTCTCCGCCCAGGAGCGCCGGTACCTCACCGGCTTCCTCGCCGGACTCGGCTCGGGTGCCCCCGGGGTGCCGGTGCTGCCTCCCGACGCGCCCTTCTCCCCCGAGCACGCGCTGTGGGTGAACGGCGTCCTCGCCGGCATGTACTCGCGGACCGGGGCCGCCGTGCCGCAGGAGCCGTCCGGGCGGGAGGTCGTCGTGCTCTGGGCCTCGCAGACCGGGAACGCGGAGGAGTTCGCCACCGCCACGGCCGAGCGGCTGACCTCGACGGGACACCGCACGACCCTCGTCGGCATGGACGACGCCGATGTCGGGACGCTCGCCCGCACCGCGGATCTGCTCTTCATCACCAGCACCTTCGGGGACGGCGACGCACCCGACAACGGCTCGGGCTTCTGGGACGCGCTCTCCGGCGAGCGGGCCCCTCGGCTGGACGGGGTGCGGTACGCCGTGCTGGCCTTCGGTGACTCCTCCTACGACGACTTCTGCGGGCACGGGCGGCGGCTGGACGCGCGGCTCGACGAGCTGGGCGGGGTGCGGCTGGCCCCGCGCACGGACTGCGAGCCGGACTTCGAGCCGTCCGCCGGGGAGTGGCTCGACCAGGTGCTGTCGGCGCTGGGCGAGAGGACTGCCGCGTCGGCCGGGAAGCCCAGGACGCGGTCCAAGCCCGTCACCACCGCCCGGCTGGTCGGCAACCGGCTGCTCAGCCGGGCGGGTGCGGGCAAGGAGGTCCGGCGGTTCACCTTCGACACGAGCGGGACGGACCTGGCGTACGAGGCCGGGGACGCGCTAGGGGTGCGGCCGGTCAACGCGCCTGCCCTGGTGGAGGAGTGGCTGGCGGTGACCGGAGTGGACGCCGGGTCGGCCGTGGCGGTCGACGGTGTCGGTGAGGTGCCGTTCGGCGAGGCCCTGCACCGGCATCTCGACATCACCAGGATCACCCCCGACCTGCTCCGCTTCGTCGCCGAACGCGCCCGGGACAAGCACGAGTTGCGCAGGCTGCTGCGGCCGGACAACAAGGACGGGCTGGCGCAGTGGAGCTGGGGGCGGCAGGCGGTGGACGTGCTCGCCGAGTACGCGGTGCGGGCGAGCGCCGAGGAGTGGGCCGGGGTGCTGCGCAGGCTCCAGCCGCGGCTGTACTCCATATCGTCCAGTCCGCTGGCCGACCCCCACCGGGTCTCGCTGACGGTGTCCGTGGTGCGGTACGAGAACCTGCACGGCCGGGCGCGCGGCGGGGTCTGCTCGCCGTACCTCGCGGACGCCGGACCGGACACGGAGGTGCCGGTGTTCGTGCAGCGCTCGCCGCACTTCCGGCCCCCGGCCGACGCCTCGACGCCGATGGTCATGATCGGCCCGGGCACCGGCGTGGCGCCCTTCGTCGGGTTCCTCCAGGAGCGGCGGGCGCTCGGCCACCGGGCCCCCAACTGGCTGTTCTTCGGAGAGCAGCACCGGGCGACGGACTTCTACTACGAGGACGAGCTGACGGCGCTGCGCGACGAGGGCGTCCTCACCCGGCTGGACACCGCCTTCTCCCGGGACCAGCGCAACAAGGTGTACGTGCAGGACCGGATGCGCGAGCACGGGCCGGAGCTGTGGCACTGGCTGCGCGACGGGGCCCGTCTCTACGTCTGCGGCGACGCCTCCCGGATGGCGAAGGACGTGGACCGGGCGCTGCGGGACATCGCGATGACGCACGGCGGACTGGGCGAGGCGGAGGCCACCGCGTATCTGAAGCAGCTCGCGGCGGACAAGCGGTACGTGCGGGACGTGTACTGAGCCGACGGGACCACGAGGGCCGCCGAGGGCACTCGCGGAGGACCGCCGAGGGCACTCGCGGAGGACCGCCGAGGGAACTCGCGGAGGACCGCCGAGGGAACTCGCGGGCGACAGCCCCGAGGGAACTCGCCGGGGGGCCGCCGAGTGGACCGCCGGGAGGGCTCGCCCGGGGGCCTTACCGGGATCACACCGGAATCTTCACCTCCCTCCGGGTCCCGCTCACCGGCGGCGATTAGCGTCCTGCGGCGTGTACTCGGCAGAAACGACGCTGGTGGTACCCGGTCCGCGCACCCGGTCGGCGGTGGCGCCGCCGGCTCCCCCGGCCCAGTGGCACCGCGTCCTGACCCTGCTCGCCGACATCGGTCTGCTGATCGGCACCCGGGCGGTGTGGACGTCGGCGGCCGGTCACCGGCCGGCCGTGGCCGCGGTGATCTCGCTGTGCTACGCCTCGATCCTGGCGTGCGGGGTGCTGGCCCTGGTCGTCCGCCGGGCCCGGTCGCTGGCCCGGGTGGACGGTTGCGTGCTGGTGACGGGCGTGACGCTCACCCTGTGCGCGTGGATCATGCTCCACAACGGTTCCGACGAGGCCCTGCTCACCACCCAGGCGGCGCGGGAACTGGCCGCGGGACACCCGGTCTACGGGCAGCCGTGGCCCTGGCTCTTCGGTCACGGCGTCGCCCTCACCCCTACGGTGACCGGCGGCTACGACCTGACGTACGGCTATCCGCCGCTGGCGCCGCTGCTGGCGGTGCCGCTGCTGTGGCTGGGGCACGGCGGCACTCCGGCGACGGCGGTGAGCACGGGCGCGCTGATCGCCGGGACGGTCGCGCTGTGGCGGATGCTGCCGGCGCCGTGGCGGTCGGCGGCGACCCTGGTGTGCCTGGGTTTCGGGATGCTGCCGTCGTACGGGCGGCTCGGCTACCCGGCGATCGTGGCGCTGGCGCTGCTGGTGCCGGTGGTGGTGCGCTGGACCCGGACGGGCGTGGGCGGACGGCTCGGGACTGCGGGTTGGGCGCGGGCCGCGTGTCTGGGGCTGGCGTGCGCCGCGCAGCAACTCCCGTGGTTCCTGGCGCCGTTCCTGCTGGCGGGGATCTACGCGGTGCGGCGCGGTGAGCTGGGCGGGCGGGCGGCGGCGCTGGTGGTGGCACGGTTCGCCGGGGTCGCGGCCGTCGGGTGGCTGCTGGTCAACGCGAATTTCGTGATGAGCGAGCCGGGGCGCTGGCTCACCGGGATCGCCCTGCCGCTCACGCAGGGGGCGGTGCTGCACGGCCAGGGCGTGGTCGGCGTCTCGCTGTACCTGACGGACGGCAGCGACCGGATCGACTGGTACTCCCGCGCGAGCCTGCTGCTGTTCGCCGGGCTGCTCGCGCTGTTCGTGCTGTTCGTCCGGCGGCTGGGACCGGCGGCGACCGTGCTGCCCTGGTGCGCCTTCTATCTGGCGACCCGGTCGCAGGACGGCTATTACCTGCTCATGACGCCGCTGTGGCTGGCGGCGGCGGTGACCGCTCCGGCGTCGTCGTTCGCCGGGGCGTGGCAGCCGCGCCCGGGCCTGTGGCCGGGGCCGCGCCGCCGCGCGGCGCGCATCGCCGCGACGGTCCTGCTGCTGGTGCCGGCGCCGGCCGCCGCGGCCGTGGCGGCGACGGGCACACCGCCCCTGCGGATGCGGGTCACGGCGGCCCGGCACCTCACCGCGGCGACCGTCTCGCGCCTCGCACTCCAGGTCACCAACACCGGTGACGCGGCCCTCAGCCCGCACTTCACCCTGACCACCGGGCAGGGCATGGACCCGTACTGGCGGGTGGTCCGGGGCCCGCGGACCCTGCCCGCGCACGGCACGGCCCGCTACGAACTCCGGCCGCCCGCGGGCCGCTTCACACTGCCCCGGCCGGGCATCCGGATCCGGCTGCGCGCCTTCACGGCGTCGCCGCAGACCCTGTCGAGCACGGATGTGCAGGAGGCCGTGCGCGGCAAGGCGGACTGACGGCGGCGTCAGGCCGTGGCCCGGGTGAAACGGAGGGTGGCGGCGACCGTGGCCCGGCCGCGGATCATGCCCAGCTGGTTCCAGCCCATGCCGAACTGCTCGCGGTCGACGGTGAACTCGGTGTCCAGGGTGAGGCCCCCGGCGTCCCGGTCCGTCACACGGGCGTCCAGGGACAGGGGCCTGCTGATGCCGCGCACGGTGAGCTGCCCGATGACGTGCACCCGGTTCCCGTCGCGGAGCTCGGCGCTGCGGGCCGCGAAGGTGATCTCGGGGTGGTGGCCGGCGTCGAAGAAGTGCTCCGACCTCAGGTGGGTGTCGCGCTTGGCGTGCCCGGTGTCCAGGGAGGCGACGTCGAAGGTCAGGGTGCCGACGGCGGACCCGTCGGGGCGGACCTCGCCGGTGCCGCTGACGGCGCCGAACGTGCCCTTCACGGTGACCAGGCCCCACATGGTCCTGTGCCGGATGCCGACGGTCGAGGCGGTCGCGTCGAGCTGCCACTGTCCGGTTTCCACGGCGACGGTCATGATCGGTCTCCCTGCTTTGTCGTTCAAATTTGGATTACTGACGGGCACGCTAGCTGCTAATCCAAAATTGAACAACCATCTGCTCCAAATTTGGACGACAGGTAGACTCGACCCCATGGCCGACGCCGAGGAGCACCCCACCGACCTGCCGGAATGCCCGTCCCTCGGCGGTGGCGGGCTGCTGCCCCCCGAACTGCGCGCCTGGATGCTGCTGCTGGCCGCGACGGGAGCGGTGGAGCAGCGGCTGCGCGCGGTCGTGAAGGAGAAGCTGGACGTCTCGCACGACGAGTTCCTGGTCCTGTGCCTGCTCGCGGAGCAGCCCGAGGGCGGTCTGCGCATGACACGTGTCGCGGAGCTCCTGGGCCGTCCGAAGACCCGCCTGACCTACCAGATCGCCTGCCTCCAGCACGCCGGGCTCGTCACCCGCAGGTCGGTCTGCGGCGACCGGCGGGGCGTCGAGGTCGCCCTCACGGACAAGGCGCGCGACCTGCTGAAAGAGGCCTCCGCCCCGCTCGCCGAGACGGTCACCGAGTCCCTGGCCCGCTTCATGGGCCCGGACCAGTGCGCGGCGATGCGGGGACTGGTGCCGGATCTCGCCGAGGAGTCCCGCCCGGAATGAGCCGAGCGGCTTGATCTACACGGTCGTAGAATCCGGGAACACCGGCGCGGTGACGCGCGTTGTGCCTGAGACACACGACACCTGAAGGAGCATGTTCTTGTCCGCCAGACCGACGGACCCTCCGGGGCACAGTCCCCGACCATCCCGCCACGGCACCAGTGATCGCGGCACACGGCGGGGTGGTGTTCGATGAGTGCCGCAGAGGCCCTGCTGGGCCTGCTCGCCGTGTTCGTGCTGACCGCCGGCACCGGCTACTTCGTCGCCCAGGAGTTCGCCTACGTCTCCGCCGACCGGCTCACCCTCGCGCGTGAGGCCGAGGCCGGGGACCGCAGGGCGGCCCGCGCCCTCACGGTGCTGGAGCGGCTGTCGTTCATGCTGTCCGGCGCGCAGCTCGGCATCACCGTCACCGGCCTGGTGGTCGGCTTCATCGCAGAACCGTCGGTGTCCGCCCTGCTCAGACCCGCCCTGTCGGGGCTCGGCCTGCCCGACGCGGCCGTCGGCGGCATCGCCGTCGTACTCGCCTTCACGCTGGCCACGGTCGTGCAGATGGTGCTGGGCGAACTCGCTCCGAAGAACCTCGCGATCGCCGTGCCCGAGCGGCTGGCGAAGGCGCTGGCACCCTCCACCCTCGCGTACCTGAAGGTCGTCGGACCCGTCGTACGGGTCTTCGACGGCGCGGCCGACCGGCTGCTGCGCAAGGCCGGGATCGAGCCCGTCGAGGAACTGCACCACGGCGCCACGCTGGAGGAGCTGGGCCATCTGATCGGCGAGTCCCACGAGCAGGGCGAGCTGCCCGAGGACACCGCCGCGCTGCTGGACCACGCGCTGGAGTTCTCCGAGCGCACCCTCGACGAGGTCATGGTGCCGCGCGCGGACGCCGTGTTCGTGCGCAAGGACGCCGGCACCGAGGAGGCGGTCGGCCTGATCGCCCGGCACGGCCACTCCAACTACCCGGTGCTCGGCGACCACCCGGACGACATCGTGGGCGTGCTGGGCGTGCGCGAGCTGATGGGGCTGCCCGCCGCCCGGATGGCCGGCGCGCGGGCCGGAGAGGTGGCCCGGCGGCCACTGCTGCTGCCGGACACCCTCGCGCTGCCCGACGCGGTGACGCGGATGCGTGAGCAGGACGACGAGTTCGCCGTCGTCCTCGACGAGCACGGCGGCGTGGCCGGCATCGTCACCTACGAGGACATCGCCGAGGAGCTGGTCGGGGACATCGCCGACGAGTCCGACAAGGTCACCCTGCTCGCCGTCGCCGACGGCGACGGCTGGCTGGTGGACGCCGGCCGCCGGGTGGACGAGGTGGCCGAGGCGACCGGTGTCCGGCTGCCGGAGGACGACGACTACGACACCGTGGCCGGCCTGGTCGTGGACCGGCTCGGCCGCTTCCCGACGGTCGGTGACCGCGTCACGGTCGGGCTGCCCGGCGGCGGCCGGGCCGTGATCGACGTCCGCACGCTGGACCGGCACGTGGCCGACCGGGTCCGGATCAGCCCGCTGGTGGAGGCCGTGGAAGCCGAGGAGATGGCGTGAGTTTCCCGATGGCGGTCTTCGTGACCGTGCTGCTGCTGATCGGCAGCGGCTTCTTCGTGGCGGCCGAGTTCGCTCTGGTCGCCGCCAAGCGGCACCGCATGGAGAAGGCGGCGGCCGACGGGCGGCGCGGCGCCGGCGCGGCCCTGGCCGGCATGCGCGAGCTGTCGCTGATGCTGGCCGGCGCCCAGCTGGGCATCACCGTGTGCACGCTGGGCCTGGGCTCGGTGTCCAAGCCGGCGATCTCACACGAACTCGACCCGCTGCTGCACACGCTGGGCCTGCCCGGTGCCGTCAGCTACGGCGTCGCCTTCGCCGTGGCGATGGTCGTGGTGGTGTTCCTGCACATGGTGGTCGGCGAGATGGCGCCCAAGTCCTGGGCCATCGCCCACCCGGAGCGTTCGGCGATGCTGCTGTCGCCGCCCTTCCGGGCCGTGGTGCGGACCGTGCGTCCGCTGATCCGCCTGCTCAACTCGGTGAGCAACGCCCTGGTGCGGCTGTGCCGGGTGGCCCCACGCGACGAGCTGGCCTCGGTGCACAACCGGGAGCAGCTGACGCACCTGGTGGAGGAGTCGGAGCGGCTGGGCCTGATCAGCGCGGCCGACTCGGAGCTGCTGACCCGCTCGCTGACCGAGCCGGAGACTCCGGTCGCCGCGCTGCGGATCCCGGCCGCGGAGATCACCTGGGTCGAGGGCGGCGCGGACGTCGAGGCGCTGCTGCGGTTCGCCGCCGAGCACGACCGCACCCGTCTGCTGGTCCGGGAGAACGGCAGCGTCCTCGGCTCGGTGCACGCCCGGGACGCCCTGGTGGCCCGGGCCCGGGGGCGGGCCACGACCGCGCGGGACCTCGCCCGGCCGGTGCCGGAGCTGGCGGAGACCGCCACGGTCGCCGACGCGATCGAGGTGCTGCGCCGCCGCCGGGCCTCCCTGGCCGTGGTGCGCGACGGCTCCGGCCGGCTCACCGGCCTGGTCACCCTGGACGACCTGCTGGCCCGTCTGATGCAGCCGGCCGCGGCGGCCTGACGGGGACGGGACCCGAACCTCCAGCACATCTGCACACCGCGGGCCGGGAGGCGGCGCGCCGCCCGGCCCGCCGGCGCATCCCGGTTCCGGCAGGGGGGCTTGGCGGTGAAGTGCCCGCTTCGGGAACCGGGACGCAACACTCCCGCACCCGGCCGCCGCGACGGACCCTGTGAAGGAGTGGGCGCATCCGGTGACCCCGCGCTCACAGTGGTGAAGGCGACCGCCGGAAGGAACCGCGCACCGCCGGAAGGCGGTTGGCTCTCCTCTGCGGGGAGTGTTTTGATCCTGCGCACGGCGGGAGCAGCCGGGACGGGAGCTGGTCCCCGGATTCCGGCGTCACTCGCGCTCACCGCCACTGCGAGACATTCACGCGAAGGGAAACACCCCCATGAACCTCACCTCTCGGGTCGCCACCGCCGAGCTCTCCGACGCCGACCTGGACACCGTCGCCGGTGGCAACGCGGGCGGCGTCGACGTCTCCGCGGGCCTCGTGGGCGGCCTCTCCGCCGGCCTGGTCGGCCCCCTGGCCGGCGAGGCCTGCGCCGCCCTGCAGGGGACCCTCTCGCCGGAGGGCGCGGCTGCGGGCGGGCACGCGGGCATCCAGACGACGTCGCTCTGACGACCTCCGCGCCGAAAGGGCCCCGGGAAGCGATTCCCGGGGCCCTTTCGGCTGGGTTGCGGCGTCGGCCCGGCACAGATCGCAAACGTGAGGAATTTGCGGAGTACGTGACGGAAATCTGGACTCCACGGGGGTGGGTAACGCGGTGAGGGGCCGTGACGCAGACTTACTCGGACCCCTCAGATCCCGGCTGCAAATCGATTGGAACCCGCTGTGACACTCGACTCGACCCGAACCGAAGAACTGCCGATCTACGCGAGCCTCATACGTGAACGGGGTGACGTCGTCGAGGAGGCCCGTGTCGTGGCCGAAGAGACCCAGCACCAGATGACCCAGGCGCTGAACGGTGTCGCCGTGACCCCGCACGAGACCGGCGCGCACTGATCACCCGTCGAGCGGGTCGTGGCCCCAGTTCATCAGGGAGTACCGCCACCGCGTGTCCCGGACGTCCCCGGAGGGCCGCTGGGCCTGGTGGCGGCGTACGTAGCCGACGACCTTGCGCATGTGCCGGTAGTCGTCGTCCGTGAGGCCGCCCTTGTCGGCCCGCAGGATCGCCACGATCCGGCGGCCGGAGGCGTGCCCGGTGGACTCACCCCCGTCCTGGTGCTGCCCGACGCTCTGTGAAGCGTCGGACTCCAGCCACTTCTCCAGGTCCGCCGGTGTCATGTTCACCAGCTCACGGAAGTCGTTCCAGGTCTCCTCGCGCTCCTCGTCGTCCACGCCGCCTCACTTCTTCTTCTTGAGCGCGGACGGCTTGTGCACCGCGGTCCTGCCGGACTTGTCGCTGCGCACCTCGTACTGCGGGTCGTCCGGTGAGGCGTCGACCGTGCGGCCCGATGCCTCGGTCCGTTCGGTGATCTCCTTCTCGACCTCGCCCTCGGTCCGGCTGCCGTGACTGCTCCAGGTGACCTTGTCGCCCTTCTTCGGCTTCCCGCCCTCGCTGCGGCCCTTCGCCATGCCGGTGCTCCCTCGCGGAGAGGTGTGCTGTCCCTCCAGCGTGCGGGCTGCGCGGTCAGGGCGCAGCCCGGCGGGAACCGGTCCGGGTGGCGACCGTGCCGCGGAAGGCCCACGCCATGCCGGGTTCCGTCACGGGGCGGAAGACCCGCCGTACGGACGGAGTGCACAGGGCGGTGACGGCCACGCCCGCGACCAGGGTGGCGGCGACCACGCCGGCGGGCCCGCGCACCCAGGCCGGCTCGTACCAGCCCCAGTGCTTCGCGGCCTGTGCGACGAAGCCGTGCAGCAGGTAGCCGCACAGGGTGCCGGCGCCCAGCACGGTGAACCACGTCCGGCGCCCGGGCACCCAGGCCAGGAAGCAGCCGACCAGGACGAGCGAGCAGCCGAAGGCGGCCAGGGTCATCACGGGCCCGTACCAGAGGGGGACGCCCAGCTCCGGGGCGCTGTCGGCGTGGAAGAACCAGGCGTAGTCCATCCTCGGGACCGCCCAGTACGCCACCGCCAGGGCGCAGGCGGCCACCGGCACGGCGAGGATCCGCACCGCACGCCGTCGTACCAGCCGGAAGTGCTCCGGGCGCAGCAGCAGACCGAACACGAAGTACGGCAGGAACTGCAGGGTGCGCTGCAGATCGAGGTCGTGGCCGATGGACGGTGCGGTCGTCGCCAGCATCGCGACGGCCAGGGCGAGCGGGAGCGGCCACCGCACCAGCCGCCACAGGGGCGTGGCCAGCCGCCAGACGAACAGCGCCGCCAGGAACCAGGTGAGGTACAGGGGGTCCAGCAGGCTGACCGGGCGGTCGGGGTCCTGGCTGGTCCAGCGAGTGAACAGGGTGTACGCCGTCTCGAACACCACGTACGGGACGACGAGGCCGGTGAGCAGGCGTTTGAGCCGGGCGGAGCTGCCGTCGAAGGTGCGGGAGAAGTAGCCGGAGACGATGATGAACGCCGGCATGTGGAAGGCGTAGACGAGCATGTACAGGGCGGTGACGGCCCTGCTGCCCTGGCGCAGAGGCTCCCAGGCGTGCCCCACGGCCACCAGCACGATCGCGAGGTATTTGGCGTTGTCGAAGAACGCGTCCCGCTGCCGGGCCGGGCGGGGCGCGGCGTCCTGCTCCCTCGTCCCCGTCGCCCGTGTCACCGCGGCCCCGGGACGGGCCGCGGTCACCGTGTCACTCACGGCACCTCCCGCAACGACAGGAGGCGTGGGTGCCTCTGGCGGCGGGGAGTAAAGGAGTGAGGTGCGCGCAGAACATCGCCCGCACCCTAATCACAGGGCCGTGCGTTCGTTCAACTCGTAACGGACGTGGCTCGCTTCGGTTCATGCCCGGGTATACGTGCGGAGGCGGGCGATCGTCTCCCGGACGGCGGTGCTCAGGTCTCCTTCCAGACCAGCGCGGTCAGTACGGCGCTCACGACGGTGACGGGGACGGCGGCCTGGTTCAGCAGCCGCACGCGCATGCTGCGCCCCGGGGCGAGCCGTTTGGTCACGGGGACGACCACGAAGCTGCCGCCGCCGGTCCCGGCGATCTCGTGGATCGGGTGGTCCGCCCGGAGCTCGTCGCCCTCGTACTCCGACATGCGCGCCTGCACGACCGCACCGGTCGGCAGTCCGTCGATGTGGAGGCTGACGGTGCCGCTGAAGCGGGCCGGGCCCCGGGCGAACACGCTGCCGCCGTCGGCGTGTTGGCCGGTCTCGTCGGTCCATTCCGCGGTGAACTCGACCGAGTCCCAGGCGCCGGGTGCGAGCTGGTAGTCCCCGGCGACACCGAGGTTGACGTACTGGGGCATGGGGTCCTCTCCTTCCCACCGGCCCGCCGGGAGGGCCAGGGCGTCGGCGACGTCTCGGCGGAAGCCCGCCATGTCGAATCCGCGCGGGTCGACCTTCCAGTCGCTCCATTCCAGGTGGCCGATGGCGCTCTTGTGGCCCCAGCCGTGCGCGCGGCAGATCGCGGCGGTGGCCTTGACCATCGCGAGGTACTGGGCGGGCGGCCACGGGTCCTTGCCGTCGCCCCTGTTCTCGCACTCCCAGCCGTAGAAGCGGGCGTTGCCGTCGACCGCGCCGGCCGAGCCGTCGTGCTCGTGCGTCGGGGGCGGATACGTGCCGTACGACTCGCCGATGACGGCGTCGAGCACCTCGCGGTCACCGCCTCCGGCGTGGTTGGCCCGGCCGTTTCCGGTGAGATGGACGACGCCGTCCTTGGTGATGCATCCGGTGGCGAGCGGGCCGGGCAGGGCGCTGTGGCCGTGGAAGATCAGCCCGACGACGTCCGTCCCGGAGCCGGTGACGGTGTGGTGGATCATCGCGCCGTGCACCGGGCCCCAAGGGCCCTTGTGGTTGCGGTTGTTGGTGCGCCAGCCGGCGACTTCGCGAACGACGCAGCCCTCGGCCTTCAACGCGGCGACGAGCCGGGCGGCGGTGAGCGGGGTGGCCATGAGTCAGTCCTCCGTTCCGGCGCGTTCGTGCCGGTCTGAAGACGGTCCGATCACATCGGGGGAGCGTGCCTGCTCTCGGAGTTCGCCCGGCGGCGGCGCGGGTTCGGCGGACCGTTTCGTCCGCGGGTTCCCGGTGTGCCGTTCCAGGTCCTCATCATTCTTCCGCCGCTCGCCCCGCCGCTCACCTCGCCGTGGGCCACGTCCGCAAAATCGGCGCGATTACGACGCTGCCGCATCCGGGCGGTCCCGCAGCACGTCGTAGCCGACGAACTCGAACATACGCAGTCCGGGGCGCAGCGGCCGGGGCGGGCCGGCGAACCGGTGCGCCCCGACTCCGTAGCCGGCGTCCGGTTCGGAAAGCCACAGCAGTTCGAAGCCCTCCCTCTCGAACCGACGGCAGATCAGCGGCACCCGGTCGGGTTCGCCGCGGTGCCGGGTCCAGACGACGGTGCCGCCGGTCTCGCACAGCTGGGCGCAGGCGCCGATGGTCCGCTCGATGCCGGAGTCGGTGATGTTGCCGAAGACCCCGCAGACCAGGACGAGCTGCGCTGGGACGAGGTCCTGGTACCGGTCGACGAGCGAGGCGTCACCGGTCACGACCTCGACCCCGTCCAGGTGCGCCGCGCGCGCCGCGTCCGAGGCCGCCTCGGCGTTGCGGGGGTCCAGTTCGACCAGTCTGGCCCGCACGTCGTGGCGCCGGGGGTGTCCGGCGAGGACGTGGAGGAGGTCCCTGCCGTCCCCGGCGCACAGGCTGATCACCTTGAGCGGCCCGGGCGGGGCGTCGTCGAGGGCCCGGCGGATCTGCTGCCGCACGGTCCGCAGCCGTCGTGCCATCCAGGAGTCCGCCGTGTCGTATCCGTCGTGCCAGGCGCTCCAGTCCACGGCCGCACCCTAGGTCCGGCCGGCCGTCGCGGACGACCGGTTTTCGACGGTCGTCCGCGGCTTCGACGGTCGTTCCGCGGCTTCGACGGTCGTCCGCTGGGACTCGGAGTCAGGCGGGGTCCGTCGTGGCGGGTTCCGCGCGGTAGGGGTCCAGGGCGGCGGCGCGTTCGTGGTACGGGATGCGGGAGAGCCGGGACACCATCGTCCACATGGCGCGTTCCGCGGCGAGGGTCTGCGGGAGGGCGAGGCCGAGGGAGGCCGCGAGGGGTTTGCGGCCGGTGTTGACCAGGGCCCGGACGGCGGCCGCCCACTCGTCGGTCGCGGTGACCGCCGACCGGTACCAGACCGGCACGAGCGCGGCGAGTACGACGAGGGTGCTCAGCAGGGCGATGCGGTCCGGCTTGTCGCCGGCCGCCAGGGCGAGCGCCGCCGCCAGGGCGACGACGACATGGCCGGACAGCAGGGCGACGAAGAAGTCGACGCTGGCGCGGGCGAGTTCGCTCTGGCGGCGGATCTGGTCCGGGACGCAGCCGGTGAGTTCGTTCCACAGCAGCTGGGTGTCGAGGCGGTAGCGGTCCCAGCCGTACTCCTCGAAGCGGCGGATGGCATTGCCGAGGCGGGTCGGGGCGATCTGGTCGTCGGCGATCGGGAACCGGGCGAACCGCTCACGCAGCAGCCCGCGCTGGACGGCGGTACGACGCCGGTCCCGCCCGGCGGCCCGGGCGAGGCGCGGGTCGGCGAGCAGCCTGGCGAGTTCCTCCGCGTCCTCGGTCCGCAGCGGCCCCTGCTCGGCCCGGCGGCGCTCCAGGCGCAGCACGGTCAGCCGGTCCGCGAGGAACGCCCTGCTGCCGCGACTGCGCCGGCAGCCCGCCTCGAAGGCCCGGGCCGGCCACAGCAGGTACCCCTCCAGGAGCCGGTAGAGCGCGTTCTGGCAGGCGTTGGCGACCAGGCCGAGCAGCAGTGCGCCGGTCAGCAGGGTGAGGCCGGTGCCGAGTCCGCTCGCGCCGCGCAGCCGTTCGAGCGGGCCGAGGTCACGGAGGCTCGGGGCGACGGTGAGCAGGAAGACGGCCAGGTTCAGCGCGGTGGGCAGGATCCAGCCCACCAGCAGCGTCCAGGCCCCGCCCAGCACGCCCTTGGCGATGTCACCCATCGGCCGGGTCGGGCCATTCGTCGTCGTCGGAACCGGTGCTGGGGCCGGGCGGGGTGTGGCCCGCCGGTGCCCCGTACGCGCCGGGACGCGCGCCACCGAAGGGATTCGGCTGCGTCGACCGCCGCCTGTCGGGTTCCGGAGTGCCCAGGGGCTCCTCCGCCAGGGCGAGCGCCTGGGCGAGTCCGGCGACGGAGGCCAGGAGCGACGGGGCCGGTTCCGCTGCCGCCAGACGGGCGCGGAACCGCGCGGCGAGGCCCGGTGTGACGCGGCCCGTCCGGGAGATCTCCTGCTCGGCCTCCTCGCACTCGTCCCGGAGCGCGGTGATCTCGTCCGTGCTCTGAAGGCGTTCGAGGTCGGCCCGGACTTCCCGGAGCAGGGCGAGGAGTTCGGCTACGCGCCCGTCCGGGGGCGGAGGCGGCACCGGGCCCCACCCAGGGCCGCCTCCGGTCGAGAAGTGGTGGGCCTGCCCACTGGCGTGGCCCGCGGACGTGTTCTCCGTCCGCTCCCCCTCTGCCGCCATCAACTCTCCTCGGTCGCCGCCTCGTTCAGCCGATGCCCTGATCCAACCGCACGCCGTGAGGGCGGGGCAATCGGGCCGGGTATCCGGCGGCCGGGGTCAGGAGCGCGACGGCGGTTCTGCCGCCCAGATGCGGCTGCTCAGGTCCGAGCCGCGCAGGACCTGGACGCGCCAGGGGTCGATGCGCAGCAGGTGGTAGTCGGGGCTGTCGGGGCCGGCGCTCCAATAGAGGTGCGGGTCGTAGCCGACGCCCGGGGGGCTGTTGCGGCGGTACAGCTCCCAGGCGCGCAGCTTGGTGTCCCGGTCGTGCACCCAGGCGGAGACGCTGTCGACGAAGACCGCGTCCTGGCGGGGGTGCCAGTAGGCGTAGGTCGTGTGGGGGTTGTGCGCCAGGTGGGCGGCCTTCACCGGGGTGCGGAAGACGGCCAGCCACCCGACGGGGCGCTCGTCGACGATCTCCCAGACGGGCTGGACGACACGGGCCCGGGGGCGGTTGCGCCGGTCGACGGTGACCATCGTGCAGTAGACGGTCTGCTGGACGTACTCGACGAAGGCGGCCTCGATCTCGGAGAACGAACGCACCTGTGCGGCGCCCATGGGGATACCTCGGATTCGCGGACGGAGGAAGAAGCGGAGAGGGGACGGCACCGGCCGCCCGGCTGCTCACGGGGAGCAGCCGGGCGGCCGGCCGGAGGTATCCGATCGACGGACCTCACGGGTCAGGGGGCGGGCGGGAAGTGCCCTTCCTGGACGAAGAACTCCACGTACTTGGCGAAGAGTTCACGCGTCAGCGGCGGGCAGGCGATGTCCGTGCCGGTGAGCGCCGCCTCGGTCTCGGCCGTGTCGATCGGCGGATAGAAGCCGTCGGTGTCGGACGTCATCATCTCGAACGCGTGCAGCAGCGGCAGCAGGGCGTTGTCCCGGTCGGACCGCACCGCGGCGCTCCACCGCTCCCGGTCCGTCTCGTCGAGCCGGTACCCGAGGTCACGCAGGTACGACACGCAGTCCGCGAGGCTCAGGGAGCTGCGGTTGAACAGGTGGAAGGTGCCGCCGGCCGGTTCGCGCCGCGAGATCCCGACGATGGCGGCGCTGACGTAGTCCACGGGCAGCAGGTGGAAGCGGCCTCCGACACCGGCCGGTGTGGCCTGCGCCTGGAGGAGGCCCTTGAGACTGAGCCAGACGAAGTCGCGGGTCTGGCAGGCCCCGTTGCGGGTGTCGCCGGAGATGACGTCCACGCGGTGCACCGACACCGGCAGGCCTCGGTCCCGGGCGAGGCCGACGAGCTGCTCGGCGACCCACTTGGACTGGAGGTAGCCGCTGGGCAGCGCCTCGGCGGGGCCGGTCGGGTCGGTCACCTTCAGGGGGACGCCCGGCGTGACCGGGCCGTTGAAGACGCCGACGGTGGAGATGTAGTGCACCGGGACCGTGCGGTGACGGGCCGCCAGGCGCAGGATCTCGCGGGTGCCGTGGACGTTGGCCGCGCGCAGTGCCTCGTAGGGGTGGAGCCAGTGCACGGTGGCGCCCGCGTGGTAGACGGCGTCGACGGTGCGGGCGAGGTCGTCGAACTCCTCCTCGCTCAGGCCGAGTCGCTCGTCGGCCAGGTCCCCCGCGCGGACGGTCAGCCGGCTCTCGTCGATCTCGTCCCACACCCGGTACCAGGTGAGGCTGGAGCGCAGCCGCTCGTACGCCGCCGCGTCGTCGGCGCCGCGCACCAGGCAGTGCAGGCGGGCGGTCGTGGTGCGCATCAGGTCGCGCACCAGGAACGCGCCGAGGAAGCCGCTCGCGCCGGTGAGCAGGATGTCCGACGGGTCGGTGACGGTGCGGACGACCTCGCCGGCCGGGCGGATGTCGGCGGGCAGGTCGAGGTCGGCGGCGTAGTCCACGGCCGGGTCCGGCTCGGTGTCGCCCTGGGGTGCGAGGAGTTCGGTGCGCAGGTGGGCCGCCAGGGCCCGGGGCGTCGGGTGGTCGAAGACCAGGGTGGCGGGCAGGCGCAGGCCCGTGATCGCGGCGAGCCGGTTGCGCAGCTCGACGGAGGTGAGGGAGTCGAAACCGCTGCTCTGCAGGGGGCGTTCGGGGTCGACCGTGCCGGAGCGGCCGAGGACCCGGGTGATCTCGGCCGCCACGGCGTCGAGGACGAGCGTGTGCTGTGCGGCCTCGTCGAGTCCGGTGAGCCGGTCGGCCAGGGCGGGCCCCGCGTCGGCCGCGCCGCGCGCCGTGGCGCGCACCGGCACCCGCACCAGCGACCGCAGCAGCACCGGGACCTGCGGCTGGCGGCGCAGCACGGGGATGTCGAGCGGGGTGGCCACGAGGTAGGGGCGGCCGGTGTCCAGGGCCAGGTCGAACAGGGCCGTGCCCAGGTCCTGGGGGACCGTGCGGAAGCCGCTGCGGGCGATCCGCTTCAGGTCCGTCTCGGTCAGTCCGCCCGTCAGCCCGGTCGCCTGCTCCCACAGGCCCCAGGCGATGGAGGTGGCCGGAAGTCCCTTCGCGGCGCGGTGCTGGGCGAGCGCGTCCAGGTGGGCGTTGGCCGCGGCGTAGGTGGACTGGCCGGGGCCACCGACGGCGGCGGCCACGGACGAGAAGAGCACGAACGCCGTCAGGCCGGCGTCCCGGGTCAGCTCGTGCAGCGTCCAGGCCGCGTCCGCCTTGGGCCGGAGCACGGCGTCGAGCCGCCCGGGTGTCTGGGCGGCGATGACGCCGTCGTCGAGGACGCCCGCGGTGTGGACGACGCCGCGCAGCGGGTGCGCGGCCGGCACCGAGGCCAGGACGCCCGCGAGGGCGGTGCGGTCGGCGACGTCCGCGGCGGCCACGGTCACGGTCGCGCCCAGGGCCCGCAGTTCGGCGCACAGGCCGGCGGCGCCCGGGGAGTCGGGGCCGCGCCTGCTGACCAGCAGCAGGTGGCGCACGCCGTGGGCGGTGACCAGGTGGCGGGCGAAGTGGCCGCCGAGCGATCCGGTGCCGCCGGTGATCAGGACGGTGCCGTCGGGATCCCAGACCGTGCGGGCGCCGTCGGCCGCGTGTTCGGGGGCCGGGGTGCGCAGCAGGCGGGGCGCATGGATCCTGGGGGCGCCGCCGGGTGCGGTGGCGCCGCGGATCGCGGCCTGCGGTTCGCCGGCGGCGACCACGGCGGACAGCGCGTCCGGGCCGGGTTCGCCGTCCACGTCCACCAGGACGATGCGCCCCGGCGTCTCCGACTGTGCCGAGCGCAGCAGGCCCCAGGCGGCCGCGGTGGCGGGGTCGGTGACGTCCTCGTCGCCGGAGACCGCCACGGCGCCACGGGTCACGACGACCAGCGGTACGGCGGCCAGGGCCTCCTCGGCGAGCCACTGCCGCGCCCAGGTCAGGGCGCGGCCCACGGTGTCCCTGACGGCGTCCTGCGCGGACTGCCCCGCCGCGGTGGTCAGATCGAGGCGTACGGCCCCGATGCGCTCGCCTTCCACGGCGGCCCTGACGGCGGGCAGGTCCGGGCCCCCGGCGGCGCCGAGGGTGAGCCAGTTCCGGGAGGCGGGGGGCAGGGGCCGGGCGATCCACTCGACGTGGTGGAGGGCGTCGCGGTGCCGGGAGCGTGCGGCCCGCAGCGCCGCGGCGGGCACGGGGCCGACGGTCACGGCGTCGGCCACCGCGACGACCTGTCCGGCCGGGTCGGTCAGGCGCACCGCGTAGGTGTCGTCGGCGCCCGGGAGCGGGGTGAGGCGGACGCGCAGGGTGTCCGCGCCGACGGCGTGCAGACGCAGACCGTGCCAGCTCAGGGCGGTGGACGGCAGGCCGGGCAGTCCGGCGGCGTACAGCGGTTGCAGGGCGGCCTCCAGCAGGGCCGGGTGCAGCCCGAACCCCTCGGCACGCGGGTCGGTGTCGGGGTCCAGGGCCACTTCGGCGAACAGTTCGCCGGAGCGCCGCCACATCCGGGTGAGCCCTCGGTACGCGGGTCCGTAGCGCACCCCGGCGGCGGCGAAGCGGTCGTACAACTCATCTGCGGGGTCCGGGGCTTCGCCGTCGTCCTGGTCGGTGGCCGGGAACGGCTCGGCGTCGGCCGGCGGCCACGGCGTGGCCGGCTCGGTGTCCGCAGGCGGGACGAGCGGTGTGGTGCTGAGCAGTCCGTGGGCGTGGCGCGTCCAGGACGCGTCGGGCTCGTCGGGCCGGGCGTGGACGGTGAGGACGCGACGGCCGGCGGTGTCCGGTTCGCCGACGCGGACCTGGAGGTGCAGGGCTCCCTCGCGGGGCAGCACCAGGGGTGTGTCGACGACGAGTTCGTCCACGGCCGTGCAGCCCGTCTCGTCGCCGGCCCGGACGGCGAGTTCGGCGAGGACCGTGCCGGGCACGACGGTCTCCCCGGCGACGGTGTGTGCAGCGAGGAGCTGGTCCGTGCGGGCCGACAGGCGGGTCGTGAACAGGGCCTCGTCGCGGTCGCCGGGGAACAGCGCGGCGCCGATGAGGGGGTGGTCGGTGCTGTCGAGGCCGAACCCGCCGGCGTCACGGCGGCCGGCCGCGAGCGCGTCGGTCCAGTACCGCTGGTGCTGGAAGGCGTAGGTGGGCAGCGGGACCCGCCGGGCTCCGGTGCCGGCGAAGAACGCCTCCCAGTCGACGGGGACGCCCCGGGCGTGCAGGGTGCCGATGCCGTCGGCCAGGGCGGCCGGTTCCGGCCGGTCGGGCCGCTGGAGGGCCTGGACGGTGACGTCGTCCCGGTCCGCGAGGACGGTCTGGGCGAGGGCGGTCAGGACGCCGCCGGGGCCGACCTCGACGACGGTCCGCACGCCCTGGTCGTACAGGGTGGTGACGGCGTCGGCGTAGCGGACCGCCTCCCGCACCTGGGTCACCCAGTAGTCCGCCGACCGCAGATCCTCACCCTCGGCCAACCGACCCGTCACCGTCGAGACCACCGCCATCCGGGGAGCCTCGTAGCGCACCTCCTTCGCCGCCGAACGGAACTCCTCCACCATCCCGTCCATCAACGGCGAATGAAACGCATGCGACACCTCAAGACGCCGCGTACGCCGACCCGGCAACGCGGCCAACACCCCCGCCACCGCATCATCCGCACCCGAAATCACCACCGCCGACGGCCCGTTCACCGCCGCCACACCCACCGCACCACCACGATCACCGATCGCCGCCACCACCTCGCCCTCCGAGGCCTCCACCGCGACCATCACACCCCCCGCCGGCAACGCCTGCATCAACCCCGCACGCGCCGCCACCAACCGAGCAGCCTCACCCAGCCCCATCACCCCCGCCACATGCGCAGCCACCAACTCCCCCACCGAATGACCCGCCACCACACCAGGCCGCACACCCCACGACTCCACCAACCGGAACAACGCCACCTCAAACGCGAACAACGCCGGCTGCGTCCACCCCGTCTGCGACAACAACGACCCCTCGACCGCGAACATCACCTCCTTCAACGACCCGCCCAACAGCGGATCCAACACCCCGCACACCTCATCCAACGCCCCCGCGAACACCGGAAACGCCCCATACAACTCCCGCCCCATCCCCGCCCGCTGAGCACCCTGACCCGAGAACACCACCGCCAGACCGCCGGGACGGACCGGTGCATCGAAGCCGGTGGGCGTCTCGGCGAGGTGGCGCAGGGCGTCGGACAGGTCGTCGCGGCCGGCTCCGGTCAGGACGGCACGGCGGTCGTGCAGGGTGCGGGTGGTGGCGAGGGAGTAGGCGAGGTCGGTGGCCGTCTGCTCGGGGTGGGCGGCGACGTGCTCGTGGAGCCGCCGGGCCTGGGCGCGCAGGGCGTCCTCGTCCGGTGCGGACAGGAGCCAGGGCACGGCCGGGAGCGTCCGGACCTGCTCGGGGGCGGTGTGCTCCGCCTCGGGGGCCTCTTCCAGGATGACGTGGGCGTTGGTGCCGCTCACGCCGAAGGCGGAGACGGCGGCCCGGCGCGGGGCCGTTTCGCGGGCGGTCCACTCGCGTGCCTCGGTGAGCAGCTCGACCGCGCCGGAGCTCCAGTCGACCATGGGCGTGGGCCGGTCGACGTGCAGGGTCCGGGGCAGCAGCCCGTGCCGCATGGCCTGCACCATCTTGATGACACCGCCGACACCGGCGGCGGCGACGGTGTGGCCGATGTTGGACTTCAGCGAGCCGAGGAACAGGGGTCGTTCGCGGTCCTTGCCGTAGGTCGCCAGCAGGGCCTGTGCCTCGATCGGGTCGCCCAGCCGCGTGCCCGTACCGTGCGCCTCCACCGCGTCCACATCGGCCGGGGCGAGCCGGGCGTTCTGCAGGGCCTGCCGGATGACCCGCTCCTGCGACGGGCCGTTCGGCGCCGTCAGACCGTTCGAGGCGCCGTCCTGGTTCACCGCGCTGCCCCGTACGACCGTCAGCACCCGGTGTCCGTTGCGCACCGCGTCCGACAGCCGCTCCACGACCAGCAGACCCACGCCCTCCGACCAGGAGGTGCCGTCGGCGGCGGCCGCGAACGACTTGATCCGTCCGTCGGGGGCGAGTCCGCCCTGGCGTGAGAAGTCGACGAATCCGCCCGGGGTCGCGGTGATCGTCGCGCCTCCGGCGAGCGCGAGGGTGGACTCGCCGCGGCGGACCGACTCCACCGCGAGGTGGAGGGCGACCAGCGAGGACGAGCAGGCGGTGTCGATGGAGACGGCCGGGCCTTCGAGGCCGAAGGTGTAGGAGATGCGGCCGGACGCCACGCTGCTGAGCTTGCCGGTCATGAGGTGGCCCTCCAGCTCGGCGGGCCCTTCGAGTCCGAGGTAGCTCTGCTCGATCACGCCGGCGAACACGGCGGTGCGGCTCCCGCGCAGCGTGGCGGGGTCGATCCCGGCGTCCTCGAACGCCTCCCACGCGGTCTCCAGGAGGACTCGCTGCTGGGGGTCCATCGCGCGGGCCTCGCGGGGCGAGATGCCGAAGAAGTCCGCGTCGAACAGGGCGGCTCCGTCGAGGAACCCGCCCTCCCGGGTGTACGACGTGCCGGGCTCGTCGCGGTCCGTGCTGTACAGCGCGTCGAGGTCCCAGCCGCGGTCCGCGGGGAACGGGCTGATGGCGTCCCGGCCTTCGGCGGCGAGGCGCCACAGGTCGTCCGGTGACATGACGCCGCCCGGGAAGCGGCAGGCCATGCCCACGATGGCGACCGGTTCGGTGGCGGCCGACTCCAGCGTCTCGATGCGCTCGCGGGCCTTCTGCAGGTCGGCGGTGACCCACTTCAGGTAGTCGACGAGCTTCTGTTCCCTGGTCTGGGCCTGCTCCTGCGCGCGGGACATGTCAGCGGACATGCGGAATCAGTCTCTCCTCGGTACCGGAAGGGTGGTGGTGCGGGGGCGGCGGGCGGCGGACGGCGTCAGTCCGCGGCCCGGCCGAGCTGGCTGTCGATGAAGTCGAAGATCTCGTCCGCGGACGCGTCCGTGAGGTCCGTGGTGTCGGCGTCGGCGGCCGGCGGGGACGGTGTGTCCGCCGGCCCTGCGAGGCGGTCGGCCAGTGCCCGCAGCCGGGAGGACAGCGCCACGCGGGTCTCGTCCGGTTGCGTGCCGTCCGCCGCCAGGGCGTCCACGGACGCCTCCAGCCGCTCCAGTTCCTCGGTCGCGTCGGTCGCGGAACGACCCGGCCCGCGTCCGGGGGCGGAGGCGGCGGCCTGCTCCTGTACGTAGGCCGCGAGTGCGGCCGGTGTCGGATGGTCGAAGACGACGGTGGCGGGAAGGGAGAGACCGGTCTCGGCGCCCAGCCGGTTGCGCAGCTCGACGCCGGTCAGGGAGTCGAAGCCGAGTTCCTGGAAGGGGCGGTGGGGCACGACGGCAGTGCTGTCGGAGTGCTTGAGCACCTTCGCGACCAGCTCCGTGACCAGGGTGAGCAGGTACTGCTCCCGCTGTGCGTCGCCCAGCGGCGCGAGCCGCTCGGCCAGCGGCACGACCCGGGGGGCCGGTGTCTCCTCGGGGATGTCCGGCGTGCCGCGCAGGACGGGGCCGGAGTCATGGGTGCCGGCCTCTACCTCGTCGAGCCAGTACCGCTGGTGCTGGAAGGCGTAGGTGGGCAGCGGGACCCGCCGGGCTCCGGTGCCGGCGAAGAACGCCTCCCAGTCGACGGGGACGCCCCGGGCGTGCAAGGTGCCGAGCGCTTCGGTCAGGGTCTCCGGCTCGGGGCGGCCCGCGCGGGTGGCGACCGTGGCGGTGAGGGCGTCGGGGTCGCGGACGGCCTGGGCGGCGAGGGCGGCGAGGACGCCGCCAGGGCCGAGTTCGAGGAGGGTGGTGACGCCCTCCTTCTCCAGGGTGGTGACGGCGTCGGCGTAGCGGACCGCCTCCCGCACCTGGGTCACCCAGTAGTCCGCCGACCGCAGATCCTCACCCTCGGCCAACCGACCCGTCACCGTCGAGACCACCGCCATCCGGGGAGCCTCGTAGCGCACCTCCTTCGCCGCCGAACGGAACTCCTCCACCATCCCGTCCATCAACGGCGAATGAAACGCATGCGACACCTCAAGACGCCGCGTACGCCGACCCGGCAACGCGGCCAACACCCCCGCCACCGCATCATCCGCACCCGAAATCACCACCGCCGACGGCCCGTTCACCGCCGCCACACCCACCGCACCACCACGATCACCGATCGCCGCCACCACCTCGCCCTCCGAGGCCTCCACCGCGACCATCACACCCCCCGCCGGCAACGCCTGCATCAACCCCGCACGCGCCGCCACCAACCGAGCAGCCTCACCCAGCCCCATCACCCCCGCCACATGCGCAGCCACCAACTCCCCCACCGAATGACCCGCCACCACACCAGGCCGCACACCCCACGACTCCACCAACCGGAACAACGCCACCTCAAACGCGAACAACGCCGGCTGCGTCCACCCCGTCTGCGACAACAACGACCCCTCGACCGCGAACATCACCTCCTTCAACGACCCGCCCAACAGCGGATCCAACACCCCGCACACCTCATCCAACGCCCCCGCGAACACCGGAAACGCCCCATACAACTCCCGCCCCATCCCCGCCCGCTGAGCACCCTGACCCGAGAACACCACCGCCAGAGCACCGCCCGAGGGGGTGACCGGGGTGAGGTGCCGGAGGGAGTCGAGGAGCTGGGCGGGCCCGCTGCCCACGACGGCGGCGCGATGCGGGAGGGCGGCGCGGGTGGTGGCCAGGGAGTAGGCGATGTCCAGGGGGTCGGGGGCACCGGGCGCCGAGGCGAAGGCGTGGAGCCGTTCGGCCTGGGCGGTGAGTGCCTGGGGGGTGCGCGCGGACAGGAGCCACGGCAGGGCGGGCAGGGTGCGCACGGAGGGGGTCTCGGCGGGTGGGGCGGCCGGGGCCTCCTCGATGATCACGTGCGCGTTGGTGCCGCCGAACCCGAAGGAGGAGACACCCGCGCGGCGCGGCGCGTCCTCACGTGCCGGCCACTCACGGGCCTCGGTCAGCAGCTCGACCGCCCCCGTGTCCCACTCCACGAACGGCGACGGCTCGTCCACGTGCAGCGTCCTCGGCAGCACACCGTGCCGCATCGCCTGCACCATCTTGATCACACCACCGACACCGGCGGCAGCCTGCGCATGCCCGATGTTCGACTTCAACGACCCCAGCAGCAACGGCTGTTCACGGTCCTGGCCATAGGTCGCCAGCAGCGCCTGCGCCTCGATCGGATCGCCCAGCCGCGTACCCGTACCGTGCGCCTCCACCGCGTCCACCTCAGAGGCAGACAGACCGGCCGAGGCCAGCGCCTGCCGGATGACCCGCTCCTGCGAGGGGCCGTTGGGCGCGGTCAGGCCGTTCGACGCCCCGTCCTGATTCACCGCGCTGCCCCGTACGACCGCCAGCACCCGGTGCCCGTTGCGCACCGCGTCCGACAGGCGCTCCACGACGAGGACTCCGGCCCCCTCCGCCCACGCCACACCGTCGGCACCGGCCGCGAAGGACTTGCAGCGGCCGTCGGGCGACAGGCCGCGCAGGCGGGAGAACTCCAGGAAGGCCACGGGGGTCGACATCACCGTGACACCGCCGGCCAGGGCGAGTGAGCACTCGCCGCCCCGCAGCGCGTTCACCGCGAGGTGCAGGGCGACCAGCGAGGACGAGCAGGCCGTGTCGACGGAGACCGCCGGGCCCTCGAAGCCGTAGGTGTAGGAGAGCCGGCCGACGGCGATGCTGCCGGCGCTGCCGCTGAACAGGTAGCCCTCGAAGTCCTCCGGCGGCAGGTGAGGGCGTGAGCCGTAGTCGTTGTACATCTGGCCGGTGAACACGCCGGTGTCCGAGCCGCGCAGGGCGGTGGCGTCGATGCCTGCGTGCTCGAACGCCTCCCAGGCCGTCTCCAGCAGCAGCCGCTGCTGGGGGTCGATCGCCATGGCCTCGCGCGGCGACATCCCGAAGAAGGCCGGGTCGAACCGGTCGGCGTCGTAGAGGAATCCGCCTTCGCGGGCGTACGAGGTGCCCGTGCGGTCGGGGTCCGGGTCGTAGAGGCCGTCCACGTCCCAGCCGCGGTTGCCGGGGAAGCCGCCGACGGCGTCGGTGCCGTCGGCCACAAGGCGCCACAGGTCGTCGGGCGAGGCGACGCCGCCGGGGTAGCGGCAGGCCATGCCCACGATCGCGATCGGCTCGCGCCGCCTGTCCTCCAGGTCGCGCAGCTGCCGGCGTGCCTCACGGGCATCGGCGACGGCCTTCTTCAGGTAGTCGCGGAGCTTGTCCTCGCCCGCCATGGTGTGTCAACTCCCGTGTGTCGTGTGGTGATCGGTGCCGAAGTGGCGGTGGTTCAGCTCAGCTCGTCGACGAGGGCGAACAGTTCGTCGTCGGTGGCCGAGTCCAGGTCGTCGTCCGGGTCGTCGTCCCGGTCCTGGGCGGGGGTCCCGGCGGCGTTGTCGGCCGCGTCCAGGAGTTCCCGCAGGCGGGCGGTGATCCGGCCGTGGGCGGAGGCGTCGGTGGCGGCCGCCTCGATGGCGGCTTCCAGCCGTGCCAGTTCCGCGAGGACCGGCTCGTCCGGCGTGGTCTCCTCGACGGTCAGCCGCTCGCCCAGATACGAGGCGAGCGCCCTGGGCGTGGGCTGGTCGAAGACCAGGGTGGTCGGCAGCCGCAGTCCCGTCTCGGCGGCGAGCTGGTTGCGCAGCTCGACGGCGGTCAGGGAATCGAAGCCGAGTTCCTGGACGGGCCGGTCGGCGTCGATCGCCGTGTGGTCGGCGTGGCCGAGCACGGCGGCCACCCGGCCTCGGACGACGTCCACCAAGGCCCGTTCCCGCTCGGTCGCGGGCAGGGCGGCGAGCCTGTCGGCGAGGCCCTGGCCCTCGGGGCGGCCGGCGGGGGCGTCACCCGCTGCCGCGGGGCGGCGGGCGCTGTTCCCGCGGACGAGTCCGGCGAGGAGGGGCGGTACCCGGTCGCCCAGGGCACGGATCGCCCGGGTGTCGAGCCGGGTGACGGCGAGGACGCTCTCGCCGGTTGCCGGGGCCGCGTCGAAGAGGGCCATCGCGTCGTCGGTGGCCAGCGGCAGCAGGCCGGAGCGGGCCAGGCGGCGCAGGTCCGCTTCGGCGAGGTGACCGGTGATGGTGCTGGTCTCCTCCCAGAGGCCCCAGGCGAGGGAGGTCGCGGGCAGCCCGGCCGCCCGGCGATGTGCCGCCAGCGCGTCCAGGAAGGCGTTGCCCGCCGCGTAGTTCGCCTGACCCGCCGTACCGAGAAGCCCCGACACCGACGAGTACAGAACGAACGCCTTCAGATTCATGTCCCGGGTCAGCTCGTGCAGATGCCACGCCGCGTCCACCTTCGGACGCAACACCGAGTGCAGCCGCTCGGGCGTCAGGCCCTCCACCGTCACGTCGTCCAGCACACCCGCCGTGTGCACCACACCCGACAACTCACCTACGTCGGCGAAGAGTTCAGTCAGAGCCGCACGATCCGTCACATCGCATGCCGCGAGCCGCACGGCTGCACCCAGAGCCTCCAGCTCCGCCCGCAGCTCGCCCGCACCAGGCGCCGCCTCACCGCGCCGGCTCACCAGCACCAGCGACCGCACCCCGTGGACCGACACGAGATGCCGGGCCACCACAGCACCCAGGCCTCCGGTACCACCGGTCACCAACACCGGGCCCTCACCCCAGGCAACAGCACCGCCGTCACCCGGCGCCGCCCGCCGCAGCCTCGGCACCACCAGCCCGCCCGACCGCACCGCCACCTGCGCCTCACCCGAAGCGACAGCTGCTGTGAGGGCGGGTGTGTCCGGGGCGTCGAGGTCCAGGAGCTGGACGCGGCCGGGGCTCTCCGTCTGGGCCGTGCGCAGCAGGCCCCACAGCGGGGCGTGGGCCAGGTCGGTGACGTCTTCGTCGACCGCGGTGGCCACGGCGCCCCGGGTGGTGACCACGAGGCGGGCGTGCGCGAAACGGTCGTCCGCGAGCCACTGCTGCACCTGGACGAGCGCCTGCTGTGCTGCCTCCCGCGCGGTGCCCGGCAGCGTGTCCCCGGCGGGCGCGGCGACGTGGGGAGCGAGGACGATCGAGGGAGCGGGTGCGCCCGTGTCGACGGCCCGTGCCAGTTCGCCGAGGTCGGCGTAGGAGCGGACGGTGCCGTCCGGCAGGCCGAGGTCCGGCACGGGTCCGAGGACCGCCCAGGTGGCGAGGTCCGCGGTCGCGTCCGTGCGGACCGGCCGGGTCCAGTCGACCCGGAGCAGGCCGTCGGCGGAGCCGGCGTCCGCGGCGCGCAGCGACTCGGCGGACAGGGGGCGCAGGGTCAGCTCCGCCACCTCGGCGACCGGTGCGCCCGACCCGTCGGCCACCGTGAGGGCGACCGTCGTGGATCCGCCGTTCAGGGCCCCGGGTGCCGCTGCTCCGGCGAGCCGGACCCGCAGCACGGACGCGCCCGCTGCCGTCGCGCTCACTCCGGCCCAGGAGAAGGGCAGCAGGGGGCGGCCCTCGTCGCCGGCGACTCCGGGAAGCAGCGGGTGCAGGGCGGCGTCGAACAGTGCGGGGTGGAGGGTGAACCGGCGTGCCTCGGTGCGCTGGTCCTCGTCGAGGGCGACCTCGGCGCAGAGGTCGTCGCCGGCCGTCCACAGCCGGCGCAGGTTGCGGAAAGCGGGCCCATAGGCGTAGCCCTGCTCGTCGAGGCGCTCGTAGGCGCCGGTGAGGTCGATCTCCCGGGCTCCCGCGGGGGGCCAGACGGTGAGCGTCTCGCCCGTGCCCGTCGGGGCGTCGGTGCCGGTGCTCAGGGTGCCGTAGGCGTGCAGGGTCCAGGTCCCGTCGTGGGCGGGGTCGCCGTGGGGACGGGCGTGGATGCGCACCGGGCGGGTGGCGTCGGTGTCCTCGGCGCCGACGGACACCTGGAGGTGCACGCCGCCGCGTTCGGGCAGTACCAGGGGGGCCGCCAGGGTGAGTTCCCCGACCGTGGCGGCGCCGAGCTGTTCGCCTGCCCGGAGGGCGAGTTCGAGCAGTCCGGTGCCGGGCACGAGCACGGTGCCGGCGACGGTGTGCTCCGTCAGCCAGGGGTGCGTGCCGCGGGCCAGGCGGCCGGTGAGGACGTGTTCGTCACGGTCGGCCAGCTGGACGGCCGCGCCGAGCAGCGGATGGTCCGCCGCGACGAGTCCGAAGCCCGCGGCGTCCGTGACGGTGGTGGGTGCGTCGAGCCAGTGGCGCTGCCGCTGGAAGGCGTAGAGCGGCAGGTCGGTGCCGTGCGCGCCGGGGAACACGGCGTCCCAGCGGATGTCGGAGCCGCGTGCGGCGAGCAGTCCGAGGGCGGCGGCGAACACCTCCGGCTCGGGACGGCCCCTGCGCAGGGCCGGGGTCACGACCCCGGGGGCCTGCTCCAGGGACTCGGCGACCAGGGCGCTCAGCACCCCGTCGGGGCCGAGTTCCAGCCACTCGGTGACCCCCGCCGCCTCCAGGAGGCGTACGCCGTCGAGGAAGCGGACGGCCTCGCGGATGTGGCGCGCCCAGTAGTCGGGCGAGGCGAGGTCCTGTGCCGTGGCCAGTTCGCCGGTGACGTTGGAGACGACGGGGATGCGCGGTTCGTGGAAGGTGAGGTCCGCGGCGATCGCGCGGAACTCGTCCAGGACCTCGTCCATGTGCGGCGAGTGGAAGGCGTGGCTGACGGGGAGGCGTTTGACCCGTGCGCCCTCCTTCTTGAACCGGGCGGTGAGTTCGTCGACGGCGTCGGCGTCGCCGGAGATGACCGTGGCGCGCGGCCCGTTGACGCCGGCGACCGCGACCCGGTCGCCGTAGGGGGCGAGGGCGGCGCGTACCACGTCCTCTCCGGCCTCGACGGCCGCCATGGCGCCGCCCTCCCGTGCGGCCTGCATCAGCCGGCCGCGCTCCGCCACGAGGACGCAGGCGTCGGGCAGGTCGAGGACGCCCGCGAGGTGGGCGGCGGTGACCTCGCCGATCGAGTGGCCGAGCAGGAAGTCCGGGGTGAGGCCGTGGTGTTCTGCGAGGCGGAACAGCGCGGTCTCCAGGGCGAACAGCGCGGTCTGCGTGAACGCCGTCTGGTCGAGCAGGGCGGCGTCCGCGCTGTCCTCGGCGGCGAAGAGCACCGACTTGAGCGGGCGCATGAGTTCGGGGTCCAGGTGGGCGCACACCTCGTCGAGAGCCGCCGCGAACACCGGGGAGGCGTCGTACAGTTCGCGTCCCATACCGAGGCGCTGGGCGCCCTGCCCGGTCAGCAGGAAAGCGGTCTTGCCGCGCTGGGACGGGGAGGTGCGCAGCGCCGCCGGACCGGTCTCGCCACGGCTCAGCGCGGCGAGCCCGTCGAGCAGTTCGGCTCGCCGGCGGGCGACGACCACGGCTCCGCGGCCGTGCCGGGCCCGGCGGGTGCCGAGGGACCAGCCGAGGTCGGTGAGGGACTGCTCGGGATGGCTGCCGAGGTGGTCGTGCAGGCGCTGGGCCTGAGCGCGCAGGGCCTGCTCGTCCCGTGCGGACAGCACGAACGGCACCGGCCCGGACGACACGGGCCCGGACGGCTCCGGCCGCTCGACGGCCGCCTCCTCGGGTGCCACGAACTCCTCGACGACCACATGCGCGTTCGTCCCACTGATACCGAAGGAGGAGACACCCGCCCGCCTCGGCACCCCGTCCCGGGCGGTCCACTCGCGTTCCTCGGTGAGCAGCTCGACCGCACCCGTGTCCCACTCCACGAACGGCGACGGCTCGTCCACGTGCAGCGTCCTCGGCAGCACACCGTGCCGCATCGCCTGCACCATCTTGATCACACCACCGACACCGGCGGCAGCCTGCGCATGCCCGATGTTCGACTTCAACGACCCCAGCAACAACGGCTGTTCACGGTCCTGGCCATAGGTCGCCAGCAGCGCCTGCGCCTCGATCGGATCGCCCAGCCGCGTACCCGTACCGTGCGCCTCCACCGCGTCCACCTCGGCGGCGGACAGGCCGGCCGAGGCCAGTGCCTGGCGGATGACCCGCTCCTGGGACGGGCCGTTGGGCGCGGTCAGGCCGTTCGAGGCGCCGTCCTGGTTCACCGCACTGCCCCGTACGACCGCCAGCACCTGGTGACCGTTGCGCACCGCGTCCGACAGGCGCTCGACGACCAGCAGGCCCACGCCCTCCGACCAGGCGACACCGTCGGCCGCGGCGGCGAAGGACTTGCAGCGGCCGTCGGGTGACAGGCCGCGCTGGCGGGAGAACTCCACGAAGACGTGCGGTCCGGCCATGACGGTCACGCCCCCGGCGAGGGCGAGCGAGCACTCGCCGTTGCGCAGGGCGTTCGCCGCGAGGTGCAGGGCGACGAGCGAGGACGAGCAGGCCGTGTCGACGGTGACGGCCGGGCCCTCGAAGCCGTAGGTGTAGGAGAGCCGGCCCGACACGACGCTGGAGAGGTTGCCCGCGAGCAGGAAGCCCTCGTACTCCTCGGGGCTCGCCGCGAGACGGGAGGCGTAGTCGTCGTACATGGCGCCGGTGAACACGCCGGTGTCGGAGCCGTGCAGGCCGGTGGGGTCGATGCCGGCGTGCTCGAACGCCTCCCAGGCCGTCTCCAGCAGCAGCCGGTGCTGCGGGTCCATGGCGGTGGCCTCACGCGGCGGGATGCCGAAGAAGGCGGGGTCGAACCGGTCGGCGTCGTGCAGGAACCCGCCGTGCCGGACGTAGGAGGTGCCGGTGTGGGCGGGGTCCGGGTCGTAGAGGCCGTCCAGGTCCCAGCCCCGGTTGGCGGGGAACCCGGTGATGGCGTCCCCGCCTTCGGAGACCAGCCGCCAGAGGTCGTCCGGCGAGGCGACGCCGCCCGGGTAGCGGCAGGCCATGCCCACGATCGCGATCGGCTCGTCGTGGGCGGTGGCGAGCCGCGCGGTGCGGGCCGGTGCCGGGGCGGTGGTGTCCGCGATCCGGTTGAGCAGGTGGTCGGCGACCGCGTCGGGTGTGGGGTGGTCGAAGACGACGGTCGCGGACAGCCGCAGCCCGGTGGCGGTGTTCAGGCGGTTGCGCAGCTCGACGCCCGCGAGGGAGTCGAAGCCGCTCTCCTTGAAGGCACGCCTGGGGTCCAGGCGTTGCGGGTCGGTGTGGCCGAGGACTCCGGCCACGATGCCGCGGACGAGGTCGAGGACGGTCTCGCGGCGCCGCTCCTGCGGCAGGGCGGCGATCCGCTCCGCCCAGGTGGTGCCTTCGCCGCCCGCGTCGGCCGCGCGGGCGGCCGTGCGCCGGGAGCGGGGCGCCGGGGCCAGGTCGCGCAGCAGGGGCGAGGTCTCGGCGCGCAGGGCCCGCGGTTCGAAGACGACGGGGACGCGCAGCGCGTCGTCGCCGGCCAGGGCCGCGTCGAAGAGGGCCAGGGCGTGCTCGGGGGTGAGGGTCCTGATGCCCTGGCGGGTCCAGCGGGCCAGATCGGCGTCGCCGAGGGTGCCGCCCATGCCGTGGGTGCCGTCCCAGAGGCCCCAGGCGAGGGAGGTCGCGGGCAGCCCGGCCGCCCGGCGATGTGCCGCCAGCGCGTCCAGGAAGGCGTTGCCCGCCGCGTAGTTCGCCTGCCCGGCGGTGCCCAGCAGACCCGACACCGACGAGTACAGAACGAACGCCTGAAGGCCCATGTCCCGGGTCAGCTCGTGCAGATGCCACGCCGCGTCCACCTTCGGACGCAACACGGAATGCAGCCGCTCGGGCGTCAGACCCTCCACCGTCGCGTCGTCCAGCACACCCGCCGTGTGCACCACACCCGACAACTCACCTACGTCGGCCAGGAGTTCAGCCAGAGCCGCACGATCCGTCACATCACATGCCGCGAGCCGCACGGCTGCACCCAGAGCCTCCAGCTCCGCCCGCAGCTCGCCCGCACCAGGCGCCGCCTCACCGCGCCGGCTCACCAGCACCAGTGAGCGAACCCCGTGGACCGTCACCAGATGCCGGGCCACCACAGCACCCAGACCACCGGTACCGCCCGTCACCAACACCGGGCCCTCACCCCAGGCAACAGCACCGCCGTCACCCGGCGCCGCCCGCCGCAGCCTCGGCACCACCAGCCCGCCCGACCGCACCGCCACCTGCGCCTCACCCGAAGCGAGGGCGGCGGCCAGGAGCCGGTCATCGGTGGAGGTGTCGGCGTCGGCGTCGATCAGGACCACCCGGTCCGGATGCTCGGACTGCACGCTGCGCAGCAGGCCCCACAGGGGCGCCTGGGCCGGCTCGGGGACGAGGTCGCCGGGTGCGGCGGCCACCGCGCCCCGGGTGAGCACCGCGAGGCGCGCGTCGACCAGGCGCTCGTCGGCGAGGAAGTCCTGCACGAGGCGCAGGAACACGTCCGCCGTGTGGTGGGCGCGGGCCGCCACATCGCCATGTCCGTCCGTGGCCGGGGCGCGTACGAGCACCACATCGGCCGTGCCGTCCACCTGCGTGAGGTCGGTCGCCTCCACGACACTCGGCGCTTCGCCCCCGGGCGTCGCGGCCGGCGTCCACTCAACGGCGTACAGGGCGTCGTCGAGCCGTGGTTCGGAGCGGAGCCGGTCCTTGGCGACCGGGCGCAGGGCGAGGGACTCCACGCTCATGACGGGTGCGCCGAGGGTGTCCGCGGCGTGCAGCGCGTAGGTGCCGGACCCGCCGGGCTCGATCCGCACCCGCAGGGTGTCCGCGCCCGCGGCGTGCAGGGACGCGCCGGACCAGGCGAACGGCAGCCGGATGGTGTCCGCGGCGGTGTCGTCCCCGGCCGCGTGCAGCACGACCGGGTGAAGGAGCGCGTCGAAGAGGGCGGGGTGCAGTCCGAACCGGTCGGCGCCGTCCCGGTGGGCGTCGGGCAGGGCGACTTCGGCGTACAGGGCGTCGGTCGCGTGCCACAGGCGTGTCAGGCCCTGGAAGGCGGGGCCGTAGGTGTAGCCGAGCGCGGTGAGGCGCTCGTACGCGTCGTCCAGCGGGACCTCGGCGGCGTCGGCGGGCGGCCACTGGCTCAGGTCGGGTCCGGTCGGCGGTGTGCCGCCGAGGGTGCCGGAGGCGTGTCGCGTCCACAGCTGTCCGGTGTCCGGAGGGCCGTCCGGGCAGGCGTGGATCTCGACGGGCCGGCTGCCGGAGGCGTCCGGTGCGCCGACGGCGACCTGGACCCGTACGGCGCCCTGCCCGGGCAGCTCCAGGGGTGCTTCCAGGGTCAGTTCGTCGATCTGGTCGATGCCCAGGCGGCCCGCCGCCGTCAGGGCCAGTTCCAGGAACGCGGTGGCGGGCACGAGGACCGTCCCGGTGATGGCGTGGTCGGCGAGCCAGGGCTGGTCGGAGACGGCGAGGCGGCCGGTGAGCACCAGAGCGTCGCTTCCCGCCAGTTCCACCGAGGCGTGCAGGAGCGGGTGCCCGGCCGGGTCGAGGCCCAGGCCCCGGGCGTCGAGGGGGCGTTCGGGCGTGAGCCAGTAGCGCTCCCGCTGGAAGGGGTACGTCGGCAGGTCGACGAGTCGGCCGCCGGGGTGGAAGGTCTCGGCGGCCAGCGGCGCGCCGCCCGCCCAGGCCGCGGCGATCCCGGCGAGGAAGGTCTCGCCCTCGGGGCGCCCGGCGCGCAGCAGCGGGACGACGACCGCGTCGGTGTCGGCCAGCGCGGCACGGGTCAGCGGGGCGAGCACGGCGTCGGGGCCGGTCTCGACGAACACGGTGGCGCCGTGCCGGTGCAGGGCCCGGGCTGCGTCGACGAACCGTACGGGCCGGCGGATCTGCCGCACCCAGTAGTCGGGCGAGGTCAGCTCCTGCGGGGCGGCGGGTTCGCCGGTGACCGTGGAGACGACCGGGATGCGCGGCGCGTGGAAGGTGAGGCTCTCGGCGACGGTGCGGAACTCGTCCAGGACGTCGTCCATGTGCGCCGAGTGGAATGCGTGGCTGACCGTCAGGCGGCGGGTGCGCCGGCCCCGGGCGCGCCACAGCGCGGCCAGTTCCTCCGCCGCGTCCTCGTCGCCGGAGACCACCAGGGAGTCGGGGGCGTTGACGGCGGCGAGGTCGAGCCGGCCCGCCGCCTTCTCCAGGTCGGCGGCGATCTCGGCTTCGGTGGCCTCCAGGGCGATCATGGCGCCGCCCGTGCGTGCCGCTTCCATGAGCCGCCCTCGGGCCGCGACCAGCCGGGCAGCGTCGGCGAGGGACAGCACGCCCGCGACGTGGGCGGCGGCGAGTTCGCCGATGGAGTGTCCGGCGAGCAGGTCCGGTGTGGTGCCGTGGTGGGCGAGGAGGCGGAACAGGGCGACCTCGACGGCGAACAGGGCGGGCTGTGTGTAGGCGGTGCGGTGCAGGAGACGGCCGGGCTCGCTGTCGCCGTCGGCGAACATCACCGTGCGCAGAGGCAGTTCGAGGTGTTCGTCGAGGGCGGAGCACACCTCGTCGAGGGCCGCCGCGAACACCGGGGAGGCGGCGTACAGTTCGCGGCCCATGCCGGCGTGCTGGGCGCCCTGCCCGGTGAACAGGAAGGCGGTGCGGCCCGCGCCCGCGGCGCTGCCGGTGACGACCTGGGCGGTCTCCTCGCCGTCGGCCAGGGCGGCGAGACCGGCGAGAAGCGTGTCGGCGTCCGTGGCGGTGACCACGGCGCGCTGCGGCAGGGCGGTGCGGGTGAGGGCGAGGGACGCGCCGAGGTCGGCGGGGTGGGTGCCGCTCGCGGCGACGGCGTCGTGCAGGCGCCGGGCCTGGGCGCGCAGGGCCTGTTCGTCCCTCGCGGACAGCACGAACGGCACCGGCGCGGACGACACGGGCCCGGACGGCTCCGGCCGCTCGACAGCGTCCTGCGCGGCCACGAACTCCTCGACCACCACATGCGCGTTGGTGCCGCTGATCCCGAACGAGGAGACACCCGCGCGACGCGGTACGCCGTCCCGGGCGGTCCACTCACGGGCCTCGGTGAGCAGCTCGACCGCACCCGTGTCCCACTCCACGAACGGCGACGGCTCGTCCACGTGCAGTGTCCTCGGCAGCACTCCGTGCCGCATCGCCTGCACCATCTTGATCACACCACCGACACCGGCCGCGGCCTGCGCATGCCCGATGTTCGACTTCAACGACCCCAGCAACAACGGCTGTTCACGGTCCTGGCCGTACGTCGCCAGCAGGGCCTGCGCCTCGATCGGGTCGCCCAGCCGCGTGCCCGTGCCGTGCGCCTCCACCGCGTCCACCTCGGCCGGAGCGAGCCGGGCGTCGGACAGGGCGTCGCGGATGACGCGCTGCTGGGAGGGGCCGACCGGGGCGGTCAGGCCGTTGCCCGTGCCGTCCTGGTTGACCGCGCTGCCCCGTACGACCGCCAGCACCCGGTGCCCGTTGCGCAGGGCGTCCGACAGCCGCTCGACCACCAGCAGGCCGACACCTTCGGCCCAGGAGGTGCCGTCGGCGGACGCGGCGAAGGACTTGGAGCGCCCGTCGGCGGCCAGGCCTCGCTGGCGGGAGAACTCCACGAACATGCCGGGCGAGGACATGACGGTCGCGCCGCCCGCGATGGCCAGGTTGGTCTCGCCCGTGCGCAGCGAGCGCACCGCCATGTGCAGGGCGACCAGCGAGGACGAGCAGGCCGTGTCGACGGTGACGGCCGGGCCGAGCAGCCCGAGCTGGTAGGCGATGCGGCCGGACATGACGCTCGGCGTGGTGCCCGTGAGGAGGTGCCCTTCGACGGTGTCGGGGGCCTCGTGCATCCGGGGCCCGTAGTCGAGGGTGGTGGCGCCCACGAACACGCCGGTGCGGCTGCCCTTGAGGGCGGCGGCGTCCAGGCCGGCCCGCTCGACGGCCTCCCAGGCGGTTTCCAGGAGGAGGCGCTGCTGTGGGTCCATGGCGAGGGCCTCGCGGGGCGAGATCCCGAAGAACTCGTTGTCGAACAGGGCCGCGTCGTGCAGGAAGCCGCCCTCGCGGACCGTGCTGTGACCGCCGTGTGTGGGGTCGGCGTCGTACAGGTCGGGGTCCCAGCCGCGGTCGCCGGGGAAACCGGTGATGGCGTCCCGGCCGTCGGCGACCAGGTTCCACAGTTCCTCGGGAGAGGTGACGCCGCCCGGGTAGCGGCAGGCCATGCCGACGATGGCGATGGGTTCATGGGCCGTGTCGGGTGTGCCGGCCGGGCGGTCCTCGGGGTGGGCGGCGGGGTCCGTCCCGGCGAGGAGGGTGGTGAGGCGGGAGATGAGGGCGGCCGGGGTGGGGTGGTCGAACAGCAGGCCGCTGGGCAGCGTCAGGCCGGTGGCGGCGGCGAGGGCGTCGCGCAGCTCGACCGTCATCAGGGAGTCGAAGCCGAGGTCCTTGAACGCGGCGTGCGGGTCGACGCGCCCGGCGTCGGTGTGCTCCAGGACGGCGGCGACCCGCTCCAGCACCAGGGCGGTGGCGTCGGGGGCCGGGGTGGCCGGGGGCGTGGTGGCTGCGGCATCGGTCAGGGCCGGTGCGGGTTCCTGCACAGCGAGGGCCGGGGCGGCCGGGCCGTCGATCCAGTGGCGCTCGCGCTGGAAGGCGTAGGTGGGCAGCGGGACGCGGCGGCCCGGGCCGGCGGCGTGCACGGCCGCCCAGTCGACGGACATGCCCCGGACGAACGCGGCGGCGACGCCGGTGAGCAGGGAGCGGACCTCGGGGCGTCCGGCGCGGAGCGTGGCGACGGGGGCGGTGGCCTCGGTGTCACCGGCGCCCGTGGCGGCCAGCGCGGTCAGGACGCCGTCGGGGCCGAGCTCCAGCAGGGTGGCGGCGCTCAGGTTCTCCAGGGTGCGTACGGCGTCGAGGAAGCGGACCGGGCGGCGCACCTGCTCGACCCAGTAGTCCGGCGAGGTCCACTGGCCCGGTTCCACGGCGGTGCCGGTGACCGTGGACACGGCGGGGATCCGCGGCTCGTGGAACGTCAGGTCCTGCACGACGGCGCGGAACGGCTCCAGCATCGGGTCCATCAGCGGCGAGTGGAAGGCGTGGCTGACCGTGAGGCGGCGGGTCCTGCGGCCCTGCGCGGCGAGCTGCTCCGCGACGGCCGTGACGCTCTCGTGCGCGCCTGAGATCACCACCGCGCGCGGCCCGTTGACGGCGGCGACCGCCACCGGCCCGTCCTGCGCGGCGAGCAGGGGCAGCACCTCGTCCTCGGTGGCCTCGACGGCGACCATGGCGCCACCGGCCGGCAGTTCCTGCATCAGGCGGCCCCGGGCGGCGACGAGCCGGGCGGCGTCGTCGAGGGACAGCACCCCGGCGACGTGGGCGGCGGCGATCTCCCCGATGGAGTGCCCGGCCACGTGGCCGGGGGTGACGCCCCAGGAGGTGACGAGGCGGTACAGGGCGACCTCGACGGCGAACAGCGCGGGCTGGGTCCAGGCGGTGTCGTCCAGGCCCTCCCCGGAGTCCACCACCTCGGCGAGGGGCCGGTCGAGCAGCGGGGCGAACGCCCGGCACACCTCGTCGAAGGCGGCCCGGAACGCCGGGAAGGCGTCGCGCAGTTCCCGTCCCATGGCGGCGCGCTGGGCGCCCTGACCGGTGAACAGGAAGGCCGTCGTGCCCGGGCGGACGGCGCCCGTGACGACCTGCGCCGCGGCCCGCCCCTCGGCCAGGGCGGTCAGGCCGGTGGCCATGCCGGCCCGGTCGTCGGCGAGGACGACGGCCCGGTGGTCGAAGACGGTGCGGGTGGTGGCCAGGGAGCGGCCGATGTCCTCGGGGCGGGGCGCGGGGTCGGCGGTCACGGCGGTGCGCAGCCGCCCGGCCTGCGCGGCGAGGGCGGCGGTGCCGCGTCCGGAGACGACCCAGGGCAGCAGGGCCTGGTCGCCCTCGGAAGCCGCTGCCGGTGACGGGGCCGCCGGTCCCTCGCCCAGCACCACGTGGGCGTTGGTGCCGCCCATGCCGAACGAGGAGACACCGGCGATCAGCGGGCGGTGGGGGGCGGGCCAGTCACCGGTCTCGCGCTGCACCTCCAGGCCGAGTTGGGCCAGCGGGATCGCCGGGTTCGGGGTGTCGAAGTTGAGGCTGGCGGGCAGGCGGCGGTGGCGCAGGGCCAGCAGGGTCTTGATCAGGCCGATGATACCGGCCGCGCCCTCCAGATGGCCCACGTTGGTCTTCGCGGATCCGACCCGCAGCGGACCGGCGCCGGAGCGGGCCGTGCCCAGCACCGCGCCCAGGGCGGCGGCCTCGACGGGGTCGCCGACCGGCGTACCGGTGCCGTGCAGTTCGACGTACTGGACGGCGTCGGGGTCGAGGCCGCCGCGTTCGTACGCCTCGCGCAGGACTCGCTCCTGGGTCTCCTGCCCGGGCACGGTCAGGCCGGGGGTGGCGCCGTCGTTGTTGACGGCGCTGGCGTGGATCACGCCGAGGACGTCGTCACCGTCGGCGAGGGCCCGCGACAGCGGCTTGAGGACGACGGCGCCGCCGCCCTCGCCGCGTACGAAGCCGTTGGCGCGGGCGTCGAAGGTGTAGGTGGTGCCGTCGGGAGAGAGGCCGCCGAAGCGCTCCCCGGCGACCGCGGCCTCGGCGAGGATGTTGAGGTTGACGCCGGCGACGATGGCGGCGTCGGACTCCCCGGCGCGCAGCGACTCGCACGCCAGGTGCACGGCAACCAGCGAGGACGACTGGGCCGAGTCGACGGTGAGGCTGGGGCCGCGCAGACCGAGGTGGTACGAGACCCGGTTCGCGATCACGCCGCGGTTGACCCCGGTCATGGTGTGCTGGGTGACGGTCCGAGCGCCGTGCTGGTAGAGCAGGGCGGCGTAGTCGTCGCGCAGGGTGCCGACGAAGACCGCGGTGCGGCTGCCGCGCAGGGTGGCCGGGACGATCCCGGCGTTCTCCAGCGCCTCCCAGGCCAGTTCGAGCACGAGGCGCTGCTGCGGGTCCATGACGCGCGCCTCGCGCGGGGCTATGCCGAAGAAGCCGGCGTCGAAGGTGTCGACGCTTTGCAGGAAGCCGCCGTGGCGCAGGCCGGGTGCGGTTCCGGCGGGTGCCGCCTCGCCCGACGCGGGCCGCAGACGGTCCGCCGGGACGGGAGTGATGGCGGAGGCGCCGGTGCTGAGCAGTTCCCAGAAGGCCTCCGGATTTCCCGCTCCGGGCAGGCGGCAGGAAAGGCCGACGACCGCGATGTCCTCGCTCCGTGTACGGCGCGTACCGATCGATTCGGACTGGTACTGATTCGTCATCGCGCTCGACTGCCCTTTCGGCCGAAATACCGCAAGACTTCTGAGTGGGGGAATGTTCGGCCCGATCGTAGGCAGGGGGGTCTCTCCCTCTCCTCAGTCTCCGTCCTCACTCCGGTAATTCGGCCGGGGCAAAAAGGAGGGGGAAAGAAGAAGGCGCCATGACCGGGCGGTGGACGGGAACCGCACTTCCCGTTCTCCACCGGCCGGTCATGGCGCTGCCGTCGGTCAGCCCGCGAGGGTCGCGGCCTGTTCCGCGGCACGGAAGCCGGACTCCAGGGCGCCTTCGACGAAGGCCCCGTTCCAGCCGCTGGCTATGTCACCGCCCGCGAAGACGATGCGCCCGAACGGCTGCTGGATGTCCGGCAGCTGACGCAGGAGCTGCCCCGGCCTGCGCAGGCCCCAGCCGCCCCGGGCGTAGGGGTCCTTGTGCCATTCCTTCGCCCGGTACTCGGCGACCCTGGCCTCCGGCAGCAGCCCGCGGACCGCGGCGCGCACCGCCTGCGGGTCGGACACGTCGAGGGCGGGCCCGGTGAAGGCCACGAAGATGCGGCCGTCGGGCAGCTGCTTCTGCGGGATGAGCAGCAGGATGGGGGCACCCTCCGGGGCCTGGGCCGAGACCGCCTCGGAGGTGCCCTGCACCCGCAGCCACAGCTTGGTGGCGTGCGGGACGCCGAGGCCCTCGCGGGCGGCGTCGGCGTACACCTTGGGCAGGCCCGGCTCGAAGGTGAGCGTCGACCACATGTTGACGGGCGTGGCGAGCACCACGACCGGCGCCTTGTGCACCCGGCCGCCGCGGACCTCGACGTGGGTGAGGCCGCCGCGCTCACGGATCGCCGTGACCGGCGAGTTGAGGCTGATCGTCGCTCCGGACTCGCGCAGCATCCGCTCCAGGATGGAGATCATGCCGCCCTCGGGCAGCTGGCTCATCACCGACAGGAACTTGTCGTAGGTGCCGCCCGCGAGCTGGTACCACTGGGCGAGGCCGGTGAGGGAGCCGGTCTTGTTGCCGCCGGCGAACACCGAGGTGGCGCCGCTCACCCAGTCGTGATCGACCCCTTTCAGCTGAAGCTGGGCGATACGGTCGGCGAGCGAGAGCCGGTCCACGGACGCCAGGAGGTCCTTGCGGTGCAGCGGCTCGTAGGGCCGCTCGAAGTACTGCTCGGATCCGGCGTAGAAGTCCGCGAACAGGCTGTTGAGCCGGGCGCCGGCCTCCTGCGGGGAGTGGCTGGCGTAGCCGTTCGGGCCGGGCATCACCATGCGGGTGGCGTGCACGTCCTCGGTGGTGGTCAGCGAGTAGCGCTTCAGTTCGCGGGCCACGAGGTCCTGGCCGGGGCCGAACCAGCCGCCGCCGAGTTCGACGTGGTGCCCGGCCAGCGTGCCCGGCTCGATGCGGCCGCCGGTCCTGCCGCGGGCCTCCAGGACCAGAACCCTCATACCGCGGGCGCCCAGCTCCCGGGCGACGGTGCCGCCCGCGTATCCGGCGCCGACGACGATGGCGTCGTAGGGCTTGTCGTCGGCCGCGGCGGGGGACGCCGTCGCGGTGACGGCGCCGGCGGTGAGCGCGGTGGCGCCCGCCGCCTTCAGCAGCGTTCTTCTGGTGACACGTCCGTGGGCACGAGGGGTCGTGCTGTCGCCGATCTCGGTCATGGAACACACCTTTCGCGAAGAGCGGGAATTGCGGGTCGGAAAGCGCACGGAATCGACGGGCGGAAACGAACGGTGAAAAGCGCTTCGAATTCGGGTGCGCCGGTGTGCGGGCACGGGGAAGGGGCCGGTTCCGACGGGGGATTCGGAACCGGCCCCTTCGTCAGGGGGTGAAGCGAATACCGGGCCCGGGGCTCACTGGCTCGGGCGGCGGTACGCCTTCACGACGCTGGCGTAGCTGTTCTTGGCGTGCCCCTGGGCGATGATGCCCTCCATCAGCGCCTCGGAGTACTTGGGCAGTTCGGTGTCGACGCCGAGCGCCTCGGACTCCTCGACGAGGTGCTTGAGCGCGCCCAGGTGGGTCTCCAGGGTGGCGTCGTTGGCCGGGAACTTCTCGTCGCCGGCGTCGATCTGGGCGGCGTAGTCGGCCGTGAACATCTTGATGGCGTCGAGCCACATGTGCGCCCACGGCAGGAACTCCTGCGCCTTGACGCCGCCGGTCTCCACGATGGCCACACCGTGCAGGAAGCTGTTGAGGGCGCCCCACATCAGGCCGAGCAGCGACACGTCGAACAGGGCGGGCTTGCCGTGGTCGGTGCCGAGGTAGGTGGTGCCGCCGCCGAGGAGCTTCAGCACGGGCTCGTGGGCGTCGAAGACGGCCTGGTCACCGGCGTAGAAGAGGACGGAGGTCTCGGCACCGATGCCGGGCGGGGTGATCATGATGGCGCCGTCGAGGTACTTGGCGCCGTGCTTCTCCGCCCACTCGGCGGTCTGCCGGGCCTGCTCGGAGGAGCCGGTGGTCAGGTTGACGACGGTCTTGCCGCGCAGGGCGTCGCCGAGCGAGCCGATGACGTCGTGCACCACGTCGTACGTCGACACGCACACGATTACGAGGTCGCTCGCGGCGACGGCGTCGGCGGGCTTCGCGGCGAGGACCGCGCCGTCCTTGACGAGGCCGTCGGCCTTGTCCGCCGAACGGTTCCACACGGTGGTGGCGTGGCCCGCCTTCAGGAAGGCGGCGGCCAGGGCCTGCCCCATCAGGCCGAGGCCGAGCACCGACACCGAGGTGTGGTTGTCACCCATGAATGTGTTCCTCCAGTACGAAGTGGTGTGCTGTGCGGTCCGGCACGCGGGGCGCGCCGGTGAAAGAGGGAGTCCGGGGCGTCGACTCAGAGGAAGACGGTGCCGGGCTCCAGGCCGACCAGGACGCGGCCCTGGAGTTCGAGGTTGACGTCGGCATTGGCGAGGGCGTGCAGCGAGAAGCCCTGGATGTCGCGGTGGAAGCGCTGCAGGTGGACGTCGCGCCGGATGACGGAGCCGCCGCTGGCGTTGTGGAGGATCTCCACGGCCTCCTTGGCCAGTTGGGCGGCGAAGCCGGTCTGGCCGCGCACGATCGCCTTCTCGGCGTCGGTGGGCTGCTCGCCGGCGTCGGCGCGCTCCTGGAGGAGGGTGAGCCAGCGGGCCGACAGGGCCTCGGCGGCGTCGATCTTGTTGGCGGCCGTGGCGACCTGGATCTGGGTGAGCGGGTGCAGCTTCTGGTCGGTCCAGTCGGTGTAGGTGATGCCGCGTCCGGGGAGCCGCTCCAGGAACAGTTCGTAGGCGCCGCGGGCGATGCCGATGAACACGGCGGCGCACTCGGCCATGACGAAGCTGAGCAGGCCGTAGTTGCGGCCGGTGGCGCCCGTGTTGGAGCGGTCGCCGGTCGCGCTGACCATGACCTCCTCGAAGGACACGGCGTGGTGGGCCGGTACGAAGACGTCCTCGGCGACCGCGGTGGCACTGCCGGTGGCGGCGCCGGCCGAGACGTCCCAGTCGTCGACGATCCTGAGGTCGGACATGGGGACGAGGGCCATGATCTCGCCCTCGGTGCCGTCCGGGTTGCGCACCATCGCGGCGGTGAAGTCCCAGTCGGCGCCCTTGCAGCCGGTGTTGAACTTCCAGGTGCCGTTGAGGCGGTAACCGCCTTCGACGGGGACCGCGACACCGGTCGGGGCGAACGCGCTGGAGATCTTGACGGAGCCGGACGCGAAGACCTCCTCCTGGGCCCGGTCGGGGTAGAGGGTCGCCGTCCAGGTGCTCGTCACCCACACCATCGTCACCCAGGCGGCGGCCGGGCAGCCGCGGCCGATCTCGGTGATGACCCGGGCCTGGTCGGCGAGCGGCAGGTCGAGCCCGCCGAACCGGCGCGGCACGGCCATGCGGAACACCCCGGCCTTCTCCAGGAGTTCGATGCTCTCGTCGAGCAGCCAGCCCCGGTCCTCGGCGGCGCGGCCGTTCTCGCGCAGGGTCGGGACGATGCTGTCCACGGCTTCCAGTACGGCTGCCAGGTCGTCGTTCGTGGCCATTTCCGGCTCCTCGATTGTGATTCCAACTGCCGGTCGAGAGGCGCGAGAACCCAACGCTCCCCGGCAGTTCGAAACCTTACTGAAGGGGTCGGAGAAATGAGTAAGAGCACACCCATCGCCCGGTCATCACCCCCACACCGCCGGAAAGAACAGGGCACTTGACGCGCCATTACCACGCAATTACCGGACAGTGACCGGGAAATGATCGGACGGTGCTCGCAGCGGCCCGTGTGGGAACATCCCAGCATGACTCTTTCATGGCCCGAACTCGTACGGACTGCGGCCGAGGACACCACCTCCGCACTCGAAAAGGGAGCCGATCAGAACTGGCGCGGAAAGGCGGGTGATCTGGACTGGAGCTGTCGGGAAACCCTTTCGCACATCGCGCTCGGGGTCGTGGGGTACGCCGGCCTGCTCATCGCCCGCCCCACCGACCGCTACATCACCCTGTTCTCCTCGATCGACGGTCACGCCCCGGTCCCGGCCGCGCTGGAGGGCATCCGGATCGCCGGCACCCTGCTCGCCGGCACCGTCCGCGACACCCCGCCGGAGGTCCGCGCCTGGCACCCGTACGGGCACTCCGACGCGGCCGGCTTCGCCGCGATGGGCGTGCTCGAACTCGTCGTCCACGGACGGGACATCGCGCAGGCCGTAGGCGTGGAGTACACGCCCTCGGACGCCCTGGCGGCGCCCGTGGTGGAGCGGCTCTTCCCCGACGCGCCCACCGGCCACTCCCCCGCCGACACCCTGCTGTGGTGCACGGGACGCGCCGCGCTGCCCGGGCTGCCCCGCCGCGGCGCCTGGCGCTGGGACGGCCGGGTGCGCCAGGCCTGAGGCCGCCCCCGCACTCTCCCCGCTCCCCGGACCACCTGCCGCCGGGCGACTGCACCCAGTCGCCCGGCGGCACTGTCATGTCGCGCCCTGCCCGCCGGAGACCACGGCATTACCGCAGCGTGGCTGGAACGTTGAACCCGCCCGAATAGTGTCGGCCACGGAATGCACGAGCACCCGCACTGTTCGTGCAGACACCCGCATGGAACGTTCCTTTCTCCTGAACGTTCCCCCCAAACGTCTCTCCAGCCAAGAAGGCAGGTTGATTTCCGCCATGTCCGAGCTCGTCGCGGAACTGGAAAACCACACCGCCCGCTATGTCGAGGCCGTCAACGCCGGCGACTTCGAGACGGTCGAGAAGTTCTACACCGCCGACGCGGTCGCCGTCTGGGAACCGGGCAAGCCGCTCAGCGGTGACGAACGCCGGAAGTACCAGCGGGAATTCCTTCAGGCCGGTCCGCGTATGGCGGCCAAGCCCCGGCAGGTGTTCGTGACCGGCGAGACCGCTCTGATGATCGTCGACTGGACGATCGACATCACCGGCGCCGACGGCACCACCGATCACCTGGCCGGCGTCGGGGTGGACGTGCTGACCCGGGGCGAGGACGGCGTGTGGCGCTACGCCATCGACGACCCGTTCGGCCAGGCGAGCTGACCGGCGCGAGCGCCGCGGCACGCAGAACCGAAAGCACCTTGGCCCATGAGTGACATGCCGGTTCCGCACGGCGGGCCCGCACCGAGTACACGGGGGACACACAGCACCATGCACACCACCGGACCCATCAGCGGGCGGCGGCCCACCCGCCGCACCCTGCTCAAGGCGGCCGGGGCGGCCGCCGTCACGGCACCCGCCCTGGCCGCGGTCGCCCCGGCGGCCTCCGCCGCCACCGTCGGCGCAGCGGCCGACTGGGACGTCATCGTCATCGGCGCCGGATTCGCGGGCATCACCGCGGCCCGCGAACTGCGCGCCCGCGGCAAGCGGGTGCTCGTCCTGGAGGCCCGCGACCGCATCGGCGGCCGCACCTGGACGGACACCTACGGCGGTCAGCTGATCGAGCGCGGCGGGACCTGGGTCGAGCCGACCCAGCCCTACCTCGGCGCCGAACTCACGCGCTACAAGCTGGCGCTGGAGGAGGACGAGCCGATCTCGACCACGTGGCTGCCGACGCCGAAGGGCCCGCGGCAGTTCACGCCCGAGGACGGGTTCGGCCGGATGGGCACCGTCTTCGAGCGCATGTTCGACGGCACGCGGACGTACTTCGAGAAGCCGTTCCAGCCCCTGCACCGGGCCGACCTGCTGCAGAGCCTGGACAAGCTGACGCTGCGCGACCGCCTGACCCAGCTCGCCCTCACGCCCGAGGAGGAACTCCTCGTCAACGGGCAGACCGCGGTCTACGCAGGCGGATCGAGCACGGCCGGCGCCTTCACGATGTTCGCCCACTGGTGGGCCCTGGCCGGCCACACCAACGCGGGCTGGAACGACACCATGCGCTGGCGCATCGCCAAGGGCACCAAGGCCCTGCTCCAGGCGATGGTCGACGAGGCCAAGCCGACGATCAAGCTCAGCTCGCCGGTCGCCTCGGTGAACGACACCGGATCCCTGGTGTACGTCACCACCACCTCCGGCACCCGCTACAGCGCCACCGCGGTCGTGGTCGCGATGCCGGTCAACGCCCTGAGCACGGTCAAGTTCAGCCCGTCCCTGCCCGCTGCGCTCACCACCGCGACGAGCCAGGGCATCGCCGTGACGAACGCGGTCAAGCTGTGGATCCACGCCCGCAAGGGAGCCGGCCGCGTCTACGGCCAGGGCGCCGAGGGCGGCTCACCGATCCCCATGCTGCTGCCGTTCAAGGAAACCTCCGAAGGCATGCTCTACGTCGCCTTCAGCACCGATCCCGGACTCGATCCGACGAACACCGCCCAGGTGAAGAAGGCCGTGCAGCAGCTCGGCGTGAACCTGGACGTCATCGGTGTCAAGGCCCACGACTGGGGCCGTGACCCCTACGCGCGCGGCGGCTGGGCGTTCCGCAAGCCGAAGCAGCTCACCACGCTCTACCCGGAGGTCACCTTCACCAGCGGGCGGCTCTCCTTCGCCAGCGGCGACATAGCCAACGGCTGGAGCGGCTACATCGACGGCGCCATCGAGTCCGGTCTGCGTGCCGCCCGGCAGGCAGCGGGCGAGGAATGACCACCGAGGCATCACCCACCCACCCCCCGGAAGGGAACCGCATCCCCATGTCAGCAACGCCGGCCACGTCCGCCACGTCCTTCACCGTCCCCTTCGACCCGGAACGGCCCGACCTCACCGCCGACACCGACATCCAGAACGAGATCTTCATCCAGGTCTTCAACTCGGGTGACGGCGAGCTGTTCAACCGCCTCTACCTCGACGACTCGATATCGAACTTCTCCGGCGAGCCCCTGACGGGCGCCGACCGGCTGGCGTTCTTCAAGGAGTTCCTGGCCTCGAAGCCCACCCTGGAAGCGCGCGTCACCCACTCGTACGTGGCCGGGGACGTGGCGCTGATCGGCGTCGAGTACGCCATCGACAGCACCGGCCCGGACGGTGAGCCGGTACGGCTGGAGGGCGTCTGCACCGATGTGCTCCGCAAGACCGAGGACGGCCGCTGGCTGATGGCCATCGACCGCCCGGTGGCCGCGACGGGTCTCGTCGCCGACCAGTGAGCCCCGCGAGCCCCCCTGGCGCGCCAGGGGGGCTCCGCCGTGCCGGATAGACCCCGATGGTCCGAGGAGAGACAGTGACCGACCAGGAAGCCCTGGCGTCCGTGCTGGACGCCGTACGCGATGCCGTCCCGACCCTGCGCGCGAACGGCGCGGAGGCGGAGGAACGCCGATGGGTCCCCGACGAGAACATTCAACTGCTGGACAAGGCCGGGGTGTTCCGCGCCGCGGTGCCCGCCGCGCACGGCGGGCTCGACCTGGGCGTGGCCGACCAGTTCAAGGTCATCGCCGAGGTCGCGCGCGGCTGCCCGTCCACCGGCTGGCTGACCATGGTGTGGCTCACCAGCACCTGGTGCGCCTCCCTCTACCCCGACCGGGCGCAGAAGGAGGTGTTCGAAGGCGGCAGCACCCGGGTGTCCATCGTCTTCGCCCCGACCGGCACCCTCACCCCCGTCGACGGCGGATACCGCCTCAACGGCACGTGGCGCTACAACTCCGGTGTGCTGGGCGCCGACTGGGATCTGCTCGCCGCGATGGTGGAGCGCCCCGACGGGAGTCACGAGGAGCTCGTCGCGCTGGTCCCGGTCTCCGAGCTGGAGGTCACCGACGACTGGCACGTCAGCGCGGGAGCCGCCACCGGCAGCTGCACCACCACCGCCGAGGACGTGTTCGTGCCCGCGCACCGCGTGGTCTCCCTGGAGGAGGCCATGGTCAGCGCGACCGGTGACCGTGAGAACACCGGCGCCACCGGCCGCAACTACGGCCTGCTCGGCTACGTCCTGTCGGGCGTGACGGCGGCGTTCACCGGCATCGCCCGCGGCGCCTACGAGCTGTTCCTGGAGCGCCTGCCGGGCCGGGGCATCACCTACACCGACTGGACCGACCAGAAGCTGCACCCGCTGACGCAGATCCAGGTCGCCACGGCCGCCAACAAGATCGACGCCGCCGAAGGCCTGGCGGACCTGTGCCTGGAGGTCCTGCAGACCCGGGCCGACGCCGGCGAGCAGCCCACCGACGAGGAGAAGGCCGTGATCCGCGGCCGGACGGCGTACGCGGCACAGCTCGCCAAGGAGGCCGTCGAGCTGCTGTACGCGGCGAGCGGCGGCTCGGTCATCCGGCGCGAGGTCGCCCTGCAACGGTTCCACCGCGACATCCAGGGCTTCTCGCTGCACGCGCTGGTCCAGCGGGACGCCAACCTGGAGGTTCAGGGGCGGGTCCTGGTCGGCATGGACCCGGGCACGTACTTCCTGTGACGGGCGGCCTCCCGCGGCGGCGGGAGGCCGTGACACGCAAGAGGGCGGCACCACCGGAGGGTGGTGCCGCCCTTCCGCGTCCGCCGGGCCCGGCCGCGGTCAGCGGTCCGGGCCTGTCAGGAGACGGTGCGGGTCAGGGGGCCGGCCCGGTCAGGGGCGACGCGGGCCAGGGCGCGGTGCCGGTCAGGGGGCGGTGGCCGGCTTCCCGAAGCGGCCGTTGACGAAGAGCAGCCCGTCACTGGTCGCACCCTCGCCCGCCGCCAGTACGGTGCCGATGAAGATGGTGTGGTCACCGAACGCGTGCGACTCGGTCAGCTCGCACTCCAGCCACGCCACCGAGTCGTCGAGCAGCGGCGCCCCCGTGTGCTCGCCCGCACGCCAGTCGACGCGTTCGAACTGGGCGGCACCCAGGGTGCGGCTCTTGTCGGCGAAGTGCCGGGCGAGCGGCTCCTGGTGGGCGCCGAGTATGTTCACGGCGAAACGCCCGGCCCCGGTGAGCGCACCGTGCATGACGGCACTGTGGCCGACGCTGCACAGCACCGACGGGGGGTCGAGGGAGACCGAGCTGAAGGCGTTCGCCGTCATGGCGTGCAGGTGCTCCCCGCCCACGGTAAGGACCGTGACACCGGTGGCGAAACGGGACATCACCCCGCGCAACCGGTCCGGGCGCACCGGCGGGTGACCGGCACGCACGGCAGCGTGATCGAGTTCGGCGGACGCGGAATTCATGCCACTCTCCGATGGGTCACGGGACACGTCTGTGCCGTCCGCACGGAAGGGGCAGCCGGCGCAATCAACGTAACCGCGGCGTCTCGCGGTTCCTTCATGCCCGGGTAACCGGTGGGCCTTCTGTGACCGGGCGTCACCGATGACCTTTCAATGACCGGATGTTTACCCGGTCATCGGATTCTGAGGACATGACTCAGACCTCCGCCGCAGCCGCGGAACGCGAACTCGCCGAGCCCTATCTGCGCCAGGTACTCGACACCGCGGGGCTGGCGGTGGAATACGTGCGCGCCGAAGGAAACACCCTGTACGTACGGGACGACGACGGCGCCGAGTTCCCGGTGGCCGACTTCGCGGGCGGTTACGGCTCGGTGCTGCTCGGCCATCACCACCCGGAGATCACCGCGTACGCCCGGCAGTTGCTCGCCGAACATACACCGATCCACGCCCAGTTCTCGCGCCACCCGTACGCCAACCGGCTCGCCGCCGAACTGAACCGCATCATCGCGCGTGAACTCGCCGATGACGAGCCTTATTACGCCATCTTCGGCAACAGTGGCGCGGAAGCGGTGGAAGCCGCCGTGAAACACGCCGAGCTGGACCGGGGCATGCGTGTGTCCGAACTGCTCGGCTCCGTAGACGCCGGGCTCGCCGCGGCACGCGCCGCGGTGGCCGACGGGTCCGCCACCGTCCACGGGGAGGCGGCCGCCCGTCTCGGGGTCGCCCTCGCCGCCGACGGCGACGAGGCTGTGCGCCTGCTGGAGGCGGCGATCAGGCGCCGCAACGACGAGATCGTCGCGTCCCCGCCGCTGTTCCTCGCCCTGGAGGGAGGCTTCCACGGCAAACTCGCCGGAAGTGTGCAGCTCACCCACAACGAGGGCTACCGGCTGCCCTTCAAGTCGCTCGGCGCGCAGGCACGGTTCGTCCCGCAGGACAGCCCCGAGGACCTGAACGCCGTCCACGCGCGGGAACGCCGGGTCCTGCTCGGCCTGACGACGGAGAACGGCAGGGTCACGGTGACGGAGCACGAGTTCCCCGTGTTCTGCGCCTTCCTCGTCGAGCCCGTCCAGGGAGAGGGCGGGATCCGCGTGCTGTCCCGCGCGTTCGCCCGGGAGATCCAGGACTTCTGCGCCCGGATCGACTGCCCCGTCGTCGTCGACGAGATCCAGAGCGGAATGGGCCGTACCGGCGCGCTGCTCGCCAGTTCCCGGATCGGCCTGCGCGGTGACTACTACACCCTGGCCAAAACGCTCGGCGGGGGCATCGCGAAGGCGTCCGTGATGCTGGTGCGCGAGAAGCGCTACCGCCGGGACTTCGAAATTGTGCACAGTTCAACTTTTGCGAAGGACAGCTTCTCCTCCCACATCGCCCTGAAGGTTCTCGAACTGCTGGAGCGGGACGGCGGCGCGGCCTACCGCCGGGCGGAGGAACGCGGAGCGGCACTGCGCTCGAAACTCGACGCCCTGCGGGCGGAATTCCCCGACGTGGTGGCGGACGTGCGCGGACACGGGCTGATGCAGGGCCTGGAATTCCACGACCAGTCCGAGGCCTCCTCACCGGAACTGCGTCAGATCGCGGCGAGCGGCCTCTTCGGCTACTTCCTCGCAGGCCATCTGCTGCGCCGGCACCGGGTGCGGACGTTCCCGACGGCCAGCGCGGTCGGCACGTTGCGCTTCGAACCCTCGATTTATGTCACAGACTCCGAACTCGGTCAGTTGTATGCCGGACTGCACGATGTGTGCACACTGTTGCGCAAGCAGGCCGGCGACGAACTCACCGCCGCGGGCCGCTGATCCACCCCTGGATCCGCCGTCTCCCCCCACCGGCGGACCCCCAGGGCATTCCGGCGAGGCGCCGGCCGTGACCGGGCCGGCGCCACGGCCGGGAGCAGTACGGGCAGCAGGCCGCGATGACATCCCGTCAGGCGGCACGCCGGTCCCGGGAAACGCAGCACGCCGGAGCAAGCGAGACGGGGGAGTTCATGCAGTTCCGCTTACTGGGGCCACTGGAAGTCGAGCCGGCGGGGGGACCGCCGGGCAGCCTGGTGGACCTGGGCGGGCACCGGCAGCGCGCCGTGCTGGCGTATCTCCTGCTGCACGCGAACCAGGTGGTGTCCACCAGCCAGATGCTGTCCGCCCTGTGGGCCGACGACAACGCGCCCATGACCGCGCGCAAGATCCTGCAGAACGCCGTCTGGAAGCTGCGCGGCGTCCTGTCCCGGCCGCCGCGGACCGAGCAGAGCCCCGAGCTGCTGACCCGCGCGCCCGGCTACCTGTTGCGTGTGCCCCAGCAGCGCGTCGACCTGCTCGACTACCGGCAGCGGGTGACGACGGGCCGTGCCGCCCTGGCGGCGGGCGAGGTGGAACGGGCCCGCCGCTCCCTCGGCGCGGCCCTGGCGTTGTGGCGCGGGCCCGTCCTCTCCGACCTCGTGGAGGAAGGTGTCTGCTGGCCGGAGCTGACGGCCCTGCAGAACCGCCGCCTCGACGTCATGGAGGACCACTTCGAGGCCGCCCTCGCCTGCGGCCGGCACCAGCTGGTGCTGCCCGATCTGGAGAGCCTGGTGGCCGCCGAGCCGCTGCGGGAACGCGCCTCGGGGCAGCTGATGGTGGCTCTGTACCGCTGCGGGCGGCAGGCCGAGGCGCTGGCGGTGTTCGGCCGGGTCCGCACGGCGCTCGTGGAGGGGCTCGGGCTGGAGCCGGGACGCGAACTGCACCGGTTGCAGCAGGCGATCCTGACTCAGGACCCGTCGCTGGAAGCGCCTCGCACGGCGGGCGACCAGGAGCCGGCGAACCTCTCCCCGGCTCCCCGGCCCGCGCCGTCCCCGCCCCTGCCCGCCGCCGCCCTCGCAGCCGCGGCCTCCGCAGCCGCGGCCTCAGTAGCCGCGTCCGAACCCGGGCCCGGACCCGGACCCACGGCACCAGCAACGGCGTCCACGAGGCCGGCCGCGCCTGCCGTACCGACCGTGCGCACGGGGTCGGACGCACACACCACACCGACTGCACCCACACAGCAGGGCGCACGCACCACCCCGACCGCACCCACACCGCAGGGCGCACGCATCGAGCCGGGCGAACGCGCCGCACCGTCGGCAGCCGGCGACCCAGGCACCCCCATCGCATCGCCCCCGGCCGCTGAACCGGGCACACCCATCACACCGGCCGCGCCCACGGATCCGGGCGCACAAGCAGAGCCGGGCGCACCCACCGCACCGGCCGCACGCGCGATGCGGGCCGCATGCTCCGATCCGCCCGCGCGCGGCGGGCCGGCCGGCCCGGTCACCCCCGCCGCCAAGGTCTCCTCCCCCGGCAGCCGAGAGTCCCGTACCGCCAGCGTGGTCATCTTCCGCTTCGGGCTCGGCGCGGAGCTGGGGCGGGTGCTGGCCGAGGACCGGGACCGGGTGGTCGACGCGCTGACCCAGATCGCCCGGGAGAAGACCGAACTCCACGGCGGCCGGGTGACGGCCGTACTCGGCTCGACGGTGCTCTCCGTGTTCGCCGAGGGGACCGACCCGGCCGACAGCGCCGAGCGCGCGGTCCGCACCGCTGCCGCCGTCCGCGACAGCCTCAGCGTCCCCACCGGCACGCTCGCGCCGCCGCAGGCCGCCGTGCGCGGCCTCACCGTGCACGCGGCCGTGGCGTCCGGGGAGGCCCTGCTGCCCCGGACGCCCGCGGACGACCCGCCGCCGCTGTGGAGCGGCGGGAGGCTCGTCGACACCTGCCGGACGATGCTGGCGCACGTACAGGCCGGGGAGATCCACGTCTGCGAGGAGACCCACCGGCAGGTCGAGCGGGTGGCGACGTTCCGGCGGGCCTGCGCGTCGGCCCTCGCCCCGTGGGAACTGCACGCCCTGCACGACGACGTCACGGACCTGGCGTGGGCGCCGCCCGGCGGCGGTGCCCACGTCGGCGAGCTGGAGCTGATGCAGCACACCCTAATGCACTCCCGCCAGCGCTCGACGGCGCATCTGATCACCCTGATCGAAGGGTCCGGCCGGGCCAGGACGCGCCTGCTGATGGAGTTCCAGCGCCGGGTCGAGGAGAGCCACGGCGGCCCCGTACGGGTGCTGGCCGGCACGGTTCCGGCGCCGCACACCGCCTCCGCGCTGTCGGTGCCGGCGGAGATCCTGGCCGCCTATTGCGGCATCGACCCCAGCACCCCGGAGCCCTACGCCCTGGCGCGGCTGCGGGCCACGCTGCACCGTTTCGGCGGTGACGCGGCAGCCGGAGCGGATCTGTACGCGCCCCTGGCCCGGCTGCTGTCACCGCGGCGTGCGGCGCACGAGCGGGAGCAGCCCGGCGAGATGCTCCGGGCCTGGGGGGCGTTCCTGGCGCGAGCGGCGCGCGAGCAGCCGCTGGTGCTGATCTGGGACGACCTCCAGCACGCCGACGACGCGCTGCTGGACATGGTGGAGCGGCTGACGCAGACCCATGCGGGACTGCCGCTGCTCATCGTCGTCGGCGCGGACTCCCGGCTGCCGGACCGCCGGCCGGGATGGGCCACCGCGCATCCGCGCACGGTGACCCTCAGTCTCAGCCCGGAGACGGGCGACGCCCTGGACCGGCTACTGGAGTCTCTGCTTCCGCCGGTCCGGGAGTCCGAGGTCGCCTGAGCGCGTCCCGCCCGTGCCGGTGAGGCGTATGGCACGGGCGAGGGCGCCCAGGGCCCGGGTGCCGTCCGCGGAGTCCTCGGGCAGGACGTCCGCGGCCGATTCGACCAGCAGGGGCCCCGCCAGTGCCGCCCACGGGGCCGCCACTCCCCCGCCGGCCGGGCCGGCGGGCCCGTCCGCGCCGAGCACCCGCCGCGCCCATGCGGTCATCCGGGCGCGATCCGCCGCGGTGACGCCCGGGACGGCCCGGAGCCCGGCGCCGAAGCGGGCGAGTATCTCCCCGGCGTGCTCGGCGAGCAGGGCGTCCCGCGGCGCCGCCGTGTGCCCGGGCGGGCGGGCGAGGGGCTGGGAGTCGTCCGGCCGCGCGGGCCGGGCGTCCCGGGGGCGGCCGGCCCGGCTCAGTCCTTCGTGCAGGGCCGCGGCGAACTGGGTGCCCACGAAGACGGCCAGCGGGGTGTCCATCTCGCCGGGGGCGGATGCCTGCCCGGGGCGGGACGAGGGGTGCGCGGGGCGGCGCGTGCGCGGGGTGCGTGGGGCTGCGATGTCCATGCGGACAGCACATCAAGTCCCGTCCACGAGCCACCCATTCGCGACTCCTCGCCCCGGTCATCACACGGCCCCGCCCGAACGGCACCCGCCCGACGGACCGACCGTCACACACCCTGCCGCCGGACACGGCACCGGACCGGACGGGCCGCCACACACCCTGCCGCCGGGGACACGGCACAGGACCGGACGGGCCGTCACACACCCTGCCGCCGGAGACGGCACAGGACCGGACCGGCGGTCACACACCCCATCACCCGAGACGACACCCGACTGACCGCGCCCCCACCCGGCCCATCACCGAAGACGACACCCCACGCCCCCACCACACGGCCCATCACCGGAGACGACACCCACCGACCCCGCCGCCACACAGCCCATCACCCGACACAACACCCCACTGGCCCCACCGACCCCGCCATCACACGGCCCGTCGCCCGGGACCGGCCTCGACCGGCTCGGCGCCCTTGCCCCGGAACCCGGCGTGGATCCGGCCGGACGGCCTCGGCCGCTCCTCCTGCCGGCGCGGGCGGCAGTCCGGGAAGGGCAGCGTGCGCCGCGGCAGCGGAGCGGCGGCCGGCTCACGCAGGCGCGACAGGGTCAGCCGGCTGGCGTGCTCGCAGCCGCTGCCCCAGATGGGCCGCCGGCGCAGCAGGTCGGAGTGGCCGCACGCGACGACCAGCAGCGCCCCGGTGCCGGCGCCGCCCAGGCTCTCCGCCCAGTCCAGCACCACGTCGTCGGCGAGGTGCAGGTCGTCCAGGCAGAGGACTACGGGGCGGTGGTGTGCCTCGTGCTCGATCACCTCGCCCCAGGCGGCGAGGAGGTCGGCCCCGGTCCCGGGCAGCCCTGGATGGGGCGCGGGGCACAGCACGCGCAGCAGCCGCGCGGCGTCCACGTCGGAGTCGACGGCGGAGCGGACCACGGCTCGGAGCCGCTGCTCGGGCGAGTCGTGCCGCGCCCCGTGCGGCGGCGCCCAGGCGTCCAGCAGTGCGGCTGCGACGGCGACGGCGTCCTGGCCGCCCTGCGGGGGGCTCGGCCGCAGGACCCGCACCGCGTCACCGTCGCCCACGACGCTGCGCTCGAACCGGGCGAGCAGGTGGGTCTTGCCGACCCCGTGATCGCCGAGCACGGTCAGCATGGAGGGCACGTCGTGGTGGCGGGAGTACTCCAGCAGGTTTCCCAGCAGGGCGAGTTCGGGCCGGCGCGCGGTGTCGGTGCCGTGCCCGGCGGGCTCCTCCGTGCGCAGGGCCAGGGCCCTGCGGATGCCGAGGGCGCCGTCGGAGGCGTGGACGGTCTCGTCGTAGCCCACCCACGTGCCGGTGTCGCCGGCCACGTCCTCGCTCACGAACAACTCGCCCTCCGGGACGCCGGAGAGCAGTGCGTGCGCCTTGTCGAGCAGGGTGCCCACCACCGAGACGGCGGCCGTCGGGTCGTGCGGGTCGTGCCGCACGATCGCCTTGCCGGAGATCACCACGGCGCGCATCACCATGCCTGCCCGGGCCGCCAGGCGTTCACGGGCCGCGAAGGCCGCGCGCACCGCGTTCAGCGACGCTTCGGGGCGCTCGGACCGCAGCCCGAACAGGGCGGCGCACAGCCCGCCCATGGAGCCGACGACCGTCCCCGAGCGGCTCTCGACGCTCTCGGTGAGCACGGTGACCGCGTCGTGCAGGGAGGTGTCCAGCTGTTCGCTCCCCATGGCCGCCGCGTCCCCGGCGGACTCTGTGCACACCACGAGCACGCACACGTCCCGCCGCTCGGCGACCGCGCCTCCCCCGGTGACGCCGAAGCCCGTTGCCGCCCCCGGCCGTTCACCCCTCTCGCCTCTCTCCGCCCTCTCCACGACGCCGTACGAGGCCGCGTCGCCCGTGCCCGAAACGGCCCCGGCGATCGACGTCGAGGAAGCCCGGGGGATCGACGCCCCGCGCACCAGGTCGCCGCCCTCGGGGACGCCGTACGAGGACAGCCCGGCCGAACGATCGCCCCCGCCCACCCGGCCGTACGAGGACGCCCCACTCGCACCGCCGCCCCCCGCCGCGACACCGTACGAGGACGCCCTTCCCGGACGGCTCTCTCCTTCCGCGGTTCCGAAGGACGCCCGTCCGCTCAGCCGACCGCCACCCGCGGCGGCGCTCCCGGAGGACGCCCCCGCGTGCGACAGGTCGGCGCCCTCCGCGCCACCGGCGGACAGCGGCATGCGCAGCCGGTCACCCGTCTGCGCGCCACCGACGGTCAACGGCAGGCGTGTCCGGTCGTCGGCCCCCGCGAGCGCGGGTGCACGCAGGGGTTCCGGCGGCGTGACATCCGGCCCGGCGGGGCCCGGGTGGTGGGCGGTGCCCCGGACCGGTGCCCGCGCTGGGTCCGTCTCCGGGACCGTGTGCCACCGCGGTGCGCCCGTCTCGGCGTTGCCCGGCTCCGCGCGGGCCTCCGTGGGACAGGCCAGTGCCTGGTCGTGGCGCAGGATGCGGTGCTGCAGCGTCTGCAGGGCGGCGGACGGTTCCAGGCCGTACTCCTCGACCAGGGCCTGCCGCACCCTGCTGAACACACTCAGGGCCTCCGCCTGCCGACCGCAGCGGTACAGGGCGAGCATCAGCTGCCCGCAGAGCCGCTCCCGCAGGGGCTCGGCCTCGGCGAGCGAGGTGAGTTCGCCCAGCACGGCATGGTGCCGTCCGCACGCCAGCTCCGCCTCGAAGCGGTCCTCCATGGCGTCGAGCCGCAGCTGCCGCAGCGCCGTCAGCTCGGCCCACTCCACGCCCTGTTCGGCGAGATCCGACAGGGCCGAGCCGCGCCACTCCCCGAGGGCCTCCCCCAGCAACTCGGCGGCCTCGGCCGCCTCCTGGGCGTCCAGGCGCGCCCGGCCCGCGGCGACGGCGCGTTCGAAGCGGGTCGCATCGAGCTGCTCGGGATCGACGCGCAGGATGTAGCCCGGCGCCCGGGTGAGCAGCTGCGGCGGCTCGTGCCCTTCGCCGTCGCCGCTCTCCAGCAGGGCGCGCAGCCCCCATACGGCGTTCTGCACCATCTTGCGTGCCGTGACCGGCCGCGCGTCCTCGGGCCACAGGGCGTCGAGGAGCTGGCTGGTGGCGACCACCTGGTTCGCGTGGAGGAGCAGCAGTCCGAGCACCGCCCGCTGTTTGACGCCGCCCAGCGGCAGACTCCGTCCGCCGCTCACCACCTCCAGCGGCCCGAGAACCTTGAACTCCACGCCTACCCCCGTACGTCGGACACCGGTGTTCGGTCATGGCAGGCGCCGTTGCCCGCCCGGGCGGCGCTCACCGAGCGGACGCCGCGCAGTACCACCTCGGCCACGTCATCGAGCCGCTGGTCCCCATAGAAGTGACCGCCGGGAAAGACCCGCACCTCGGTCGCGGCGCGGGTGAACGCGCGCCAGCCCGCCGCCTCCTCGACGGAGACGACCGGGTCGGCGTCGCCGCACAGCACGGTGACCGGCATGTGCAGCGGCTCCCGGGGCGTCCAGGAGTACGCGGCGAGTGCCGCGTAGTCGGCCCGCAGAGCCGGCAGCACCATTGCCACCAGCTCGGGGTCGTCGAACAGGGCCACGCCGGTCCCGCCGAGCCTGCGTACGGCGGCCAGGATCGCTTCGTCGTCCGGCAGCACGTCGTGCGGACTGCGCCGCGGCCCGGGTGCTCCCCGGGCCGACAGGAAGAGCCGGCGGGGTGCCGGGGCCCCGCGCTCCTCCAGGAGCCGGGCGGTCTCGTACGCCACCAGCGCGCCCATGCTGTGGCCGAAGAACGCGAAGGGCGCGGCCGTCTCCCCGTCCGCCAGCTTCCCGGCGATCACGGCGGCGAGTTCCCCGATGTCCGCCATGGGTGTCTCCAGCCGGCGGTCCTGCCGGCCGGGGTACTGCACGGCCAGCACCTCGACGTGCGGTCGGAGCCGCCGGGACAGCGGCTGGTACGCGCTGGCCGCGCCCCCGGCGTGCGGGAAGCAGATCAGTTTGAGAGCGTCGGGCTCGGGATCGCCGAAACGTCGGAACCACTGGCCGTCCATGGCGCGTTGCGCTCCTGTCTGTTCGTCTGAGGTACGGGGTAGCCGCGTTCCGCCCGGGCCCGGTGCAGTACACCGGCCCACCAGCTGAGGCGGTCGAACATCAGCCGGGCCGACACGTGCCAGTCGTCACAGGCGGCCAGGGTGCCGTCGGGCCCGAGCCGCTCCCAGTAGTTGTGGAAACTCACGGTCTCGTTCACCGGGACGGCGTGGACCTCGCCGAAGACCTGGCGCAGGGCCGCCACCGCACACAGTCCGCTGGAGGCGCCGCCGTAGGAGAGGAACCCGACGGGTTTGGCGTGCCACTCTTCGTCGTACCAGTCGATCGCGTTCTTCAGGGACGCCGGGAACGTCTGGTTGTGCTCGGGGGTGACCACGACGAACGCGTCGGCCGCCTCCAGCCAGGGAGCGAGGTCCTTGACGGCCTGGGGCCGGGGCGCCGTGGGGTCGGCGGACATCACGTCGGGCAGCCAGGCCGTGGCCAGGTCTATGACGTCGACGTCGAAGTCGGGCCGCAACCGGGCCCGGGAGGCCAGCCATTCCGCCGCGACGTGCCCGAACCGGCCCTTCCTGATGCTGCCGATGATGATCGCCAGCCGCAGTCGCTCATTCTCGGCCACCTGCCCCCGACCTCCGCTCCCCCGCCGAAACCGCATTCCTCGGGGAACCCTGGCATATGCCCCTTCGGATTCGCTTCGGACGACTTCGGAAACGCTGCGGAAACGCCCTGCGCAGCGGTGGCCGAGGCCTTGTCGTCGCCGGTCACGCCGGTCGTCGGGCGGTTACGCTGAGATCATGGAATTCGGGGTACTGGGGCCGCTGGAGGTGCGCACGGACGAGAGTCGTGTCGTGCGGGTACCCGAAGTCAAGGTGCGTATGCTCCTCGCCGATCTGCTCGCCCACCACGGGCAGGTCGTCCCGGCGGCGCGGCTCATCGAGGACCTGTGGGGCGGCTCGACGTTCACGGCCCGGCCGACGGCGTCGCTCCAGGCCAAAGTCTCCCAGTTACGGCGCGCGTTGGAGGACGCGGAGACGGGCGGCCGCGAACTGATCGCGCACCGGCCGCCCGGGTACGTCCTGGACGTCCCGGCCGGAGCCCTCGACGCCGGACGGTTCCGCGAACTGGTCGCACGTGCCCGGTCCGGCGAGGACCCGGTGACGCGGGCCGCGCTCTATACCGAGGCGCTGGCGCTGTGGCGCGGCCCCGCCTTCGCCGAGTTCGCGGACCAGCCGTCCGTGCGGCCGACGGCGGCCAGCCTGGAGGAGGAGCGGCTGACGGCGGTGGAGGAACACGCCACCGTGCGGCTGGAGTTGGGCGAGCACAGCCTGCTGGTGGGCGAGCTGACGGAGCTGGTGGCGCAGCATCCGCTGCGCGAGGGGCTGCGGGGCGCGCTGATGTGGGCGCTGTACCAGGCGGGGCGCTCCTCCGACGCGCTCGACTGCTTCAACGACCTGCGACGCAGGCTGGACGAGGAGCTGGGGCTGACTCCTGGCCCGTCCCTGGAGGCGCTGCAGCAGGCCATCCTGCGCCACGACCCCGTTCTGGCCCGGCCGGAGCCGCCCACGGCGTCCGCCGCCGGTGTGCAGGCGGGGCCGGGGCCGGCCGGGTCGGCCTCGCCCCTGGTGGGCCGCGAGCAGGACGTCCGGGCGATCCGGACCCTGCTCTCGCAGCGCCGCCTGGTGACGCTCACCGGGCCGGGCGGGGTCGGCAAGACGCGCCTCGCCCAGGCCACGGCCCAGAGCCTGGCGGGCGCGTTCGCGGACGGCACCTGGCTGGTGGAACTCGCGGACGCCGGGGGGCTGGAGCGGTTCGCGGGCGCGGAGGCGCTGGCCGAGCAGGTCATGGCGACGCTGGGGATCCGGGAGAGCAGTTCCGACGACGACGCCAAGGGCCCCACGCACCGCCTGGCGAACGCACTGGCCGGCCGGCGTCTGCTGCTCGTCCTGGACAACTGCGAGCACGTCGTGGAGGCCGTCGCGCAACTGGCCGGTCTGCTGCTGAACCGGGCCCCGCAGCTGCACATCCTGACGACCAGCCAGGAGCCGCTGCGCACGCGCGACGAGACGGTGTATCCGGTGGCGCCCCTGTCCCTGCCGCCGTTGGACGGCCCGGACCTCGACGCCCTGACGAGCGCGGGGGCCGTACGCCTCTTCGTCGACCGGACCAGGGCGACGGACCCGGAGTTCGTGCTCGACGCCACCACCGCCCCGCTGGTCGCCGATGTGTGCCGGCGTCTCGACGGCATCCCGCTCGCCCTCGAACTGGCCGCCACCCGCGTGCGATCGCTGGGCATCAGGGAACTGCACGACCGGCTCGACGACCGTTTCAAGGTGCTCAACAGCGGTTACCGCGACGCCCCTTCACGCCACCGGACGCTGCAGGCCACGCTCGACTGGAGCTGGGGCCTGCTCGACGACCGTGAACGGACCGTGCTGCGCCGGCTGTCGGTGTTCGGCGAGGGGTGCGGCCTGCGGGCCGCGGAGGACGTGTGCTCCGGCGGCGGCGTGTCCACCGCCGACGTCCTCGACGCGCTGAGCCTGCTCGTGGAACGCTCGCTGGCCGTCCGCACCGAAGGGCCGCAGGGCCCGCGCTACCGGCTGCTGGAGTCGGTCGCGGTCTACGCGCGTGACAAGCTCGCCGAGTCCGGTGAGCACGCCGGGACCGCCGCCCGGCACCTGCGCCACTGCGTCCGCCTCGCCGAGCGGGCCCGGCCGCATCTGCACGAGCGGGAGCAGTCGCGCTGGTTCCAGTACCTGGACCTGGAGTCGGCCAATGTGCAGCGGGCGCTGGCCGAGGCCGACCGGGCCGGGGCCGCGCAGGAGGCGCTGCGCCTGGTCAACTCGCTGACCTGGTACTGGTACGTCCGCGGCCGGCTGGGCGAGGCCCGCAGGGCGCTGGCGACGGCCCTGGACATGCCCGGTGAGGCCGCGACCGAGGAGCGCGTGGAGGCGGTGTTCTGGTACACCGGCATCCGGCTGCTGCTCGGCGAGCACGACCGGGTGTGCGACGCCCTGGAGGAGTGCCCGCCGGAGTCCACCCTGGAGTCGACCAGGGCCCAGTGGTTCCTGGCGCACGCCCAGTGGACGGTGGGGGCCCTGGTCAAGGGCGAGCAGCGGGTCGAGCGCGTCCTGGTCCGCTTCCGTACCCTGCGCGACGCGTGGGGCACCGCCGCCGCGCTGACCACGCGCGCGTGCTTCGCCCTGGCCCGCGGGGACCTGGAGTCGCTGCGCGGCAACGCCGAGGAGGCCCGCTCCCACTTCGCGGAGCTGGGCGACCTGTGGGGCCGGCTGAAGACGACGGACGTGCTGGGCAGGCTGGCCGAGATCAACGGCGACTACGACCTCGCCGCCCAGCTGCACCGGGAGAGCCTGCGCATCGCCCAGGCCCTGGAGACCTGGCCCGAGATGTCCACGAAACTGTCGGGCCTCGGCAGGATCGCCCTGCTCACCCAGCGCTACGACGAGGCCGACGACCTGCACACGCGCGCCCTGCGGATCGCGGAGGGGCAGGGCAACCAGCCGGCCGAGCAGTTCGCCGCACTGGGCCTCGCCCTGAGCGCCCGCCGCCAGGGCCGCCTCGACGCCGCCGAGGAGTGGCTGCGGCCCTGGCTCGCCTGGAACCGCCGCCGCGGCGACGGCCCGGGACTGGCCCTGGTCCTGGCCGAGCTGGGGTTCATAGCCGAGCAGCGCGGCGACGCCGGGCGGGCGCTGGAGTACCACCGGGACGGCCTCACGGCCGCCGCCACGACCAAGGACCCCCGCTCGGTCGCCCTGGCCCTGGAAGGCCTGGCAGGCGCCTACTCCCTGGCCGCAGCCCCGCACCGCGCGACCCGCCTCCTCGGCACGGCGGCAGCGACCCGCGAACGGGCCGGTGCCCCGCACCCCCCGGCGGAACGGGGAGACGTGGAGCGCATCGCGACCCGCCTGCGCGCCGCGCTGGGCGAGGCGACGTACAGGCGCGAGTTCACCGCCGGTACCCGACGCACCCACGAGGCGGAGGCCCTGGCGGAGACGGGCCCACGGGCACCGTGAGGCCGCGAAGGGTCAGGCCGTCCCAGCCGTTGCCGAGGCTCCCGTCCCCCGACCGTCGTTGAGTACGCCCCCCGCGGCACGGCTGGAGACCAGGTCACAGGGCCGGGCCCGCTACCGGGTGGTGCCGGGCACCTCTCCGTGGCGGGGCGCGACACGGAAGTCGAACGCCAGCGTCCCGGGATCCAGGGCCGTCGCCCCGCCGTCGACGGTGAGCACGGAACCATTGACATAGGACGCCGCCGGGGACAGCAGCCAGCTGATGGCCTCCGCGATCTCACGCGGCTCACCCGGACGCCCCAGGGGAAGAAGTCCGGTCACCTCCTCATAGGCGCCGTCCACGCCCTCACCCCGCAGGTCCGCCTCGGCGGCGAAGCGGGCCATGCGGCGGTCGGCCATCTCGCTTCTCACCCAGCTCGGACACACGATGTTGGCCCGCACCCCCTGACGCCCGTAGTCGACGGCGACGGAACGGCAGAGCTGGAGCAGGGCCGCCTTGGACGTGGCGTACGGGGCGTTGCTCGTACCGTTGCGCAGGGCGGACACCGAAGCGACGGCGACCACCGCCCCTCTCGTCTCCAGCAGGTGCGGGATAGCAGCGCGCAGAAGCAGCAGCGGACCGGTGACGTTGGTGCGCATCACCTCGTCCCAGTCCTCCAACGACAGGTCGCCCACGGACCCGCCGCGCCCGATGCCCGCGTTGAGCACGAGTCCGTCGAGTCGTCCGTACGCGGCCAGGGCCGCCTGGACGAGACCGCCGGCGGCCTCCGGGTCCCTCACATCGGAGGGGTGCGCAAGCACCCCGATCTCCTGTTCGAGCCGTCGCAACGGCTCGCTCCGCCGACCCGACACGACCACGTGGTGACCTCCTTCGCGCAACAGCCGGGCGGTGGCCTCCCCGATTCCCGACCCCCCACCGGTCACGACAACAACTCGTCCGTCAGTCACAGCTGTTCTGGCTCCTTCGAGATCACAAGACGCATCAGAGCGTAGAAGGCCTCGCGCGTCAGCAGCCCCGGTTTGAGCCTTCGCTGCGGCTCAGTTCCCTCACTCCTCGTCGACCACCAGGCCCTTCGCGGCGAGGAGCGGTGCCAGATTGCACAGGTCGATGACGGTCCTGCCCGCCCGGTAGGCGGAGAGGTAGCCCTCCTCGGCCTCGACCCGCTCCCGGGACGCCACCGCCGCTTCCGCGCCGTCCTCGCGGCGCACGACGACGACACCGTCTGCGTCCCCGCGGATCACGTCGCCGGGGCGGACGAGCTGGCCGCCGACGGTCACGGGCTCGCACATGGGCCCGACGGTCTCCTTGACGGTGCCCTTGATCGAGACACTGCGGGAGAAGACCGGGAGGCCTAGGGTCCGCAGGTCCTCGGTGCCCCGGACGCCCGTGTCGGTGACCAGGCCCGCGATCCCCTTGGCCTGGCAGGCGTTGGCGAGGACGTCGCCGAAGGAACCGGCCTCCGGGTAGTCGCCGGCCGACACCACGATGACGTCGCCGGGGCGGGCGTAGGCGATGGCGGTCTGGAGCATCAGGTTGTCGCGTGGGGCGCACTGGACCGTGAAGGCGGGGCCGCACACGGACATGCGGTGGTCGACCGGTTTGATGGCCGAGTCCAGGGCTCCGAGCCGGCCCTGCGCCTCGTGGATGGTCGCCGAGGAGTAGGCACCGAGACGCTCGACCAGTGCGGGGGCGGGCCGCGTGAACTTCTTCGATGAGTTTGACGGTCGTGTCGCGGCGCTCGCGGTAGACGCCGACGGTCTCCCGTACGAACTCCTGCGGCCCCGCCAGTGCCGCCGCGGCCGCCGCCTGGCTGACGGAGGACGGGCAGGAGGAGATCTGGGACTGGAGGCTGTTGATCGCGGTCACCAGGTCGGCGGGGCCCACTCCGTAGCCGATGCGCCAGCCGGTCATGGCGTACGTCTTGGACACGCCGTTGGTGAGGAACGCCCGGTCGGCCAGGCGGGGTTCGACGGCCGCGAGGGACGGGTTGTCGCCGTCGTCGTACCAGATCTCGTCGTAGATCTCGCCGGTGAGGACGCGGACGTGCGGGTGCTCCAGCAACACGTCGGCGAGGGCGCGCAGTTCGCCGGGTGTGTAGGCGGCGCCGGTCGGGTTGCCGGGGGTGTTGAGGACGACCCAGCGGGTCCGGTCGGTGAGGGCCGGGCGCAGGCGGCCGGGGGTCAGCTTGAAGCCGTCCGCCTCGGGGCAGTCGACGATGACGGGGTGCCGTCGTTGGCAAGGACCATGTCGGGATAGGACACCCAGTACGGGGCGGGGACGACGACCTCGTCTCCCGCGTCCAGGGTGGCCATCAGGGCGAGGAAGATGACCTGCTTGGCTCCGCCGCCGACCGTGATCCGGTTGTCCGTGTACTCCAGGCCGTGCCTCTGCCGGAGTTTCCCGGCGATGGCCGCCCGCAGGGCCGGGGTGCCGTTGACGGGCGTGTACCTGGTCTCGCCCGCCTCGATCGCGGCGGCCTTGACACGGCCCACGACCGGACCGTCGCCTCCAAGGTCCTGCTGGACCTGCGGACCCATGCCTGAGCCCTGAACGGTGCCACACTGGATGACATGGCGGAGACGGACCGGCAGCTCACCCGACGACTGGAGCAGGTCATCATGAACCTGCTGGAGCAGCGCGCGGCCACGTCGTCGATCTGCCCGTCCGACGCCGCCCGCGAGGCCTACGAAGGCGACGACGAAGGCTGGCGAGCCCTGATGGAACCGGCCCGCCGAGCGGCCTGGAACCTGACGGCGGCCGGCAAGACCGAGGTGACCCGGGCCGGCCGCCCCGTCACGGAAACCGAGGCGCGCGGCCCCATCCGCATCCGTCGCGCGAGCTGACGGAGACCCCGGCGCCGCTCCTGCCGAACCGCACGGTCAGCGGCTCCTGCCCGCGGGCTCCAGGATCGCCACGCACTCACGTGGTGCGTCATCGAAGTGATGTCGGCCTGAACCAGTCGGGGAACGTCCGGCACCCCCGCTTCGTGCAGCCGTCCGGGCCACGACCGGCTCACCCGTAGGACCCCGCAGCGGACGACGGCCGGAACTCGTCGCCTCACTCACCACCCCGGTCCGGCAACCGGCTCGCGGACGACGGCGACGCCTCCCGCGGGGAGGGTGAACGAGCCCACGACCGGTTTGCCGGTGAGGAGTGCGACCCCGCCGGCGGGGATCTCGGCGCCTCGGCCGGTGTGGTCGATCAGGAAGAGGTAGTCGGCGCCGGTGCCCCGCCGCCGGACCACCTCGACGCCCGCCGGCACCTCACGCTCCGGACGCACGCCCGCCTCCTCGCGGATACGCCCCAGGACGGCGGCCAGGGTGGCGGGGTCCGGGTGGGTGGCGACATCCGGCGAGACACGCCTCCGGAGGAAGGACGCCACTCCATCACCTACTCGGCCATTCGGCCGATGCACGGCCGAGCCGAGGGGTGCGACGCTCCTCCACACGGCGGGCGAGACACGACCTGCATGGGCGGCAGAGGTCCCCATGTCCCCCCCACCCGGCCGGGAGTTCCTCACGGCCCGCTCAGTTCCTGTCGCACCGGGTCCTGAATTTCGGCACCTGCGCGCTGCCGGCCGCCATCGGTGGGGAAGTCCGCCACCGCAAGCGGCCCTTGGCAGTGCTGCACAACCGGGCCCTGACGCAAGTACTGCTGAACGTGGCGCTCTTCCTGCCTTTGGGTAACCACGCCCGGATTCCCGGACCGCCGAGGCGGACGGTCTGCTCACTGCCCTTGTTCAGCCCGCTTCGGTCAAGGCTGCGTGCGCGGCGGCGAGGATCTCCCCGGAAAGCGGGGAGCCCTTGGTGGCACGGGACAGGACCAGCGCACCGAACAGCGTGCAGAGCCGGACGATGCCGTCCTGGTCGTCACCGGCCAGGAATTCGGCGAAGTCGGCGACCCCCTCGGCGTAGACGCGACGGGCCTCGTGCCCCCCGCCCTCGCGCGCGATGTCGGTGGCGAGCGCGGCGACCGGGCAGCCGTCCGCCGGGTCGTCGCGGTGCTCGACGGAGAGGTAGGAGTCGATCAGCGCCTTCTGGGCGGCGGCGCGCTGCCCGCCGTACTGCTCGAGCCCGGCGCTGTGGAGTCGGGCGAGCTCGGCGAAGGCGTGGGCGGTGGCCTCGTCGACGAGCGCCTCCTTGGAGGCGAACTGCTTGTAGAAGGCGCCGTGCGTCAGACCGGCCGCCTTCATCAGGTCGGCGACGCTGACCTGCGTGCCCTGCTCGCGGAACAGCCGGGACGCGGTGTCCACCACCCGCCTGCGATTCTCCTCCGCCTGTGCCTGCGATACGCGGCCCATGACCATCTCCCATTTGGATGTCGACTGGCATCTATCATAGACTCGTGTTTAGATTGCACTCATAATCTAAACCCTTGAGGGTGGCCGACTGCGGCCGTCACAACCAGGAGCGAGCATGGAACTGAAGAACGCGGTCGCGGTCGTCACCGGCGCCAATCGGGGCTTCGGGCGGCATCTGGCCGCCCAACTCGTCGAGCGGGGCGCGAAGGTGTACGGCGCGGCCCGGCGCCCCGAGACGGTCGACGTGCCGGGCGTCGTCCCGCTGCGGCTGGACGTCACGGACGAGGAGTCGATACGAGAGGCCGCTCGCGTGGCGTCCGACGCGACACTCCTGATCAACAACGCGGGCATCTCCACCGGCGCGTCACTCATCGGAGGCGACCTGGACGAGGTGCGCCGGGAGATGGAGACCAACTTCTTCGGCCCGCTCGCCACGACCCGGTCCTTCGCCGCCGTCATCGAGGGCAACGGCGGCGGCGCCGTGCTCAACGTCCTGTCCGTCCTGTCCTGGCTCCACCCGGCAGGACTCGGCTCCTATGCCGCGTCCAAGGCCGCCGCGTGGGCGCTGACCGGTGCCACCCGCGACGAGCTGGCGCCCCGCGGCATCGCCGTCTCGGCGCTGCACGTCGGCTACATGGACACCGACATGGCCGCCGGCGTGCCCGCCGATCAGAAGGCCGCCGCCGCCGACGTCGCGGCCCAGGCCCTGAACGGCATCGAGACCGGCCTGCCCGAGATCCTCGCCGACGAGACCAGCCGGCAGGTCAAGCAGAGCCTGTCCGCGGCACCCCAGCCGAACGCGGACTGACCCTCGCCCCTCACCGCGGCGCGACCACCTTCCCACCCCTTCGCACAAGGACGTCCCATGCGTTACACGACCTTCGGCCACCGGACCGGACTGCGCGTCTCCGAGTTCGCGCTCGGCACCGCGAACTTCGGCACCGGCTGGGGCGCGGGCGCCGAGCCGGACGAGGCACGCCGGATCTTCGACCGGTTCGCCGAGGCCGGCGGCACCTTTCTCGACAGCGCGGACGGCTACCAGTTCGGCGAGTCGGAGGAACTGACCGGAAAGCTGATCTCCGCCGACCGCGACCACTTCGTCCTGGCCACGAAGTTCGCCCTCGGCGCCACCCCACAGGCGGACATCTCCAGGACCGGCAACAGCCGCAAGAACATGGTCGCCTCGGTCGAGGCCAGCCTGAAGCGCCTGAGCACCGACTACATCGACCTGCTGTGGGTGCACTTCCCCGACGAGCTCACTCCCATGGAGGAACTCCTGCGCGGGCTCGACGACCTGGTGAGCGCCGGCAAGATCCACCACGCCGCGCTGTCCAACTTCCCCGCCTGGCGCGTCTCGCGCGCGGTAACCCTCGCGGACCTGAAGAACTGGGCCCCGGTCGTGGGCATCCAGCACGAGTACAGCCTCGTCGAGCGCACCGCCGACCGTGAGCTCCTGCCCATGGCCGAGAGCCTCGGGCTCGGCGCCGCCCTGTGGTCCCCGCTCGGCGGCGGACTGCTCACCGGCAAATACCGCAGCTCCACCGAGGGACGCCTGAGCGACCTGGGCATGGTCGTCCACACCGAGAGCACCGGCCAGAAGACCGCCGTCGTCGACACCGTCCTGGCGATCGCCGAGGAGACCGGCACGACGCCCGCCCAGGTGGCGGTGGCCTGGGTGCGCGAGCGCGCCGCCCGCTCCGTGGCCACGCTCGTCCCGATCATCGGCCCGCGCAGTCTCGCCCAGCTCGACAGCTACCTCGGCGCCCTCGACGTCCACCTGACCGGTGATCAGTACACCCGTCTGACCGAGGTCAGCGCGGTGCCGCTCGGTATGCCCCACGAGGGGATCGCCGCTTCCCTGGACCGCCTCCAGGGAGGCACCGCGGACCGCGTCACCGCCCCGGTCGTGCCGGTGGCCTGAGGGTGGAACGCAGCCGAGAAGGCGGCGCGCCCGCACACAGCCGTGGACGCAACACCGACCACCTCGCACCGAGAAGTACCCGGAGCAAGCGGAGACCCCGGCCTTTCGCGGACGGGAAACGAAAAAGGAGGAGACGACGATGAAGGCTTTCATGGTCGAGCGCTACGGCGACCAGGCCGGGATGCGCGCCGCCGACATACCCGACCCCCGGGTAGGGGCCGACGACGTCCTGGTCAAGATCCACGCGGCGGGCGTCAACCCGCTGGACCTCAGGATCCGCAACGGAGACTTCAAGGCGTTCATGCCCTACCGTCTCCCGCTCGTCCTGGGCAACGACCTCGCGGGGACGGTCGTCCGGGTCGGCCCGTCCGTCACCCGCTTCGCGGTGGGCGACGAGGTCTACGCCCGGCCCGACAAGGACCGCATCGGTACCTTCGCCGAACTCATCGCCGTCCACCAGGACGACCTGGCCCCCAAACCGGCCACCCTCACCATGGCCGAGGCCGCCTCCCTCCCCCTGGTCGCCCTGACCGCATGGCAGGCACTGGTCGAGCGGGCACGCGTGCGGCCGGGCCAGAAGGTCCTCATCCACGCGGGCGCCGGCGGCCTCGGCTCCATCGCCGTCCAGCTGGCCAAGGCGCTGGGCGCGCACGTGGCCACCACCGTGAGCACCGCCAAGGTGGACCTGGCCAAGGACCTCGGCGCGGACGTCGTCGTCGACTACCGCAGCCAGGACTTCGAAGAGGTCCTCGACGGCTACGACGTCGTCCTCGACAGCCTCGGTGGCGAGAACCTCGCCAAGTCCCTGCGCGTTCTCAAGCCCGGCGGCACAGCCATCAGCGTCGCGGGCCCGCCGGACCCGGCCTTCGCCCGCGAACTGGGCGCGAACCCGATCCTCCGCCTGGCCATGACAGCCCTCAGCTTCACAGCCCGGCGCAACGCCAAGCGCCACGGTGTGACGTACTCGTTCCTGTTCATGAAGGCCGGCGGCGACCAGCTGCGCGAGCTCACCACCCTCATCGACACCGGGAAGATCCGCCCCGTCGTCGACCGCGTCTTCCCGTTCGAGCAGACCCTCCAGGCCATGGAGTACGTGGAAAAGGGACGGGCGAAGGCCGGCAAAGTCGTCGTCGCGATGACGTAAGGGCGGGGACGAGTCCCCGACGCCGGCCACCTCCGACAACTGGAAGACCTGCACACCCAGCTCCCCCACCCCCCACCTGAGGCCAGCCATGAGCACACCGCCCACTTCCCCCGCCCCGGCGTCGTACAAGACCACGCCGAACCGCTCCGTGTCCGTGCGTGGCGTGACCTTCGTCTACCGCCGGCTCGGCCCGGACGACGGCGTCCCACTGATCCTCCTCAACCACCTGTCCGCGGTCCTGGACAACTGGGATCCCCGCGTCGTCGACGGACTCGCCGCCCGGCGCCCGGTGGTCGTCTTCGACAACCGCGGTGTCGGCGGGTCCGGCGGCTCCACACCCGACACGATCGAGGCGATGGCCCGCGACACCGTGCTGTTCATCCGGGCCCTCGGGTACGACAGGGCCGACCTGCTCGGCCTGTCGATGGGCGGCTTCATCGCCCAGGTCATCGCGGCGGAAGAACCCGGTCTCGTACGCAAGCTCATCCTCGCGGGCACGGGGCCCGCCGGAGGCCCCGGCATCGACAAGGTCACCAGCCTCACCGTCAAGGACATCATCAAGGGCGTCCTGACCCGCAAAGACCCGAAGGAGTACCTCTTCTTCACCGGCACCGAGGGTGGCCGCCGGGCGGCCCATGCCTTCCTGAACCGGCTGAAGGAACGCACGGACGACCGCGACAAGGCCATCTCGCTCTCGTCGTTCCGCGCCCAGCTGAAGGCCATCCACCGCTGGGGCCGCCAGGCACCGGCCGACCTCTCGCGCATCCGCCAACCGGCCCTGGTGGCCAACGGTGAGAGCGATCGCATGGTCCCGAGCGTCAACTCGGTCGACCTGGCGGCCCGGCTGCCCCACGGCGAACTCGAACCCCTCTACCCCGACGCCGGACACGGCGGGATCTTCCAGCACCACGACAGCTTCGTCCCGCGGGCGCTGGAATTCCTGGAACCGTAACCGGCCGCCTGGCGGGTCCACGGCAGGCCCTGCGCCCTGCCCCGCACCCGCGAGGCCACCTCCTACCCGCATCCCCGGCCGCCGGCCGCCCTTCACCACCATCGCGTGGCGCCTGAGCCACCTCAGCGCCACCCTGACGCCGCGCGCCGGCCACACCGTCGGCGTACACGCGCTGCCCCGGGGAACCGAGGCGGTCGATGTCCAGGCTGTGGGCGCACCCGGCACTCCTGGCCGGGACGCATTGTTCCGCTCTCCATGAGCCGGCCGACGGTGAGCGGGCAGCAGCCGGATCAAGCGGATGACCTGGCCATGGCACGTCAGTCGAGAGCAGGTGTGCCGTGAGTCCCGGATGCGGCGCTCCGCAGGAGAGGAGCTGTTGCGGACTTCTCCCACGGGTGCGTGCCATGAGCGGCTCCGGCAGTTCGCTGAACGCCGGGCAGCCGCAAGGGGTGGTGCATGGCGGAGATCGAGATCGAGATGGACGTCGGCATTTCGGCGCGGACGCGTGAGGGAACGGTGCTGCGCGCGGGGCCGGTGGTCCCGGGCGTCAGGCCACCGCGTTCAACAGGTCGGCCAGCACGTCGGGCCGTTCCAGGGCGATGAAATGGCCCGCCTCGGGAACCTGCGTGAAGCCGGCGGCCGGAAGCAGCCGCTTGTTGGCCTCCCGGTCCGAGGGCCGGGACCAGTCCTTTTCCCCGTAGACGAGGTGGACGGGCGCCTTGACCTCGCGGTAGCGCGAGCGGGCGGCGATGAGGCTGGGCAGGGCCTGGTACACGGCCCGGGCGACGGCCGGGTAGCCGGGTCGGGCGCCCACCCGGAGGAGTTCGTCCACGTAGTCCTCGTGCAGGGCGGTCTTGTCGCCGAGGCCGCCCTGAAGGATCTTGCGGAGGGCAGGCTTGGGCTCCACCCCGGCGACCACCGGGCCTACCCCGGGGGCGAGAACACCACTGACCACCACACGGGCGAGAAGGCCGGACCGTGCGATTCCGCCGCGGAAGTCATAGGTGTTGACCGCGATGACGCGCCGTACCCGCTCCGGGAGATCGGCCGCGGCGGTCAGGGCGAGCACCGCCCCCATCGACTCTCCCACCAGCGTCACGTCATCAAGGTCGAGTGCGGTGAGCAGCCGTTTGACGCCCGCCCGCATCGCCGGCTCGTCGTACGACGCACCGGGCACGATCTCGGAGTAGCCCATCCCCGGCAGGTCCAGGGCGTACACGGTGTACTGGTCCGAGATCAACGGGATGAGGGCGCGGAAGTGCTCGGCCTGCGTGCGCACGGTGTGCAGCAGCACCAGCGGAGCACCGGTGCCCGCTTTGAGGTAGCGCAGCGTTCCCTCGCGGCTGTGGCGTCCTGCGCGCGCAGCGATCGTGTGGCTGGTGGTGCCGGGAATGTGAATCGTGGGGCGTGGATCCTGGCTGGACATTTCCCGACTCCTCGTGTGTGAGCTGCGGACGGGTGCCTGGGCGGCCCCTTCACCAGCGCCTCGCCCGGCCACCGCTGTCGCCTGTGGCGAGGGCACTCGTCTTCTTCAGCACGGTCACGACTCCCCCCAACGGCGAGAAACCGACCGGTTTCCATCAGAGTAAACCGATCGGTTTCCATCCGCAAGCTCCTGCCGCTCGCCGCCGGTCGCGGCCCTTCACGGCCCGCTTCCCCCTGGAGTACTGCACCCGCAAATCCTCGGGCGGCTACGCAAGCGGCATGTCGGGGCGGGCGTCTCGCCTCCCCTCGCCTGCCGCAAAGGCGGGCGCGGCGTTCACCCGCCTGACCGCGGCTCGCGATCTCGCGCCTCACGCTCGCGTGTCCGCGCCGGCGAGCGACGCCGCTGTACGCAGCGACACCACGAGAGTCCGCCCCGCCGCCGAAACGGACAACGGGAAGAAGCTTTCCTAGGCAGCGCGGCGACGACGCACAGACGGAACACCGCCTCTTCACCGGAGGGCGGAGCGTGGACCGAAGACCCGCCCGCAGGTCGCCGAACTCCGTCCCTTTCACTCAGACAACCGGCGACCCCGGCAGCCCCGGCGACCCCCCGGCGCCCCGGCGGGCCCCGGCGGCCCGGCACGAGGTCGACGCCGACCGCACGGGCTTCGACGTCGCCGGTCACTCCGAGGCCGAAGACGACCCCTTCACTTGCACCGCGGAAACCGATCTGTTTTCCTAAGTGGAAACAGATCGGTTTCCGGTCGATGACCGGCCCATGAACAGCACCTAAGGGGACCAGTGAGTACCACCTTCGACCGCGGGGCGCCCGCCTCCGGGAAAACAGACTCGGGCCGCCGCGGCTCACATGCCGTGCGCTGGTGGGTACTTGTCGTGCTGGGCACGGCACAGCTCATGGTCACGCTCGATGCGACCGTCGTGAACATCGCGCTGCCCGCGGCGCAGCATGACCTCGGTTTCAGCGACGGCAGCCGGCAGTGGGTCATCACGGGTTACGCCCTGGCCTTCGGCAGCCTGCTGCTGCTCGGCGGCCGGCTCGGTGACCTGTTCGGCCGGCGTACCACCTTCGTGACCGGCCTGATCGGTTTCGCGGGCGCGTCCGTCCTGGGTGGCGCGGCCAACAGCTTCGGCATCCTCGTCACGGCGCGTGTGTCCCAAGGGCTCTTCGCCGCGCTGCTCGCGCCGGCGGCACTCTCACTGCTCAGCGTGACCTTCACCGACCCGGCCGAGAGGCCGAAGGCGTTCGGCATCTTCAGCGCGCTGGCCGGTGCCGGCGGCGCGGTCGGGCTGCTGCTCGGCGGCATGCTCACCGAGTGGGCGTCGTGGCGCTGGGTGATGTACGTGAACGTCGTCTTCGCAGCCGTCGCGCTGGTCGGTGCGGTTCTGCTGCTGGCCAAGCCCGCGGTCACCGAGCGACCCAAACTCGACGTTCCCGGCACCGTCGTGGTGAGCGTGGCGCTGTTCGCCATCGTCTACGGGTTCGCACACGTCGAGTCCACCAGTTGGACCGATCCCGTCGCCCTCGGTTCCATGATCGTCGGCGTGGCGCTGCTCGCGGCGTTCGTATGGCTGGAGTCCAGGGTCGCGCGTCCGCTGCTGCCGCTGCGACTCGTGCTGGACCGGACCCGCGGCGGTTCGTTCCTGGCCGTGTTCGTCATCGGCATGGGGATGTTCTCGATCTTCCTGTTCCTGACCTATTACCTGCAGGCCGGCATCGGCTACTCGCCGATCAAGACGGGTCTGGCATTCCTACCGATGGTCGGGGGCATCGTTGCCGCGTCGACCACCGCGCCTGCGCTGCTGCTGCCCAGGGTCGGCCCCAAGATCGTGATCAGCGCCGGCTTCCTGGTCGCCGCATCCGGCATGGCCCTGCTGACCCGGCTCCAGCTGGACAGCACCTACGTCGCCCACATCATGCCCGGCATGATCCTGCTGGGTCTCGGCCTCGGTGGAGTGATGACCACCGCGTTCCAGGGCGCGACCGCGGGCATTCATCACGAGGATTCGGGCGTCGCCTCGGCGCTGATCAACACGGGCCAGCAGGTGGGTGGCTCGATCAGCACGGCGCTGCTGACCACCGTCGCCTCATCGGCAGCGACCGACTACCTGTCCTCTCACAAGCCCGGCACGCTGACCGCGGCGCAGGCCGGGGTCGAGGGCTACACGGCCACGTTGGCATGGGGCGCCGGGTTCTTCGTGGTCGGCGCCGCCCTTTCGGCGCTCCTGATACCGAATGCGGCTCTGGCACCGTCGGAGGGTGAGCCCGTGATCGCCCACTGAGCGTGAGTCCACCGTGAGGGCGATGCCCTGCGCCTCACCTCTACCGGCGCGTTCGGTCTTCGGCAAAGCGATCGCCGCCGGTAGAGGGCATCCACGAGGGCATCCACGATGCGGCTGATCACGCGCGGCCGATGGACACTCCGAACGCGGCAAGCAGAGTGTGCGCACCGGTCCTGGAGGCCGCAAGGGAGACCGAGCACCTTGTAAACCGATCGGTTTTCAATGCGTCGGAATCGAGTTAACCTCGCGATATGACCACCGAAGCAAAATCAAGCTCCCGAGAGCGACTGCTGGAGGCAGCGGCCGCGCTCACCTACCGAGACGGTGTCAACATCGGCGTCGACGCGCTGTGCAAGGCGGCGGGGGTGTCGAAGCGCTCCATGTACAAGCTGTTCGAGAGCAAAGGCGAGCTCCTGGCGGCGACCCTGGAGGAAGGCGCCTCCACCTATGTGACGGCACTCCTTCCCGCGGCGGACGACAACCGCCCACCCCGCGAGCGGATCCTGCACGTCTTCGAACAGGCGGAATCACAGGCCGACGCACCCGACTTCCAAGGATGCCGGTACCTCGTCGCACAGATCGAACTCAAGGATCCGGGCCACCCCGCGAGCCGGGTGGCCCGCCAGGTCAAGGAGAACCTGACAGCCTTCTTCCGCGCCGAGGCCGAACAGGGCGGGGCGAGCGACCCGGACCTGCTGGCCCGGCAGCTGATCCTGGTCTTCGACGGCGCCAGCGCCCGTGCGGGAATCAAAGCCGACGCGCCGACAGGGCTCCTCGCCCCTACCGTGACCACCCTGCTCGATGCGGCGGACATGCGCTGACGCATCACGTTGCGAGCAATCACGGCGACCGATGCGCGCGGCGAGCCGCATCCGCCCTCCGGCGACCCGGGCAACTCCCACGGCGTCACACCCTCGCCCTCGGTTGTCCGAGGGGCGTCCGCAAGTCGCGAGAGTGCCCGCACTGTTCGGCTTCGGGGTACCGGGGCGACAGGATCGCACCGGACTGCACCGGGGACGGCTGTCTTGTCGGGCGTCGTCTCCGCCGGGGCAGAGCAGGGTGGGGCCGGCGATCCCGATCTGCCGGCCCGACAACTCAGCCTGGCCTTCGACGGCGTCGGCGCCCGCGCGGGAATCCGGGCCGGCGACCCGACCGGGCTCACCCCCGCGGTGACCACCCTGCTCGACTCGGCAGAAGTGCGCTGACGCATCACCCGCCCGGAACACCGCCTCACCTCTCAGCACCCGAAGGAAGCCCGATGGCCGTAAGGGTGTTGCCCAGCATGCCGCAGGCGAAGAAGCTCGCGGTCTCCTCGGCGTCGGCGCCCAGCGACAGGTGCACGGTCTCCCAGATCCGCATCCAGCCGGCCCGGACGACCTCGCCGATCAGGTCATCGCCCCGCGCCTCGGCGGCCGCCACAGTGGCGTATCCCTGCATCTGCATCAGAAGCGTTTCCGGGCGCGTCGAGATCAGCTGCGCGTAAGCGTTCGTCATGGCCTGAAGAGCATGCTCACCGCCCTCCATTCCGTCGGCCGCCCTCTCGAATGCCAGACGGGTGTCGTCCATGCTCCGCACCAGCGCGGCGACGAACATCGCCCTCTTGTCCGGGAAGAGCCGGAAGAGATACGGCTGCGTGACCCCGACCCGCTGGGCGATCGCCGCCGTGGACGTGCCGTGATAGCCCGTGCACGCGAACTCGGCGACCGCCGCGCGGATGACACTCTCACGCCTCTCCTGCGCACCGATCCTGGCCATGCCGTCACTTCCCCTGATTGACCTTGCACACGGAAACCGATCGGTTTACTGTAGCGGAAACCGATCGGTTTCGAGCGGGCTCGGGGATCCACGATGACGACAGACCGGCCAGCGGCACTCGATCGACGTCCTGGTCGACAACGCCGGAGTCGGCTCGACGGGTGCGGCAGAGGAGACCTCAGTCGAGCAGGCCCGGCCCGTCTTCGACACCGGCGTCTTCGGCGTCATGCGGATGCGCCTCCGCACGCGATCGAGGGCTACACCGAGTCCCTGGACCACGAGATCCGTGACCACGGCATCGGGGCGCTCATCATCATCGAACCCGCCTACACCAGGACCGGGTTCGGGGCCGACAGCGCGAAGCCCGACACTCCCCTGCACGCGTACGCGCAACAGCGGCAGACCGCGGACCGCACCAGGGCGGAGGCCGTCAGGGGCGGCGACGCCCCCGCCGTCGTCGAACCAGGCGATCGTCACGGCGCCCACCGCCCCGAAGCCGAAGCCGCGCTGCACCGCCGGCCCCCTGGGCCGGCCGCTCACGCGTACTGCGCCGCCTCGCCCCCGCCGGGGACTTCGACCAGCAGATCCGAAGGATGAAGCAACCAGCCGGCTGACTTGCAGGCGACGCACGGGCTTTCCGAACCACCGTCCCACCTCCACCAGACAGAGGACACCTTGATGCCAGAGCGCAATCACATCCTGATCACCGGTGCCGCCGGCGAGATCGGCGGTGTGAGCCGGACGATGGTCGACATGCTGCTCGAAGAAGGCGAGCCGGTGCGGGCCTTCGTGCGCCAGGACGACGAACGCGCCGAATCGCTCCGCCAGGCCGGCGCCGAGGTCTTCGTCGGTGACCTCCTCACCATCGCCGACGTGACCGCCGCGCTGAAGGGCGTCCGGCGCATCTACTTCAGCATGAGCCTGTCGCCCTACTACACCGACGCCGTCAGCCTGATGGCCGCGGCGGCACGGGACCGGGGCGACATCGAGGTGTTCGTCAACATCTCCGAGTACGAGCAGTCGTTCATGACGTACGAGAAGATGACCGCGCCGGAGGAGGAACGGCGCGCGTGGCTCGGCGGACTCGTCGCCGACTGGTCGCCGCAGCAGCGGGCCCACTGGATCGCCGAGCAGGTGCTGGACTGGTCCGGCCTTCCGACCGTCAACATCCGCGGAGCCATGTTCGTCGAGAACCCGCTGCTGACCTGGCTGGCACTGGAGCCGCTGAGCAGAGGTGAACTGCGCCTGCCCTTCGGCGACCACCGGCTCGCGCCCATCGCGGGTTACGACGTCGCGGAGCTGTGCGTGAAGATCCTGACCGACCCGGCACCGCACATCTCGGAGTCCTACGACCTCAACGGCCCGGAGCTCAAGGACATGCACGGGTTCGCGGAGGACTACGCGGCCGTGCTGGGACGCCCGGTCACGTACGTTCCCGAGGACGTCGAAACCTGGAACGAGACCTACGTCGACACCACCCTGGCCGCGCTCCCGCACACCGCGGAGCATCTGAAGACCCTGACCCGGCTGATGGGCGGCGGTGGGTACCGCGGCACCACCGACCAGCTGGAGACCCTGCTCGGACGCCCGCCGAAGACCGTGCGCTGGGCGTTGGAAAACCATCCGCGCATCCGGAGACTGGCGGCGGCTTCCTGAGCCGCCGAGCCGTCCGGAGCAGACGAGAGCACCGGGCCGGAGTCCGGCCGAAGAGGAGTGGAGGCCGCCTCGAACCGCGCTTGGCGAAGCGCGGTTCGAGGCGGCCTCCCCGTCGTCGCACCCGCCGCGGACGAGGCCGGGCGGACACGCCGGGAACAGCCGGACCGGCCGGCACGGTTGTATCGACCGAGGGACCGGAGCCGCACGGGCGGGGAACACGGCGATCACAGGGTCGTCCGCCCCAACCAGGATCCGGACCCCGGGATCGCGGTATGCCCGCCGCGCATTCGGACCAAGACCTGTTGCCTGCAGAAGGACTGTTTCATGACTGACCGGCCGTTGACGCTCATGGCAGTGCACGCCCACCCCGACGACGAGGCCACCGGAACCGGAGGGGTCCTCGCGCGGTACGCGGCGGAAGGCATCCGGACGGTTCTCGTGACATGTACCGACGGCGGTTGCGGTGACGGACCGGGGGGCGTCAAGCCGGGCGATCCCGGGCACGATCCGGCGGCGGTCGCCCTGATGCGCCGTCAAGAACTCGAGGCGAGCTGTGAGGTCCTGAAGATCAGCGATCTGGAGATGCTCGACTATGCCGACTCCGGAATGATGGGCTGGCCGAGCAACGACGCCCCCGGATCGTTCTGGCAGACCCCCGTATCAGAAGGCGCGGAGCGACTCGCGGAACTCATGCGGCACTACCGGCCCGATGTGGTCGTCACCTACGACGAGAACGGTTTCTACGGCCACCCCGACCACATCCAGGCCCACCGCATCACGATGGCGGCGCTGGAGATGACCACGCTGACGCCGAAGGTGTACTGGACCACGATGCCCCGCTCGGGGATGCGTCGATTCCGCGAGATCATGCGCGAGTTCGGTGAGGACATGCCGGAGCCGGATCCCGCCGAGACCGCCGCACTGGCCGAGATCGGCCTGCCCGACGACGAGATCACCACGTGGGTGGACACCACCGCCTTCAGCGGCCAGAAGTTCGACGCGCTGGCCGCACACGCCAGTCAGGGCGAGAACATCTTCTTCCTCAAGATGGGCAAGGAGAGGTTCGGCGAGTTGATGGGCATGGAGACCTTCGTACGTGTCCAGGACACCACCGGCACCGCCGTACCCGAGAACGATCTCTTCGCCGGACTGCGCTGATCCACCCGAGCGCATCATGCGCGCACAAACCGCAGTTCAGGAGCCCTGGCCCGACTGCGGCGGTCTCGAACTGAGGGCCACATGCAGGGCCTTGATGAGCCTCCAGGAGAACCACCGCCATGTTCGCGGGCGTCTTGATCTACGGTGCCATCAGTCACCCAGGACGGGGAGAGGCCGTGCAGCAGACCAGGACAGCGCTCGCCGAGCGAATCGCCGAGCAGAGAAGGGGAGTCGGTGACCCCCGGGCGCTGATCGGTGAGATGCGGCGCTCGGTCCTTCTGGTGCCGACGGCCGGTGGAGGCCTCTGGTCGGCGTGGTCGGGCGGGGTGCGGTGGATCTGCGGGTTCACCGACGAGGCCGCACTGGCCCGGTTCGCCTTGCTGCACGGATCCGGTGATCAGCCGATGGACTACGCGGCGCTGTTGGGCGCGCGCATCGTCGACGAGGTCGTGCCGTCTTTGGACGAGCCCGCCGGTCTCGCCGTCGACATCGCCACCGAGGACGGGTCGATGTTCTTCCCGCCGGTCGTCGGCATCGTTGCGGACGGCGTCGCCGTCGACTCCGGCGAGGCGAAGGAGGGGCTGGGCCATGGGCGGTGACGGGGCTGATCTGCAGTTCGACAAGGCGTCTGTCGCGAAGTTCACGCAGGGCGTGGGCGCGACCATCGACGGGCTCGGTGATCTGGGCGGCGCCACCGGTTCGGTGCTGGGCAAGGGCTTTTCGGAGCTGGCGATGACCGGGATGGAGGCCGGGCACCACGGTCTCTCGGTCGACTTCGAGGACTTCTGCGAGCGCTGGGAGTGGGGTGTGCGGGCCCTGGTGGGCGACGCCAGCGCGCTTGCGAACCGCCTCGGCCTGGCGGCGGGCACCCAGTGGGAGCACGACCAGTACGTCGAGGGCACGCTGAAGGTGGGCGTCAATTCCGTGATGGGCGGCAACCCGCATGCCACCGAGGAGGAGATCGCCCAGCAGGGCTGGGGTGACATCGTCACGCCGGACTACCTGAACCCGGACTGGAGCGCGGAGTCGTTCGACAAGGCCGGGGAGGACATCGAGCAGACGTGGAAGGACACCGGCCGCACGGTCCTCACCGAGGGCGAGGGCGGCCGGCGGTCGCAGGCGATCATCGACGCGTCGGGGGTCTCCGACGACCAGTGGAACCAGGCGCTGGACAACACCTTCGGCCCGTCACCGGAGGAACGCGCCCAGCAGGCGCAGCAGGGTGAGTCCGGGGGGAACTGACGGTGGGTATAGGCGACTTCATCAGCGACATCACGCCCGACTCGGTCGAGAACGCGGTCGAGGACGGTGTCGAATGGGCCGGCAACCGGGTCGAGGACGCCGGTAACTGGACCGCCGACCGGCTGGACGACGTCGGCTGGGAGTCGGGTGCGGACTGGGTGCGTGAGCAGTCCCGTTCGGTCGCCAACCGGATGGGCGCCGAGGTCGACGAGATGGACCTCGGACAGACCGAGGACAAGACCAAGCTGATCTACGGCAGCCCGAGCAAGGTCACCGCCACCGCCGACAAGCTCCGGGCCTTTCAGACGGCCTTCGACGACGCCGGTGACGGTCTCAAGGGCCTGGACTCCTCCCGGCTCAAGGGCGAGACGGCCCAAGCGCTGCGCACCGCGGTGAGCACCCAGCCGCCCAAGTGGTACGCCGCCGCCGACGCCTGTGCGAAGGCGCTCGGCGCGCTCGACGCGTTCGCCGGCACGATCACCTGGGCGCAGGCACAGGCGCAGACGGCGATCGACAAGTGGAAGGAGGGCGTCAAGGCCTCCGAGGACGCCGCCGACGCCCACCGCAAGAAGGTCGACGACTTCAACAGCGCCGTCGACCGCTACAACGCCCAGCCCGCCGACAAACGCGACCCGTCCTCGCTCCCGCCCAGGCCGGCGGCGACGTTCGAGGACCCCGGCAAGAAGCTGATGCAGGAGGCGCAGGACATCCTCGCCGAGGCCCGCAAGCAGCGGAACTCGGCTGCGGAGACGGCGCGCACCGCGGTCCGCACCGCCCGTGACATGGCCCCGCAGAAGCCGTCCTACGCCGAGCAACTGGCCGGCGGGTTCCAGGAGTTCCAGATCATGGGCGACCATGTCGGGGGCGGCATCATCAAGGGCACGGCGGGCATTCTCAACTTCGTCCGCAGCGTCAACCCCGTCGACCCGTACAACATCACGCATCCGGCCGAGTACGCCACGTCTCTCAACAGCCTGGCCGCCGGGCTGATCGTCGCCGCCAACGACCCGGTCGGCACCGGCAAGCAGATGGTCAGCGACTTCATGAAGGACCCGGCCGAGGGCTTCGGCAGGCTGATTCCCGACCTCGCGCTGACCGCGGCCACCGGTGGCGGCGGCGCCGCGGTCAAGGGCATCCGCATCGCGGAGGAGGCCGCCGACGCCGCACGGGCGCGCAAACTGGTCGACGACGCCCCCGACGGCACCCACAACCGCCCCGACGGCGAGCGCACCACCGACGGCACCGACCCCGTCGACCTCGCCTCCGGCCGGATGTTCCTGCCCCAGACCGACGTCGAGATACCCGGCATCCTGCCGCTGGTCTTCACCCGCCGCACCGAGTCCGGCTGCGCGGTCGGCCGCTTCCTAGGCCCCTCCTGGACCTCCACCGTCGACGAGCGCCTTCAGATCGACGCCATCGGCGTCGTCCACGTCACCGCCGACGGCCTCCTGATCCCGTACCCGCACCCGGTCCCCGGCGCCCCCACCACCCCCTCATCGGGCAGAGGCCGCACCCTGCTGGCCCGCGACGCCGACGGCGACTACACCGTCACCGACCCCGCCAGCGGCCTGACCTTCCACTTCACCGCCCCGTCCGGCAGCGAACCGGGGGACGACGGGGAGGCCTGGCTGTCGGGCATCACCGAACGCAACGGCCACACCATCACCGTCGACCGCGGCGAGAACGGCCTGCCGCTGGCCCTGGTCCACTCGGCGGGCCATCAGGTGAAGCTGTCCGTCGCCGACGGCCTGGTCACCGCCCTGTCCCTGGCCGGCGCGGGCGAGGGCGGCGCGGACCTGCCCCTGATGAACTACGGCTATCAGGACGGCAACCTCACCACCGTCACCAAACCCTCCGGTGCCACCACCACCTTCGTCTACGACGACCGCCACCGCGTCATCGCCTGGATCGACTCCAACAACAGCCGCTACGACTACATCTACGACGACCACGACCGCGTCATCGCCGAAGGCGGCGAAGCAGGCCACGTCCAGATCACCCTGACCTACACCGAACCCGACCCCGAAACAGGCCACCGCACCACCACACTCACCACCGCCGCCGGGCACGCGACCCGCCACGTGTTCGGCCCGGGCTGCCGTCTCCTGGCCGTCACCGACCCCCTCGGCCACACCACCCGCTTCACCTACGACCCGCGCGGCAACCTCCTGACGCGCACCGATCCACTCGGTCGCACCACCGTCTACGCCTACGACGAGGACGGCTGGCTCGTCGTGGTCACTCGGCCCGACGGCAACGGATCGCGCATCGTGCGCGGCTCGCTTGGACTGCCGGTGGAGTTCATCGAGCCGGACGGCACCCGGCGCACACAGGAATTCGACGAGTGCGGCAATCGGATCAGGGTCACCGACGCGGCTGGCCACGCCACCTGCTATGCCTACGACGACGCCGGCCGCATCACCTCCGTCACCGACCCCCTCGGCGCCACGACCCATGTGGTCTGCGACGCCGCGGGCCTGCCGGTGGAGGTCACTGACCCGGCCGGCGGCACCACGCGCGTGGGACGCGATGCTCTCGGCAGACTCGTAAGCACCGTCGACGCTGTGGGCAGAGACACCAGACTCACCTGGAACGCCGACGGGCAACTCGCCCGCCGCACGGCCCCGGACGGCGCCACCGAGTCATGGACATACGATGGTGAGGGCAACTGCCTGACCCGTACCTCCCCGGCTGGAGGAGTGACCCGGTTCGAGTACACCCACTTCGACCTCCTCACTGCCCGCACCGGGCCGGACGGCGCCCGCTACACGTTCGAGTACGACACCGCCCTACGCCTTACCCGTGTCACCAACCCACAAGGTCTGGGCTGGAGCTACCAGTACGACGCGGCCGGGCGCCTGGTCTCGGAAACCGACTTCGACGAACGCACCATCGACTACCGCCTCGACGCGGTAGGGCAGTTGACCACGCGGATCGACCCGCTCGGTGACGTCATCTCCTTCACTCACGACGAGCTGGGCCGTGTCACCTGCAAGGATGCCGCTGGCCGGACGACCAGCTACGCGTACGACCCGGCCGGGCGCCTCCTACGAGCATCCGGCCCGGACGGCGACCTGATCCGACAGTACGACCGACGCGGCCTGATCAAGACGGAACTCATCGACGGCCGCGCCACCACCTTTCGCTACAACGCCGTGGGCCGTCGCGTGGGACGTGTCACCCCCACCGGCCATGTCACCACCTACGTCCATGACGCGGCAGGCCGCCCGGGCCTCCTGACCACTGGTGGTCAGGAAATCGCCTTCACCCATGACGCGGCAGGCCGTGAACTGTCCCGCGTCTTCGGCTCTCTCACTGTCACCTCGGCCTGGGACGAAGCCGGGCGTCTGTCCGCCCAGCAGCTGATCGCCGACGGACACATGCTCAACAGCCGCACCTACACCTACCGCGCCGACGGCCACCTCTCCGTGGTCTCCGACCGGTTGTCGGGCACCCGCACCTTCGGCCTCGACCCCGTCGGCCGCGTCACCGCCGTGACCGCCGACGACTGGAGCGAACGGTACGCCTACGACGCGAGCGGCAATCAGGTCTTCGCCTCCTGGCCTGACTCCCATCCCGGCCGGGAAGCCACTGGAGCCCGGACGTACCACGGCACTTCCCTCACCCGCGCCGGAAGTGTGCGCTACGAACACGACGACCGCGGCCGTGTCACCCTGCGCCAGAAGACCCGTCTCTCCCGCAAACCCGACACCTGGCGCTACGGGTGGGACACCGAGGACCGCCTCACCTCCGTCATCACTCCCGACGGCACCAGCTGGCGTTATCGCTACGACCCATTGGGCCGCCGCACCGCCAAGCAACGCCTGGCTTCCGACGGCGAGATGGTCATCGAGGAGATCCGCTTCACCTGGGACGGCACCACCCTGTGCGAACAGGCCACGGCGTCGCGCGACATTCCCCATCACATGGCGCTCACCTGGGACCACCGCGGCCTGACCCCAATTGCGCAAACGGAACGCATCCTCACCGCGGATACCCGCCAGGAGGAGATCGACCGGCGCTTCTTCGCCATCGCCACCGACCTTGTCGGTGCCCCCACCGAACTTGTCGACGAGTCCGGCGACATCGCCTGGCGCACCCGCAGCACGCTCTGGGGCAGCACGGCCTGGTCCCGGGACAGCAGCACCTACACTCCTCTGCGCTTCCCCGGTCAGTACTACGACCCCGAAACCGGCCTCCACTACAACTACTTCCGCCACTACGACCCCGAGACCGGCCGCTACACGGCTCCGGACCCCCTCGGCCTCACGCCCGCGCCCAATCCGGTCACCTACGTCGACAATCCCCACACAGGCGCCGACCCGCTGGGACTCTCCCCGAACTACCAAGTGGGCCAGACCCTGGGCGACACATCAAAGCTGAGCGGGTGGATTCCCACCAAGGTTCCGGCGGAGTCCGAGGCGGTCCTCCGCGACATTCGCGAGTTCGGCGTGGAGGCTCAGGGAGCGGGCCCTCAACGCATGGGGCCGTCCATTCCCCAGCCATTCGAGAACAGCGGGAAGAAAGGCGCATACAAACTTCCGGAATTCGATAGCCAGGGGAATAGCATCCGCTATACGGAATGGGGCACGGTGCAGTCGATCGACAACCCGAACTGGGGCGGCGAGAGGGTCGTGACCGGGTCGGACGGATCGGCGTACTACACTCCGACCCATTATCAGACGTACATTGTGATGGAGACCGGCCGATGAGCAACGCCACCTGGTGGGAACGATACGAGGAAGAGGTTTGTGTCGTCTCGACCGCCTCCTCGCTCTCCGTCGCCCGCGCCCTGCCTCCCACCGGACTGATCTACTCGGCCCGGATGCAAGGACAGCAAATGCGCGACTCCGACGGGGTGTTCACTCAGTTCTACGAGGCACTGCGGCTCCCGGACTACTTCGGCTGGAACTGGAATGCACTGCGGGACTGTCTGACCGATCTACACTGGATCAGCGCCAAGCATTTCCTCCTCACCATCGATGACGCCGACGCCGTACTTTCCGAGAGTTCCGAAGAACGTGAAATCCTCTTCCGTGCCCTGAACGGCGCCGTTAAGTTCTGGGCGGGAAAGCCCGAGCTTCCGGGCCAGGAGAAGATCACTTTTCGCACCGTACTACTGTGCCCGCCCGACGTCCAGGAGGAGGTGCTCCGCGAACTCAAGACCTATTGAGGTCTTCTTCACGCCTGTCGTTTCAGACGGTGAGCGTTTTCCAACCTTTCTCCACTCCGTGGTACGACAGTGGTGGGGCGACCGGCCGATTGGCGCGGCGCTGTCGGCGGCTTGTGGCGGTCGGCGGGCGGCACTTAGCGGCGCGTGGCTTCATCTCCGCGTCGCGCTTCCGCAGCGCTTCGATCCTCTTGAGGAGTTCGGCGCGGCCGATATCTTTCGGTGCCCGGATGGGGCCGGTCGGAGCCGCAGAACGGGTCGCCGCGCGGCCCGTGGTCGGCTGGCAGGCGCGGTGCACCGGCTGTCCGCCCGAGGCGAAGACGAGCTTCTTTCTGGCCACCGGCAGGCGGCATTCGACACAGCGTTTGAGCCCCAGGCTGGACTTGAACGCGTCGGACCCGGATGGTGGCGCCTTGGTGGGACAGCAGAGGAGGCGCGTTGGTGACAGGCCGGGAGGGCGACTCCGGGGCCACGGCGCTCGGCGGGAAACCAACGGACCCCGGTGCGCCGGTGACTGACGAAGCCATCGCGAACGGCACGATTCCCGCCAAGAACGGCGGCTTCCAGCCTCCGGCAGTACGGATCGGATGAGGCAGTGATGACGACGAAACTGAAGTTCGACGGCGGCTGGTGCGCGACAGTGACGGACGAACCGCTCAAGCTCGTTCCCCGACTCCGTGGTACTTCCGTGATCCTTTCCCTCTATGCGGACAGGGTGGAACGAGAGAAGTTCCTCGTGGACACATTCGGCAGCCAGGACTGGCTGTGGGACCTCCCTGACGTTTTCCGCTTCGCCCCGAGCGGCCGACAGCTGGTCGGGGCTGAATTCCGGATTCCGGAAGAGTCCGCCCCGGCCGAGGTCTCGGCCCGCCTTCCTGTCCCGCGCGAAGTGCGCCCGGGCGGGCTCCGCGCGGACAAGGTCGAAGACTTCCGGCATGAGGTGTGCACGGTGCTGTGCCGCGCTCCGGACGATGCCGTGCTGACCTGCCTGCGCGACCTCGACGTCCTCGACGAACCCCTGGAGGCCCGCATCGGCATCGCCCCCGACGTGGCACTCCTCGTCCCGCACGGCACCGCCGTGGGATGGAGCCTCACGGACCCCGCGCGCTACCTGACCACCGGCTTCGCCACCCCCGACCCTGCTCCCCCAGTCCCGGCCACCCGCCGCCTGCTCACCGAATGCCTGGACCTGGTCACCACGCCGGCCGGGCCGTGGGAGGTCGGAGCATCGTGACGCCTCGCCAGATGGACACCGCGAGGACGACGACCCCACAGGCTTGGCCGAGAACGTCCTCGGCCAAGTGCGCTTGGGCCCCGGCACCCGCTTGGGCCAGATTGTGACCGACCAGGGCTGCAGGAATTCCCCAGCCATGGCGGGGGTGTGGCCGATGCGGACGCCTCCGGCGACCACAACGTCCCGCAAAACCGCAGGTCAGGAAGCCTTCCGCGTGCTGGTGAGCCCGGCAGACGGTGGAGTCGACGTTCACGCCCCAGGTGATCAGGGCCTTTTGCGTCCGCCTCGGCCTGGAGCTGGGGTGACGATCCGAGCCCAGGTGCCATCCCGCTGCCAGCGGCGGAACAGGTCATAGACCCGGTCCCAGGGCCCGTATCGTTCTGGCACATCCCTCCAGGGCGCAACCCGCCCGGGTTCGCCACCGAATGCCGTCTACAGCTGCCGCCGCGTCCACACCGGTGGACGGCCCGGCTTGATGCCCTAGGGCAACAACGGCTCCAGCCGGGCCCACTGGCCGCGCGTCAGATCACCGTGCCCCACGATGCCTGATCATCCACGACCAAGATCCGCTTCCGTAGCAGCCTCTGGGCCCCGTCCGACGGCCGAAGGGGTCAGCCGCTCCTGGGGTGCAGCAGGGGGCATCCGAGAGCGCAGGAGCGGAGCGGATGAGCTGGGCATGCTTGCACTACCCCTCAACTGGTGGTTTGGCCCCGGCAATTGAGGAGGGACCTGAATGCGTCCCTAGCGTGGTTCGTGCCGTGGTCTGCGGGCTGCGGGGCGGCGTCGCTTCCTGCGGCACCGGAGCAGCGACAGGCAAGGGGCACTGAATGGCGAACTTCCAGACTGGCGAGATTCCCCCCGGCTTCGCGTTCACTGAGAGCGGCGGGCTCATCCACTACAAGTACGGCATCGTCCTGGCCGTCCCGGCGGCCAACCAGGCCGGCTGGTCGGGCGACATGTGGATCAGCTTCGGCTCCGCCTGGGGGGATGCAAAGATCAAGGTGAACTGGCACGACGGCTCCAACTGGAGCGCCGCCGTGGACCTGAACGTCACGCAGGCAGGCGGCCGGGTCCACAACGGCGCGAAGCTCCCGACGAGTACGCAGAAGATCGCCATCGGCCGCGTCAAGAAGAGCGCGAGCGACACCGAAGACGACATCCCGGTCAGCTGGCTGCTCCAAGTGGCCGAGGCGTGACTCAGGCAGCCCCCTATGACCCTCGATGCCCGGTCCGGCCTGCTGGGCCGGACCGGGCATCGGGAGTGGTGGCCGTAGCAACCGAGTGAACTGGACCGGCTCGGACACGTACAACAAGGACACCAGGGCCTCCCCCCACGCTCGGTCGGATTGCATGCCCGAGCTACCGAGAGACCCTGTCTCCGTGCGCGTACAACGGAAAGGGCCGCTCCGTCTTGCGATGCACGGCACCAAACGACCCGGGCGTGACCTGCAAGAGCCGACGGCGGGATGGGTGTCTCTCGTTCCCGTGGACCATTGATCACAACATGAAGCCACGCACCGCACTCGGGGCCCTCGCCCTCGCGACCATGCCCCTGTTCCTGGCGACTCCCGCCCAGGTCGCCGAAGACCCGGTGGGCCCCGGTCTCAGCGAACTCGTCGCGATTGCAGAAGGCATTCTGCGGAAATACGGCATCCCCAAGTCGTTCGCTGATGTCCAAGACCTCGACGCAGGCATCCTCGCGATCGCTTCGGGCATCCTCAACATCAACGAAAAGTAGGGCATCATCGCCTCCCCCGGGAAACTCGTCGGTGGCGCCCTTCCGAGGCAGTGCCAGGAACACTGGTCACACTGTGGACAGGTATCCGCACGGTGTGCTCTCGCAGAGTTCCTCGGCGCTGTCCTCCAGCAGCGCGGCGTTCGCCGCGCTGCTGGAGGTCTCCTCATGGTCGGCCTCGTGCGGATCGGGATGCTGCCCGGTGCGACACATCACTGCACGTCCGCCAGGAAGCTCCGTATCGCTTCATTGGTGGCTTCGGAGGCGGACAGGTGCGGGCAGTGAACCGCTCCGGGATCGGTGAAGGATCTTCCGCGTCGGACGCCCTCTAGTGACCTGAGTCGGAGATTCGTCGGCAGTAGGCGGCTACTTTGTCGAGGATCTCGTCGGCGGTCTTGGTCCAGATGAACGGCCGTGGGAAGAGCCTCACCGCACACCCGAAGGGACCCGGTCGGACCGGCACGTACAGGGTCCGGCCCGGAAGGCCCGGAAGGCCGCCGACGACGGCTCGCTGCTCTGCGGCACGACCGCCTTGCGACGCCTCTCGGAGCGCGTGGACCGCGAAACAGCCCGCGCCGTTTTCAAGATCTCCGGCTTGGAGTGAGCGTCAGCCCTACCTGACCGATCTTTGACGGCTCCGACGCCCGGGGCGTACCGGTACTGCAAAGGTCCTGCCGAGCCCGGCGCCCCGGCACCGGAGCCAAGGCTGGAATCCCGTCGGCCGCCGACCGAGTCCTTCTTCCGGAACTGTGTCATGGTCATGAGTGTTGATGGACACGGCTGGCTGAAGCCCGCTGAGTGTCGGCACCGGAGCTGACGTTCCGCAGGGTCTGCTCAGGGCCGTGCCAGTCCAGACACATCACCGTGGCGTCATCCGCAAGCCGGCCCCCGGCCGCGTCCCGGACCGCGGACGTCAGTGTCGCCGCCGCCTCCCGCGGATGCAGATCGCAGGTGCGCTCCAGCAGGGCCAGCAGGTCGACCGCCTCTCCGTGGCGTTCGAGCATGCCATCGGTCACCATGAGCAAACGGTCCCCAGGGCGTAGATCGAGGTCCTGGACCCGGTAGGGGTGGGGGACGGTCACTGAAAGCCCGAAAGGATGGTCCACCTCGCATGTGATCGCTTGCGCGGCCCCCTCGCGCATGCGCAGCGGCCACGGGTGGCCGGCGTTGACGAGCTGGGCGCGACCGTTGTGGAGGTTGATGCGCAGCAGCTGCCCGGTGGCGTGACCGTGACCCTGGTCGGCCAGGGCCCGGTCCGCCCGGTGAGCCTGCTCGGCCAGGTCGGCTCCTGCGCGGCGGGCCCCGCGCAGGGCGCCCACCAGCACCGTGGCGGCCAGAGCGGAAGCGATGTCGTGGCCCATGGGGTCGGTCACCGACACGTGCAGGGTGTCGCGGTCGAGCGCGTAGTCGAAGGTGTCGCCGCTGAGGTCCTCCGAGGGCTCCAAGCTCCCGCACAGCGTGAACTGCGCGGCCTCGCACGACAACGACTGGGGCAGCAGCTGGTACTGGATCTCGGCTGCCAACGTGGGAGGCCGGGAGCGCTTGCCCCAGGTGTAGAGGTCGGTGAAGCGTCCGTTGGCGATCACGACGTAGGCCAGGATGTGGGCGGAATCCCCGACCTCGTCGAGAACGTCGGCCCCGGGATGGGCGGGCAGGAGCAGTTCCAGGAGTCCGATCGCGTCCCCCCGGTTGGTGACCGGAACAATCACTCGGTGCCCCTCTCCGGTCGCTTCCTGATACAACCGCTGGGTGCGAATCACCTGCTCGTAGGCAGTGCCGTGCAGGGCGATCCGTTCCGCTTCCCGCCCGCCCTCCACACCGACGGCGGCAGCCAGCCGCGCCACCGCCTTTCCCGTCAGGTCCACGATGAGGAACGACACGCTCATGGCCCCGAAACGCCGCCGCAGATCCTCGGCGACCACCGCGACGGCGTCCACCGGCGCCGCTCTCTCCGCCGCCGTCAGGAGCCGGGTAAGTCCGCTCTGCCCACCGCTCACGACCACGGTCCCTTCCACCGGCCCCTCTACCAGCTTCGGGACCCGCAGGGCAGGCGTCAATCCGTGCGCCGCCGGGGACGGTGGTCACGCCGCGCGCGCAGCGAGCCGAGTCGTCTCCGGGCAGCGGAGCGGGGCACCGCCGCCGCAGACAGGCGCCGGCATCGTCGGTTTCCCTGTTCGGTCCTCGCTGTCCAGGGCCACGGACGAAGGGCTCAGTCGCGCCGCCCCCGATCTGGCGGCGGTCCGCGCCCGGATGGAGAACAGTCCCGATCTACTCAAGCGCGGTCCCGAGGCGGTGCTGTACGCGATCATGGACGCGGTCGTCGACGACTACGCCCCCGTCGTGGCGGGCTTGCAGAACGACATCGACGAGATCGAGACCGAAGTCTTCGGCAACGCCCCCGGCGTCTCGCGCCGCATCTACGCGCTGTCCCGCGAAGTGGTGGACTTCCAGCGCGCCACCCGCCCGCTGGCGGGCATCGTGGGCGGGCTGTCGGCCGGGTTCGAGAAGTACAACATCGACGAGGAACTGCGCCGCTACCTGCGCTACGTCGCAGACCATGCCACGCACGTCACGGAACGCGTCGACGGGTTCAAGCAGGCCCTGCAGGACATCCTCACCGTGAACGCCACGCTGGTAACCCAGCAGCAGAACGAGGAGATGAAAGCTCTCGCCGAGGCCGGCCACGCGCAGAACGAGGAGATCAAGAAGATCTCCGCCTGGGCGGCCATCCTCTTCGCTCCCACCCTGGTCGGCACCATCTACGGCATGAACTTCGACCACATGCCCGAACTGGGCTGGGTGTTCGGCTATCCCTTCGCCTTGCTGCTGATGGGCGTGGTGTGCGCCGACCTGTACGTCGTCTTCAAGCGCCGCGACTGGCTGTAACCCGGCGGCATTCCACCCCGGTCACTGGAGGGAGGCCACGATGAGGCCCGCTCTGCGCACACTGTTCCTCGCCGTGATCGTGGCCCTGCGCCCGGTGACACCGGGCATTGACCGGGGCAGAGGGAGTCGGGACACCACGAGGGAAGGGGACGGCGATGGCCGAGCGGGACGATGAGAGGGTCGAGGGCGAGAATGTCCTGCCGCCGGCGGTGGTCGACTGCGCGCTGTACGAGCATGGCCGGCGCCTCCCCGGACGAACCGGACTGGAGAAGATCCTGCACCGGACAGACCCAGGTGGGAGCCGGTTCGCGTGGATCGGGCTGTACGAGCCGACCGCCGAGCAGTTCCAGCACGTCGCGGACGCATTCGACCTGCACAGCTGGCGGTCGAGGACGCCGTCCACGCCCATCAGCGGCCCAAGCTGGAACGCTACGGCGACACCCTCTTCCTCGTGCTGAAGACCATCGTCTACTGCGACCACGAGGAGATCACTCCCACCAGTGAGATCGTCGACACCGGCGAGATCATGGTCTTCGCCGGGCCCGGTTTCGCCACCACCGTGCGCGCCGTCGCCCCCCCCTGGCCGGCCCCCTGCAGCGCCTCGCCTCCGGGACCATGCCCGACATCCCCGCTGACGTCTGCGCCTACCTGCGCGATGTCGCCGACCACCACCAGCGCGCCAACGAGCAGATCACCGGCTTCGACGAGCTGGTCACCGGCATCCTCAACGCCAGCAGCGCCCAGCTCAGCGTGCAGCAGAACGCCGACATGCGCCGGATCAGCGCCATGGCCGCCCTCATCGCGGTGCCCACCATGGTCGTCGGCGTGTACGGCATGAACTTCGACCACATGCCCGAACTCACCTGGCGCTACGGCTACCCCGCCATCCTCACCGTCATCGGCGTCGTCTGCACCCTCATCTACAGAGCGCTGCGCCGCAACACGTGGCTCTGAGCCACAAACACGACCCCGCGCGGCACCGACCGACCGAGTGCCCAGGCACCGCCCGGCCACCGGTCAGCCCTGCACACCGTCCTCGTCCTCGTCGAGCCCGAGGGCGTCCGGGTCTCATAGCGGGCGCAGGGTGGCGGCGGTGTAGCGGCCCAGCACGGTTGAGCTTTCTGCCCGACGGCTGTCCACCCGTCCGCTCAGTGACGAACCATCAGAACGAGCGTCAACCGAGCGCCATCACGTCTGTCTCCGTTCGCACCGAGACAGGGGACGGCGACACTGCCGTCCAAGGCGCGACCGCCACAGCGCCAGGTCAGACGACCGGCGCCGCTGCACGACGCTCTGGACGTCGTGCACCTCGGAAAACAGGTCAAGCGGAACCCACCACACCTGAGGAACCCAGGAAAACCACAGGTCAGAGGCCCTTTGTGAGGGGCTCAAGAATCGCCACACACTCCACGTGCGACGTCATCGGGAAGAGATCGAACGCCCGAAGCGTCCGCACCCGATACCCCCCGTCCCGGAAGTACCCCAAGTCCCGCGCCAACGCGGCCGGATCGCACGCCACATACGCGATCCGCCGCGCGCCCAGCGAGGCCAGATGGTGAACCGTCTTCCGGCCCGCGCCCGCCCGCGGCGGGTCGAGGACGATCAGGTCGACCTCCTCGATGCCCGTGCGCGGCAGCACGCTCTCGACCTTGCCCTGTTCGATGCGGACGCGCTCGAAGTCGGCGAGGTTGTGCCGCGCGTCCTCCACCGCCCGCTTGCCGGACTCGATGCCGAGGACCGCGCCCTGGTCGCCGACGCGGTCGGCGAGGGCGCCGGCGAAGAGGCCGACGCCGCAGTAGAGGTCAAGGGCCATGTCGCCCTTGCGCGGGAGCAGGCCCTGCATCACGGCCGTCACCAGCGTGTCGGCCGCCTTCGGGTGGACCTGCCAGAAGCCGCCGTTCCCGACGCGGTGCGTGCGGCCGTCCGCCCGCTCGCGGACGAAGGGGCGGCCGTGGACGCGATGGACACCGCCGGAGCGCTCGTCCACGCGCAGGACGGAGACCGGGCGGTCGAGTTCGACCAGCGGGAGGCGCGCGCCCGGCTTCGGGGTGAGGATCACCTGGCGGTCCTGGGAGCCCGTCGCCGCGATCGCCTCGACGGAGTCCATGCCCGTCCAGTCCCGCTTCTCGATGCCCAGCTCGCTGACGCCCTCCGCGGCGATCATGCAGTGGTCGATCGGCTCCACCTCGTGCGAGCGGTGCCGGCGCAGGCCCGCCCGGCCGTCGGCGGTGACGGCGTACTGGACGCGGGTGCGCCACGCGGGGACCTGGCCCGCGGGCACCTTGTCGCCTTCGGCGGGCAGCACAGTGCCGTCCCAGCCGGCCTCCTCCGGGGTGAGCCCGGCCAGGTGCTGGAGCTGTTCGGCGATGACGTCGGCCTTCAGGCGCCGCTGCGCGCCCGGCTTGGCGTGCTGCCAGTCGCAGCCGCCGCAGCGGCCGGGGCCGGCGAACGGGCAGGGCTCGTCGATCCGGTCCTTGGAGGCGTCCAGGACCGTCACGGCGTCCGCACGCAGGAAGCGCGCGCCCTCTTCGCCCTCCGTCACCCGCGCCACGACCCGCTCACCGGGCAGCGCGTGCCGTACGAACAGCACCTGACCCTCGGACGTGCGGGCGATGCAGTGACCGCCGTGGGCGACGGGGCCGACCTCGACCTCGTACTCCTCCCCCACCAGCGACTTCCTCGGTTCTGCCTGCATGGCGGGGTGACTCCAAAACGCGTGAGGGGGAAGGGCCGAACGGAAACGGCCGGACAACAGCCCACCAGTCTACGTGGCTGCCGCCCGGCCTCTTCACACGAGCCGTCGCCTCGGGAAATCGTCAGGACTTGCGCTCGGTGGACTCCTTCGATCGCACCTGCGCGGGACCCCGGCGCACCGACCCCGGCGCGTTCCAGTCCTGCTGCCTGCGGGCCCGCCGCTTGGCCGCCTCGGAGGACTGCAGCTGGTACGGCACCGATGTCACCATGATCCCGGGCGTGAACAGCAGCCGGCCCTTCAGCCGCAGGGCGCTCTGGTTGTGCAGCAGGTGCTCGTACCAGTGGCCGACGACGTACTCGGGGATGATCACGGACACCGCGTCGCGCGGCGACTCCTTGCGCAGGCTCTTGACGTACTCGATGATCGGCCGCGTGATCTCGCGGTAGGGCGAGTCCAGGACCTTCAGCGGTACGTCGATGCCGCGCCGTTCCCACTCCTCGCGCAGGGCCTTGGTCTCCGCCGGGTCGACGTTGACGCTGAGGGCCTCCAGCGTGTCCGAGCGCATCAGCTTGGCGTAGGCGAGGGCGCGCAGCGTGGGGCGGTGGATCTTGGAGATCAGCACGACCGAGTGGACGCGTGAGGGCCGTACGAGGTCGTCGCTCGGGCCGTCGGGGGCGGCGATCTCGGCGGCGACCCGGTCGTAGTGCTTACGGATGGCCGTCATCGTCGCGTAGAAGATCACCATGCCGAGCAGGGCGACCCAGGCGCCGTGCGTGAACTTGGTGAGGAGGACGACGACCAGCACGAGGCCGGTGAAGAAGGCGCCGAAGGCGTTGATCGCGCGGGAGCGGATCATGTGGCGGCGCTTGGCCTGGTCCTTCTCGGTGGCCAGGTGGCGGTTCCAGTGCCGGACCATGCCGGTCTGGCTGAGCGTGAAGGACACGAACACGCCGACGATGTACAGCTGGATCAGGCGCGTGGAGTCGGCGCCGTAGATCCCGACCAGCAGGGCGGCGGCGCCGGCGAGGAGCACGATGCCGTTGGAGAAGGCCAGCCGGTCGCCGCGGGTGTGCAGCTGGCGCGGCAGGTAGCGGTCCTGGGCGAGGATCGAGCCGAGCAGCGGGAAGCCGTTGTAGGCGGTGTTGGCCGCGAGGAACAGCACCAGCGCGGTGGCCGCGGCCAAGATGATGAACAGGAAGCTGCCCTTGCCGAAGACGGCCTCGGCGACCTGGGAGATCACCGGGTTCTGGACGTAGTCCCCGCCGAGCGGGACCCCGTTGTGGATGAGGTCCGTGGCCGGGTTCTCGGCCATGCGGACATCGGTCGCGGCGGCCAGGGCGATGATGCCGCAGAACATGGTGACGGCGAGCAGGCCCATCATGGCGAGGGTGGTCGCGGCGTTCTTCGACTTGGGCTTGCGGAAGGCCGGGACGCCGTTGGAGATCGCCTCGACGCCGGTGAGGGCGGCGCAGCCGGAGGAGAAGGCGCGCAGCAGCAGGAAGACCAGGGCGAATCCGGCCAGTCCCTGGTGCTCGGGCTTGATGACGTAGTCGGCGGTCGGTGCCCGCATGGTGTCGTCCAGGACCAGTCCGCGGAAGGCGCCCCACGCGATCATGGTGAAGACGCCGAACACGAAGACGTACGTCGGGATCGCGAACAGCGAGCCGGACTCCTTCACCCCGCGCAGGTTCATCAAGGTCAGCAGCACGATCACGCCGATCGCACACAGCACCTTGTGCTCGACGACGAACGGGATCGCGGAGCCGAGGTTCTCGATGCCGGAGGAGATCGACACCGCGACGGTCAGGACGTAGTCGACGAGCAGCGCGCTCGCGACCGTCAGGCCGGCCTTGGGGCCGAGGTTGGTGGTCGCCACCTCGTAGTCGCCGCCGCCGCTGGGGTAGGCGTGCACGTTCTGCCGGTACGACGCCACCACGGTGAACATCAGGACCACGACCGCGACGGCGATCCAGGGGCTGAAGTGGTACGCCGTCACACCCGCGATCGACAGGACCAGCAGAACCTCGCCGGGCGCGTACGCCACGGACGAGAGCGGGTCGGAGGCGAAGACGGGGAGTGCGATGCGCTTCGGCAGGAGCGTTTCGCCCAGCCGGTCGCTGCGCAGTGCGCGCCCGATCAGGATCCGTTTGGGCACGTCGGTCAGTTTGGACACAACAGAGGATCGTAGGCGTTCGATTGCGGGGGCGCCCACCCGCCACCCCCCATCGGCGTTGCCTCTGCTCTCCGAGTGAATTCAGAGGCCTGTGCGGCTGGGGATTCCGCAGGTCACCCGCTTCCCATGCCTATATGACTGAGCCCCGTCCGCTTCCCGGCCGTTGTCGCCCCTGGAGGTCCCATGCACACGCCCGCCCAGCTGATCGGCGCCGCGGCCACCCTCGTCGCCCTCGCGATCCTGACGCTGGCGAGCGTGCGCAGCATCAGCCGCCGCAAGGACGTGTCGCCCGGAGCTCGGTCCTAGGGGGTGTCCGGCCTGCCGGGCCGTTCCAGCCGCGCCACCCCGGCGAGCAGTTCCTCCCGTCCGATGGCGGCGGCCCGGGTCGACGGGATCGTGCAGGCGTAGGCGCCGGCCACCGCGCCGTGCAGGGCGCTGCGGTGGGGCGGGATGCCGTCGAGCCAGGCGCGGAGGAACGCGGCGGCGAAGGCGTCGCCCGCGCCGTTGGAGTCGACGACGGGGGCCGGGGGCGGGGCGGCGGGTACGCGGGTGAGCTCACCGTCGGCGAGCAGGTACGCGCCGTCCGCGCCGGCCGTGGCGACGACGATCCGGGCCCTGCCCCGCTCGGCGATCCGCCGCATGGTCCGCTCCGGGTCGCCCAGGGCGGTGCTGGACAGGAAGACGAGGTCGGCCTGGTGGGCGAAGGGCTCGTGGTAGGGGTTGGAGCCGTCCCAGTCGTGCAGGTCGGTGGAGATCGTGACGCCGGCCGCGCGCAGGGTGGGCAGTGCCTGGGCGCACGGCTGGGTGATGACGACGTGGGCGTGCCGGCTGACGGCCGCGAGGGTGCGCACGGTGTCCTCGGGCAGCCGGTCCGTGTCGGCGGCCCGGGTGGCGTCGTAGAGGGACGACCGCCTGCCGTCGGGGCCGACGAGGTTGACCGCGCGTTTGGTGCCGAGTGGCTGCGGGACGGCCGTGAGCCCGATGCCGTGCTCCCGGTGCAACGCACGGACGAGGTCGCCCTCGGGGTCGTCGCCGAGCAGGTCGAGGTGGTGTGTGCGCAGGCCCAGCGCGTTCGTCCCGAGCGCCACGAAGTCCCCGCTCTGGCCCGCCCGTGTGACGATCCCGGGTCGGATCATGTGACTGTCCGCGAAGGGCACGGGCAGTTCGGGCACGTGCACGATCGTGTCCACGCCCGCGCCGCCCAGGACGAGGACGTCGATCTCATGGCTCATGCCGGTCCGTTCCCCCACACGTCGTATGCATGCTGATCCTCACACGCTGGAGGTGGACAGCTCCAGTGTGTTCCCCGTGCACCCCGAGGGTCCTGGTGGGCTCCCCCGGCCTTGCAGATACGTTGGACACGGGCGATCGGCCGGGCGGGCGGACACCGATGGGGATCACACCCGGCGTTCCCCGGCATGATGGTGCCTGGCGGCCGGCACAGAAGGCCGCGAAGTGCTGCCCGGCGAGCCGAGAGAGAGACATGAGCAGAACACTGACGCAGGCCGGAAGGTCTGCGGGAAGCGTGGTGTGAGGCCATGCACATCGTCATCATGGGTTGCGGAAGGGTGGGTTCCGCGCTGGCCCAGAACCTGGAGCAACAGGGGCACACCGTCGCCGTGGTCGACCAGGACCCCACCGCCTTCCGCCGGCTGGGCTCAGGGTTCGGCGGCCGCCGCGTCACGGGCGTCGGCTTCGACCAGGACACCCTGCGCGAGGCGGGCATCGAGGAGGCCGGCGCCTTCGCCGCCGTCTCCAGCGGTGACAACTCCAACATCATCGCCGCTCGCGTGGCCCGCGAGATGTTCGGCATCGAGAACGTCGCCGCCCGCATCTACGACCCCCGCCGCGCGGAGGTCTACCAGCGCCTGGGCATCCCCACCGTCGCGACCGTCCGCTGGACGGCCGACCAGATGCTGCGCCGTCTGCTCCCCTCCGGCGCGGAGCCGCTGTGGCGCGACCCCACCGGCGGGGTCCAGCTCGCCGAGGTGCACACCTCCACCGCCTGGGTCGGCCACAAGATCAGCCGCATCCAGGAGGAGACGGGCGTGCGCGTCGCGTTCCTGACCCGGCTGGGCGAGGCGGTCCTGCCCACCTCGCAGACGGTGCTGCAGGAAGGCGACCTGGTGCACGTGATGATGCGCACCGACGAGGTCGACAAGGTCGAGGCGGCGTTCGCCAAGGGTCCCGAAGAGGAGGGCGGTCACTGATGAGGGTCGCCATTGCCGGAGCCGGCGCAGTCGGCCGCTCGATCGCGGGCGAACTGCTGGAGAACGGCCACGAGGTCCTGCTGATCGACAAGGCGCCGACCGCCATCTCGGTCGAGCGCGTCCCGCAGGCCGAGTGGCTGCTCGCCGACGCCTGTGAGATCACGTCCCTCGACGAGGCGGCGCTCCAGCGCTGCAACGTCGTGATCGCCGCGACCGGCGACGACAAGGTGAACCTGGTCGTCTCGCTCCTCGCCAAGACGGAGTACGGCGTCCCGCGTGTCGTCGCCCGCGTGAACAATCCGAAGAACGAGTGGTTGTTCAACGAGTCCTGGGGCGTGGACGTCGCCGTCTCCACCCCGCGTCTGATGTCGGCCCTGGTCGAGGAGGCGGTGAGCGTGGGCGACCTGGTCCGCCTGCTCCGCTTCAGCCACGGCGACGCCAACCTGGTCGAGCTGACCCTGCCGGAGGAGTCGGCCCTGGCCGGCACACAGGTCGGCGACGTCGAGTGGCCGCAGGACACGTCCCTGGTGACGATCATCCGCGGCAACCGCGTGCTGACGCCCTCACGGGAGGACTCGCTGGAGGCCGGCGACGAACTCCTCTTCGTGGCGGCGCAGGCCCGGGAGGAGCAGTTGGAGGACCTGCTGTCCGTGCGGCGGACCACGGCGAGCTGAGCCGTCCTTCGAACGAGAACGAGCGGAAGGGGCGTCCCGAGGAACTCGGGACGCCCCTTCCGTTTCCGTCAGCGCCAAAGGCTCACTGCTCCGCGGACCGGGCGGCAGCCTGCCGCTCGCGTTCCTCGGCCGCCTTCTCCTCGGCTTCCATCTCGGCGAACACGTCGATCGGCGCGGGCGCCTTCGCGAGGAACACCCACGTCAGGTACACCGCGAGCAGGAACGGCGGGATCTTCAGGGCGACCAGGACCCAGCCCAGCTGGGTGGTGTCGGCCCACCAGTACAGCGGGAAAAGAATCGCGCACTTGGCGAGCAGGATCGCTCCCCACGCGTAGCTGGCCTTCGCGTAGGCCTTCTTGCGGCCGGGGTTGCGCGTGCGCCAGGAGAGGTTCTCCTTGAAGACCGGGCCGAGGATCAGCCCGATCAGCGGCACCCCGCACAGCGTGGTGATGATGTAGGCCAGGCCCAGGCCCAGCGTGTAGAGCATGCCGGGCAGGTAGAAGTCCTTGGCGTTGCCGGTCATCATCGCGAAGACGACACCGAAGGCCACGCCGAAGACACCGCTGAAGGCGTGCTTGACGGTGTCCTTCATCACCAGCCGGACCACGACCAGCACCAGCGACACCGCCAGCGCCGCGATCGCCGAGAGGTGCAGGTCCTTGTTGATCGTGTAGATGGTGACGAAGAGGAGGCCGGGCAGCACCGTCTCCACCATGCCCCGCACGCCGCCGAACGCCTCGAACAGGGCGGCCTCGGTCACCGCCCGGGCGTCGTCCGCAGATGTCTCTTCGGTCGGCTTGTCGAGCGACGTCACCGGCTACTCCCGTCCGAGGGGTCTCAGTTCGTACTTGGGATTGAACAGCACCCGGCGGCCCCGGCTCATCGAGACCCGGCCCGACGCGATCAGTTTGCGCCCCGGCTCTATCCCGACGATGGAGCGCCTGCCGAGCCAGACCACGTCGAGCGCGGCGGAGCCGTCGAACAGCTCGGCCTCCAGGGCCGGGACTCCCGCACGCGGTCGAAGGGTGACCGTGCGCAAGGTACCAGTAACCGTCACTATCTGGCGGTCCTGGCAGTCTCCGATCCGGATGCAGCCGGCCGTCTGGCTGTCTTCGCGCAGTTCCTCGGACTCCAGGTCCTCCTGCGACGAGGAGAGCCGGTCGAGCATGCGCCGGAAACGGCCCGCCGGCTTTTCGGAACGAGGGACAGCACTCATGTCTGAAGCGTACCGGGGCCTGCTGACGAGGGGCGAGGAACCTGTCCTCCCGACGCCACACCCCTCACTTCTCGAAGCGGTAGCCCATCCCCGGCTCGGTGACGAAGTGTTTCGGGTGCGAGGGGTCCGCTTCCAGCTTCCGCCGCAACTGCGCCATGTACACGCGCAGATAGTTCGTCTCCGTCCCGTATGACGGCCCCCACACCTCCTGGAGCAGCTGCTTCTGCCCGACCAGGCGTCCGCTGTTGCGCACGAGGACCTCCAGCAGGTGCCACTCCGTGGGGGTCAGCCGTACGTCCTTGCCGGACCGGTTGACCTTCTTCGCGGCCAGGTCGACGGTGAACTCGCCGGTGTCGACGATCACGTCGCCCGGGCCGTCGCCGGCCGGTTCGGCCCGGCGTACGGCGGCCCGCAGCCGGGCCAGCAGCTCGTCCATGCCGAACGGCTTGGTGACGTAGTCGTCGGCGCCCGCGTCCAGCGCCTCGACCTTCTCGTCGGAGGTGTGCCGGGCGGACAGCACCAGGATCGGTACCCGGGTCCAGCCGCGCAGGCCCCTGATCACCTCGACGCCGTCCATGTCGGGCAGCCCGAGGTCCAGGACGACCACGTCGGGGTGGCGGGCGGCGGCGAGCCGGAGGGCGGTGGCACCGTCGTGGGCCGCGTCGACCTCGTACGCGCGTGCCTTCAGGTTGATCACGAGGGCGCGCACGATCTGCGGCTCGTCGTCGATCACGAGGACGCGGGTCATGAGGCCTGCCTTTCCGGTTCTGCCGCGGGACGGTGCTCCGGGCGGGTTCCCGCCGCGCGGAGGGTGAGGACCATGGTGAGCCCGCCGCCGGGGGTGTCCTCGGCCTCCAGGGTGCCGCCCATGGCCTCGGCGAAGCCGCGTGCCACCGCGAGGCCCAGACCCACGCCCGCGCCGCGCGGGGCGTCGCCGTGGCGCTGGAAGGGCTCGAAGATGCGTTCCTTGGCCTCGTCGGGCACGCCCGGCCCCCGGTCGACGACCCGCACCTCCACCCGGTCGGCGAGTGCGCTGCCGGCGACCAGTACGGGTGCGCCGGGCGGACTGTACTTGACGGCGTTCTCCACGAGGTTGGCCATCGCCCGCTCCAGCAGCCCGGGGTCGACGGCGACCATCGGCAGAGTCTCGGGCACGTCCAGGCAGGCGCTGCCCTCGGGCACGCCGCCGAGCGCCATCGGCACCACCTCATCGAGGTCGATCTCGCGGATCAGCGGGGTGACGGTGCCCGTCTGGAGCCGGGACATGTCGAGCAGGTTGCCGACGAGGTGGTCGAGCCGGTCGGCACCCTCCTCGATGCCCGCGAGCAGCTCGGCCCGGTCCTCCTCGGACCACTCGACGTCCTCGGAGCGCAGGGAGGTCACCGCCGCCTTGATCCCGGCGAGGGGGGTGCGCAGATCGTGGCTGACGGCGGCCAGCAGGGCCGTACGGATGCGGTTGCCCTCGGCGAGCGTGCGGGCCCGGTCGGCCTCCTCCCGGAGCCTGCGGCGGTCCAGGACGACGGCGGCCTGGGCTGCGAAGGCGGCCAGCACCCGGCGGTCCTCGGCGGGCAGCACGCGGCCGGTGAGGGCCAGGGCCATGTGGTCGCCGACGGGCATGTCCACATCCGCCTGATCGGGCCGGTCGACCGGGTGTCCCCGGCCGACGCGCCCGGCGCAGGTCCAGGGCTCGACGTCGCTCGCCCGTTCCAGCAGGGCCGCCGACTCCATGCCGAAGGTCTCCCGGACCCGTTCCAGCAGGTCCTCCAGGCCGGTCTCACCGCGCAGCACGTTGCCGGCGAGGAAGGACAGGATCTCGGACTCGGCCCGCAGCCGGGCCGCCTGGTGCGTGCGGCGGGCGGCGAGGTCGACGACGGAGGCCACCGCCACCCCGACCGCGACGAAGATCACGATGGCGACGATGTTCTTCGGATCCGCGATGGTCCAGCGGTGCAGGGGCGGTGTGTAGAAGTAGTTCAGCAGCAGGGAGCCCACCGCCGCCGAGGCCAGGGCGGGAAGCAGCCCGCCGAGCAGGGCCGCCGCCACCGTCAGTGCCAGGAACAGCAGCATGTCGTTGGCGAGGCCGAGGTCGACGGCGTTGAGCAGTGCGGCGAGCAGCGGCGGTCCGGCGACACCGGTGATCCAGCCCCACACCCGCCGGGAGCGTCCGAGCCGCGCGCCCCGGGCGACCGGCAGCCCCCGGCCCCTGGCGACCTCGTCGTGGGTGACGATGTGCACGTCGAGGTCGGGTCCGGACTCCCGGGCGACCGTCGCTCCGACGCCGGGCCCGAAGACGTACTGCCAGGTCTTGCGGCGCGAGGAGCCCAGCACGATCTGGGTGGCGTTGACGCCGCGGGCGAAGGCGAGCAGCGCGGCCGGTATGTCGTCGCCGACGACATGGTGGAACGTTCCGCCAAGGTCTTCGACCAGGGTCCGCTGCAGCACCAGTTCCTTGGGCGAGGCCGAGGTCAGTCCGTCGCTGCGGGCTATGTAGACGGCCAGCACCTCGCCGCCGGCGCCCTTCTCGGCCAGCCGGGCGCCCCGGCGGATGAGCGTGCGGCCCTCGGGGCCACCGGTCAGACCGACCACGATCCGCTCGCGCGAGCCCCAGATCTTCGACACCCGGTGTTCGCTGCGGTACTGGGTGAGGTAGGCGTCGGCCCGGTCCGCCACCCACAGCAGTGCCAGCTCGCGCAGGGCTGTCAGGTTGCCGGGGCGGAAGTGGTTCGACAAGGCGGCGTCGATCCTGTCCGGCCGGTAGATGTTGCCGTGCGCCATCCGACGCCGCAGCGCCTCGGGCGTCATGTCGACCAGCTCGACCTGGTCGGCCCGGCGCACCACCTCGTCCGGCACGGTCTCCTGCTGCCGCACCCCGGTGATCGACTCGACGACGTCGCCGAGGGACTCCAGGTGCTGGATGTTGACGGTCGAGACCACGTCGATCCCGGCGGTGAGCAGTTCCTCCACGTCCTGCCAGCGCTTGGCGTTGCGGGAGCCCGGGACGTTGGTGTGGGCGAGTTCGTCCACCAGGGCGACCTGGGGGCGACGGGCGAGGACGGCGTCGAGGTCCATCTCGGGAAAGACGCCGCCGCGGTACTCCAGTTCCCTGCGCGGCACCTGCTCCAGGCCGTGCAGCAGCACTTCGGTGCGGGGCCGTCCGTGGTGCTCGACGAAGGCCACCACACAGTCGGTGCCCCGCTCGACGCGGCGGTGCGCCTCGGCCAGCATCGCGTACGTCTTGCCGACGCCCGGCGCCGCACCGAGGTGGATCCTGAGCTTGCCGCGTGCCATGGCCTCATTGTCTTCCGGTGGTCTGCCGACTGCGCAGCGTCGACCCTACGGCCGGAAAGCGCGGCATTCGGGCGCCGGGCACGCTCCGGGGCGCACTTTGACGGAACTCTGACGCGGCCGGCCCGCCGGGGCCGGGCACCGGGGTCCCCACCCGGCGCCCGGCCGGTCAGGGGGTCACGCGGGGTTGTCGCCGTGGGTGAGGGTCTCCCAGGCGACGAAGAGGTTGTTGCTGCCGGCGGGGCGGCCGCGCTGGGTCAGCGTCGCGGTGTTGGTCATGGCGTGCCCCAGGCGGTTGGCCAGGGCGTTGTGGCCGACCTCGGTCACCGGCCCGAGGCCGAGCTTGAGCGAGCCGCCGCACAGCCGGCCGTCGGCACCGACGCCGAGCTGGTACCTGGCGTGGAAGCCGAGCCCGTGCCGCAGCCGCTCGCCCACGTCGGTGCCGTAGAGGTCCTGCCCCTGGATGCGGCTGGTCTCGGCGACGTGCGAGATGGCCGAGAGGCCGTAGCCGGTGTGGGTGAAGTCGCGGCAGGTCTCCTGGCTGAGTCCGTTGACGAATGTCGACTGGCCCTGCCAGTACTTGACGATCTTCTCCCGGGTGTCGAGGTTCTGGCTCGGCACGGTCTTCGGCAGCGCGCCGTCGGACTCCAGGTAGACGTAGGCGGCCGTGCGCGTGCGGAACTTCGCCATGGCCTTGTCGTACGACGCCTTGTCCTCCAGGAAGACGGAGATGCCGACGGCGGCCTCCATCATCGACAGCTCCCAGTTTCCGTTGGAGTTCGAGCCGTTGATGATCTCCGGCAGGTAGACGGTGCGGAGCATGGTGGCGAAGCGGCCGGAGTTCGCCCAGGGGCCGGTGTAGGTGTGCTTGATGATCTCGGCGGCCCTCGGCCAGGAGGAGCCGGCCCAGCCGGTCTGCAGGGGCGCGTTGCTGTTGGTGTGGTCCCTGATCACGGCGGACCAGGCGTCCATCAGCTCGATGGCCTTGCGGGCGTGCCGTTCGTCGCGGGTGAGGTACCAGGCGAGCGCGTGGGTGTACGCGGCGATCGCGTCCTGGCGCTCGTCGGTGCAGCCGAGGTCGGGGTTGGAGTACGAACCGCATTCGACGACCGCCCGTGGCCTGGGCGTGCGCTCCAGGTCGGCGTACTTGCTCGCCATCATCCGGTCGAAGGCGCCCGTCCAGGGCTGAGCGCCGGCGTTGACCTTGGACCGGGTGAAGTCCAACTGCCCCTTCGAGACGGTGACTCCGGGGTGGGCGAAGGCGGCGGGGGCGCTGGGGGCGGCGTCGGCGGGCCAGGCGAGGACACCGGCGACGAGGGCGGCCGAGGCCGCGAAGAGAGCGGTTCTGCGCATACGTGAGGGCCTTCCGTTCTTCTATGTGAACGTGAAGCGCCTTTATGAACAGACGCGTTGGACGGAGACGGTAGGTACAGACCAATGCACCGTCAAGGTCCCGCGCACGAGAAAGGGCCGCACCCCCGGTGGGGTACGGCCCTGGTGTCTCTACGAGGTCAGCGGACCTCGGTGATCTCCGGTCCGCGCTGGAGCTGGCCCATTCCACCGGCGAAACGGGAACCCTCCTCCTGCTGGACGCCCTCGGGCACCATCTGGGCGTCGTCCGGCAGCTTCAGGACGATCGGGTCGCGGGGCGCCATCGGGCTTTCGCCGCGGACCACGACCGTGTCCCGGAAGATCTGCTCGAGCAGCCCGGCGGCCTGCGGCTGCACCGCGCCCTGGCCCGAGATGACCCCGCGCAGGAACCAGCGGGGGCCGTCCACACCGACGAACCGCACGACCTGGAAGCCGCCGGTGCCGTCCGGCAGCTGTACGGGCACCTGGGCGCGCAGCTCCCAGCCCAGCGGCCCCTCGACCTCGTCGACGATGCCGCCCTGCTGGGTGATGCCAGTGCCGATCTCCTCGCGCACCTCGCCCCAGATGCCCTCGCGCTTGGGCGCGGCGAAGCCCTGCAGCTGGATGGCGCTGTCGCGCAGCACGACCGTCGCCGCCACGATCGCGTCGCCCGCGACCTCGACCCTGAGCTCCATGCCGTCGACGCCCGGCACGAACAGGCCGCCCAGGTCGACCCTGCCTTCGCTCGGGTCACGTACCTCGGAGCTGTCCCAGGGCCCGTCGGGGCGCGGCGCCGGTTCGAGCCTCAGGCGCTCGCGCTCTGCGTCCGCATCGGTGTCGACACCGTCGACGACCTGCTCGGCCTCGCCGGCCGCGTCCTCGGCGGCATCCCTCTTCTTGCGACGTCCGAACACGTCACTGTCCTTCCCGGTCGGATACGACCGAAGCGTATCGATTCCCACCCGCCTGACCGCCGATGGCGGCCTGACCGCTTGTGCCGCTCGTCCCGCCCACCGCCGCATGGCCTCCGGTGGACCCGAAGCCCCCCTCGGCCCGCGCGGAGCCGGGAAGCTCCGCCACCTCCTGGAAGCGGACCCTCTCGACCTGCTGGACTACCAGTTGGGCAATCCGGTCGAAGCGCTCGAACCGCACGGCCTCGCGCGGGTCGAGATTCACCACGATCACCTTGATCTCCCCACGGTACCCGGCATCAACCGTCCCTGGGGCATTCACCAGGGCGACGCCGCAGCGGGCGGCCAGACCGGATCGCGGGTGCACGAAGGCCGCGTACCCCTCCGGCAGCGCCACAGACACCCCCGTGGGCAGAACGGCCCGCTCGCCCGGCCCCAGTCGGCACGCCTCGGTGGTGCGCAGATCGGCCCCGGCGTCACCGGGCTGCGCGTACGACGGAAGCGGCACGTCCGGGTCGACGCGGCGGATCAGCACGTCCAGCGGCGGCCGACTCACGGGGTTCGTGGGGGTCATGGGGCTTTCGGGGCTCACGGGGCTGGTGGGGCTTGCGGGTTGCAAGGGGCGGCCCGTGCTCACGGGTTCACCTCGAAGGCACGGGCGCGCCGGACCTGGTCCGGGTCGCTCATGGCGGCCTGGATCTCCTCCTGGCGGCCGTGGTCGACGAAGTGGTCGACCTTCACCTCGATGAAGAGCGCGTCCGCGCGCACGGCGACGGGTCCCTCGGGGCCGCCCACGCGTCCGGTCGCGGTGGAGTAGATCTTCCGCCCGGCGACCGCCGTCACCTCCGCCGCCAGGTACAGCGTGGTGCCGACGGGCACGGGCCGCTCGAAGTCGGTCTCCAGCCGTCCGGTCACCGCGATCGTGCGCAGCAGCCAGTTCAGCGAGCCGAGGGTTTCGTCGAGGGCGGAGGTGAGCACGCCACCGTGCGCGAGGCCCGGAGCGCCTTGGTGGGCGGGCTGGACGGTGAACTCGGCGGTGAGCGACACACCCTCTCCGGCCCGTGCCTGAAGGTGCAGCCCGTGCGGCTGATCGTCGCCGCAGCCGAAACACGCGCCGTAGTGCGCGCCGAGGAGCTCACCGGGCGCGGGCGCGTCCGGGTGCCGCACCGGCTGCACGGCGTCGGCCGGAGGCTGAAGAGCTGCGGAAGTACGACTCACAGCCGGAGACCTTACCCGCGCATCGGCCCCTTCCGGACACCGTGTCAAGCTTGGCTCCATGCAGCTCTCCGCCGCCCCTTACGAAGAACGCCTCACCGCCCCGCGGACCTGGTGGCTGATCTCGTTCCTCGTAGGCCTCTCCATGGCCCTGATCCTGCTCCCGTTCGGCACGCTGCCGATGCTCGGCGGTCTGGCCGGGGGCACCGCGGTCGCGGCCGTCGCCGCGAGCTCGTACGGCTCGGTTCGCATCCGTGTGGTCGGTGACTCCCTGATCGCGGGAGAGGCGAAGATCCCGCTGGCGGCACTGGGCGAGGCGGAGGTGATGGACGCGGAGGAGGCCCGCGCCTGGCGCACCTACAAGGCCGATCCGCGCGCCTTCCTCCTGCTGCGGTCATACATCCCCACGGCCCTGCGGGTGGAGGTCACGGACCCGCAGGACCCGACTCCGTACCTGTACCTGTCCACGCGCGAGCCGGAGCGCCTGGCGGAGGCACTGCGGACGGCGAAGCCGGCGTAGCACACCTGAGCGGGACGTCACCCGGCCGCCGATCGACGTCCGGTCTCAGCGCCCGTCGCCGCCGGGCCGGTCGTCGCCGCGGTGGCCCTCGTGACGGCCCAGCGGGTCATGGGTGATCTCGCCCATCTCCAGGGCGTCCGCCGGACGTTCCAGGCCGGGGAGCGCCTCCAGGGCCTCCCAGGGCACCTGGATCTTGCGCAGGTCCCGGCGGATCCGGCCGGCGAGCTTTCTCGTCTCGCCGCGGTTCATGACCGCGCCCACGGCGGCGCCCACCAGGAACGGCATCAGGTTCGGCATGCTGCGGACCATGCGCTTCATGATTCGCTGCCGCAGTTCGCGCTTCATGCGGCTGTTCAGCGCCGCGCTGAGGGTCGACGGCTTGGACGCGTCGATCCCGCGCTCCCCCGACCACGAGTCGAGGTACGCGGTGCTGCGCTGCTTGAGGTTGCCGGGCGGCCGTACGCCGTAGACCTCGTGGAGTTCGGCGATCAGCTTCAGCTCGATCACCGCGACGCCGGTGACCTCGGCGGCCAGCTCCGTCGGCATCGCCGGGGGCACGGGGAGCATCGCGGCCGCGCCGACACTTGCTCCGACCGTCGCCGTCGCGTTCGCGGCGCCCGCCACGAGCTTGTCGGCGAGCTCCTCGGGCCCCAGACCCGGGAACTGCCTGCGCAGCTTCGCCAGGTCCCGTACGGGCACGCGCGGGGCCAGTTCGATGATGCGGTCGGCCAGGTAGGCGAGTCCGGCCCGGGCCCGGTCGCCCCCCTTGCGTGCGCCTTCCCTGGCCCGCTCCCGGAGCGTCCCCGCCCGCCGTCTCGCGACGGGTGCGGGGACGTCCACGGACGCCGGGAGGTCACCCCGGTCCGCTGCCGGTTCGAGCGAGGCCGCCCCCGTACCGGATGAGCCTCGCTCGTCTTCACGCGTGCCGTACCGCGGGCCGTCCGTCGGCCCTTCGTCCGCTTTCTGCTTGGAGAAGCGGCGCTTCCAGGGAGGGGTCGAGCCGGTCACGGCCGACCCGCCCTCAGTCGCAGTCGCGGCAGATCGGCTGACCGTTCTTCTCCCGGGCCAGCTGGCTGCGGTGGTGCACCAGGAAGCAGCTCATGCACGTGAACTCGTCCTGCTGCTTCGGGAGCACCCGGACGGCCAGTTCCTCGTTCGAGAGGTCGGCTCCGGGCAGTTCGAGGCCTTCTGCGGCCTCGAACTCGTCGACGTCCACGGCGGAGGCCGACTTGTCGTTCCTCCGAGCCTTCAGCTCTTCGAGGCTGTCCGAGTCGACGTCGTCGTCGGTCTTGCGTGGAGTGTCGTAATCGGTTGCCATGGTCGCTCTCCCCCTCTGGGTGTCTGCGGTGTCTCCAGCGCACGTAACGCGTGAGAGGCCGGACTTGTGCCCGACCTGAGGCGGAGATTTTGCCTCACATCAAGGTCTGTTACTCAATCGACACCCAACCGGACTCCTCAAGAGTGATCGGCTTGGATGGCGATGGGGACCGTACACGGTCCGAATGCTGCACGCCAAAGGCGTCTCACCGTGTACTTCCCGTGATCAAGACCCCCGAAAACCGGGATTATCCCGACTTTCCGACAACGGGCATGATCACAGAGAGTAGATGGCCGGAAAGGCGTCCCTGTGATCGATCACACACGGTGCACGCGCGGTGAAGCTCAAAAAATTCCGCGCAAAGCGAACATCCCCGTGTGACGCCGAGTGGATCGGCGACATGATCTCAGATCGGCAGCGTGACGCGCATGACGAGTCCACCCCCCTCACGCGGCTGGGCGTAGATGTGCCCGCCGTGCGCCCGGGCCACGGACCGGACGATGGACAGGCCGAGCCCCACGCCCTTGTCGCTGCCCGTCCGCTCCGTGCGCAGTCGCCGGAACGGCTCGAAGAGGTTGTCGATCTCGTACGCCGGCACGACCGGGCCCGTGTTGGCGACGACCAGGACCGCCTGGCCGTGCTGGACGTCGGTGGTGACCTCGACCCAGCCGTCCTCCGCCACGTTGTAGCGCACGGCGTTCTGCACCAGGTTGAGCGCGATCCGCTCCAGCAGCACGCCATTGCCCTGGACGACCGCGGGCTTCTGCTCGCCGCGGATGCTCACGCCCTTGCCGGCGGCCTCCCCGCGGACCTGGTCGATGGCCTGCTCGGCGACCTCGGCGAGGTCCACCGGCCCCCGCTCGACGATCTGGTTGTCGCTGCGGGCGAGCAGCAGCAGGCCCTCCACCAGCTGCTCGCTGCGCTCGTTGGTGGCCAGCAGCGTCTTGCCGAGCTGCTGGAGTTCGGTGGGGGCGCCCGGGTCGGACAGGTGCACCTCGAGGAGGGTGCGGTTGATCGCCAACGGCGTTCTCAGTTCGTGCGAGGCGTTGCCGACGAAGCGCTGCTGGGCGGTGAAGGCGCGCTGGAGGCGCTCCAGCATGTCGTCGAAGGTGTCGGCCAGCTCCTTCAGCTCGTCGTCCGGGCCGTCCAGCTCGATCCGCCGGGAGAGGTCGGAGCCGGCCACCGCGCGGGCGGTGCGGGTGATCCGGCCCAGCGGCGACAGGACGCGGCCGGCCATGGCGTAACCGAAGGCGAACGCGATGACCGCCAGGCCCAGCAGGGCCAGCAGCGAGCGGCTGAGCAGGTTGTCCAGGGCGTTCTGGCGCTGCTCGTTGACGCAGTGGTTCATCGCGTTGTTGAACTCGGCGGGCGAGGCCTGGTCGGGCAGGTTGCAGATGTCGCTGGTGACCTTGCCCTCGACGATCTTGAACGGCAGCTCGCTGCCCACGTTCAGGGCCTGGGCGGCCAGCAGGTAGATGATCGACAGCAGCAGGATGCCCGCGATCAGGAACATGCCGCCGTAGAGCAGCGTGAGCCGTATGCGGATGGTCGGGCGCAGCCAGGGGAAGGGCGGCACGGGCCTTCTGGGGTCCCAGGTGGGCTTGGGGGGCGCCTGCGGGGGCGCGGGGGTCGTTGCCACGGGGTATCAGATCCGGTAGCCGGAACCGGGGACGGTGACGATGACGGGCGGCTCGCCCAGCTTGCGGCGCAGGGTCATGACCGTCACGCGCACCACGTTGGTGAACGGGTCGGTGTTCTCGTCCCAGGCCTTCTCCAGGAGCTGCTCCGCGGAGACGACGGCGCCCTCGCTGCGCATCAGGACCTCCAGGACGGCGAACTCCTTGGGAGCGAGCTGGACCTCCTTGCCGTCGCGGAAGACCTCGCGGCGGTTGGGGTCGAGCTTGATCCCGGCGCGCTCCAGCACGGGCGGCAGGGGCACGCTGGTGCGCCGGCCGAGGGCGCGCACGCGCGCGATGAGCTCACTGAACGCGAACGGCTTGGGCAGGTAGTCGTCGGCGCCGATCTCCAGCCCTTCGACCCGGTCGCTGACGTCGCCGGAGGCCGTCAGCATCAGCACGCGCGTGGGCATGCCCAGCTCGACGATCTTGCGGCAGACGTCGTCGCCGTGCACGAGGGGCAGGTCGCGGTCGAGGACGACCACGTCGTAGTCGTTGACCCCGATACGCTCCAGGGCGGCCGCGCCGTCGTACACGACGTCGACGGCCATGGCCTCCCGGCGCAGTCCGGTGGCCACCGCATCGGCGAGCAGTTGCTCGTCCTCGACGACGAGTACGCGCACGTTCCTGGTCCTTCCTCATGTCCACCCGCGCAGCCCTTCACGGGCGCACGCGGGCAGGGGTCTTCGACGTTTCCCTGGTGTTGCCCTCCATCCTGCCCTTTTCGGCCATAAGTCGGAGGTAAGGCGGGTGAGAGGGCGGTGACCCGAGGGGGAATACGAGATTTTCTCCTCCGGTTAGGTTTCCACGGAAGGGAGCTTGGGGAGGACGGCTTTACATCCCACGATCACGCTCTGCTGGCGCCGCACCACCATGCGGTGCGCATCAATCCGCTTTCCGCAGGGCGGGCGTGGGTGTCCGGCACCGTCGCCGCCCGGCCGAGCGGCGCTGGGCATCCACAGGCGGCGTGATCGTCCCTTCCGAACGGCACACCCCCGTGCCATCGACCCACGACCCAGGACGAGGGGGCGCAGCATGGACGCATTCACCGCAGGACTTCTGCAGCGCATAAGGGCGACCGAGTCCGATCTGTCCCGGGCTCGCGACGAGGGCGACGACTTCCTCGTCGATGTGGAGCAGGGCGAACTCGACGACCTGCGCCGTCTCGCCGCCGAGCACGGTGTGGAGGTCAGCGCGACGAGCGGCGTCTGATCAGGCCGTACGGAGCGGGCCCCGGCGAATCCAGCGCCGGGGCCCGCTCCGTTTCCGTGGGGCCGCTGCACCCGGTGCTCGGCGCACGTCGGGCCCCGGGCCCTCTCAGTCGTGCCACGCCCCGAAGTCCTCCAGGAGGCGCTGGAGGGGCTCGAAGACGCCGGGGGTCCCCGCCACTGCCAGATCGCCCGACGGGCGCTCTCCGGGGCGCCCACCGGTCAGCGCGCCCGCCTCCCGGGCGATCAGGTCCCCCGCCGCGAGGTCCCAGGGGTGCAGACCGCGCTCGTAGTAGCCGTCGAGGCGTCCGGCGGCCACGTCGCACAGGTCGACCGCGGCCGAGCCGCCGCGCCGGATGTCGCGCAGCAGTGGGATCAGCCGCTGGGCCACATCGGCCTGGTGGGCACGGACGTCGGCGACGTAGTTGAAGCCCGTGGAGACCAGCGCCTGGTCCAGAGGCGGCGCGGGGCGGCAGGCCAGAGTGCGCTCGCCGTCCCAGGCCCCGGTGGCCCAGGCACCCCGGCCGCGCACGGCGTGGAACGTCTCGCCGCGCATCGGGGCCGTGACGACGCCGACGACGGTCTCGCCGTCCTGCTCGGCGGCGATGGAGACGGCCCAGGTGGGCAGCCCGTACAGGTAGTTCACCGTGCCGTCGAGCGGGTCGATCACCCAGCGGACGCCGCTCGTGCCCTCTGTGGCGGCCCCCTCCTCGCCGAGGATCCCGTCGTCCGGGCGGCGCTCGGCGATCAGGTCCGTGATCAGCTTCTCCGCCGCGATGTCCATCTCGGTGACGACGTCGATGGGGCTGGACTTGGTCGCGGCGACCGCGAGGTCGGCCGGACGCCCGTCTCGCAGCAGCGCGCCGGCGCGGCGGGCGGCCTCCTGGGCGAGTTCGAGCAGGTCCGTGTGCAGGGGGTCGGTCACGGGGCTCCTCACGCGTAGGTGCTGTCGGCGCCCGCGGCGGCGGGCCGGGGGGCGCGGGCCGGGCAGCAGCCGACCGGGCAGAGGTTGTGGCTCGCGCCCAGGGCGCCCAGGGCGCACGGTGTGACGTCCTGCCCGCGCTCGGCTGCGGCACGCTCCACGACCAGCTCGCGGATCGCGGCGGCGAACCTCGGGTCCGCGCCGACGGTGGCCGAGCGCCGCATCGGCAGCCCGAGCTCCTCGGCCCGGGCCTTGGCCTCCGTGTCGAGGTCGTACAGGACCTCCATGTGGTCGGAGACGAAGCCGATGGGGGCGATGACGACGGCCGGGACGCCGGCCGCGTGCCGCTCGTCGAGGTGGTCGCAGATGTCGGGCTCCAGCCACGGGATGTGCGGGGCCCCGGAGCGGGACTGGTAGACGAGCTGCCAGGGGTGGTCGACGCCGGTGCGTTCCCGGACGGCGTCGGCGATCTGCTGCGCCACGTCCAGGTGCTGCTTCACGTACGCGCCGCCGTCGCCGTGCTCCTCGACGGGGCCGGAGGTGTCGGCGGAGGCCGTCGGGATCGAGTGCGTCGAGAAGGCGAGGTGCGCCCCGTCCCGGACGTCCTCGGGGAGCTCGGCGAGGGACTGGAGCACCCCGTCGATCATGGGCTCCAGGAAGCCGGGGTGGTTGAAGTAGTGCCGCAGCTTGTCGACCTCGGGCAGCTCCAGGCCCTCCGCCTCAAGGGCCGCGAGCGCGTCGGCGAGGTTCTCGCGGTACTGGCGGCAGCCCGAGTACGAGGCGTAGGCGCTGGTGGCGAGGACCAGGATGCGGCGGCGGCCGTCGCGGACCATCTCGCGCAGCGTGTCCGTCAGGTACGGCGCCCAGTTGCGGTTGCCCCAGTAGACCGGGAGGTCCAGGCCGTGGTCGGCGAAGTCCTTGCGCAGGGCGTCCAGCAGGGCGCGGTTCTGGTCGTTGATCGGGCTGACCCCGCCGAACAGGAAGTAGTGCTGCCCGACTTCCTTGAGGCGTTCCTTGGGGATGCCGCGCCCACGTGTGACGTTCTCCAGGAACGGGACCACGTCGTCCGGGCCTTCCGGGCCGCCGAACGAGAGCAGGAGCAGGGCGTCGTAGGGGCTGGCATCGCGCGCGTCTGGCATGAGTCGATCCTGCCACCCTGCACTGACAGCCGGGAAACGGCGGGTGGCCCCCGCGCGGCAGCCGGATCCGGGACGGGGCCGAACGGGGGCTGCCGGGCATTCCAGGCGTAAGCTGTGTCGACTGCGTTCGCAGCTTACTGAGCCTTCGGAGACCTCGTGCCCAGCCCCTACCGCGCCCTGTTCGCAGCTCCCGGCTCCAAGGGTTTCTCCGTCGCGGGTTTCCTCGGTCGCCTCCCGCTGTCGATGATGGGCATCGGCGTGGTCACGATGATCTCGCAGCTCACTGGGAGGTACGGCCTGGCCGGTGCCCTGTCGGCCACCATCGCACTGTCCGCGGCGGTGGCCGGACCGCAGGTGTCGCGGCTGGTCGACCAGTACGGGCAGCGGCGGGTGCTGCGCCCGGCGACGCTGATCTCGCTGGCCGCGGCGGCCCTCCTGCTGTGTGCGGCGCACTACGGGTGGCCCGACTGGGTGCTGTTCGCGGCGTGCGTGGGCATCGGCTGCGTCCCGAGCGTCGGCGCGATGATCCGGGCCCGCTGGGCGGCCCTGTACCGGGGGACGCCGCAACTGCACACGGCGTACTCCTTCGAGTCCGTGGTGGACGAGGTGTGCTTCATCTTCGGGCCGATCATCTCCATCGGCCTGTCCACGGCCTGGTTCCCGGAGGCCGGTCCGCTGCTCGCCGCCTGCTTCCTGGCGGCCGGCGTCTTCTCGCTGACCGCGCAGCGCGCCACCGAGCCCGCACCCCACCCGCGCGAGCGGCGGGGCGGCGGCACGGCGATGCGCTCGCGGGGCCTTCAGGTCCTGGTGGCCACCTTCGTGGCGACCGGGGCGATCTTCGGGGCGGTCGACGTGGTCACCGTGGCCTTCGCCGAGGAGGAGGGGCACAAGGCCGCCGCCAGCATCGTCCTCGCGGTGTACGCGGCGGGCTCCTGTGTGGCGGGGATGGTCTACGGGCTGCTGCACTTCGCCGGACCACCGGAACGCCGGTGGCTGCTGGGCGTGTGTGCCATGGCCGTGAGTATGATCCCCCTCCTACTGGTCGGAAACTTGCCGTTTCTGGCCGTGGCGCTGTTCGTTGCGGGTCTGTCCATCGCTCCGACGATGATCACGACCATGTCCCTCATCGAAGAGCACGTACCACGCGCGCAGCTCACCGAGGGCATGACCTGGGTGAGCACCGGGCTCGCGGCGGGTGTCGCACTCGGCTCCTCCGCGGCCGGCTGGGTGATCGACGCGGCCGGGGCGCGTGCCGGGTACGGGGTTCCGGCGGTGGCCGGGGCCGTCGCGGTCGCGGTGGGTTTCCTCGGGTTCCGCCGGCTCAAGCGACCGGCACCGGGTCGGGGAGGCTCCGTTGAGCAGCACAGCGAACGGAAAGAACGGCACGTGGCGTAACTGGGGCGGCAACGTCTCGGCCCGTCCCGCGCGGGAGGTCACCCCTGCTTCCGTGGACGAGCTGGCCGCCGCGGTGCGGCGGGCCGCCGAGGACGGTCTGAAGGTGAAGGCCGTCGGCGCCGGGCACTCCTTCACCTCCATAGCCGCGACGGACGGCATGTTGATCCGCCCTCAACTGCTGACCGGCATACGCAACGTCGACCGCGAGAACATGACGGTCACGGTGGAGGCCGGCACCCCGCTCAAGAGGCTCAACACGGCCCTCGCCCGCGAGGGCCTGTCGCTCACGAACATGGGCGACATCATGGAGCAGACGGTCTCCGGCGCCACCAGTACCGGCACGCACGGCACGGGGCGGGACTCCGGCTCGATCGCCGCCCAGATCAAGGGGCTGGAGCTGGTCACCGCCGACGGTTCCGTGCTCACGTGCTCCGAGAAGGAGAACCCGGAGGTCTTCGCCGCCGCCCGCATCGGCCTCGGTGCCCTGGGCATCGTCACCGCGATCACCTTCGCCGTCGAGCCGGTCTTCCTGCTCACGGCCCGCGAGGAGCCGATGCCGTTCGACAAGGTCCTCTCCGACTTCGAGGAACTCTGGGCCGAGAACGAGCACTTCGAGTTCTACTGGTTCCCGCACACCGGCAGCACCAACACCAAGCGCAACAACCGCAGCGCGGGCCCGGAAAAGCCCGTGCCGCAGCTGAAGAGCTGGTTCGAGGACGAGTTCCTCTCCAACGGCGTCTTCCAGGTGGCCAACTGGGTCGGCCGCGCGGTGCCCGCCACGATCCCCGCGATCGCCCAGATCTCCAGCAAGGCCCTGTCCGCACGGACCTACACGGACATCCCTTACAAGGTCTTCACGTCCCCGCGCCGGGTGCGCTTCATGGAGATGGAGTACGCCGTTCCGCGCGCGGCGGTCGTGGAGACGTTGCGCGAGCTGAAGGCGATGGTGGACCGCTCCGGTCTCCGGGTCAGCTTCCCGGTCGAGGTGCGCACCGCCCCCGCCGACGACATCGCGCTGTCCACCGCGTCCGGCCGGGACAGCGCGTACATCGCCGTCCACATGTTCCAGGGCACCCCCTACCAGCGGTACTTCACGGCGGCCGAGCGCATCTTCACCGCCCACGAGGGCCGTCCGCACTGGGGCAAGGTCCACACACGGGACGCCGAGTACTTCTCCCGGGTGTATCCGCGCTTCGGTGAGTTCACGGCGCTGCGGGATCGGCTCGATCCTGATCGGCTGTTCCAGAACGACTACTTGCGGAGGGTTCTGGGGGCGTAGGCGGCACACCGGGGTGGTGTTCCCGGCGTCTGCGCGCCGGGCGGCACTCGGGGGCGTCGCACTCGCCCGGGAGAGCACTGCGGGGCTCCGGTGCCGGCCGGGCCGGTCGAAGGAGTGCCGGTGCCGGAGCCGGATCGCGGGGGGGGGTGCTTTCGGCCATCGTCACGCCGAAGACGACGGCCGCCGCGAGCACCTGGGCTTCCGTAGTCCGGACCACGCGCGTGACGACGCCGGCGCCGGGGATCCTGCCGTACACCCCGAAGTACGAAGCCGGTTCGGCCGCCAGGATCGCCGCGACGGCACCACCCGCGACCTGCCACACGTTCAGGTCGATCCGCTGCGGCCTCTCCGTAACCCTTCGTTCCGATTCTGGCGATTACATGAAGTTCCCCACGTTCAAGATCACAGAACGGGGGAAAGGGGGGTCTTAGTCCCACCCCTTGCGAGAAGTTGGGCGGCGTGCCAATCCACGCACGTGGCCCGAATGGAGTACTGTTGCGAGCCCTGGGTCCGGTCTCCCATGTGGGTGTACAGGGCCTTGAGGACCGCCGGGAGGGGGCTAGTTGCACAGGGTGATGAAGTTCGTCACTTAGCGTTGCGAATAGGTAACCGTGCCATAACGGCGATCCAGGGCCCGTGCCCGACACGCCGGGCAACTCGGCAAGGTTGTGGCAGGCTGCACCCGGGCAGGCCACACTCGACTAGCGGAAGCAGCGACGCACGTGACGTCGGCAGGCACCACCCGGGAGGTCCCCATGCCCGAACTGCGTGTCGTGGCCGTCTCGAATGACGGCACACGGCTGGTGCTGAAGGCTGCCGACTCTACGGAGTACACGCTCCCGATCGACGAACGCCTGCGCGCCGCCGTGCGCGGCGACCGTCCCCGTCTCGGCCAGATCGAGATCGAGGTCGAGAGCCACCTCCGTCCCCGCGACATCCAGGCGCGTATACGTGCGGGCGCGACCGCGGAAGAGGTCGCGCAGATGGCCGGCATCCCCGTCGACCGGGTGCGCCGCTTCGAGGGTCCCGTGCTCGCCGAGCGCGCCTTCATGGCCGAGCGCGCCCGCAAGACCCCGGTCCGCCGCCCCGGCGAGAACTCCGGTCCGCCCCTGGGCGAGGCCGTGCAGGAGCGGCTGCTGCTGCGCGGGGCCGACAAGGACACCGTCCAATGGGACTCATGGCGTCGCGACGACGGCACGTGGGAAGTCCTGCTGGTCTACCGCGTCGCGGGCGAGCCGCACTCGGCGAGCTGGACGTACGACCCGCCCCGGCGGCTCGTCCAGGCCGTCGACGACGAGGCGCGCTCCCTGATCGGCGAGTCCGACGACCTGGCCGCGCCGGAGCCCAGCTTCCCGTTCGTTCCGCGGATCGCCCGGCTGCCGCGCGACAGACCGCTGGACCGCCCCGAGCGCCCCAGCCTGCCCGCGCAGGCGTCCGAACCGGATGAGGAGATCACCGGCGAGCGGGATTCCCTGACGAGCCTGCTGGAGGCGGTGCCGAGCTTCCGCGGCGACCTCGTCGTCCCGGAACTGCCCCCGGCGGAGCCCGAGGAGGAGCCCGTCGTCGCCGAGATCGAGGAGGAGGAGCCCCCGGCTCCCGCCGCCTCGGCCGGATCCGCCTACGCGGACGTCCTCATGCCGCGATCGGTGGGCAGCCACCGCGACCGGCTCATCGGTGCCACCGACCGCCAGGCCGAGGCGGACGGCGTACGCCCGGGCCGCAGAGCGGCCGTCCCGAGCTGGGACGAGATCGTGTTCGGGACGCGGCGCAAGAAGCAGGAGTAGCCGAGTCAGCCGGCGGACGACGAGGGCCGTGCCTTCCGGGCGCGGCCCTCTCCTCGTGTCAGGTCACTGCGGATCCGGCCCGACGGCGACCGGCCGGTCCGGGTCCGAGGACCACTCCGACCACGACCCCACGTACAGCTCGGCCGGAATGCCCGCGGCCGCCAGCGCCAGGACCTCGTGGGCGGCGGACACCCCCGACCCGCAGTACACGCCGACCCGCGAACCCTCCCTCACGCCGAGCCCCCCGAAGCGCTCCCGCAGTTCCCCTGCGGGCAGGAAGCGCCCGTCCGCCCCCACGTTCTCCGTGGTGGGTGCCGACACCGCGCCCGGGATGTGCCCGGCCACCGGGTCGATGGGCTCCACCTCGCCCCGGTACCGCTCCCCCGCCCGCGCGTCCAGCAGCACTCCGGACCGCGCCAGAGCCGCGGCGGCATCCGCGTCGAGCAGCCCCGTCACCCCCGGCTCGGGCACGAAGTCACCCTCGGCCGGAGCCGGCACGGACGTCTCCAACGGCCCCTCCCAGGACGGCAACCCGCCGTCGAGGACCCGCACGTCCGGGTGACCCGTCCAACTCAGCAGCCACCACGCCCGGGCCGCCGCCCACCCCTGGCCGCCGTCGTAGACGACCACCGGTGTGCCGGCCGACACGCCCGCCCGGCGCATCGCGGTACCGAACTGGGCGAGGTCGGGCAGCGGGTGCCGACCGCCCTTACCCGGCGCGGAGGCCAACTCCCGGTCCAGGTCGACGTATACGGCTCCGGGAAGGTGCCCTGCCTCGTACGCGGTCCGGCCGTCGAACGGCGGCTCGCCGGCCGCCTTGGCCGCGCTGAGCTGCCAGCGGACGTCGAGCAGGACCGGCGGCCGGGCGCTGTCGAGGTCCTTCACGAGGTCGGATGCGGAGATGATGGCGTTCATGGTCCCCATCCTCGCGCACGGGGGTGGCCGAGCCGTCCGTGTCCGGCTACTCTGCTCGGCCGGAGCGGAACGATCACACGGTGTACGGGAACAAGCACATGCTGTACAGCTGAACGACACCTGCCGACAAGCGCGCCGCGAGGGACGAGGCCCGCACATCGGGCATTCTCCCGGACATGGGACGCCCCACAGGGCTGACCCGCCAGGCTGCGGAGAGCACGGCCACCGCGAGGCCGAGAAGAGAGTGACGATGACCGACGCACGGGGGTCCGCCGGGCCGTACGGTGACCCACCCGCCCGGCACGCGCCCGGCGCGCCCTGCTGGGTGAGCCTGATGGTGCACGGACTGGACGCGACCGAGGAGTTCTACGGAGCGCTGTTCGGCTGGGAGTTCCAGCCGGGCCCCCAGCAGCTCGGCCCCTATGTGCGCGCGCTGCTCGACGGACGCGAGGTGGCCGGCCTCGGCCGGCTGCCACCGGACCGCCATCTGCCCATCGCGTGGACGCCCTACTTCGCCTCACAGAACGCGGATCTGACGGCCGAAACGGTGCGCAGCCGCGGCGGAACGATCGGCGTGGGTCCGCTGGACGCCGCCGACGCCGGCCGTCTGGCGATCTGCTCCGACCCCGCGGGCGCGGTGTTCGGCATCTGGCAGTCCGCCGCGCATCTGGGCACCGCCGTCTCGGGCGTTCCCGGCACACCCGCCTGGAACGAGCTGCTGACCTTCGAGTCGGCGAGCGTCGCCAAGTTCTACCGGACGGTGTTCGGCTACGAGGAGGAGCCGGTGGTCTCCGCCGACCTCGACTACGTGGCCCTGCTCCTGGGCGGCGAACCCGTCGCCGGCATCCACGGTGTGGGGCACGCCCTGCCCCGCGACCGGGGGCCGCACTGGGTCACGTACTTCCAGGTCGCCGATGTCGACGACGCCGTGGACCACCTCGTCCACCTGGGCGGGCAGGTCCTTAGGCCGGTACACGACACCGACCACGGGCGGGTGGCGAGGGTGGCGGACCCGGAAGGGGCGCGGTTCGCGCTGCTGCAGCGGCCGGACTGACGGCCGGAGCGCCGGACCTGGGTCAGGCGGACGTCACCGGCAGCACGTCCGGGGACAGGGCTGCCGCATGGGAGGTCGCCGCGGTCATCCGGCGGCGGTGGTGACGGCGGCACAGCACCTCGTACCCGACTTCGTCGGCGGAGTGGGTGACGTCGCCGACGACCACCTGAGCGCCCTCGACGACCATCACCCCGCCTATCGTGCGGGCGTTGTGCGTGGCGCGGGCTCCGCACCAGCACAGGGCCTCGACCTGGAGCACCTCGACCCGGTCGGCCAGCTCCACCAGCCGCTGCGAGCCGGGGAACAGCTTGGAGCGGAAGTCGGTCGTGATGCCGAAGGCGTAGACGTCCAGGCTCAGGTCGTCCACCACACGCGCGAGTTGGTCGATCTGCTCCGGCGCGAGGAACTGCGCCTCGTCGGCGATCACGTAGTCCGCACGGCCGCCTTGCGAGAGATGGTCGACGAGGTAGCCGTAGAGGTCCTGCCCGTCGCCGACCTCCACCGCGTCCGTCACCAGGCCGAGGCGCGAGGACAGCTTGCCCTCGCCGGCCCGGTCGTCGCGCGAGAAGATCATGCCCTGCAGGCCGCGCGCCGAGCGGTTGTGCTCGATCTGGAGAGCCAGCGTCGACTTCCCGCAGTCCATGGTTCCGCAGAAGAACACCAGCTCGGGCATGTGGAGTTGAGCACCTTTCGGCGTGGGAGGTCGGCGTTCGGCAGTGTCAGGAGCGTACTTCGAGCAGGGGGACCAGCTGCTCGGCGGGGGTCATCGAACCGTGGTTGCCGACCATGGCCGACTCCTTGGGCTCCCGCTCGGAGGCGATGAGCAGGACGTCGTCCCGCGCGGCCGCGACCACGTCACCGATCCTGCCGTACACCCGTTCGTCGATCTGCGGGCCGAACCAGCCCGCCGCGATGGCCTCGTCGCGTGAGGCCACCCAGAACTGCTCGCCGAGCACCTCGCGCCAGCAGGTCAGGACGTCGTTCGCCGCGCCGGGCACCGCGTAGACGTGGCGGGCGCGGCCCTCGCCGCCGAGCAGGGCGACCCCGGCGCTCAGCTCCCAGTCCTCGTCGAAGTCGATGCGGTGCTGCTCGTCGAACGGCACGTCGATCATGCCGTGATCGGCGGTGACGTAGAGGGCGCTGCGCGGCGGCAGTTGCTCGGCCAGGCGCTGGACCAGGCGGTCGGCGTACATGAGCTGGCCGCGCCAGGCGTCGGAGTCGACGCCGAAGCGGTGACCGGCGCCGTCCACCTCGGCGAAGTACGTGTACACCAGGGAGCGGTCGCCCGCGGCCAGTTGCTCGGCCGCCAGGTCCATGCGGTCCTCGCCGGTCAGCCGCCCCAGGAACGATCCGCCACTGAGCGCGACCCTGGTCAGCGGGGTGTTCTGGAAGGTCGGGGACGAGACCTGCGCGGCGTGCACCCCGGCCGCGTGCGCCAGCTGGAAGACCGTGGGGTACGGCTGCCAGACGCCGGGCTGCGTCCATGGCTGCCAGCGCAGCTGGTTCATCAGCTCGCCGGTGTCCGGGTTGCGGACGGTGTAGCCGGGCAGGCCGTGCGTGCCGGGCGGCAGGCCGGTGCCGACGGAGGCGAGGGAGGTCGCCGTGGTCGCCGGGTAGCCGGCGGTGAGCGGACGCCCGGTGCCGCCGCGGGAGGTGGCGAGGAGGGACGTCATGAAGGGCGCGTCCTCGGGGTGCGCCTTCAGCTGCTCCCAGCCGAGACCGTCGATCAGGAACACGCAGTTCCGGTCGGCGGGGGTCAGCTCCGTGATCGCGGCGTTCATGTCCGGTACGCCGAGACCGGCGGCCAGGGTGGGCAGGAGGTCGGCGAGCGATCCGCTGCCGTACTCGGGGGCGGGTGCGGAGGCGACGGCGAGCGGTTCGGGGTGGGAATCCCAGGCCGTCTTGGGCTGTGCCATCAGCGGGTCGTGTCCGCGGTCGCCTCGGAGAGGGCCTGCGCGAACGCGAGAGCCTCACGCACGGTCTCCGGTCCGTCCCCGGCCTCGCTGACGCGCAGGCTGAGGTCGTCCGCCGTCGAGTTGCCGGTGTAGCCGTGGTCCGCCTCGCAGTTGGGGTCGCCGCAGGCGGCCGGCTCCAGGTCGATGCGGGAGACGGCGCCCCAGCCGATGGTGAGGACGACCTCGCGGGGCAGAGTGCCCGGCTTGTACGACTCGGGGTTGGCGACCACACGGCTGACCACGATCGACGAGATGCGGCCGATCTTCACGGACTCCGTCGACGTCGTGGCGTACGGCGTCGGGGATGTGCTGTCGGCGGCCTGCTCGTCGGTGTGGCTGACGATGAAGCGGTTGTCCGTGAGGACGAGCACGGTCACGTGCCGCCGCACCTCGTTCTGGTCGAACGTCGTCTCCTGGTGGACCAGGTACGACCGCATGGGCTCACCGCCCACGGCGGCCTCCACCGCCTCGGCCACGAGGGCCGGGTAGTAGCCGCTGCGCTCGATCGCCGCCCGCAGCCCCTGGGTCGTCGTACTGGTCTTGGCCATGACGCCCATCCTACGGGGGACCACTGACTGCGAGGGACAGGTCGCCCCCTGTCAGTAGGCGGGAAGGGTCCGCGGGCCGAGGTCGTCGCGGGCGGGCGGGGGCGCGAGGCGGACGGAGGCGCCGAGGACGCTGAGGCCGTGCGAGGCGACGACCACCGGCTCCAGGGTGACCGCGACGACCTCGGGATGGTCGTCGACCAGCCGGGACACCCGCAGCAGCAGCTCCTCCAGGGCCCGGGTGTCAGCCGGTGCGGAGCCGCGCCAGCCGAACAGCAGCGGGGCCGTGCGGATCGAGCGCACCAGCGAGGTCGCCTCCCGGTCGGTGACCGGGATCAGCCGGTGCGCGGTGTCCCCGAGCAGCTGCGAGGCGGCCCCGGCGAGTCCGAAGGAGAGCACCGCTCCGGCCGCGGGGTCGATGACGGCCCGGACGACGACGTCCACGCCGCGCGGCGCCATCCGCTGCACCACCGGCCGCAGCTCCTCCGGCGCACCGAACAGCTCGGTCAACTCCGCGTAGGAGCGGCGCAGTTGGTCCTCGTCGGCGAGGTCGAGGCGGACGCCGCCCAGGTCGGCGCGGTGCCTGAGGTGCGGGGCGGTGGCCTTGAGTGCCACGGGGTAGCCGAGGGTGCGGGCGGCTTCGGCGGCGGCGTCGGGGGTCGGGGCGGGCAGGGCGCGGTGGACCTGGACGCCGTAGTGGCCGAGGAGGTCACAGGTCTCGTCGGTGCCGAGGGTGAGGCCCTGCCCGCGCGCGAGCAGGCCGTCGATCAGCGCGGCGGCGCCCTTCTCGTCGATGTCCTCGTACTCGGGCACCTTGCCGGGGTCGGCCGCGTCGCGCCGCCACTGCGCGTAGGCGACGGCCTGGCCGAGGGCGCGGACGGCACGCTCGGAGGCGGGGTAGGCGGGGATGAGGTGGGCGCCTTCGGGGGCTTCGGTGGCGGGGAGTTGTTCCGCTGCGGGCGTCGGGCTTGGAGCGTTTTGCGACGGGTTGTCCGATGTGGTCTGCGGCGCCGTGCTCGCCGCCGCCGACAGGGCTTCCGCCAGGCCGCCGAGCTCCACGTGGACCACCAGGACCGGCTTGCCCGGAGTCGCGGCCGAGGCGGAGCGCAAGGCCTCCGCCAGGGCCCCGTCACCGACCGAGCCCTCCCCCACCGCCGGTATGGCCGTGACGACGACGGCGTCGCACCGGTCGTCGGCGAGCGCGCGGGACAGGGCGGCGTGGAAGTCCGCCGCGGAGGCCGCGGTCGTCAGGTCCTGCGGGGGGTGCGGCCGCAGGCCCTCGGCGAGGCACGCGTCGTACGTGAGCAGGCCGAGCGACTCCGAGTTGCCCAGGATGGCCACCCTGGGGCCGGGCGGCAGGGGCTGGCGGGCGAGCAGCAGGCCCGCGTCCACCAGCTCGGTGATGGTGTCGACGCGGATGACGCCGGCCTGGCGCAGCAGCGCCGACACGGTCGCGTGCGGCAGCCGGGTCGCCCGGACGGCGTGCCCCTGGGGGGCGGCGCCGTGCCGCGCGCCCTGGACGACGACCAGGGGCTTGGCCGCGGCGGTCCGGCGGGCGAGGCGGGTGAACTTGCGGGGGTTGCCGATGGACTCCAGGTACATGAGGACGACGTCGGTGTCGGGGTCCTCGTACCAGTACTGCAGGACATCGTTGCCGGAGACGTCGGCGCGATTGCCGGAGGAGACGAAGGTGGAGACGCCTGTCACGCCCGTGACGCCGCCGCCGCGCCGGTGCAGCCGGGACAGCAGGGCGATGCCGATGGCACCGGACTGGGCGAACAGGCCGATCCGGCCGGGGCGCGGCACCTCGGGGGCGAGGGAGGCGTTCAGCCGTACCTCCGGAGAGGTGTTGATGATGCCGAAGGCGTTGGGGCCGATGATCCGCATGCCGTACGTGCGCGCGTGCCGTACGAGGGCGCGCTGGCGTTCACGCCCCTCGTGGCCGCTCTCGGCGTACCCGGCGGAGACCACGACGAGCCCCTGCACGCCGTGTTCGCCGCACTCGGTGACGACCTCGGTGACCTGCTCGGCCGGTACGGCGACGACGGCGAGGTCGACCGGGCCGTCGATGTCCCGCACCGAGCGGCGGGCGGGCACCCCGTCGAGCTCCTCCTGCCCCTCGGGGAGGGCCTTGTTCACGGCGTACAGGCGGCCGGTGAACCCGGCGTCGCGGATGTTGCCGAGGACGCTGCGGCCCACGCCGCCCGGGGTGCGCCCGGCGCCGATGACGGCGACCGACCCGGGGGCGAGGAGCCGCTGCACGGAGCGTGCCTCGGCGCGGTGTTCGCGGGCGTACTGCACGGCGAGGGAGCGGTCGGTGGGTTCGAGGTCGAACTCCAGACGGACGACGCCGTCCTCGAAGCTGCGCTTCTGGGTGTAGCCGGCGTCCGTGAACACCTTGATCATCTTGTTGTTGGCGGGCAGCACCTCGGCGGCGAAGCGGCGGATGCCGCGCTCACGGGCGACGGCGCCGATGTGTTCGAGCAGGGCGGAGGCGACTCCGCGGCCCTGGTGGGCGTCCTGGACGAGGAAGGCGACCTCGGCCTCGTCGGCGGGTGCGGACGCGGGCGTTCCGTCCGCGCCGATCCGGTCGTAGCGTACGGTGGCGATGAACTCGCCGCCGACCGTGGCCGCGAGTCCCACCCGGTCCACAAAGTCGTGGTGCGTGAAGCGGTGGACGTCCTTGGCGGACAGGCGAGGGTACGGCGCGAAGAAGCGGTAGTACTTCGACTCGTCGGAGACCTGCTCGTAGAAGCTGACCAGGCGATCGGCGTCATCAACGGTGATGGGCCGGATGCGCGCGGTGCCCCCGTCGCGCAGCACCACGTCGGCTTCCCAGTGGGCGGGATACTCGTGCCGGTCCGGCGAGGTCTGCATGGGCCCCAGAGTACGGCTAGCGTCCGACAGCGGCGCGAGGCAGTCTGTGGAGGGCGTCAGTCGGGTCGAGGCCGCGATCCGACGGCACCCCGGGAGTGGAACGCGAGGACCACTCCTGGAGGGCTTCACGATATGGGAAACTGGTCTAGACAACCCTGAAAACCGAAGGGCAGCAACACATGGCTGAGCGCCGCGTCAACGTCGGCTGGGCCGAGGGTCTCCACGCCCGCCCCGCCTCCATCTTCGTCCGAGCCGCCACGGCCGCAGGCGTCCCGGTGACGATCGCCAAGGCTGACGGCAACCCCGTCAACGCGGCCTCGATGCTGGCCGTCCTGGGCCTCGGCGCCCAGGGTGGCGAGGAGATCGTCCTCGCCTCCGACACCGAGGGCGCGGACGTCGCCCTGGACCGGCTGGCCAAGCTGGTCTCCGAGGGTCTCGAGGAACTGCCCGAGACCGTCTGATGTCCCGTGCGCCGGTCCGGCGCACATGGAAGGGCTCGCCCTGATGCAACGGGCGAGCCCTTCGCCATTCCCGGCCGACAAGGAGCGGGAATTCTAGAATTCCCCGTTTCGGGCACGGGAAATAGACCCTCACGAATTGGCTGCTCTTTGTATACGGCCGCCGTGTTAATGCCGCAGGCTCGCCGTGTTTACGGGATGTTGCGAGTTCCTCACACCGCCGGCGGGCTCCCTGCCGGAGCCGAAGCGCAGACGGTGCGCGCCCGTGGCACGCTCGGCGTGCAGCGCCGTGACCGCCCGCGCGCGCTCGCCGTCCCCGCGCGCCACCGCGTCCACGATCGCGCCGTGTTCCGTCCAGGACTCCACCGGGTTGGCCGGCGCGTCCACGGCGTACATCCACGCGATCTTGTGGCGGAGCTGGGTGAGCATCGAGGTCAGTGCGGGGCTGCCGGAGGCCTGGGCGAGTGTTTCGTGGAACCAGCCGCCGAGGGAGCGCAGGTCGTCGCTGCTGCCGCGGCGGGCCCGCTCCTGGCCCAGCCGGACCAGGCCGCGCAGGACCTTCAGATGCGCCTCGGTGCGGCGCTGGGCGGCGCGGGCCGCGCCGAGGGGCTCCAGGAGCATGCGCATCTCCAGCAGGTCGCCCGCCTCCTGCTCGGTGGGTTCGGCCACGCACGCGCCCGCGTGCCGGCGGGTCACCACGAAGCCCTCGGCCTCCAGCGTGCGCAGCGCCTCCCGGACGGGCACCCGCGAGACGCCGTAGCGGCGCGCCAGGAGTTCCTCGGTGAGCCGGCTGCCGCGTGCGTGGACGCCCGCGACGATGTCGTCCCGGATGGCCGTGCACACCGAGTGCGCGGGAATACGCATGACCGACCTCCCCATTAATCCCCGTGAAACGCCGACGAGCGGCGTCCGTTCCGTGACTCTATTGCAATGAGCCGGAATTTCCGACGGCCCTCGGGAATCCAGGGATATTTTTTGGACAGGCTGCCGCCGTAAACACCGAAAGCCCCGGCTCGGGGAGCCGGGGCTTCGGGAACAGCGCGGAGGTTCCGGTCAGACGTTGACGCCGTGGGAGCGGAGGTAGGCGACCGGGTCGATGTCCGAGCCGTACTCGGGGCTCGTACGGGCCTCGAAGTGCAGGTGCGGGCCGGTGACGTTGCCCGTCGCGCCGGACAGGCCGATCTGCTGGCCGGGGGTGACCTGCTGGCCCACCGAGACGCCGACGGAGGACAGGTGGCCGTACTGGGTGTACGTCCCGTCGTTCATCTTGATCACGATCTGGTTGCCGTAGGAGCCGCCCCAGCCGGCCTCGACGACGGTGCCCGCGCCGACCGCGTGGACGGAGGTGCCGCTGGCGGCGTGGAAGTCCACACCGGTGTGGCTGCCGGAGGACCACAGGCCACTGCTGGCCTTGTAGCTGGTGGAGACGTACGAGCCGGAGATCGGGGCCACGTAGGCGTTGAGGCGCTTGCGCTCGGCCTCGCGGGCGGCGCGCTCCTTGGCCTCGCGGGCCTTCTCGGCCGCTTCCTTGGCCCTCTCCGCCAACTCGGCGGCCTGCTTGCGCGCGGCCTCCTCGGCCTTCCGCTTGGCGGCGGCCTCGTCGGCGGCCTGCTGCTGCGCGACGGCCTGGGCGTCGATCTGCTGGGCCACGGTGTCGCCCATGGTGACGACCGGGGTGAGACCGGTCTGCTCGGGGCTGGGCTCGGCGGCGAAGGCCGCAGGGGCCGCCACGGTGCCGATCACGCCGGTGGTGGCGAGGGCCGCGACGCCCGCCGCGCGGGCGGTGCCGCGCTGGATCCTGCTGGGACGACGGTGCTTCCCGGTGGCGCGAGTGAACGCCATGTAGTGGCTGGTCCTTTCCTTCCCTCTCGCCTACCGGGTTAGCTGACGGGTTCGGAGCAGGAAGGTCTCCTACGGACTCCCTCGCGACTCGCGCGGGCGTCCGATTCACCCCAGGGACTACGGTGGGTCCCCGGCTCCCCTGGCTCGCGCCGTACGGGGACTCGGCGATGACTGTCCGGTGCCGCGGGTGCGGCGCACTGCCTGACGAACAGCCCGGACGACGCTAAGCGGCGCCGCTTTCAATTCCCAAACGAATCCCGGCGTTTGTAGCGCATCCCACAGGGCAGACAGGCAACTCCCATCCCAATTCGGACATAAAGGGGCCCTGGTGCCTTTGAAGACAACCAGGGCCCCTGTGCGCGCGTGCCGCTACTCGGCCGCGACGACGGTGACTTCGCCGATGCCCAGGGCCTCGACAGGTGCCTTGATCTGCGCCGCGTCACCGACGAGGACGGTCACCAGACGGTCCACCGGGAAGGCGCTCACGGCCGCCGCGGTGGCCTCCACGGTGCCGGTCGCGGCGAGCTGGCGGTACAGCGTGGCCTGGTAGTCGTCGGGCAGGTGCTGCTCGACCTGGTCGGCCAGCGTGCTCGCGACCGCCGCGGCCGTCTCGTACTTCAGCGGAGCCACCCCGACCAGGTTCTGCACGGCGACGTCCCGCTCGGCGTCGGTCAGTCCCTCGGCGGCGAGGGTGCGCAGCACCGTCCAGAGGTCCTCCAGAGCGGGGCCGGTGTTGGGCGTGTCGACGGAACCGCTGATGGCGAGCATCGCGGCACCCGTGCCGTCCGGGGCCGACCTGAGGACCTGGCCGAACGCCCGTACGCCGTAGGTGTAGCCCTTCTCCTCGCGCAGGACGCGGTCCAGGCGGGAGGTGAGAGTGCCGCCGAGGCAGTACGTGCCGAGCACCTGCGCGGGCCACACACGGTCGTGCCGGTCCGGGCCGACCCGGCCGATCAGCAGCTGCGTCTGGACGGCGCCGGGGCGGTCCACGATGACGACCCGGCCGGTGTCGTCGGCGGTCACCGGCGGCACGGGTCGCGGCTCGGCCGAGGAGCCCGTCCAGGCGCCCAGGGTGTCCCCGAGCAGGGCGTCGAGGTCGATGCCGGTGAGGTCGCCGACGACCACGGCGGTGGCCGTGGCGGGGCGGACGTGCTTCTCGTAGAAGCCGCGAACGGCAGCGGAGTCGATCGCGGCGACCGTCTCCTCGCTGCCCTGCCGGGGCCGCGACATGCGCGCGTCCGACGGGAACAGCTCCTTGGAGAGCTCCTTGGCGGCGCGGCGGGAGGGGTTGGCCAGTTCGTGCGGGATCTCGTCGAGGCGGTTGGTGACCAGCCGCTCGACCTCGCTGTCGGCGAACGCGGGCGCCCTCAGCGCGTCGGCGATCAGGTTCAGCCCCTTGGCGAGCCGGGAGGCCGGCACCTCCAGGCTGAGCCGGACGCCGGGGTGGTCGGCGTGCGCGTCGAGGGTGGCGCCCGCGCGCTCCAGCTCGGCGGCGAACTCCTCGGCGGAGTGCTTGTCGGTGCCCTCGGAGAACGCCCGGGCCATGATCGTCGCCACACCGTCGAGACCGGCCGGCTCGGCGTCCAGGGGGGCGTCCAGCAGCACCTCCACGGCGACGACCTGCTGGCCGGGGCGGTGGCAGCGCAGCACCGTCAGGCCGTTGTCGAGCGTGCCGCGCTCGGGGGCGGGGAAGGCCCACGGCCGGGCGTCGCCCGACTGCGGCCGGGGGTGGAAGTCCATCGTGGCGAGCTCGGTCACCGGGCCGCCTCCTCGTTCTCGTCCTGGTCGGCGGGGGATTCGGGGGCGGTCGGCTCGTAGACGAGCACCGCGCGGTTGTCGGGCCGCAGGCAGGCCTTGGCGACCTCGTGGACCTCCTCCGCCGTGATCTCCAGCACACGCTGGACGGCGGTCAGGGCGAGCTGCGGGTCGCCGAACAGCACGGCGTACCGGCACAGTTCGTCGGCGCGGCCGGCGACCGTGCCGAGCCGGTCCAGCCATTCGCGCTCCAGCTGGGCCTGGGCGCGCTCCATCTCCTCGGCCGTGGGGCCTTCCTCGGCGAACCGGGCGAGCTCCTCGTCGATGGCGGTCTCGATGACCGGAACCTCCACGTCACCGGACGTCTTCACATCCAGCCACCCCAGGGAGGGCGCCCCGGCGAGCCGCAGCAGGCCGAAGCCGGCCGCCACGGCCGTACGGTCGCGCCGCACCAGCCGGTTGTAGAGGCGGGAGGACTCGCCGCCGCCGAGGACGGTGAGGGCCAGGTCGGCGGCGTCGCACGCGCGCGTGCCGTCGTGCGGCAGCCGGTAGGCGGCCATCAGGGCGCGCGCCGGGACCTCCTCCTCGACGACCTCGCGCAGCTGCTCGCCGATGGTCTCCGGCAGCGAGCCGTCGCGCGGGGCGGGCTTGCCGTCGTGCCCGGGGATGGAGCCGAAGTACTTCTCCACCCAGGCGAGGGTCTGCTCCGGGTCGATGTCGCCGACCACGGAGAGCACGGCGTTGTTCGGTGCGTAGTAGGTGCGGAAGAACGCCCGCGCGTCCTCCAGGGTCGCCGCGTCCAGGTCGGCCATGGAGCCGATCGGGGTGTGGTGGTAGGGGTGGCCCTCCGGGTAGGCGAGCGCGGTCAGCTTCTCGAACGCGGTGCCGTAGGGGACGTTGTCGTAGCGCTGGCGGCGCTCGTTCTTGACGACGTCCCGCTGGTTCTCCATCGACTCGTCGTCGAGCGCCGTCAGCAGCGAGCCCATGCGGTCGGCCTCCAGCCAGAGGGCGAGCTCCAGCTCATGGGTGGGCATGGTCTCGAAGTAGTTGGTCCGCTCGAAGCTGGTGGTGCCGTTCAGCGAGCCGCCCGCGCCCTGGACGAGCTCGAAGTGACCGTTGCCCTTGACCTGGGCGGAACCCTGGAACATCAGGTGCTCGAAAAGGTGAGCCAGGCCGGTGCGTCCCTTGACTTCGTGGCGCGAGCCGACGTCGTACCAGAGGCACACCGCGGCGACCGGGGTCAGGTGGTCCTCGGAGAGCACCACGCGCAGGCCGTTGGCCAGGCGGTGCTCGGTCGCTGTCAGGCCCCCGGAGCCTGCCTGGGCTGTGGCCGTGTGACCCATGGGCATGTACGTCCCTTCGATCGCGGAGCGGTCTTCACAACCGCGGATTCCTGCCGGTCCTGCCACTGTATGCAAGCGTGCGAAGCCCTGGTGAAGTTCCCGGGCGGCGTACGCCGAGAGCGAGCACGGGGGACCGTCCTCGCCGGGCTCGGTAGGGCCCGACAGGCGTCGGAGACCGGGCCCTGGTCCCGGTTGTCAGTGCGGCGGTCCACAATGGTCGGCGTCAGATCCGGATCGCAGCAGCATGAGCGAGCCGCAGGGGCGGCCGGTGACGAGTGGGCGAGCGCGCGCAGGGCCCGATGGGCCGGGCACGATCGACGTCTCCTCACCGGCAGGAACGCCCCGTAGGCGAGCGACCAGTAACAGGAGGAGCCGGCAGCGATGGCCCGCCGCAGCACGAAGACGCCGCCCGACGACTCGTACGAGGAGCGGATCCTCGACATCGACGTCGTCGACGAGATGCAGGGCTCCTTCCTCGAGTACGCGTACTCGGTCATCTACTCCCGCGCCCTGCCCGACGCACGCGACGGCCTCAAGCCCGTGCACCGCCGCATCGTCTACCAGATGAGCGAGATGGGCCTGCGCCCCGAGCGCGGGTACGTCAAGTGCGCCCGTGTCGTCGGCGAGGTGATGGGCAAGCTGCACCCGCACGGCGACGCGTCGATCTACGACGCCCTCGTGCGCATGGCCCAGCCCTTCTCGATGCGGGTCCCCCTGGTCGACGGCCACGGCAACTTCGGCTCGCTGGGCAACGACGACCCGCCGGCGGCCATGCGGTACACCGAGTGCCGGATGGCCGAGGCGACGAGCCTGATGACGGAGTCGATCGACGAGGACACCGTCGACTTCAACCCCAACTACGACGGCCAGGAGCAGGAACCGGTGGCCCTGCCCGCCGCCTTCCCGAACCTCCTGGTCAACGGCGCCTCGGGCATCGCGGTCGGCATGGCGACGAACATGGCGCCGCACAACCTGCGCGAGGTCATCGCCGCCGCCCGCCACCTGATCAGGTACCCGAACGCCGATCTCGACGCCCTGATGAAGCACGTCCCGGGCCCCGACCTGCCCACCGGCGGCCGCATCGTCGGCCTGTCCGGCATCCGGGACGCCTACGAGTCCGGCCGCGGCACGTTCAAGATCCGGGCGACGGTCTCGGTGGAGCCCGTGACGGCCCGCCGCAAGGGCCTCGTGGTCACGGAGCTGCCCTTCACGGTCGGCCCCGAGAAGGTCATCGCCAAGATCAAGGACCTGGTCGGTTCGAAGAAGCTCCAGGGCATCGCCGACGTCAAGGACCTGACCGACCGCGAGCACGGCCTGCGCCTGGTCATCGAGATCAAGAACGGCTTCGTGCCGGAGGCGGTCCTGGAGCAGCTCTACAAGCTGACGCCGATGGAGGAGTCCTTCGGCATCAACAACGTGGCGCTGGTGGACGGCCAGCCGCTCACGCTGGGCCTGAAGGAGCTCCTGGAGGTCTACCTCGACCACCGCTTCAACGTCGTACGGCGGCGCTCGGAGTTCCGCCGCTCCAAGAAGCGCGACCGGCTGCACCTGGTCGAGGGTCTGCTCACGGCCCTGCTGGACATCGACGAGGTCATCCGCCTGATCCGCTCCAGCGAGAACTCCGCACAGGCCAAGCAGCGCCTGATGGAGCAGTTCTCGCTGAGCGAGGTACAGACGCAGTACATCCTCGACACGCCGCTGCGCCGTCTGACCAAGTTCGACCGCATCGAGCTGGAGTCCGAGAAGGACCGGCTCAACGCGGAGATCGAGGAGCTGACCCGGATCCTCGACTCGGACGCGGAGCTGCGCAAGCTGGTCTCCTCCGAACTGGCCAACGTCGCCAAGAAGTTCGGCACCGACCGGCGTACGGTGCTGCTGGAGTCGGGCGGCGCCCCGGTCGCGGCCGTGCCGCTCCAGGTGGCCGACGACCCGTGCCGGGTGCTGCTGTCCTCGACGGGTCTGCTGGCCCGTACCGCGAACGGCGAGCCCTTCACGGAGGACGCCGGTGCCCAGCGCGTGAAGCACGACGTGATCGTCTCGGCGGTGCCCGCCACCGCCCGCGGGGAGGTGGGCGCGGTCACCTCGGCGGGCCGGCTGCTACGGCTGAACGTGGTCGACCTGCCCCAGCTTCCGGAGTCGCTGACGGCACCGAACCTCGCGGGGGGCGCGCCGCTGGCGGAGTTCGTCTCCCTGGAAGACGACGAGACGGTGGTCTGCCTGACCACGCTCGACGAGTCGTCGCCGGGCCTGGCGCTCGGCACGGCACAAGGCGTCGTCAAGCGCGTGGTGCCGGACTATCCGGCCAACAAGGACGAGCTGGAGGTGATCACCCTCAAGGAGGGTGACCGGATCGTCGGCGCGGTCGAGCTGCGCACCGGCGAGGAGGACCTGGTCTTCGTCACCGACGACGCGCAGTTGCTGCGCTTCCAGGCGTCCCAGGTCCGCGCTCAGGGCCGCCCGGCCGGCGGTGTGGCCGGCATCAAGCTCGCCGAAGGCGCGAAGGTCATCTCCTTCACCGCGGTGGACCCGGCGGTGGACGCCGTGGTCTTCACCGTCGCGGGCTCCCGGGGCACGCTGGACGACTCCGTCCAGACGACGGCCAAGCTGACCCCGTTCGACCAGTACCCGCGCAAGGGCCGCGCCACGGGCGGCGTCCGCTGCCAGCGGTTCCTGAAGGGCGAGGACTGTCTGTCCCTGGCCTGGGCGGGCCCCGTCCCCGCCCTGGCGGCGCAGAAGAACGGCACGCCGGCCGACCTGCCGGACATCGACCCCCGCCGCGACGGCTCGGGAGTGTCCCTGGCGAAGACGGTGGCCGTGGTGGCCGGGCCGGTCTAGGCCGGGTCCGCGGCCTGCTCCTCGGGGTCGCGTACGTACCGCAGGACGCCCCACATGCCGTGCTCGTCGGCGTGTGGGGCGTCGCTCGCGGACGCCTCCAGCTCCTTCTCGAGCGCGGCGGCGTCGATCCCCGAGCCGATGAGGACCAGCTGCGTGAGGCGTTCGCCGCCGTCCGGCCAGGGCTCCGGGTAGAAGCGCAGGAACCGCCCGACGGCGTGGACGGCGTAACGGTTGCGGGCGTCGTGCGGCCCGAAGTCGATGTAGCCCTTGATCCGGTACAGCCCCTCGGGCCTGCTGTCGAGGAACGTCATCAGCCGGCGCGGGTCGAGGGGCGCCCGGGAGACGAACGACAGGCTGTCGTACGCGGCGTGCAGGTGTCCGGCGTGGCCGTCCGCGGCGCGCTGGTGCGGGGCGTGTGCGTGGGGGGCGTCTGCGGGCAGGTCCTCCGGGTGCAGGCCCTCTTCGCGCAGGTCGCCTTCGTGCAGATCGTCTTCGTGCAGGTCGTCGAAGGAGAGCTGCCCCATGCGCTCCTCGCTCGGGCGGCAGTCGAAGAGGAACTCCGGGTCGATCCGGCCGTAGGTGGCCGGGACGACGGCGGCGCGGTCGACGAGGGACCGGACCAGCCCGAGGACGCGTTCGGCGTCCGCCGCCCGGTCGAGCTTGTTGACGACGACGAGGTCGGCCAGCGCGAGATGCCGGTCGATCTCGGGATGCCGGGCACGGGTGTCGTCGAACTCGACGGCGTCGACGACCTCGACGAGTCCTCCGTACACGACCCCGGGATGCTCGCTGGCCAGCAGCATCCGTACGAGTTCCTGCGGCTCGGCGAGACCGCTGGCCTCGATGACGATGACGTCGATGCCGAGGGAGGGCTCCGCGAGCCGCTCCAGGTACTGGTCCAGTTCGCTCGCGTCGACGGCACAGCACAGGCAGCCGTTGCCCAGGGAGACCGTCGAGTCGCCGAGCGCTCCCGCCACGGCCATCGCGTCGATCTCGATCGCCCCGAAGTCGTTGACGATGGCGCCGATACGGCTGCCGCCACTGCGGTGCAGGAGGTGATTGAGCAGGGTGGTCTTTCCCGAGCCGAGGAATCCGGCCAGGACGACGACCGGGATCTGCTGCGGTTTCGGACTCGGCTGGCTCACCGTGCGACCTCTCTCGCGCCGACGCGTGCACCGGCTCGCGTTCCCGGCACACGTGGGAAATGGGGATGCCGCCCCAGGATACGAGCCAAAAGATCCACACCGAAGTGAACGGCCGTCAGCACCACTCACGGGACAGACGTCGGGCAGGGCGCCGGTCTGCGCGACTCGCACTGCCCTCCGTGCGCCTCCCCTCCGATCGGAGCCGCTCGGCTCCCTGGAGTTACAGCTTCACGCGCACCACCGCGCCTGAGGACTACCGCCTCGCATCGCCGGCCCAGCCCTCCACCCGGCGGCGCTTCCCCTCAGTCCGGCACAGGCGCCGGCGCCTCCGGCCCCACATACCGCGCCACCGGCCTGATGATCTTCGAGTCCTCCGACTGCTCCAGGATGTTGGCGCTCCAGCCCACCGCCCGGCCGGCAGCGAAGGTCGGGGTGAACATCTCGCGAGGCAGACCGCAGAGTTCCATGACCACACCCGCGTAGTACTCGACGTTGGTGTGCAGCTCCCGCCCGGGCTTCAGCTCCGCCAGAATCGCCTCGATGTGACGCTCGACCTCGACGGCGAAGTCCACCCGCGGCCCGCCGAACCCCTGGGCGACCTCGCGCAGCATCCGGGACCGCGGGTCCTCCGTGCGGTAGATCGCGTGCCCGAACCCCATGATGCGCTCACCGGCGAGCACCCGCTGGCGCACCCAGGGATCGATACGGTCCGGGGTGCCGATCGCGTCCAGGGTGTCCAGAGCCCGGCTGGGCGCGCCCCCGTGCAACGGGCCCGACAGCGCCGCCACCGCCCCGGCGAGGCATGCCGCCACGTCCGCGCCCGTCGAAGCGATGACCCGGGCCGTGAAGGTGGATGCATTGAATCCGTGATCAATGGTTGAGATCAAGTATTGCTCGATCGCCCGCGCATGCCGCTCGGCCGGCACCGAACCGGTCAGCATGTAGAGGTAGTTCGCCGCGTAGGTCAGGTCCTCCCGCGGCTCCACCGGTTCCAGCCCCCTGCCCAGCCGGTGCAGTGCGGTGAGCAGCGTCGGTACGGCCGCGGCGGCCTCGATCGTGTCCCTGCGGCGCCGGTCGGCGTCGATGTCGTACACGGGGCGGAATCCCTTCGCCGCACCCAGCAGCGACAGCGCGGTACGCATCCCGGCCAGCGGCCCGGAGCGCCCACCGGCCGCTGCGATGGCCGGCAGCGCCGCTCGCACCTCGTCGGGCAGGCGCCGCAGTGCCGCGGTCTCGGCCGCGAAGGCCGCACTCCGCTCGGCGTCCGGCAGTTCGCCGTGTACGAGCAGGTGCCAGACGTCCTCGAAGCCGCGGGTCCGCGCGAGGTCGACGGCGGAGTACTGGCGGTAGTGGTAGAAGCCCTCCAGACCGCGGACATCACCGATCCGGGTGTCGGTGACGACGACACCGGCAAGCCCCCGAGGCGCTTCGACAAGAGTGGCTGCTGACCTTTTCACGGACATGACTTCCTCCCTGGACTTGATTCGACTGTCCATGATTGACTGAATGCCTGTCAATATTGATTGAATCAACCTAACAGTCAATGGTCCGCTGCACGGATACGGTGACCCCCATGCGCGATCGAGAACCCGCCCCCCAGGACGCGGAACGGCGGCTGAGCACCAAGGAGGCCGCCGAGCTGCTCGGCGTGAAGCCGGAGACCGTGTACGCGTACGTGAGCCGCGGCCAGCTCAGCAGCCGTCGGGTGAGCGGCGGCCGGGGCAGCACCTTCGACGCCGCGGAGGTCGAAGCCCTCGCCCGGCGCAACAGGCGGGAGAGCGTCGGCACTTCCGGTTCCGGCAGCGAGCTGTCCGTCCGCACCCGCATCACGCTCATCGAGAGCGACCGCTACTTCTTCCGCGGGGTCGACGCGGTCGAACTGGCCACACGGCACACCTACGAGGAGGTCGCCGAGTGGCTGTGGACGGGCCGGATGCTCCCGGGCAGCACGTTCACCGCACCCTCCGCTTCCGTCGCCGTCGCCCGCCGCGCCGTCGACGCCCTGCCCGAGCACGCCGCTCCCGCCGACCTGTTGAGGGTCGCGACGATCGCCGCCGCGACCACCGATCCCCTGCGGTTCGACCTCTCCGAGGGCGCCGTACTCGGTACCGCGCGCACCCTCATCCCCACGCTCGTGGCCGCTCTGCCCCCGGCGGGCCACCGGCGCCGCGACGAGGGCCCCCTGGCCCACCGCCTGTGGTCCCGGCTGTCGGTGCACAAGGACCCCGACGAGGCCTCCCTGCGCGCCCTGGACGCCGCCCTCGCCCTCCTCGTCGACCACGACCTGGCCGCCTCCACGCTCGCGGTGCGCGTCGCCGCGTCCGCCCGTGCCCACGCCTACGCCGCGGTCTCCGCCGGGCTGGGCGTGATCGAGGGCCCGCTGCACGGCGCGGCCAGCGGGCTCGCCCACCGGCTGCTGCAGGACGTGCTCGACCAGGGCGACGCGGCACCCGTGATCGCGGACGAACTGCGCGCCGGCCGCCGCATCCCGGGCCTCGGACACCGGCTCTACCCCGGTGAGGACCCACGCGCGCGTGCCCTGTTCGCCCTCCTGGAACAGATCCCGCGCGCGGAGCCCGCTCTCCTCGCGGCCCGCGACATCGTCGAGACGACCGCGCGTCACGCCCCGCTGCACGCCAACGTGGACCTGGCCCTGGCCGTGCTCACCGCGTCCTGCGGCATGGCCCCGAGCGCGGGCGAGACGATCTTCGCCGTGGCCCGGACGGCGGGCTGGATCGCCCATGCCCTGGAGGAGTACGGCGAGCGCCCGCTGCGGATGCGACCGAGCGGTCTCTACGCAGGTCCGAAACCGCCGCAGCCACTGCCGGAGTAGCGTCGGCCTGCCCCGAAAGTCGCCGTGGAGGAAGTCAGGTTAGGCTCACCTCTGTGAGTACGTGCTCAAGCGTCTCCCGGGACTTCGCCGAGCCCGTTTCGGGAACCGCGGCCACCGCGAGGACCTGGCTGTTGCTGGAACAGCCCGGTCCGTGGGGTGCCAAGGCGCTCACTTCGAGCCACCTGGACCCCGCCCTGGGGCGTGCCCTGGAGGCGGCCGCCAAGGACACGGGCGTGCGGATCGCGCTCATCCGCCGCCCGGGGCGTCACGCGGACCGCCGTGTGCCCGCAGCTCGCCGGGTGTACGCCGCGCACGTCGTCCCGGGCAATGTCTGGCTGCACAGCGCCTCGACCTCGGACCCCGGGGAGCTGCTCGGCCTCGACTTCGCCGCACTCGGCAGGGGCGACCACCAATCGTTCGGCGCGCTGCTCGGCGGCCGGCCCCACGACGGTGACCCGCTCGCCCTCGTCTGCACCAACGGCAAGCGCGACCGCTGCTGTGCCCTCCTGGGCCGGCCGCTCGCGGCCGAGCTGGCGACCTCCGGGGTCGAGGGCGTCTGGGAGGTCACCCATCTGGGTGGTCACCGCTTCTCCCCCACCGTGCTCGTGCTGCCGTACGGATACGCGTACGGCCGGGCCGAGGCCCATTCCCTCAAGGAGGTCCTGCACGGCGCCCGTGAGGGGCGGATCGTCGTGGAGGGGTGCCGGGGCAGCTCGGCATGGGACCGGCCCGGTCAGGCCGCCGAGCTCGCCGTGCGCACCAGGGTCGGCGAGTACGGCGCTCAGGCTCTGAGTGTCGTCCGGACGTCCGGCGCGGCCCCGCGCTGGGAGGTGACCGTCGCCCACGCCGACGGACGCCACTGGCAGGTCGACGTGGCCCAGGGCGCGGCCCTGCCGGCCCGCCCCGAGAGCTGCGGGGCGTCCGTGCTCGGTACCCCCGCACGCATGGACGTGGTGGCGGTGCGCGAGGTGAGGATGACAACCTCACTGGCCAGCTGACCGTCCGGCTCGCCTCGGACACACGTTGATGCCGCATCTGTACACATTGATCTGGAGATCCACGCCACACCCGTCTAGGGCCGGCGGCCGTGCGCACGTACGGTCTTGGCTATGAGCCCCACTCCCTCCGCACGCCGCCTGCGCCTCGGCCTGCCCCGGCGGGTGTTCTCGCAGGTGCTGCTGATGCAGGTGGCGATCGCCGCGGGAGTCGCGGTGCTCGCGACCGGATTGTTCCTCGCGCCCCTCAGCAACCAGCTCGACGACCAGGCCATGCGCCGCGCGCTCGCGATCGCGCAGACGACCGCACAGCTGCCGGATCTCGCGAAGGACCTGCGGGACACGCCGCCCTCGCCGGACGGCCCGGTGCAGCGGGAGGCGGAGCGGATCCGCAAGGCCACCCAGGCCGAGTACATCGTGGTGATGGACTGGCGGGGCGTGCGCTGGTCGCACACGGACCCGCAACAGATCGGCGGCATCGTCTCGACCGACCCCGGCCAGGCCCTGGCCGGTAAGGAGGTCATGGAGATCGACAGCGGCACCCTGGGCCGCTCCGCCCGGGGCAAGGTGCCGCTGCGCGACAGCGACGGCACCGTCATCGGCGCGGTCTCGGTCGGCATCGCCTACGACAGCGTCCGGGCCCGGCTGATCCACGCGATCCCGGGACTGCTCGCGTACGCCGGCGGCGCCCTGGCCGTAGGCGCGCTGGCGGCATGGCTCATCTCCCGGCGGGTCCACCGGCAGACCAGGGATCTGGCCTTCTCGGACATCGCGGCGCTCCTGTCGGAACGCGAGGCGATGCTGCACGGCATCCGCGAGGGGGTCGTCGCCCTGGACCGCACCGGCCGCATCCGTCTGGTGAACGACGAGGCGCAGCGCCTGCTGGGCATCGGGGAAGCGGTCGTGGGCCGCTCACCCGACGAGGCGCTCGGCGCGGGCCGCACGGCCGACGTGCTGGCCGGACGCGTCACCGGCACGGATCTGCTCACCGTGCGCGGCCAGCGGGTGCTGGTCGCCAACCGCATGCCCACCGACGACGGCGGCGCCGTGGCCACCCTGCGCGACCGCACCGAGCTGGAGCAGCTGGGCCGCGAGCTGGACTCCACCCGCGGTCTGATCGACGCCCTGCGCGCCCAGGACCACGAGCACGCCAACCGCATGCACACACTTCTGGGGCTGCTCGAACTGGAGATGTACGACGACGCTGTCGACTTCGTCGGCGAGGTCGTCGGTGACCACCGGGCCACCGCCGAGCAGGTCACCGAGCGGATCGAGGACCCGCTGCTCGCCGCCCTGCTGGTCGGCAAGGCGACCGTCGCGGCCGAGCGGGGCGTCGCCCTGGGGGTGTCGGACCGGACCCGGCTGCCCGACCGGCTGGTCGACCCGCAGGGGCTCGTCACCGTCGTGGGGAACCTGGTGGACAACGCCCTCGACGCCGTCGCCGGCAAACCGCACGCGCGCGTGGAGGTCGAAGTGCGCGCCGAGGGGCGTACGGCGATCCTCAGGGTCCGCGACACCGGGCCGGGAATCCCGCCGGAGCACCGGGAGTTGATCTTCACCACGGGATGGTCCACGAAGACGCCGCCCGCCCACCGCGAGCGGGGCATCGGACTCTCCCTGGTGCGCAGGCTGGCGGAGCGGCAGGGTGGCAGCGCTACGGTCGGCGAGGCGCACGGCGGAGGCGCGGAGTTCACCGTCGTCCTGCCCGAGGCGCTGGCCGGGCCGGGTCCCGAACCGGCCGTATCGACCGTGCCGTCCGCACCGCAGACGGCCGAGGAGGGGTCGTGATGATCGAAGTCCTGGTCGTGGACGACGACATGAGAGTCGCCCGGGTCAACGCCGCCTACGTCGAGAAGGTACCGGGCTTCCACGTCGCCGGAGAGGCCCACAGCGCCGCGGAGGCGCTGCACCGGCTGGAGACACTGCCCCGGCTGGACCTGGTGCTCCTGGACCACTACCTGCCGGACGCGACGGGACTCGCGGTCGTCCAGGAGATGCGGCGGCGCGGCGATCAGACCGACGTGATCATGGTGACGGCGGCCCGGGACGTCTCCACCGTGCAGGCGGCGATGCGGCACGGCGCACTGCAGTACCTGGTCAAGCCGTTCGCCTTCGCCGGCCTGCGCGCCAAGCTGGAGGCCTACGCGGAGCTGCGCCGCACCCTGGACGGCGGTGGAGAGGCGGAACAGGCCGAGGTGGACCGCATCTTCGGGGCCCTGTCGGCGTCGTCGGAGCCCGATCTGCCCAAAGGCCACTCCCCCACCACCGCGGAGCTGGTCCGCCAATGCCTGATGCACGCGGACGGACCCTTGTCCGCCCAGGAGATCGCCGAGCGGACCGGAGTGAGCCGCCAGACCGCCCAGCGCTACCTGAAGCTCCTGGAACGCACGGGACGGGCCAGGCTGACCCTCAAGTACGGCGACGCGGGCCGCCCGGAACACCGCTATGTGTGGGCGACCCGCGGCTGAGGCGACAGCCCGCCGCGTTTCCACGGCCTGGCGATGGCCGCGCACCGACCGTGGCAGCGATGGCAGCCGCAGCTACGCCGCTCCCGCACCCGTCAGCGACCGCACCTCTGTCTCCGCATGCTTGACCTCGTCCGGGCCCTCCGCCGAGGTGACCGTGCCCAGCCAGCCCGCGAGAAAGCCGAGGGGGATCGAGACCAGACCCGGGTTCTGCAGGGGGAAGTACTGGAGGTCGATGCCCGGGAACAGCGAGTCGGGGCTGCCCGAGACCACCGGTGACAGCACCACGAGCACCACCGCCGGGACCAGACCGCCGTAGACCGCCCACACGGCACCCCGTGTGGTGAAGCCGCGCCAGAACAGCGAGTAGAGCAGCACCGGCAGGTTCGCCGACGCGGCGACGGCGAACGCCAGGCCCACCAGGAACGCCACGTTGAGATCCCGCGCCAGCAGACCGAGCGCGATCGCCACCGCACCGACCCCGACGGCCGCGACGCGGGCCACCGCCACCTCGCTGCGCGGCTTCCCGCCCCGGCGCCGCAGGGACGCGTACAGGTCGTGGGCCACGGACGCCGAGGAGGCGAGTGTGATGCCGGCGACCACGGCGAGGATCGTGGCGAAGGCGACCGCGGCGACGATCGCGAAGAGAACCGTCCCGCCGGTGGATCCCGCACCACCGCCGAGATCGAGCGCCAGCAGCGGAACCGCCGTGTTCCCGGCCGCGTTCGAAGCACGGACCGCATCCGGCCCCAGGATGGCGGCCGCACCGAATCCGAGCACGATCGTCATCAGGTAGAAGCCGCCGATGAGACCGACGGCCCAGACGACCGAGCGGCGCGCGGCGCGCGCGGTGGGCACGGTGTAGAAGCGGGACAGGATGTGCGGCAGCCCTGCCGTGCCCAGCACCAGAGCCAGCCCCAGGCTGATGAAGTCGAAGCGGGCGGTCCAGTCCCCGCCGTACTTCAGTCCCGGCGCCAGAAACGCCCCGCCGTGCCCACTGCGCTCGGCTGCCGTGAGCAACAGCCGGTTCAGGTCGCCGTGGAAGCGCATCAGGACGAGCACCGTCAGCGCGATGGTGCCGCCGAGCAGCAGAACGGCCTTGACGATCTGGATCCACGTGGTCGCGCGCATCCCTCCCAACGACACGTAGATCACCATCAGTGCGCCCACACCGATGACGGTCCAGGCACGGGCCGCGTCGCTCGTGCCCCCGAGCAGCAGCGCCACCAGGCTCCCCGCGCCGACCATCTGCGCCACCAGGTACAGAACGGACACCGTGACCGAGGAGGTTCCCGCCGCGATCCGGACCGGGCGTTCCCTCATCCGGGCCGCCACGACGTCGGCGAGCGTGAACCGGCCGCAGTTGCGGACCAGTTCGGCGACCAGGAACAGCACCACCAGCCACGCCACGAGGAAGCCCACGACATACAGCAGCCCGTCATAGCCGAACAGCGCGATGAGCCCGGTGACCCCGAGGAAGGAAGCGGCCGACATGTAGTCACCGGCGATGGCAAAACCATTCTCCATGGGGGAGAAGAGCCGCCCGCCCGCGTAGAACTCCTCCGCCGAGCCACGCCGGTTGCGGCTGACCCAGGTGGTGATCCCCAGCGTGACAGCGACGAACGCGCTGAAAAGCAGCAGCGCAAGCGTCTGATGTTCTTCCGTCACGACCCACCACCGCTCATGCCACGCGTCAGTTCCTGTGTGTCCCACCGCAGTTCGAGGGCGGCTCGGTCCCTGCGCAGCCGCGCGTGCCGCGCGAAGGCCCAGGTGAGAAGGAAGGTGGACAGGAACTGCCCGAGCCCCGCCACCATCGCGACGTTCAACGCTCCCGCCACGGGCCGCTCCATCAGCTCAGGCGCCGTCGTGGCTGTCACGACGTAGCCCACGTACCAGGCGAAGAACGCCACGGACGCCGGCACCACGAACTTCCGGTACCGCCGCCGCACCTCCTGAAAGGCCGCACTGCGCTGCACTTCCAGGTACACGTCGGCCGCCGCGGCCCCCGTGGCGCCCTCCGTCCGTGCCGATGGAACCATCGGTTGAGCTTGCGCCCCGTCGCCGGACGACTCGCCCCAGCCGGAGGCGAGGGCGTCGTACCAGGGATCGTCGTACCTGAGCTGTCCGGCCTCCTCGGCCGGGAACGGATCATGACCGTCGAGAGGCTCGACCCGGTTCTCCTGGCCGGCCCCACCGCCGCGGAGACGGCCCTTGCTTGGCTGCATGCCCAAGGATGGACAGAACGGGAAGATCCCCGACTCTTCTTCCCCGCACACTTCACCCCATCAGGTGACTAACCTGCTGGTAGCCGCACAAGTCCCTTTCCGTAGGCGTAACGCACCGCCTGCGCACGGTCCTTGATCCCGGTCTTGGTGAAGAGGTTGTTGCTGTGAGACTTCACGGTCGCCGTGGAGAGGTGCAGCCTCCGGGCGATCTCCGGGTTGCTCAGCCCCTCGGCGATGAGGAGCACCACTTCCGTCTCCCGGCCGGTGAGCCCGTCCCGTGGCGCAGGGGGTGCGACCGGCCTGGGCCCGGCCTCCCCCAAGCGCTCCAGTGGCCGCCTCTGAACGCCCGGCGACCGCGATGCCCTGGAGCAGCGCGAACGACGCTGCGGGTTTGGCCAGTTCACGGGATCGGAGCCTGGGTGGATCACGGGTGGATCCCCGACCGTGTGTCTCTCCACCCGGGGGTGGAGAGACGTCTCGGTACGGCCGGGGCCGTACCCAGGCGACTCATGGAGGCCGGACCACTGCCGACCGGGTACATGACCCCGGCCGTACCCGGCAACAGCCCGGCGCTCCGGCTACGCGTCGATCCGCGACCGGTCCAGCGTCGCCGCCGAGTTGGAGATGAACTCCTTGCGCGGCGCCACGTCGTTGCCCATGAGCAGATCGAAGACCTGCTCGGCGGCCTCCAGGTCGGAGAGGTTGATCCGGCGCAGGGTGCGGTGGCGCGGGTCCATCGTCGTCTCGGCCAGCTGGTCGGCGTCCATCTCACCGAGGCCCTTGTAGCGCTGGATCGAGTCCTTGTAGCGGATGCCCTTGCTCTGGAACTCCATGAGCGTGTCACGCAGTTCGCGGTCGGAGTACGTGTAGACGTACTTGTCCTGCCCCTTCTTCGGCTGGACGATCTCGATGCGGTGCAGCGGCGGCACCGCGGCGAAGACCCGGCCGGCCTCGACCATGGGCCGCATGTAGCGGTGGAACAGCGTCAGCAGCAGGGTGCGGATGTGCGAGCCGTCGACATCGGCGTCGGTCATCATGATGATCTTGCCGTAGCGTGCTGTGTCGATGTCGAAGGTCCGGCCCGAGCCGGCTCCTATGACCTGGATGATCGCGCCGCACTCGACGTTCTTCAGCATGTCCGTCACAGACGACTTCTGAACGTTGAGGATCTTGCCGCGGATCGGCAGCAGCGCCTGGAACTCGGAATTCCGGGCGAGCTTCGCCGTGCCGAGCGCAGAGTCTCCCTCGACGATGAACAGCTCGCTGCGGTCGACGTCGTCGCTGCGGCAGTCGGCCAGCTTGGCGGGCAGCGAGGAGGACTCCAGGGCCGTCTTGCGGCGCTGCGCGTCCTTGTGCTGCCGGGCGGCGATACGCGTGCGTGCGGCGGCGACGGCCTTCTCCAGCACGACTCGGGCCTGCTGGGCGGCATCCCGCTTGGTGGACGTCAGGAACGCCTTGAGCTCCTTCGTGACCACGTTGTTCACGATGCGGCGGGCCGCCGAGGTCCCGAGGACCTCCTTGGTCTGGCCTTCGAACTGCGGCTCGGCGAGACGCACGGTGACGACCGCGGTCAGGCCCTCCAGGGCGTCGTCCTTGACGATGTCGTCCTCGGCGACGCGCAGGAGCTTCTTGGCGCGCAGCACCTCGTTCATCGTCTTGGCCACGGCCTGCTCGAAGCCCGCGACGTGGGTGCCGCCCTTGGGCGTGGCGATGATGTTGACGAAGGACCGGAGCGTCGTGTCGTAGCCCGTCCCCCAGCGCAGGGCGACGTCGACACCGAGTTCGCGAGTGACCTCGGTGGGGGTCATCTGGCCGTGGTCGTCCAGGACGGGGACGGTCTCCTTGAAGATGCCCTGCCCGGAGAAGCGGAGGACGTCGCAGACCGGCTTGTCGTTCGCCAGGTACTCGCAGAACTCGCTGATTCCGCCGTCGAAGCGGAAGGACTCCTCACCCTTGCTGCCGCCCTCGCCGAGCCCGTACTCGTCGCGCACGACGATGGTCAGGCCGGGCACCAGGAACGCGGTCTGACGGGCGCGCTGGTGCAGCGTCTCCAGGTTGAGCTTGGCGTCCTTGAGGAAGATCTGGCGATCGGCCCAGTACCGCACGCGCGTGCCCGTGCGGGTCTTCGGGATCTTCTTGGCCTTGCGCAGGCCGCTCTTGGCCTCGAACTTGGCCTCGGAGCCGTTCCCGGCGAAGGCGCCGGGAACACCGCGCCGGAAGCTGATCGCGTGGGTGTGCCCACCGCGGTCCACCTCGACGTCCAGCCGGGCGGAGAGGGCGTTCACCACGGAGGCGCCGACGCCGTGCAGACCGCCGGAGGCGGCGTAGGAGCCGCCTCCGAACTTGCCGCCGGCGTGCAGCTTGGTCATGACGACCTCGACACCGGAGAGGCCGGTCTTGGGCTCGACGTCGATCGGGATGCCCCGGCCGTTGTCCCGGACCTCGACAGAGCCGTCGTCCTGGAGGATCACCTCGATGTGGTCGCAGTACCCGCCCAGGGCCTCGTCGACGGAGTTGTCGATGATCTCCCAGACGCAGTGCATCAAGCCACGGCTGTCGGTCGACCCGATGTACATACCCGGGCGCTTGCGCACGGCCTCGAGCCCCTCGAGGACGAGCAGGTGCCGCGCGGTGTAGTTGGAACCGTCCCGGTCGGCTCCTGCCAGCAGAGCTGTGGACGGCACGGACGTCTCGGCGGTCACGCGGTTCGCTCCTCGCTGAATTTCAGATGGGGCCCTCATGGGTAAGGGCGCGGCTTCGGTCACCGGTGAGAGGGTACCGAGGCCTGGTAGAGCCGTTGTAACGCCACCCTCCTCCGAAACTCAGACTAGTCCACACTCGCATGCGTGTTCGATCCCTCGATGGAGTGAAGTACACATCACGTTCCCTTCCAGGCATGAACCATTTAGGCTCCGGGCACGTCCTCATGAACAACCGGCAACCCAGCCGGGAGGACCGACCACCGATACAACGCGAAGCCCCGTAAGACACATAGACACGCAATACGGCACATTCGCCGCCAACCGGCAGCAGACAGCCGCCTCGCAAAGATTCTTTCGAGGAAAAGCCACGAGCGGGAACGTTTTGGGGCTGGTTGGATGTTGACCCTGGTACGACAGCTCGTCGAGCTAGAGAAGAGGCGACGTGACTACTGTTCTGACCCCTGCGAGCCAGTTGACGGCCGCTGATCGCTGCGACCGCTGCGGCGCCCAGGCGTACCTGCGCGTCGTCCTGCTCAGCGGCGGAGAACTGCTCTTCTGCGCCCACCACGGGCGCAAGTTCGAGCCGGAACTCAAGAAGATCGCCGCTGAGATACAGGACGAGACGGAGCGGCTCACGTCCGTTCCCGCGAACGCCTCCGAAGAAGAGCGCTGACACCTCGCGTCCGACGACGAGCCAGCCCGGCACAGGCCGGTGAACGGGCGGCTGTCTCTGGTCACCAGAGACAGCCGCCCGTTTCCTCGTCCCCCGTACCGGCTCGGACTCCGCCGGACGCCTCCCACACCTTCCGGGGTTCAGGTCCAGCCGAGCGTCCGCATGAGGTGGGACACTCGCATGTACACACCGGGGTTGCCGGCCCGCCCACAGCCGATCCCCCAGGACACGAGCCCGATCAGCCGCCCCTGAGCCACCAGCGGCCCTCCGCTGTCGCCCTGACAGGCGTCCCGGCCCCCCTCGGCCTCCCCGGCGCACAGCATGCTCGTGGCGTCGTAGGTGCCGTCCATACCGCCCGGATACGCCTTCTCGCACAGCGCGTCCGGAAGCACCCGCACGCGTGCCGCCCGTAGACCGTCCGGGTATTCGCCGGTGCCCGAGGTGTCGCCCCACCCGTACACCGTCGCGGTCTCACCGGCCGCGTATGCGGGGTCACCGTCGGCCGCCATGGCGATGACCGAGTCCCCCTGGAGCGGTTTGGCCAAGGTGAGTACGGCGAAGTCCCCGGCGTTGCTGACACCGTCGTAGGCCGGGTTCACCCACGTGCGGCTCACGGCGACCTCCTGCCCGCCGCGGCCCGAGAGCAGGTCGGTGCGCCCGGCTATGACCTTGAGGTCCCGTACGCGCTCCGGGGGCCCGCCCAGGACGTCCTCATCCAGGCAGTGCGCCGCGGTGAGCACGGTGGTGGGGGCGACCGCCACTCCTCCGCAGAACTGCCCCGCGCGCGTACCCCCAAACCGGTCACGACTGGACAGGGCCACCGTCCACGGGCTCTGGGACGCCTCGACGGGAAAGCCGCCTATGACCACGCTGTCGGCGGCCACAGGGGCGCTGAAGCCTATGGACAGGGCAGGCACCGCGGCCGCCAGGGCCAGCGGCAGGACCAGAGCTCGTGCCAGTCGACGACGCATGCACACTCCTCACTCCGTGATGTCGGTCGGACACCCAGAGTGATTCAAGCCGCCGAACCCCGCACCTGCGGCGAAGCAGCACTGCGAAGGCCCGGCCCCCCTGGGGGAACCGGGCCTTCCGTGTCGTACGGCCTCGCTCAGTCGAGGTAGTCGCGCAGCACCTGCGAACGGGACGGGTGGCGCAGCTTCGACATGGTCTTGGACTCGATCTGACGGATCCGCTCACGCGTGACGCCGTAGACCTTGCCGATCTCGTCGAGGGTCTTCGGCTGACCGTCGGTGAGGCCGAAGCGCATCGAGACGACGCCCGCCTCACGCTCGGACAGGGTGTCCAGGACGGAGTGCAGCTGCTCCTGCAGGAGCGTGAAGCTGACCGCGTCGGCCGGGACGACCGCCTCGGAGTCCTCGATGAGGTCACCGAACTCGCTGTCGCCGTCCTCGCCCAGCGGGGTGTGCAGCGAGATGGGCTCACGGCCGTACTTCTGGACCTCGATGACCTTCTCGGGGGTCATGTCGAGCTCCTTGGCCAGCTCCTCCGGGGTGGGCTCGCGGCCCAGGTCCTGGAGCATCTGGCGCTGCACACGCGCGAGCTTGTTGATGACCTCGACCATGTGCACCGGGATACGGATGGTGCGGGCCTGGTCGGCCATGGCGCGGGTGATCGCCTGACGGATCCACCAGGTGGCGTACGTGGAGAACTTGTAGCCCTTGGTGTAGTCGAACTTCTCGACCGCGCGGATCAGACCGAGGTTGCCCTCCTGGATGAGGTCCAGGAAGAGCATGCCGCGGCCGGTGTAGCGCTTGGCCAGGGAGACCACCAGACGGAGGTTGGCCTCCAGGAGGTGGTTCTTGGCGCGGCGGCCGTCCTCGGCGATGATCTCCAGCTCGCGCTTGAGCTTCGGGGCCAGCTTGTCGGCGTTCGCCAGCTTGTCCTCGGCGAACAGTCCGGCCTCGATGCGCTTGGCGAGCTCGACCTCCTGCTCGGCGTTGAGCAGAGGAACCTTGCCGATCTGCTTGAGGTAGTCCTTGACCGGGTCGGCGGTGGCACCGGCGGCCGCGACCTGCTGGGCGGGCGCGTCGTCCTCGTCCTCGTCGGAGAGCACGAAGCCCGCGTTCTCGGTGGTGCCCTCGGCCTCCTCACCGGCCTTGCCGGGGGCTGCTTCCTCGAGCACCTCCTCCTCGAGGATCTCGGCGTCGTCCTTCTTGGCGCTGGTCTTCTTGGCCGCCGTCTTCTTGGCGACGGTCTTCTTCGTGGCCGCCTTCTTGGCGGTCGTCTTCTTGGCAGCCGCCTTCTTGGCGGGTGCCTCCTCCTCGGCGGCGGGCTCGGTGGCGGGCGCCGCCGGCGTGGCGGTGGCGGTGGGCTTCCGGGTGGTCACCGCCTTGGCCGCGACCGTCTTGGTGGCGGTGCGCTTGGCGGGACTCTTCGCTGCGACGCTCTTTCGGGTGCGCTTGGGCTCTGCGGCACTGACCATCAGCGTCACACCCTCTTCCTCGAGGATCTGGTTGAGGCTGCGCAGTACGTTCTTCCACTGAGTGGCCGGAATCTGGTCAGCTTCGAAGGCCCGACGCACGTCATCGCCGGCGATCTGCCCCTCAGCCTTTCCCCGCTCAATGAGCGCCATGACAGAGACGGACTCGGCGATCTCCGGCGGGAGCGTACGGGATGTGCTGGCCGACACGAACAACCTCTCGGAACGTTGGAAAACGGCTTCCGGCCCCGTCCACAGTGGACAGGAGCCGACCGCCGGCTTGGGGGTGGGCCGACGGCGCGGGCGGGGGCCGGGAAGATGCACAGCGCCGTGAACGGCGTCCGTATTCCCTCCGCGGCTGTCACCTCTTAGGTCATCGCGTTCTTCCCGCGAGCGTTACGCCTAATCCGCGTGGCCCGAGTCACACCCCGTAAGCGAACGAAATCGTTCAAACACTTACATAAGAGGTCACATGCGGTACTGGCTCGGCCGCCCCACAAGGCCCGGCCCTTTCGCGCCGTCGGACCCCGCAGGATCACTGGGATCCCACGAGGTCCGACGGGAGGCGGATCACCGATCAGGCACTGCCACAGGAGGGGGGTGGCACACCCGGCCGCGCCGCCCGCGGAACTCGGTCAGTGCTCGCGCGGGGCGGGCACGACCCGTTCCACCTCGGGATGGACCATGAGGAGCTGACGCATGGCCGCCTCGGCCGCCGCCCCGTCGCCGGCGGCGAGGGCGTCACAGATACGGCCGTGGTGCCCCAGGGACGCCTCGTTCGGCCGGTCACAGCCCGTGACCGGGCCACCCGAGACCTGAAGCGCCGCGGACACGATGCCGGAGAGGTGCTCCAGCATGCGGTTGCCGGCGACCTGAATGAGCAGCGAGTGGAACTCCGAGTCGGCGCGGGAGAAGGTGAGCGCATCACCCTGGGCCATGGCGTGCCCCATGATCTCGACCATGTCTGCAAGGCGCTGCTGGACGTCCTCGCGCCCGTGCCCGGCGGCGAGGCGGGCGGCGAGGGGCTCGATCGTCCACCGCAGCTCGCTCAGCTCGCGGCGCTGGTCGTCGCGCTGCGGCCCGAAGGCCCGCCATTCGATGATGTCCGGGTCGAGGAGGTTCCAGTCGCTGACGGGGCGCACGCGCGTGCCGACGTTCGGGCGGGCGCTCACCAGGCCCTTGGCCTCCAGGACGCGGAGCGACTCGCGGACGACGGTGCGGGAGACCTCGAAGCGCTGGCCGATCTCCTCGGGCACGAGCGGGCGGTCGGCACCCAGGTCGCCGGAGACGATCATCTGACCGAGTTGCTGGACGAGTTGACCGTGCAGCCCGCGTCCGCGACTGCCCGCGGCGCGTCGGCCCACACGGCCCAGCTCGGGGTCCCCGCCGTCCCAGACAGGGACCCCGACGCGGTCGACGGCGGGCGCCTCGGCGTACGGGTAGCGGTCGAGTTCGCCCGGGCTCGCGAGGCCGGAGTCAGCGGAGCGGGCGGCGGTCATCATGGTGTGCGCAAGGGTACTCACGCATCCTTTGTCGGCCTCGTCTCCAACTCCCTTGAGGTCTTTGGTGAAAAGCACACGAAAGGGTGATCGCTCACCCCGTCGCAATTGACGCCTTATCGGAAAGAAATGGGCGTTCTGCGGGGAGTTGTGGGCATGGCCGGACCAAGGGTTACGGACAGTCGTCACCGGAAGCGGCTGCGCAGGCCGGTCAGCAGATACGCGCAGAGCAGGGCGGTCAGCGACAACGTCAGTGCACCGCCCACGGGTTGGGAGATCACCTCGAGCGCGGCTTCCAGGTAGCGCTCTCCCCCGAAGGGCCATCGCGGCAGGAGTGCCTCTCGCAGCCTCATGGGCAGTCCGGCCGCGGTTCGCACGGACGGTCCGTTCACGAGCTGGTGCACGACGGGTACGACGAGGAGGGGAACGGCGGCGACGGCGGCGAGTCCGGCGGTGGTGGACCGGAAGACACCGGCGGCGAGTACACCGGCCCAGGCGCAGCCGACCACGAGCCCGATCCAATTCGCACTCATGGGGAGCCAGTCGGCGGGAACCTGGGCGACCTCTCGTCCGTAGACGAGATAGAGCACTTCGGCGTCGCAGCCGACGGTCAGGACGGCCAGCACCAGCGCGGTGGCCGAGGAGACGAGCAGTTTGGCGGCCAGCAGCCCCAGCCGGCGGGGCACGGTGCCGCGGTCTGCCGCCAGGGCGGGATGGCGGAACTCGTCGCCGAAGGCCAGCGCACCGAGCAGTCCCGCACCGAGCGCCGCGGGCGGCAAAGGCAGCTCCCGCGGCCATGCGGCCAGCAGGCGAGGCTGAGGCGTGTGGCCGATGCGTGCGAGCACGACGGCGGTCACCGCGGACACGGCGAGCACGACGGCCCCGGTCAGGAACCCGGTGCCGACCCCGGCGGCACGACGGATCTCGTAACGGAGGGGGCGGAGAGGGCTCGGGGCGGGTCGGACGGAGATGGGGGGCGGCAGAGGGGGCAGCGCGTCGAGTGTGCGAGCTGTGCGGACGCCGGTAGGGAGCAGCGTTCGGGGCGGGATGGGCGCGGTCTCCGCCAGAGGCCCGTTGCTTGACTGGCTCGTCGAGGAGGCGTCGAGGACTTCTTGCATCTCGGCGGCAGGGCGCGGGTGCCCGGAGGAAGGCGACGGCTCGTCCGTGCCCGGTTCCGGAGCGCCCGTGCCGGATAGCGGGTCCAGCGTGGGCCGCGGCTCGGCGGAAACGACGACGGCAGGGTCTGCGGAGGTGGGCGACGGCTCTGCGCCTTGATCGGGTGCGGTTTGCTCTGACGCGCCTTGTTCTGGAGCGCCTCGTTCTCGCGCACCCTGCTGTGGTGCGCCCTGATCTGGTGCGCCCGGCTCTGGAGCGCCCTGTCCTCGTGCGTCTGACAAAGATCCCGGCTCTAGCGGAGACCGCGACCCGATCGTTTGGGCCGTGGCATCGCTCACGAACGGTCTCGATGGGTCGCGAGGCGACGCTGCTTCTGCGGGCCGGGGCGGATGGGCCGTCCGGTGCATTCCGGTGACGCGCCCTGATGCGGCCAGACTTCGGTCACTCGGCCCGCCTGTCCGAGGGAAGCCTGCCCCGGGCCCCATGTCTCCGATCTCGTCGGCGAGTTGGTGAACCACGATGCCGTGGCGGAAGGCGATCTCGCCGACGTCCGCGCAGGTACCGCCGTACACCGAAAGACGGTTGCCGCCCTCTCGGACGACCTCGACCGAACGCCGTGAGGTGCGGGCCTGCTTGGCCAGGAGAGCTGCCAGACGGGCCGCGTGCGGGCTGCGTACGGCGACCCGGGGGCGGAGGCGGGTCCGCGAGAACTCCGCGACCTCCTGGTCGGCCACGAGCCTGCCCTGTTCGAGGGTGACGACGTGATCGGCGGTGCGCGCGGCCTCCTTGGGGTCGGTCGTGGTGAAAAGGACCGTGCCGCCCTGGCCGGCGTGGGCACGCAGCATGTCGTGCAGCCAGGTGCTCTCGCGCGTGGACAGTCCGCCGGCGGGATCGTCGAGGACGAGGGTGTGCGGGTCGGCCAGGAGGACGCAGGCCAAGCCCAGGCGGCGGTCCATACCGCGGGAGAGGGTGCCGAGGCGTTCGTCGCGCAGGCTCACGAGCCCGACCGCCTCGAGGACTTCATCGGCACGTCGGACCGGGACCCCGGCGGCGGCGCACAACATGCGCAGATGACCGCGGACCGTGCGGGCGGGGTGCCCCGGCACGTCACCCAGCAGCACGCCGACCTCACGCGAGGGATGGGCGATGCGGTGCAGGGGGCGGCCCCGGAAGTGGGTGATGCCGCGACCCTGTTGCAGTTCGAGCATGAGTCTGAGAACCGTCGTCTTGCCGGCGCCCGGCGCTCCGAGCAGCGCGGTGATGCGCCCCGCCCGCGCCTCGAAGGAGACGTCGTCGGCTGCGGGCGGAAGCTCCTTGCGGGGGTTGCTGGTCAGTCCGAAGGCCTGGATCACCTGTAGCAAGATAGCGCGCTATGTCCGGTTTTTCGGGCACCGTTAGCCTGCCTCAGGCATGACCCTCACCGTGACCGGGCTGCGGGCGGGCCGAGTTCCGGGCCGGGCGTCGCACGCGCCCGGCCCGCAGCTCACACCTCGGGGCGCAGCATCGGGGGGTTGAGCAGCGTCGCGCCCCCGGCACGGAAGAGCTGGGCCGGGCGTCCGCCCTGGCGGGTGGTCGTCCCACCGGTGGGAACGAGGAATCCGGGTGTGCCCGTGACCTTGCGGTGGAAGTTGCGCGGGTCGAGCGCCACTCCCCACACCGCCTCGTAGACACGGCGCAGTTCCCCGACGGTGAACTCGGGCGGGCAGAAGGCGGTGGCCAGCGAGGAGTACTCGATCTTGGAGCGGGCTCGCTCCACTCCGTCCGCGAGGATCAGAGCGTGATCGAAGGCGAGCGGCGCGGCCGGCTCGGTGTCACGCCCATAGCCGCCCTGCTGCAACAGTTCCTCGACCGGGGCCCACCGCGCGTTGCTGGCGTCCCCGCCCGCTCTGGGCGCGGGCAGGTCGGGGGCGAGAGCGAGGTGCGCGACGCTGACGACCCGCATCCGGGGGTCCCGCTTGGGATCTCCGTAGGTGGCGAGCTGCTCCAGATGTGCGCCGTTGTCCTGTGCCGGGACGGACGGGTCGTGGACGCGCAGTCCGGTCTCCTCGGCCAGCTCGCGTTCCGCTGCCTGCGCCAGGTCCTCATCGGCCCGTACGAAACCGCCGGGCAGCGCCCAACGCCCCTGGAACGGCGGTTCGCCCCTGCGTACCGCCAGCGCACACAGGGCATGGCGGCGCACGGTCAGCACGACCAGGTCCACAGTGACGGCGAAGGGAGGAAACGCTGACGGGTCGTAGGGCATGCGGCGATCATAGTCGTCTGCCTGACGATAAACACTCCCTTCGCCAGTCCCGTCGCTTACTGATCCACTTCGGTCCGGCAGGGACGGCACCGCCTGCCCTCCCGTCCAGAAATGACACGTCGTCGCACGTCACACCCCCAGTTGCAGCTCGTCGGCCGCCTCCTCGACCATCGCGAGTCCCAGTCGGCTGACCCGTACGGAGAACGGGGCGCCCGCCACGCGCAGTCCCGTGAAGCCGATCTCCCCGAGGGGCGCACTGCGCACGGGACGCAGGGTGACCGTCCCGGCCGGGGCGTCGGGGCGGATGCCGACGAGCGTGGTCAGCAGCAGGACTCCGGCAGCCGCCGCTGTGGCAGAGGGGCGGCAGGCTGCCGGGTGCGGGAGCGGAGCGCCCCCGTCCGTGCGCTGCTCCCCCGCGTACATCTCGGGCAGCCGGTAGGAGAAGGTCTCGGCAGCCACGAGCACGCCGCGCAGCAGCGAGCTCGCTTCCTTCTCGTAGCCTGCGGCGACCAGTCCCGCTACGGCGAGTGCCGTCTCCTGGATCCGTACGGCTCCGGCGCGGTGGCCGAACGGATTGAATCCCGGTTCCTTCGCGCCCAGTCCGCGCAAGCCCCACCCCGAGTCCATGACCGGGCTGCCGAGCAGCCGGGCGAGGTGCTCGGTCCGGGCCTTGTCGAGCAGACCTGGTGCCGGATCGCCCCCGCCCAGCAGACCCGTGTCGAGGAGGTGCACGGCGGCCGCGCCCAGATGGGGCACCATGCACCCGTCCGGTCTGCGGGCTGCCGCGGGCCGGCCGCCCCCGCGATCCTGGACCCAGAAGTCCTCTCGGAACGCGGTCCGCAGGGTTTGCGCCCACTGCCGGAGCGCCGCTCCCCCCTCCCGGCCGAAGGCGTCGAGGAGGTCGGCGCCGAGCAGCGCGGCACGGTGGGCGTGGGCTTGTGTCTCGCAGCGGATGGACCCGCCCTCGTTCGCATCGCGCAGGTACGGGCCGTCGCCCGCGGTGGCCCGCAGCCAGGCCAGGCAGCGCTCGGCGGCGGGCAGCAGCTCTTCCGTCTCCTGGTCGGGGAGACCCCAGCGGCGGGCCTCGGCGAGCAGGGCGGGGAAGAGCAGGGTGGCCTCCGTTCCCGTGCACTGCGGCGGAAGGTGCGGCCCGGCGTCCCGTCGGGGGCCTGGGATCATTCCGGACTGTGCTCCGTGGGCGGGGAGTTGGGTCCGGGCGAGGATCCTCAGCGTTCCCGCGGCGAGCCCTGTGCCGAGCGGCAGTGCCATCCGGGCGGCGGCGAGCGCCTCGGCGGGGGCCAGACCGCAACGCCAGGGCGCCCCGGCCGCGAGGTGGGTGTCGGCGGGGTTCGCCGAGTCACGCAGGAGGAGTGCTTGGAGGTCCTCGATGCTCGTCCGAAGGAGGGCGGGGACTCTCAGGTCGTCGCCCTCCGCTTGCGCTGCGGCCAGCGGGCTGGTCGCAGCTCGTCCCACGGCTCGGAGGGGCCCTGCCCCGTCCGGCCGCACCCGCAGTTCGACGGTTCTGCTGCCGCCGGGGGGCAGGTCGAGCTCCCACCGCAGCAGCCCGGTCGAGGCAAGGGCGTCCGCTGGAGGCGGTTCGGCCGTGACGGACGCGTTGCCGGCGGGGCAGGACCAGCGCAGGCCGGAGCCGTGGACACTGGCGGGGAGTTCGGGCCCTGCACTCCCGGAGGCGATGGCCCCGAGATCGGCGAGGTCCGTGCCCAGGACGATCTCGACCGGCAGTCGCAGGGGGCGGGACGCCGCACTGTGCAGGGTGATCCGCTCCGTGCCGTCGGCGAAGCGGTTGCGTTCCACGATCACGTCCGGGTCCGGACCTGCCTGGGGTGACGTGCGGAGCGTTCCCACGAATCTGGCGCGGTCGGCCGCAGCCATCCGGGCCTGTACCGCGAGGGGTTCTCTGCCGGCGACGCGGATCTCGCACCGGGAGAGCACGCGTCGGCCGGCCCGGTAGAACCCCTCCAGCCCGCTACCGGTCAGCTGCCCTCCTTCGGTCGAGATGGCGAGGCCGGGAAGGGCGACACAGATCATCGCGGTGTGGACGGGGGGCAGGTCGGCGGACCAGCGCAGTCCAGGGATCGTGGCTCCCCGGGGCGGGCGCGCAGACGAGTGCCCCCAGGGCGAGGGAGTCCGTCCTTGAGTAAAGGGCGGTGCGACTGAGCCATGTCCTGCTCCCGCACCAGGGCGCCGGTTCTGGCCCGCCCACCGGGGAGACGATCGGCCGGGGCCGGGCGACGAGGGCGGGCGCGGGTCGGGTCCGGTGGGTGCCGAGGGGTATGCCGTGCTGCCGGGGAACCGCGGCCCGTATCCGTCGAGACGTGCCGCGGGCCGCGGAGGGACGATCTGGTCCCCCGCCCGCGGCGCTCCGGCCCCTGGCGGGCCGAGACCCGGTCCGAGAGGTGGGGGCGGGCCGCCCTGGGGGCGGCGGTCGTCGGCGGCGGAGGGCGGAGTCGGCTGTGGCATGGGGGGGGCTTCCTCTGCGCTCGGTGCGCCTCGATCGGGTTCGGCGCCGGTGCCTGAGGGATCCGACGGGGCAGGGGTAGTGCGGCGTCATGGCCCGTCGGGCCGTTCCGCCACTCAGGTGAACGGTGGGACCGTCCTCCGAGTCACGCCTTGGGCCCGGCTCCATGAACCTCGAAGCCTCCGGGCGAGGGCTCACTCCTCCGCGTCCTCGCCGTGGCCGGGCTGTAGACCTTCCTGGACCATGTCCCGGCCGGGCAGGGCTGCCTTCGTCGATGTACGCGCAGGTGTGCCGCCCGGTCGCACGCTTGCCGATCGCGCGGTGCTCGCCCTCATCGCACGGCCGGGGCGCGGACCGGTTTCGGTGCCACCGGCAGGGTGCGTGGTGCCCGAGGACGGACGCCGCCGGAGAGCCCGGGCGCCCGTGTCACGGTCACCCGCGCCGGTGCGGCCGGAGGCTGAGTCGCTGCTACCGGCGGGGAGAGAGCGGCGGCGACGGCGTTTGGGCATCGCTGCCGGTGAGGGCTTGTGGTGTGGCTCGACTTCGCGCGCCACGGTCGTCTCGCGTTCGTCGGACTCGTCACCGTCCGCGCGTGTTTCCAAGAGATCGGCCACCGCGGACCCGCGTCCTTTCCGCTCCGCGCGCAGGCAGTTGCGGATCGCCTCCGGGTCGAGGCCCTCGTTGCAGGCCTGGTGCAGAAGCCGGGCGAAGAGGTAGTCGGGATCGGCGCCCAGGGCCATGGCGAGGGCTTCGCGGGCCTCCAGTTCGTCGCCGGTGGACCAGGCGACCCAACCGGCGAGGGTGAGCGGCGCAGCGGCATGCTCTCCGTAGGGTCCGACGCAGCGCCGAGCCAGGGTCCGCCAGAGACGAAGGGCACGTCCGGCCTCGTCGCCCTCCATCCACTCCGCCGCGCGGTCACGGGTTGCTCGGTCCTGGAGGCCGAGGATCAGCCGGGCGGCTTCGTCGTGCCCGAGCAGTTCGTCGTCGCGGAGATCCTCAAGGAGCATGCCGGTCACGGGCGGTGCCTCGGCGAAACGGTCCAGGATCTTCCCAGCCAGGTGCAGCGTCTCGTCGGCCACGACGGCACGGCCCGCTTCGTCGAGGATTTTCGGCACCAGCGCCATGCTGGCGATGTCCAGGGCTGCCTCCTGCTCAAAGGCCGCGGCGTTCTCCCAGGGCAGCAGCCGGGCCCGGAGTTCCCGCAGTGACCCGCGCACCTGGATACCGGCGTAGGTGGCCGCCGCGGCCAGCACGGAGGTGCCGGGCAGGCCCATGGCGGCTCCCTCGGGGGAGCAGCATGTCGCGTTGTCACAGCAGTACGACCAGTACCGGCCCTCCGAGATGCACAACGCCTCGACCACCACCACGTCGAGGGAACCGCACTCGACGCGCAGCCTCTGGGCCAGTGGCCTCAGCCGCTCCATCACCTGCCGACCCGTCTGGCCCTTCCCCGGTTCCTGGCACAGGAAGGCGACCATCGACTCGGGTCGTGCACCTCGGCGCTCGCTGCCCGTCACAAGGCCGTAGGAGAGTTGCCGGGCCGCGGACGGCCAGTCGTCAGCGTTCGCGGGGATGCCGAGACGGGCCCGGCCTCCGAACCGCCCGCGTCCGTCGCTGTCGTGCAGAGCGACCAGGACGATGCTGTCCTCGGGGCGGTACCCGAGCAGGTACGGCAGCGCGTCGGCCAGCTCGGCCGGAGTACGCAAGGTGACCTGGTGCTCGCCGCCGTGACTGTCGTAGGCGGGGCCGGCGGTGTGCAGCCGGGACGCGTCGCTCGCCTTCTTCTCCTGTTCACCGTTCTTCCGCCCGCTTCGTGCTTCGGGCCCGGTGATGTCGCCGTTCTCGGGGGATCCGGTCGTTTCGCTGTGGTTCGTCATGCGAAGACGATCTCGCGGAACGCAAACCTCCGCTTGACCCTGTGGATAAGTTCGATCAGGAACATGCCAGCCCAGGCGGCCGCGTCCACAGCTCTCGGTGCGCCGCCCCGGATGTCAGTGCAGTCCTGTTGTATGGAACGCATGGAGCACACGAGCAACGCGGAACTCCGGGCGGCGGCCGACACGGTCCTGGCCCGTCTCGTCGGGGACGTCTCGGGGGAGGCCCGACTGCGCGAGGACCAGTGGCGTGCGATCGAGGCGCTGGTCGCCGACAGACGCCGTGCCCTGGTCGTCCAGCGCACGGGTTGGGGCAAGTCCGCGGTCTATTTCGTGGCGACCTCGCTGCTGCGGGCCCGGGGCAGCGGCCCGACCGTGATCGTGTCGCCGTTGCTCGCGCTCATGCGGAACCAGGTCGAGGCGGCGGCTCGGGCCGGCATTCACGCCCGGACGATCAACTCCTCCAACACCGAGGAGTGGGAAGCCGTGCAGGACGAGATCGCCGCAGGCGAGGTGGACGTCCTGCTGGTGAGTCCCGAACGGCTCAACAACCCGGACTTCCGGGACCAAGTGCTGCCCCGCCTCGCGGCCGCCACCGGGCTCCTGGTGGTGGACGAGGCGCACTGCATCTCCGACTGGGGCCACGACTTCCGGCCGGACTACCGCCGGCTGCGCACCATGCTCGCCGACCTCCCACCCGGTGTTCCGGTGCTCGCGACCACCGCCACCGCCAACGCGCGCGTGACGGCCGACGTCGCGGAACAGCTCGGCACCGGCGGCAGCTCGGACGCCCTCGTCCTCCGGGGCCCGCTGGACCGGGACAGCCTGAGCCTGAGTGTCCTGCGGCTGCCGGATGCCGCGCACCGTATGGCCTGGCTGGCCGAGCACCTCGACGAACTGCCGGGGTCCGGAATCATCTACACCCTCACCGTGGCCGCCGCCGAGGAGGTCACCGCCTTCCTGCGACAGCGGGGGCACACGGTCGCGTCGTACACGGGCAAGACGGAGAACGCCGACCGCCAGCAGGCCGAGGAGGATCTGCTCGGCAACAAGGTGAAGGCGCTGGTCGCCACCTCAGCGCTCGGCATGGGCTTCGACAAGCCCGACCTGGGCTTCGTGGTGCACCTGGGTTCGCCCTCCTCCCCCATCGCCTACTACCAGCAGGTGGGCCGCGCGGGACGAGGCGTGAAGCATGCCGAGGTGCTCCTGCTCCCGGGCAAGGAGGACGAGGCGATCTGGAAGTACTTCGCGTCGCTCGCCTTCCCGTCGGAGGACCTGGTGCGCCGCACGCTCGACATCCTCGCGCACGCGGAGATGCCCCTGTCGCTGCCCGCCCTGGAGCCTCTGGTGGAGCTGCGCCGCTCCCGCCTGGAGACCATGCTCAAGGTCCTCGACGTGGACGGGGCGGTCCAGCGCGTCAAGGGCGGCTGGATCGCGACCGGGCAGCAGTGGACGTACGACGCCGAGCGGTACGCGTGGGTGGCGCGTCAGCGCGACGCCGAGCAGCAGGCCATGCGCGCCTACGCGTCGACAGCCGACTGCCGTATGGAGTTCCTGCAGCGCCAGCTGGACGACGAGGCCGCCACACCGTGCGGTCGCTGCGACAACTGCGCCGGTCCGCGCTTCACCGCCGACACGTCCGGGGAGGCTCTCGACGCCGCGCGCGCGGACCTGGGCCGGGCAGGTGTCGAAGTGGAGCCCCGACGCATGTGGCCCACCGGGCTGCCGACGATCGGAGTGGACCTCAAGGGCCGCATCCCGGCCGGCGAACAGGCCGCGTCGGGACGCGCGCTGGGACGGCTGTCGGACATCGGGTGGGGGAACCGGCTGCGGCCCATGCTCGCGCCCCAGGCCCCCGACGGGCCCGTGCCCGACGACGTGGCGAAGGCCGTGGTGGATGTGCTGGCCGACTGGGCCAGGGGCCCCGGCGGCTGGGCCCCTGGCGCCCCGGACGCCGGGCCTCGCCCGGCCGGCGTCGTCACCGTCGCCTCGCGTACGCGACCGCAGCTGATCGGCTCCCTCGGTGCGCGCATCGCCGAGATCGGCCGTCTGCCGCTGCTGGGCGCCGTCGAATACACCGGCGACGCGCACTCGGGCTCCCGGAGCAACAGCGCCCAGCGGCTGAAGACCCTGGACGGGGCTTTGGCCGTGCCGCCCGCCCTCGCCTCCGCCCTCGCCGAGGCCCGGGGCCCGGTTCTCCTCGTGGACGACTACACGGAGACCGGCTGGACCCTCGCAGTCACGGCACGCATGCTCCGACGCTCCGGCGCGCAGGGGGTGTTGCCGCTGGTGCTGGCCGTGCAGGGCTGACGGCGACCCCGGGCCGGGGCAGCGGCCCCGGCGCACGCCTCTGGACGCCGCGCACCCCCATGCCGTACGAACGTGTCGTGCTCGAACGCCCCATGGGTGGTCCATCGACACATACGGTGGGGATATTAGCCGCGCATCATCTGATAACGGTCGGCTGCCTCAATTGCTCGTTGCCGCATTCAAGTTCGACAGGAAGAATTGAGGTCTGCTCCCGCACGGCTCGCCGGCCGCTCCGGTAGGGCTTCGCTGCGGTGCGCGCTCCCAGGAATCCGACCCCGCCCGCAGTGTGGGCGCGTAGCCGAAGGGAGGACCGTGACCTTCGGATTCGCTCCGGCCTCGGCAGCGGCGTCGACGTCCGCCGCTTCCGCCAACCGCTTGCTCGAACCCGCGGAATGGGCCGCCGCCGGGATCCCACTCCTGCGCAACCCTCGTGAGATCGTCAGCGGACTGCACGCCCGTCACCACCCGCAGCCCGCGACCGCTGTCGTCGCCGTGCTCGACCCGGACGAGCGGCTGCGGGCGAGCGCCTCGTTCGTGCGCCGTCCGGCCCCGGCCGACGGCTGGATGTTCCGCAACGCGCTCCTCGCGCAGTTGCGCCGGGTCATTCCGCACGACCTGCGCCGCCGCACGCCGGTGCGCACCGCGGTGCTGCTCTACTGCCGTGAGGGCGACGCGCGTTGGACGGAGGAGGACGGCGCGTGGATGTGGGGGCTGCGCGACGCGTGCACCCTGCACGGGCTGCGCTGCGGGGCGTACATCACGCTGACCCGTGACGGCTGGCAGGTCCTGGGCGAGGGCCGCGGCGGACGCCGCCCCCACTCGGCCTCGGCACCGGAGCCGTTCGCCACGTCGGAGGCACCGCCACCCATACCGCGCACCGGCGGCGCCTCCGAGGTACTGCGCCGCGCAGCGGCGGCACGCTGAGCCCCGGGCGGACCGTTCCGGCCTGTCGGCCGGTCGGCCGCGCCCCCTCGCACGGCACACGACGACGGCTGGGCGGCCAGCCGGAACCAGCACCGACCCCTGCCCTGGCCGAACCGCCCGCACGGCGGTCTGCGGCAGCAACGGAAGCGCTCCCCCGCCCGCCGGACCTCACGCGCGCACGAGCACGGTCTCCCGCCCTCCGGGCATGATGAACAGCCCGCTGTGCGGCGCCGCCGCAGCGGCTCCTGAAGTCACCCCCAGCGCCCTACCGGGCGCCGCGGCATCGACTCAAACGCCCGCGCCCAGCACCGAGTTGATCCGCTGCGGGTCGCCGCAGACGATCAGCAGGGCGCCGGCCCGGGAGTGAGCCGCGGACAGGGCACTCGCGGCTGCGTCCTCGGGACCGCCGTTGACGGCGACCACGACCACCGGACGCGACGCGGCACGGGTCGCGATGGTGACATCCGTGTAGAAGACGTCATCGCCGGCGTCGTGCTGGGCCCAGTAGGAGGTTTCACCGAAGGACAGCTCGTGGGCGGCCCACGGGTGCTGCTCCCCGGTCGTGATCACCAGCACGTCGCCGGGGGCACGACCGGAGTCCAGCAGCAGGTCCACGGCTTCCTCGGCGGCGTCGAGCGCCCCCTCCACGGAAGCCGGAATCAGCTGGATCTGCGGGGTGACCGGAGCGGCGGCACCGGCGGCGGGACCCGACGGAGCGGGCTTGGCGGCCACGTCGCGCGGCGTACGTTGCATCGGCGGCGCCGGCCGGAGAGGGCCGGGACGACCGGGACGCAACGGAGCCGCGGGACGGGGGCCGGGTACGGGACGGGGGGTCGGCGCGATACGGCCGCTGGCCGGCGTGGCGCGGGGACCCTGGGCACTCTCGTGAATCTGAGGCTCCTCGGGAATGAGAGGCATGAGTTGATATTTATCAAACGTTGGTACGGCCCGCGTCGGCGGGTGGCGCATGCGTGCGAACGAAATCGTCAGAAATCGAAGCCGAGCTGGCCCTCAATCTCCGGAACACTTCCGTCCGCCCAGTTGCGGACCTTCTTGAGGTGCCGCCACTGGGGCAGCGCATCAAGATACGCCCACGACAAGCGGTGGTAGGGGGTGGGGCCCCGCTCCGCCAGTGCGGCCTTGTGCACGGGCGATGGATACCCGGCGTTGTCCGCAAAACCGAAGTCTGCATGGTCGATACCCAGTTCGGCCATCATTTTGTCGCGCTGAACCTTGGCGATCACCGAGGCCGCTGCGACCGCCACGCAGGACTGGTCGCCCTTGATCACCGTACGGACCCGCCAGGGCGCGCCGAGGTAGTCGTGCTTGCCGTCGAGGATGACCGCGTCAGGACGGACCGGGAGTGCGTCCAGCGCACGCCCCGCCGCGAGCCGCAGCGCGGCCGTCATCCCCAGAGCGTCTATCTCCTCCGGGGAGGCATGCCCCAGCGCGTACGACGTCACCCAGGTCCGCAGTTCCTCGGCGAGGACGGTACGTCGCTTGATGGTGAGCAGCTTCGAGTCCGTGAGCCCCTCGGGGGGACGGCGCAGTCCGGTGATCGCCGCGCAGACGGTGACGGGACCGGCCCACGCGCCGCGCCCCACCTCGTCGACACCTGCAACGATCTTCGCTCCGGTCGTGGCGCGAAGGGAGCGCTCGACGGTGTGAGTAGGCGGTTCGTACGGCATGGCGCCCCTAGATTACGCCGCCCGGAACCGCCCGCGACACCCCGGTCCGCCGCGGCCCGCGAACAACCCGGTCAGGCATCGGCCGGCCGGAACGTCGGGCACCGTCCGACCGCGGCTCAAGGCCCCCGGGCCACAGCCTCAGCAACCGTGCGGGCGCAGGAGTCGAACCATCAACTGGTCGATCATTTCCTCGACTTCGCGATCCTGCCCTTCACGGCCGCACACTTTCGAGCGGTACATCATCATCGCCGGTATGGCGTCGAAGACATAACCGTTCGCAGCCTCGGGGTGCACCTCGCCACGCTCGATCCCCCGATCGACGACCTCCTACAACATCCTCATGGTGGGCTCCACGACGCCCTCGAAGATCACACCGTGAAAGCGTTCGGCCCGCGCCGTGTCGCACTCGTGAATCACCGAGCGAAGTGCGAAACCAGGGCGGCCTTGCCGGTCTGGGCGCCGGCGGCGACGCCCTCCATCGTCAGGCCGTTCCAGCCGACCGTGCCGAGTTGATCCGGCGCGGCCTTGAGGGTGGCGCGTTCCCGCCACCCCCTTCACGCTCCCGGTTTGTGTTGCCCCCCGACGGCTCGCACAGCGCATGTCTGGACAACGGGCGCCCGGTCACGGAGAGTTCCCGAAACACACGGAGAGTTTCTGAAGGAGAGGAGAGCCAGACCGTCAGACCGACGTGGGCACCCAGTCCGGAAGGGGCTCCGTCCGATCCACCCACTCGGTGGGCGGCGTCCCCGCCTTCCCCGCGGCGATCACGCCGCCGACGATGGCGCACGTGGTATCGACATCCCCACCCACCTGCGCGGTCGTCCAGAACGCCTGCTCATAGTCACCGAGACTCCTCGCGGCCGACCAGAGGGCGAAGGGCACCGTGTCGTGGGCGGTCGTACGCCGCCCGCAGCCCAGTACGGCCGCGACCGTGCCCGGGTCGCCGTAGTCGAGCATGTCCCGGGCACGGCGAAGCCCCGCGCCGACGGCGCTCTTGGGCACCAGGTCGATGACACCGTCGAGGAGGGCTTCGGCGCCGGGCGGCCCGTCGGGAGCGGCAGCGAACGCGGCGGCCGCTGCGACCGCCATGGCCCCGACGACGCCCTCGCGGTGCTGGTGGGTGGTGTACGCCGAGATCTCCGCCTGGTGAGTCGCCTGCTCCGGATCGTCCGCGTACCAGGCGCCCAGCGGGGCGATCCGCATCGCCGCGCCGTTGCCCCAGGAGCCCTGCCCCTTGAAGAGTGCCGCGGCGAGCTCCCGCCAGTCGCCACCCTCCCGGACGAGGCGCAGCAGGCGGTTGACCGCGGGGCCGTAGCCCCGGTCGAAGTCGTGGTGCTCGGCGAAGGAGCGGGCCAGGGCGTCCTGGTCGATGCGGTGGTGGGCGGCCAGGACGGCGACGACCGAACCGGCCATCTCCGTGTCGTCCGTCCACTGCCAGGGTCCGGACGGCACCTCGCGGCGCTTCAGCAGCGGGTAGTTCACCGGCACGAAGTACTGGGAGCCGAGGGCGTCCCCGACGGACAGTCCGCGCAGGCAGGCCAGGGCGCGGTCCAGGCGCACGTCGGGGGAGGAATCAGCGGTCATCGCCCTGCCACTCTATCCGGTGATCCCGTACGGCTCGGGATCTCGCCAACGATCGAACGGCCGGTCCAGGGTGTACTTGCCGTCGTCCCCCAGAACGAGCATCCGCACCTCGCCGTTCCCGGGGTTCGACAGTGACTCGAACTCCGACACCGTCCAGTGGAACCACCGCATGCAGAAGAGCCGCATGGCCAGGCCGTGGGTGACGATGAGGACGTTCGGCGGGTGGTCGGGGTCCTCGAAGCTGCGGAACAGGCTCTCCAGGAAGCCGCCGACCCGGTCGTAGACGTCGGCGCCGGACTCGCCCTGGGCGAAGCGGTAGAAGAAGTGGCCGTACGCGTCCCGATAGGCCTTCTGAAGGCGGACCTCGTCCCGGTCCTGCCAGTTGCCCCAGTCCTGCTCGCGCAGCCGGGGTTCCTCGCGCACCCGTATGAGTCCGGGGTCGAGGTGGAACGCGCGCAAGGTCTCGTGCGTACGACGGTACGGGGAGACGTACACGCTGACGTGCTCGTCGCCGAAGAGCTCGCGCAGCTGCTCGCCCGTGGCCTCGGCCTGCCTGCGGCCGCGCTCGGTCAGCGCCAGGGCGTGGTCGGGCTCACGCTCGTAGACGGAGTCATCGACATTGCCCGTCGACTCGCCGTGCCGGACAAGGACGATGCGCCGTGGTCGTGCCATGCCAAGACCCTAGATCGGGTGAGGGCCGGCGGAGGACTCCTGCCGCACCCATACAGCGTAGGTCACACGATTCCTGCACCACAGGTCACACTGATCGCACGTCTGTCCGAACGGTTCCGTCCGGGCCCCACGGCGTCACCCAGCCCCGCACCCCTCCGAGCACCCGCCCGCACCATCCGGGGCACCCGGCTCCGCGAGCTCAGACCGTCCAGCTCGACTCCATGTCCACGACGTCCCCGGTGAGCGCCGCCACGTCAGCCTCCGTCTGGGCCCTCAGGGCGAGCCGCTCCACGCGTTCGGTGCGGTACTTGCCGTGCTCGGCGGCCGAGCGCCACATCGACAGCACCAGGAACTCGTTCCCCGGCGCCTCACCGAACAGCCCGCGCACCATGCCGGGCGAGCCGGCCATCGCCGGGTTCCAGACCTTCTCCTGCATCAGCACGAAGTGTTCGGCCCGTTCCTCGTGGATGCGGCAGAGCGCCACCCGGAGCAGGTCGGCGTCGGTGAAGCGCGGTTCGAACCCGGTCTTCACGTCGAAGCGATAGTCGAAGAGCCTCACCTGCGCGTCCTTGAACGTTCCCGCCTGGGCCGACGCGAGCCGGTCGTGCGACCGTGCCATGAAGGAGTCGTAGAAAGCGCGGCTCTCCCAGAACGCGAAGATGTGCGCCACGTCCGGCCGTCCCCGGCTCCAGCCACCCCCCTGCCCGCGAAATCCCGGCTCCCCCAGAAGCCCCGCCCACTTCCGCTGCCCCCGCTCGAAACCGCGGCGGTCCACCACGGTGCAGCGAATCCACTTGACCAGCACCGCGCCATGGTAAGGCCACCGAGCGTGGCGTCGGTCACTCTCGGGTGGACCACTCCCCCACGCGCGCACCCACGCGCGTGGCAGGATGGACAAACGGTCATAAGGGCCCGGCAGTTGGGTCCGACGGACGGGTCGGTACGGGGAAGGGGACTCTGGTGGACGGGCTCAACAAGGGGCTTCGCAAGGTCGAGATCGCGGTGCGGTGGGATCCCAGTCCGGCGGGGCAGCCGTCCACCGACCTGGATCTGATCGCCGCGACCTACCTGGCGGACGCTCCGCACGGCGACCCCGCATATGTGGTGCACTTCGACAGCCGCTCGCCCGACGGCACGATCACCCTGAACCGGGACAGCAAGGACGGCCAGGGCTTCGGCTACGACGAAGTCATGACGCTGGAACTCGACCGGCTGGACGTCCGGTACGCGCGCGTGGTGGTCGGTGTCGTCATCCAACAGCGCCCGGCGGAGCGCACCTTCGTCAGTGTGAGCAACCCCGGACTGCGTATCCGCGAGGGGTACACCGTCCTCACGGAGGACGACTTCGGGGGTGTCCTCGGGGCGACGGCGACGACGGTCGCGGAGTTCACCCGGGAGGGCTCCGGCCCGTGGGACTTCCGGTCCGGTCTGCGTGGTTTCGAGGGCGATCCCGTGGACTTCGCCGACACGATGGGTGCGGCGCAGCGCCCCTGAGCCCGTTACGACGAGGCAGGCAGAACGACAGGGGCACCGCCCGCAGGCGGTGCCCCTGTCGTCATCGGCTCAGGGGTTCGGCGTCAGCTGCAGCCGCTGGTCGAGCCGCAGCCCTCGCAGATGTAGCAGGAACCCGCGCGCTGCATCTTCGTACCGCAGGAGAAGCACAGCGGGGCGTCGGCCTGGATGCCCAGCTGCATCTCCACCAGTTCGGCGCTGGTGTGCGCCTGCTGCGGGGCGGGCTTGACCGCTTCCTCGGCCTTCGGAGCGGCAACGGCCTTCAGCTCCTGGGCACGCGGTGCCGACTGGGCGAGCCCCTCCACGTCGACCTCGTCGTCGGACGGCTCGTACGACCCGGTCTCGAGGTGACGCTGGCGCTCCTCGGCGGAGTGGATGCCGAGCGCGGAGCGCGTCTCGAAGGGCAGGAAGTCCAGCGCCAGGCGGCGGAAGATGTAGTCGACGATCGACTGCGCCATCCGCACGTCCGGGTCGTCCGTCATACCGGCCGGCTCGAAGCGCATGTTGGTGAACTTCGAGACGTACGTCTCCAGCGGCACGCCGTACTGGAGACCCACGGAGACCGCGATGGAGAAGGCGTCCATCATGCCCGCGAGGGTCGAGCCCTGCTTGGACATCTTGAGGAAGACCTCACCGAGACCGTCGTCCGGGTAGGAGTTGGCGGTCATGTAGCCCTCGGCACCGCCGACGGTGAAGGACGTGGTGATGCCGGGACGTCCCTTCGGCAGGCGCTTGCGGACCGGGCGGTACTCGACGACCTTCTCGACCGCGGTGCGGATGGTCTCCTCGGTCTTCTCGGTGATCTCCGCCTTCTCCTTCTCCTTGGTCTTGGCGGAGAGGGGCTGGCCGACCTTGCAGTTGTCGCGGTAGATCGCGAGCGCCTTGACGCCCAGCTTCCAGGCCTCGAAGTAGATCTCCTCGACCTCCTCGACGGTCGCCGTCTCCGGCATGTTGACCGTCTTGGAGATGGCGCCGGAGATCCACGGCTGGATAGCGGCCATCATGCGGACGTGGCCCATCGGGGAGATGGCCCGCTCGCCCATGGCGCAGTCGAACACCTCGTAGTGCTCGGGCTTGAGACCGGGGGCGTCGATCACGTTGCCGTTGTCGGCGATGTGGGCGACGATCGCCTCGATCTGCTCTTCCAGGTAGCCCAGGCGACGCAGGGCCTGCGGGACGGTGCCGTTGACGATCTGCATCGAGCCGCCGCCGACCAGCTTCTTGAACTTGACCAGCGCGAGGTCGGGCTCGACACCGGTGGTGTCGCAGGACATCGCCAGACCGATGGTGCCGGTCGGGGCGAGCACGGACGCCTGAGAGTTACGGAAACCGTTCTTCTCACCGATGCGCAGCACGTCTCCCCAGGCCTCGCTGGCGGCGGCCCACACCGGGGTGTCCAGGTCGTCCATGCGGACGGCCGTGTCGTTGGCGTCCGAGTGCTGCTTCATGACGCGCTTGTGGGCGTCGGCGTTGCGGGCGTAGCCGTCGTACGGGCCGACGACCGAGGCGAGTTCGGCGGAGCGCCGGTAGGCCGTGCCCGTCATCAGGGAGGTGATGGCACCGGCGAGGGAGCGACCGCCGTCGGAGTCGTAGGCGTGACCGGTGGCCATCAGCAGGGCGCCGAGGTTGGCGTAGCCGATGCCGAGCTGGCGGAACGCGCGCGTGTTCTCGCCGATCTTCTGGGTCGGGAAGTCCGCGAAGCAGATCGAGATGTCCATCGCGGTGATGACCAGCTCGACGACCTTCTGGAAGCGCTCGGCCTCGAAGGACTGGTTGCCCTTGCCGTCGTCCTTCAGGAACTTCATCAGGTTCAGCGAGGCCAGGTTGCAGGACGTGTTGTCCAGGTGCATGTACTCGCTGCACGGGTTCGACGCGGTGATCCGGCCGGACTCGGGGCAGGTGTGCCAGGTGTTGATGGTGTCGTCGTACTGGATGCCGGGGTCGGCGCAGGCCCAGGCGGCCTCGGCGATCTTGCGGAAGAGCGACTTGGCGTCGACCTCCTCGATGACCTCACCGGTCATCCGGCCACGCAGCCCGAACTGGCCGCCCTGCTCGACCGCCTTCATGAACTCGTCGTTGACACGGACCGAGTTGTTGGCGTTCTGGTACTGGACGGACGTGATGTCGTCGCCGCCCAGGTCCATGTCGTAGCCCGCGTCGCGCAGGACGCGGATCTTCTCTTCTTCCTTGACCTTGGTCTCGATGAAGTCCTCGATGTCCGGGTGGTCCACATCGAGGACGACCATCTTGGCGGCGCGGCGGGTGGCGCCACCGGACTTGATCGTTCCTGCGGAGGCGTCGGCGCCGCGCATGAAGGAGACCGGGCCGGAGGCGTTGCCGCCGGAGGACAGCAGCTCCTTGGAGGAGCGGATCCTGGAGAGGTTCAGGCCGGCGCCGGAGCCGCCCTTGAAGATCATGCCCTCTTCCTTGTACCAGTCGAGGATCGACTCCATGGAGTCGTCGACGGACAGGATGAAGCAGGCGGAGACCTGCTGGGGCTGCGGCGTGCCCACGTTGAACCACACGGGGCTGTTGAAGCTGAAGATCTGGTGCAGGAGGGCGTAGGCCAGCTCGTGCTCGAAGATCTCGGCGTCGGCGGGCGAGGAGAAGTACTTGTGGTCCTCACCGGCCTTCCGGTACGTCTTCACGATGCGGTCGATCAGCTGCTTGAGGCTGGTCTCGCGCTGCGGGGTGCCCACGGCACCGCGGAAGTACTTGCTGGTGACGATGTTGACCGCGTTCACCGACCAGAAGTCGGGGAACTCGACGCCGCGCTGCTCGAAGTTGACCGAGCCGTCGCGCCAGTTGGTCATGACGACGTCACGACGCTCCCAGGCCACCTCGTCATAGGGGTGGACCCCAGGGGTGGTGTGGATGCGCTCGACACGCAGGCCCTTGCTCGCCTTGGCGCTCTTGGCGCGGGTACTCCGTGCCGGACCGCTCGCCGTCTCTGTCATGCCGCCTCCCTGTACGGGCGAAAACGCCCTGAAGTGCCCCGTTGTTCCCGTGGCACGGTGTTCTGTCTGGTGTTGCGGGCACCCACTCGCGTCGCCCGCAACAGGTCTTCTCATCGCCGCCGCCCGGCCGGGCCCGGAGCTGCCTTCCGGGTCCGGCTCGCCGGTCAGTCGGCGGCGCCGGCGGGCTGGGGGACCTGTTCCGCCCCTCCGGACCCGCGGTCGTCTTCCTGGCCCCCCGTGGCCGTGTCCTCGCGGTCTTCGTCGTCCGCGCCGGAGTGTCCCGTCTGCGCCCTGAGTTCCTCGATGGCCGCCTCGAAGTCGTCGAGCGAGTCGAACGCCCGGTAGACGGAGGCGAATCGCAGGTAGGCGACAAGGTCGAGTTCCTGCAGCGGGCCGAGTATGGCCAGCCCCACGTCGTGGGTGGTCAGCTCGGCGCTTCCGGTGGCCCGCACCGCCTCCTCGACCCGTTGGCCGAGCTGGGCGAGCGCGTCCTCGGTGACGGGCCGCCCCTGGCACGCCTTGCGCACTCCATTGATGACCTTCGTACGACTGAAGGGCTCGGTGACTCCGGACCGCTTCACCACCATGAGCGAGCACGTCTCCACGGTCGTGAAACGACGGGAGCAGTCAGGGCACTGGCGGCGCCTGCGGATCGATGTGCCGTCGTCGGTCGTACGACTGTCGACGACACGACTGTCGGGGTGCCTGCAGAAGGGGCAGTGCATGATCTCCCAACCCTCCTCACAGCAGACTCAATAGCCTCGCCGGACCTCTTGCGCCCCACGAAGCAGCCCCAAGCATAGGCGATGACCATGGGCCTCGAGACCCGGGGGACCACAACTTCTGGGCTGCTGCTGCAATCCAACCACTAGATGTGGGGATTGGCTCATACATCCAGGCCGTTGCCGCGTGTCGCGCGCGTAGGCAGCAGGTGGCGTGCGGCGGGTAGAGCCGCACCGGCCCTGCAGACCTCCGGAGGCAGCGCGGCCGACGGCTTCGTCCGGGACACAGCCGCATCCGTTTGGGCACAGCCGTATCGCCGCGACACATGCGGAGATACCGTGGGCGCCGCGAGGAGGGGACGTGGGACTCCCGCACAGATGAGGGCTGGTCCCGGAGCAGCGGAATGCCGAATGGCAGACTGGGGCACCAGTCCACGAGGTGATCACCCCGGCGGTGAAGGGTACAGCAATGGGCCCTTTTGCCCGCCAGGTGGCGCGGCCGCCAATACACCCGGACACATGATCGCGTCCGGTGATTCGCGATTTTTCACTCGAACGTGTGTTTGGCGCAACCTTTCGAAAGCAACTACCGTTGTCCAGCAGGGAGACCATCGAGAGGGGCCGACGTGACCACCACCGCAGACAGTGCCGCCATCGCTGCCCAGGACCGCTCCCAGGGCCGACTGGAGCCGGTGCATGCGATGAACGAAGCCACGAACCCTGAGGGGCACAAGCGCTCCCTGCCGGGCCGACCTCCGGGCATCCGGGCGGACAGCTCCGGACTCACCGATCGCCAGCGCCGCGTGATCGAGGTCATCAGGGACTCCGTTCAGCGGCGGGGATACCCGCCGTCGATGCGGGAGATCGGTCAGGCCGTCGGCCTCTCCAGCACCTCCTCCGTCGCACACCAGCTGATGGCCCTGGAGCGCAAGGGCTTCCTGCGCCGCGACCCGCACCGCCCGCGCGCCTACGAGGTGCGCGGTTCCGACCAGGCAGCCTCGGTGCAGCCCACGGACACAGCGGGCAAGCCGGCCGCGTCGTACGTGCCGCTGGTCGGCCGGATCGCCGCCGGTGGCCCGATCCTCGCCGAGGAATCCGTCGAGGACGTGTTCCCCCTCCCCCGCCAGCTCGTCGGCGACGGTGAGCTGTTCGTCCTGAAGGTCGTGGGTGACTCGATGATCGAGGCCGCGATCTGCGACGGCGACTGGGTCACGGTGCGCCGTCAGCCGGTCGCCGAGAACGGCGACATCGTGGCCGCGATGCTCGACGGCGAAGCCACCGTCAAGCGCTTCAAGCGCGAGGACGGCCATGTCTGGCTCCTGCCGCACAACGCGGCCTACGAGCCGATCCCCGGCGACGACGCGACCATCCTCGGCAAGGTGGTGGCGGTACTGCGGCGCGTCTGACAGCGCGCACCGCGTCGGGTGGGCCCAGCGGGCCCGCCCTCTGACCGGGCCCCGGGACCCCTGCGCCGGTTCCGGGGCCCTGCGCTGTCCGGGGCCCTGCGCTGTCCGGGGCCGGTCACTGGACCGGGTGAGCTCCGGAGACGCGTGAGCTGTGGGGGTGGGCCGCGGCCCACCCCCACAGCTCACGCGTCTTCCGTCTGCTGGGCAGCCGCGTCGATCGCCGCCAGCGACTTCCGGACCTGGTTACGGTCCGTCGTGAACCAGAAATCGGGCAGTGACGCCTTCAGGTAGCCCCCGTACCGGGCCGTCGCCAGACGCTGGTCGAGGACGGCGACCACCCCGCGGTCCCCCGACGCCCGTACGAGACGGCCGGCGCCCTGGGCCATGAGGAGTGCCGCATGGGTGGCGGCGACCGCCATGAAGCCGTTGCCGCCCGCGTCCTCGACGGCCTTCTGGCGGGCGCTCATCAGGGGGTCGTCAGGGCGCGGGAACGGAATCTTGTCCATGACGACCAACTGGCAGCTGGGCCCCGGGACATCGACGCCCTGCCACAGTGACAGCGTGCCGAAGAGGCAGGTCTTCGGATCGGCCGCGAAGTTCTTGATCAGCTCGCCGAGTGTCTCTTCGCCCTGCAGAAGGATCGGAAACTCGGGGATCCGGGAACGCAGCTCCTCGGCGGCCAGCTGGGCGCCCCGCATCGAGGAGAACAGGCCGAGCGTACGGCCGCCTGCCGCCTGGATCAGCTCCGTGAGCTCGTCGAGCATGTCCGCACGGTCGCCGTCCCGCGCGGGACGGGCCAGGTGCTTGGCGACGTACAGGATGCCCTGCTTGCGGTAGTCGAAGGGCGAGCCGACGTCGATGCCCTTCCACTGCGGGACATCGTCGCCCTCGGTGCCCTCGGGGGCGAGGCCCAGGGAGGCCCCGACGCCGTTGAAGTCACCGCCGAGCTTCAGCGTCGCCGACGTCAGGACCACGGAGCGGTCCGCGAAGAGCTTCTCCCGCAGCAGGCCGGAGACGGACATGGGGGCGACACGCAGGGAGGCGCCGAAACGGTCGTGGCGCTCGTACCAGACCACGTCCCACTCGGAGCCGTTCGTGATGCGCTCTGCCACGTCGTGCACGTTCTCCACGGAGGCCAGTGCCTGCTTGCGGACGGCGTCCTCGTCCTGGACGGACTTGTCGCGGGTCGCGCCGATCCCCGAGATGACCGTCCGGCACGCGTCGCGCAGCGCCATGAGGGCATACCCGAGGTCCTCGGGAATCTCCTCCAGACGGCCCGGCAGCGCCAGCTCCATCAGCCGCTCGAAACCCTCGGCGGCGGTCTGGAGCTGGTCGGCGGCCTTCTCGTTGACGAGTTTGGCAGCACGGCGCACCGCGCGGTTGACCTGGCCGGGGGTGAGCTCGCCGGTGGCGACTCCCGTGACCCGGGAGACAAGTTCGTGCGCCTCGTCGACGATCAGCACCTCGTGCTGTGGGAGGACCGGGGCGCCTTCGATGGCGTCGATCGCGAGCAGCGCGTGATTGGTGACGACGACCTCGGCGAGCTTGGCCCGCTCGCGGGCCATCTCGGCGAAGCACTCGGCGCCGTACGCGCACTTCGAGGCACCCAGGCACTCCCTGGACGACACCGACACCTGCGCCCAGGCCCGGTCCGAGATGCCGGGCGTGAGGTCGTCACGGTCGCCGGTCTCGGTCTCGTCGGCCCAGTCGCGCACCCGCAGCAGGTCCTGGCCCAGCTTGCTGGTGGGCGCGGCGGCCTCGAACTGGTCGAAGAGACCCTCCTCCTCATCCTGTGGGACCCCTTCGTGCAGCCGGTGCAGGCAGAGGTAGTTCGACCGGCCCTTGAGCATCGCGAATTCCGGTCGGCGGCGCAGCAGGGGGTGCAGCGACTCGACCGTTCTCGGCAGGTCGCGCTCGACCAGCTGGCGCTGCAGGGCCAGGGTGGCGGTCGCGACGACCACCCGCTCCCCGTGTGCCAGCGCGGGCACCAGGTAACCCAGCGACTTGCCGGTACCGGTGCCGGCCTGGACCAGCAGGTGGGAGCCGTCGTCGATCGCTTCCTCGACGGCTTCGGCCATGGCCACCTGACCGGGGCGCTCCGTGCCGCCGACGGCAGTGACGGCAGCATGCAGGAGTTCGGGGAGTGAGGGCTTCGTCATAGCGCGACCACCCTACGACCCTGCACTGACAAACGGGGGATCAAGGCGGGGGCGGGGGACGGGCTCAAGACCGTGGGCTCCTCGGCGGTGTGCTGGGTAGGTGGGTGGCCGACCGCGTGGGCGAGGTCGCTGCGAAAGCGCTCGGAAGATTCGCACGACGGATGGGAACTGCGGCGGCGCGGGCTGCGTTCAATGAGTGATGGCGCGGTGACACAGCGCTACAGAAGGAGCCGGAGGGACCGGTCTCGGACCATGAGGGCGGCTCGCTTGGCGGGCAGGTCGACCTCGGCGGAGAACCGGAATCCGGCGGTCAGGAAAGCGGCGATGGAGGGGGTGTTGCGAATGTCGGGTTCGGCGATGACTCGTGCGCAGGAAGGCCGCTGCGCGAGAACGAGATCGGCCACGGCCCGCAGCAGCAGACCGCCGAGACCACGCCCCCGGTCCGCGACCGCACCGATCAGAAGGTGGATCCCCGTGTCATGACGCCCGGCCGGGTACTGGCGGGCCAGCGGGTCGAGATCCGCCCGGTAGATCTCCCAGTAGCTCATCGGGGTTCCGTCCAGTACGCCGACGCACGGCACGCTGCGCCCGTCACCGGCGAGCTGGGCCCGCAGGTGCTCCTCGACCACGCCCTGCGGTCCGGCCAGCTCCCAGAACGCCGCGGCTGCGGGGTCGTTCATCCAACGGCTGATGAGCGAAAGGTCGCGATCGAGGCGTGCGGGGACGAGGTGGAGCGGGCCTGCGGGCGTGCCGGCCGGGCCCCATTCGGCGACGCGGTCGAGGAGGTCGTCGAGGAGATCATCGTGCCCGCCCTCTCGGGGCGGAGGCTCGCCGGAGACCGCGCCGGGAGCCGATGCTGATCCGACGCCGACGCCGACGCCGACGCCGACGCCGACGACGGAGCCGGCCCTGGACTGGGTACCGGAAGCCACGTCAGCCATGACAGGGGCGGTGAAACCGGCCGTGGCAATCGGGTCGGAGGAAGGCACCTAACGCTCCTCTCGGAAGGGGGTGGGGCAGGTTCTCGGTGATGAGATGAAGGAGGTTCAGTCGTGGTCAGCGTCGATCAGGGTGGTCAGGAGTGCAGGGGGTTGGCGATGGTCACGTAGACGGACTGGCTGTCGACCGGGCCGACCAGTTCGTCGAGGCCGTGCAGCCGGGTCAGAAGGTTGGCCTTGCAGCGCAGGACGGGTGAGTCGAGCAGCCGGGCGGGCAGCGAGCTGCGCAGCCGGGCCGGACCGGAGGCCGCGTTCGCGAGGAAGCGGCGGAAGGCCGCGAGCAGCAGCCGCTCGTCGGCCAACCCTTGGGAGCCGAACGCGCCGATGAGGCCGAACACGTTGTTGACCACCAGGTAGTACACGAGTCGCTCGTCGGTGACCTCGTCACCTACGAACGTGTCGCTCCGCTCACCGATCCCGGGCAATCGGGTGCCGAGCTCCGCGCGCCGGGACTCGCGGAAGTAGTAACCCTGGTTGTCGCGGTAGCGGCCGCCCATGGGCCAGCCGTCCGCGTCCAGCAGAAGCAGGGTGTTCTGCTGGTGTGCCTCCAGGGCGACACCAGCCTCGCCGTCCAGCCAGAGGACGGGGCGCACCACCTGGGCGAGGTAGCGAAGGAACCACTCGGCGGCGACGGCACCGCGCGGACGGCCGGTGCACCGGGCAAGACGCGTGACGACCTCACCCAGCCGGGACTGCGGCGCCGGGTCGTGCTTGGCCGCCTGTCCTGGCGGGTTCTCAGGCACGGTCGGCGAGCACGGGCGCGGCGAGACGAGGCCGGCGACACAGGAGACGTCGTCCGAGGGGCTGAACGGGTTGTGGCGGATCACCACGTCCAGCCCTGGCACCGAGGCTCCATCAGGTGTGTCGACGGCGAGCCAGGCGGGGTCCCGAACGATGTCGAAGTCCGGGTGAGCGGCCCGCCACTGCTGCGCGAGGCCACTGCGGAGCAGGCGGTGGACCTCGACGCCGCGATGAAGTTCCTTGCGGAGGTTCTCGCGAAGGGAGTTGGTGATGCGCAGGCCCAGCGAGAGCTTGAGCATCGCGGGGGCATGAGTGCGGTAGACGGTTCGTACGGAGGAGGTGGGGTGCCAGTGAGGGCCGCTCGTGCCGAGGTCACGGAGCAGTCCGGCGTCGAGCAGGGCAGCGGTCTCCGACCGCCGGCGGATCTCGTGTGCCTGCCAGGGGTGCAGGGGCAACAGAGCGTACCCGTCCGGCAACGCCGGTGCTGGACCGGCGAGGCGGGCGGTGAGCCGGGGGGCGGCGACAGGGCGGCCGCGTTCGGTCCAGGAGGAGTCGGTGGCGAGGACGGAGGGGGCGACAGCCATCCAGTGCAGGGGGAAGGAGCCGCGCGACTCGGGTGAGTACAGGAGCGCCTGGGCTTCGGAGAGACCCTCGCGGCTCTTCGGGGTCGGGTGCAGAGGGTGTCCCAGGAGGAGTGCCTGCTCCGCTGACAGGAAGAGATCGGGGCCGTCGGCCGGTCGTTCCCGGCGGGCGGTGACGAAACCGGCGACACGTCGGAGGGAGTCGGCAACGCCCGCGACGAGCTCGGTGCCGTCGCTGAAGCCGGCGTTGAAGGAACTGGGGGTGGCCATGGGGAAGGAGTCGTGTGCGCGGTTGCCGCCGGAGCCGTTCGCGGACATCTCCCTGGTGAGCAGGGCGGCGAGTGTAAGGGCGTCGACCGGTGGGGCGCAGTCGGAAGCGCCGGCCAGACGAGGAGGGCCGAAGCGGTGCCAGCCAGTCGGGGACCAATAGCGGACCGGGGCGGACAGGGCCGTGCCGCTGGCGGTAAGGGGGATGCGCAGGAGGCCGTCGGCCGGCGCGGACTGGTTGGTCTCGCGCGCCCAGCAGCGGAGCAGGTTCTCCACGGCGGCGGCCTGGGCGACGGTGTGCGGATCGGGATGCGTCAGGAGGTCACGGCCGTGGCCCTCGCTCAGCCCCTGGGAAGGGTTCGCCATCGGCCGCTGATGAGGGACCCGTGCGTCCGGTGACATTTTTGACGGCCGGGCGCCGACGGAGCCTTGGTCGGGCGTCGGGATGTGTGAGTCGGGGTGGGTATGGGGGGTGGCGTTCACGGCTGGTACCTCTTGGAGTGGTCCGGATCATGCTGGTGAGGGCTGAGTGGGCTGTGGGGGCTGAGGAGCCTCACTCGGGCGGGGCTGCGCGGCACTAGGGAGCGGCGCGTGGGCTGCGAAACTGCGGTCTGTCGGTCGTGCGGACTGTTGGCCATGGGGCTGCCGGTAGTGCGGTCTGTTGGCCTGCGTGCTGCTGACCGTGCCGACTGCGGGCGTGCGGGCTCATGGCGCGGCAGGCGACTGGCAGACAAGCGGCTGGCAGACAGGCGACTGGCAGCCAGACCGCTGACCGACAGGCGGCTGGCAGAGGCGGCCACCTGTCGGGCAGACACCTGGCAGGCAGACACAGGGCGGGCGGGCAGGCAGACACGGCAGCAGGCGGCTGACGGAGACGCCTCGCACGCGGGCACCGCGTGAACTCCGGTGCCGTTGAAGCTCACCGCGGCTCAGGGTGCGGCTGCCGGGCCACCCCCACGGCATCGAGCCGCTGTCCGGACCGCGTCGGCCAGGCGGTCCAGTACGGCGGCCGCTTGTTCATCGGTGAGTGTCAGGGGCGGCAGCAGTTGTACGACACCGGCGTGACGGCCGCCGAGTCCGACGATGAGGCCGCGCCGCAGGCACTCCTGCTGGACCGCGGCGGCCAGCTCGGGGGCGGCAGGCAGGGGGTGGCGTCCGCTGCGCGGCATCACCGATGCCGCCACGCCGCCCTCCGCAGCTCCGGGACCGTCCGAAAACCCGGAGTCTCCCTCCGCCTCCGGATCCACTAGCTCGACCCCGATCATCAGTCCCCTCCCGCGCACATCCCCCACGCACTCCAACTCCGAAGCGAGGTCCTGCAATTGACCCAGCATGTGCTTCCCCAGCGTCGCCGCGCGCTCGGCGAGGGCATTCTCGCGGACGTGGGCGAGGGTCGCCGTGCCGGCAGCCATGGCGAGCTGGTTGCCGGGGAAGGTACCGACGGGGGCGCCGGGTTCCCCGATGTCGAGGTCGTCGCGGTAGACCACGACGGCCAGCGGCAGGCTGCCGCCGATGGCCTTGGAGAGCACCATCACGTCGGGCGTCACACCGCTGTGCTCCACCGCCCAGAAGGCGCCGGTCCGGCCCACGCCGGTGTGGATCTCGTCGACGATCAGCGGGATGGACCGGTCGGCGGTGAGCTGTCGCATGCGCCGCAGCCAGCTGTGCGGTGCGGGGATCACCCCGCCCTCACTCAGGACGGGCTCGACGATCACCCCGGCGGGCAGCGGCATCCCGGGCCCGGGGTCGTCGAGGAGGGACTCGGTCCAGCGGGCGGCGAGGTCGGCACCATGCTCGCCCCCGACGCCGAAGGGGCAGCGGTAGTCCTGCGGGTAGGGCAGGCGGGCGACCCGCGTGTCCGGGGTGTCCGCAGAGGTGCCGGCGAGGGCCCTGCCGGTAGTTCCGCGGCCGGAGCCGGTGAACGCCAGGAGGCCGCTCCGACCGGTCGCCGCGCGTACCAGCGCGCAGGCGGTCTCGACGGCTTCGCTGCCGGCCGGTCCGCAGAAGCGCACGCGTGCCCGCTCGGCGAGGCCCGGCGGCAGCGAGCGGTACAGCTCGGTGAGGAAGGCGTCCTTCGCGGGGGTCGCCAGATCGAGGGCGTTCAGGGGTGCGCCGGAGTCGAGGACCTTGCGGATGGCCTCCAGCACGACCGGGTGGTTGTGCCCCAGGGCGAGGGTGCCGGCGCCGGAGAGGCAGTCCAGGTAGCGGCGGCCGTCCGCGCCCTCGATGGTCAGTCCCCTCGCCCGCACCGGGACGATCGGCAGGGCCCGGGCGTAGGTCCGGGCGGCGGGTTCGCGCGCGGCATGTCGGCGCAGGATTGCCTCGTACCCGTTGCGAGAGGCGAGGGCGGTGGCGTCGACGACTCCGACGGGAAGGGATTTCACCTGCGTACGCCCCACAGCGGCCTCCTCCGACGCACAACCCCCACGGGTGGACTCCGCCACGATCTCCCTGACCTCCCACTGGGCACGGGCACAGAGGACCGGGCACAGACAGCAGGCCCCCCACCGCTACCAACCCCGGATCACTCACCGGGTTACGGGTTGCCTCAAGATCCTTTCCGTGACGGAACTGTTGCGGACCCGTCGGATCGCCCCCACAGCCACCGCATAGTGTGTGGTGCCGTTCCCGGACACCGTGCGCTCGTCCCGAACGTCCCGTGTGACAGCGGGAATCGGGGCCGAGGCGCCGGTCGGTCCACGTAAGTTCCGTATCAGGGGGAGTCAGATCATGCGATCCACACGGCCGTCGTCCCATGCCAGCCGAGGGGGGAGGGCGGGCCGCAGGAATTCCCCCGTGCTGGCCGCCATGGCCCTCGCGTCGGCACTCGCTCTGACCGCCACGGCCTGCGAGTCGGGCGACGCCACGGCGGGCGGTGAGGCCTCCGCGTCGGCCACCGCTACCGACGACGGCAAGCTCAGGATCCCGGACGACATCAGGGACCGGCTCCGCGAGCACGGGATCGATGTCGACAAGTGGAAGAACGGCGCCTGGAAGAACTGGGACCGGGACGACTGGCTGCGCGAGGCCAACGAGTACATCAACCCGATCATCGAGGGGCTCTGGAACCCGGACCGGATGCGGGAGGCCGAGGAGCCCGACCAGGGCGTCGACGACAGCGACCTCTCCGGTGACCAGGGTGTGACCGACCCGACGCCCGAGCCGGTCGAGGCGCAGGCCGTGCCGCCGTCGTACCACGCCAACGCCCCGACGGCCGGGAAGGTGTTCTTCGACTCTCCCAAGGGCTCGGCCGTCTGCTCGGCGACCGTGGTGAAGGACCCGGCCCACCCCGGCAAGTCCAACCTGGTGTGGACGGCGGGCCACTGCGTGCACGCGGGCAAGAAGGGCGGCTGGTACCGCAACATCGCGTTCGTGCCGTCGTACAACGACGACGGCAGGCCGGTGGAGGAGCTGGAGAACGTCACCCGTGAGGACGTCGCTCCCTACGGTGTCTGGTGGGGCGACTGGGCGCAGACCTCGGACCAGTGGATCGAGCAGGGTGGTTCGACGGGAGGCGACGGCGCGCCGTACGACTTCGCGGTCATCCATGTGACGCCGGAGAAGGGCAGCGGCGGCAAGTCGCTGGAGGAGATGGTCGGTTCGGCGCTGCCGGTCGACTTCAAGGCGCCCGCGGTGCCGCGGCTGAAGAGCCTCACGGCGATCGGCTACCCGGCCGCGCCGCCCTACGACGGGCAGAAGCTGTACCGGTGCGAGGACCGGCCCGGGCGGCTGTCGGTCACCGCGTCGGATCCGACGATGTACCGCATCGGCTGCACCATGACCGGCGGTTCGTCGGGCGGCGGCTGGGTCGCGACGGGCTCGGACGGCAAGCCGGCGCTGGTGTCCAACACCTCGATCGGCCCGGTGACGTCGGGCTGGCTGGCCGGACCGCGTCTGGGCGGCGTGGCCAAGGGCGTGTACGACTCGGTCAGCAAGAAGTTCGCCGGCCGGTGACGGCCTGCTGAACGGCGCCGAGGGTGGGGCGATGTACTCCGCGAAAACCTTCACCGCCCCACCCCGGTACGCCCTCAACTCCCCGCCCGCCCCTGCCGACGATGTACCGCATCGGCTGTGACATGACCGGCGGTCCGTCCGGCGGCGGCTGGTTCCGGGTCGTGAACGGCAAGTCGGTGCTGGTCTCCAACACCTCGATCGGCCCGGCCGACAAAACCTGGTTGGCCGGCCCGCAGCTGGGCCGCGACGCCGAGGCGCTCTACCAGAACATGAGCAAGACGTACGGCGGTCAGTGACCCGTGCATGCTGAAGGCCCGCTCCCCGGCAACGGGGGGCGGGCCTTCGGGCGGTCAGCTCAGGTCACAGCGCCGGCCAGGTCGTGCTCAGAGGGCCGGTGCCGGAACGTACGGTGTGAGTTCCGCCGCCAGTTCCTCGTGTACCCGCACCTTGAGCAGGGTGCCCTCCGGGGTGTGCTCCTCGGAGATCACCTCGCCCTCGTCGTGGGCACGGGCGACCAGCTTGCCGTGCGTGTACGGCACGAGCGCCTCGATCTCGACCGACGGCCGCGGCAGCTCGTTGTCGATGAGCGCGAGCAGCTCCTCGATGCCCTGGCCGGTGCGGGCCGAGACGGCGATGGACCGCTTCTCGACGCGCAGCAGCCGCTGGAGCGTCAGCGGGTCGGCCGCGTCCGCCTTGTTGATCACGACGATCTCGGGCACGTCGGTGGCGCCGACGTCCCTGACCACCTCGCGTACGGCGGCCAGCTGCTCCTCCGGGAACGGGTGCGAACCGTCCACCACGTGCAGGATCAGATCGGACTCGCCGACCTCCTCCATCGTGGAGCGGAACGCCTCGACCAGGTGGTGGGGCAGATGGCGTACGAACCCGACCGTGTCGGCCAGCGTGTACAGCCGTCCGCTCGGGGTCTCGGCCCGGCGCACGGTCGGGTCGAGGGTCGCGAACAGGGCGTTCTCGACCAGCACGCCCGCGCCCGTGAGGCGGTTGAGCAGCGAGGACTTGCCGGCGTTGGTGTAGCCCGCGATGGCGACGGACGGCACCTTGTGGCGCTTGCGCTCCTGGCGCTTGATCTCGCGGCCGGTCTTCATCTCCGCGATCTCCCGGCGCATCTTCGCCATCTTCTCGCGGATCCGGCGCCGGTCCGTCTCGATCTTGGTCTCACCGGGACCACGGGTGGCGAGGCCGCCGCCCTTGCCGCCGCCCATCTGCCGGGACAGCGACTGACCCCAGCCGCGCAGTCGCGGCAGCATGTACTGCATCTGCGCGAGAGCGACCTGCGCCTTGCCCTCTCGGGACTTGGCGTGCTGGGCGAAGATGTCCAGGATCAGGGCCGTGCGGTCGATGACCTTGACCTTGACGACGTCCTCGAGGTGGATCAGCTGGCCGGGGCTGAGCTCACCGTCGCAGATGACGGTGTCCGCGCCCGTCTCGACGACGATGTCGCGCAGTTCCTCGGCCTTGCCGGAGCCGATGTACGTGGCCGCGTCGGGCTTGTCGCGGCGCTGGGTGACGCCGTCGAGCACCAGCGCGCCGGCCGTCTCCGCGAGGGCGGCGAGCTCCGCGAGGGAGTTCTCCGCGTCCTGAACGGTTCCCGAGGTCCAGACGCCGACGAGGACGACCCGCTCCAGACGGAGCTGGCGGTACTCGACCTCGGTGACGTCCTCGAGCTCGGTGGAGAGGCCCACCACACGGCGCAGAGCCGCGCGGTCGGAGCGGTCGAACTGGTCGCCGTCCCGCTCTCCGTCGATCTCGTGGCTCCAGGCGACGTCCTCTTCCATCAGGGCATCGGCCCGAAAACCCTCGGGGTGGCTGTGCGCGAAGCGCTTGGAGTCCTGGGAAAAGGAAGAAGAGGAGGTCATTGGATCCTTACGTAGATGGGAAGCCGTTCACTGTCTGCAACGCGTGGGCGGTCCGGGAGATTCCCGGAACCCGTACCGCGCCGACCAGAAGATGTTCGCACGGCACGGGGCGTCTCGTCACTGTGTTATCGGGCGGGCGCCCTCACCACGCTCGGGCCTGCTCCGCCGGGGCATGCGGGTTGGCTGCCGGGGCTTGCGGCTTCGCTGCTGGTGCTTGCGGCTCCGCCGCCCGGACCTCCGGCTTCGCCGCCGGCGCTTCCGGCTTCCTCGCCGGCGCCTGCGGCTTCGCGGGCGTCTCCGGCTTCCAGTCCGGGTGCCCCGGCATGGGCGGGGTCTTCTCGCCGTACAGCCAGTCCTGGAAGAAGCCGTCGAGGTCACGCCCGGAGATCTCGGCGGCGAGCTTGACGAAGTCCTCCGTGGTGGCCGTGTCGTCCTGGTGGCGGACGACCCAGGCGCGTTCCAGGCGTTCGAAGGCCGGGCGGCCGATCTCCTGGCGCAGGGCGTACAGGACGAGCGCGGCCCCGTCGTAGACGTTGGGCCGGAAGATGCCGGTCTTGCGGGCGGGGTCGGGGGCCTTGGGGGCGGCGGGGGGCCCGCCTGCGGCGCGCCAGCGGTCGGAGGCGCCGTAGGCGGCCTTCATCCGGTCCCGCATCGGCTTGCCGGCCTGTTCCTCGGCGTACAGCGCCTCGTACCAGGTGGCGTGGCCCTCGTTGAGCCACAGATCGGACCAGGTGCGGGGGGTGACGCTGTTGCCGAACCACTGGTGGGCCACCTCGTGGACCATGATCGACTCGACGTACCAGGGAGGGTAGACCGGCTCGGTGAAGAGTTCCCGTTCGAAGAGCGAGAGCGTCTGGGTCTCCAGTTCGAAGCCGGTGGAGGCGTCGGCCACGAGCAGGCCGTACGTCTCGAAGGGGTAGCGGCCGACCTTGCTCTCCATCCAGGCGATCTGGCCGGGGGTTTTCTCCAGCCAGGGTTCGAGTGCCTCGCGGTGGCGGGTCGGTACGACGTCCCGTACGGGCAGGCCGTGCGGGCCGGTGCGGTGCAGCACCGTGGAGCGGCCGATGGACACCTGGGCAAGCTCGGTGGCCATGGGGTGCTGGGTGCGGTAGGTCCAGGTCGTCGACCCGCCGGACTTCTCCACTCCGGCGGCCAGGCCGCCCGCGACGGCCGTGTGACCGTCGGGCGCGGTCACCCGGAAGGTGAACATCGCCTTGTCCGAGGGGTGGTCGTTGCAGGGGAACACCAGGTGCGCGGCGTCGGCCTGGTTGGCCATGGCGAGGCCGTCGGCCGTGCGCACCCAGCCGCCCTCGCGGCCCTCGGCGGGTACGGGGTCACTGGTGTGCCGCACGGTGATCCGCATCCAGGTGCCGTCCGACACCGAGTCCTCGGGTGTGATCACCAGGTCCTCGCCGGCGGAGCGGAACTCCGCGGAGTCGCCGTCTACCTCGACGGACTCGACCTTGCCGTGGGCGAAGTCCAGGTTGACGCGGTCCAGGTCGGCGGTCGTCCAGGCGTCGATCGTGGTGACGGCCTGCAGCGGCTCGCTGTTGTTGCCCGGATAGGTGAAGGCGAGGTCGTACGACGCCACGTCGTAGCCCGGGTTGCCGAGGTACGGGAAGAGACGGTCGCCGACGCCGAGCGGAACGACGGGGGCGCTCGCGGCGACGAGGCAGACGGAGACGGCCGAGGTGAGCAGGGCGGCTGCGGTCCGGCGACGGGTGGGGGAGGTGGCCTGGCTGTGGGGGGTCAGGAGCATGCCCCACGGCTATCAGCGGGCGGGCGGGCGGCGGGGACGACGCGCTTTCGTCCCACCCGAACCGGGGACCGGGGCCTGCGCCGGGTGCCGCCCCGGCCCGCCGGGAGCCGTCCGCACGCTTCAGGGAGACCGACCGCAGGCCGCCCTTCCGCCCGGACCGTCAGCCGCCCTGCGGTTGCGGCTGCGCCCGGCTGACGTCGTACACCCCGGCCACGTTGCGCATCGCGCGCATCAGGGCGGGCAGGTGGCCGGCGTCCGGGAGCTGCACGGTGTACGTGTGCCGCACCTGCTGCTGGGTCGGAGGCTCGACGGTCGCGGAGACGATCTCGGCGCCCTCGGAGGCCATGGCCTCGGTGAGGTCGGCCAGCAGATGGGGACGGACGAACGATTCGGCGACCAGTGTGACCCGGCACTCGGCGGCCTCTCCCCAGCGCACGCCGACCTCCGCACGCCCCCCGTCCTTCATCCGCGCCACAGCGGGACACTCCACGCGGTGCACGGTGACCGCTCCCCCGCGTACGGCGAAGCCGGTGATCTCGTCGGGCGGTACGGGCGTGCAGCAGCGGGCGAGCCGTACGGTCGCACCGGGCAGGTCGGCGAGGACATGGCCGGTGCCGGGTCGGCCGGCGGGCTGCTCCGGAGCCGCGTCCGGGTCGGGTGCGCCGACGGGCCGTTGAGCCGTCCGGTCCTCGGCGGTCCGCGCCTCGTTCTGCTGCTGGGACTCCGCCTGAACCGGATGTGCGGTCAGCCACCGCTGGATGGCGATCCGGGCCGCGGGTGTGTGGGCGTGCTCCAGCCACTCCCGGGAGGGTTCCGACGCCGGGTCCTGGCCCATGAGGAGCTGGACGGTGTCGCCGTCCTTGAGGACGGTGCTCAGCGTCGCAAGGCGGCCGTTCACCCGGGCCCCGATACAGGCGTGGGCGTCCTCGCCGTACTGCGCGTAGGCGGCGTCCACGCAGGTCGCGCCCTCGGGCAGGCCGAGCGTGCCGCCGTCGGGCCGGAAGACGGTGATCTCGCGGTCCTGGGCGAGGTCCTCGCGCAGGGTGGACCAGAAGTGGTCGGGGTCGGGTGCCGCCTCCTGCCAGTCGAGGAGCCGGGAGAGCCAGCCCGGGCGGGTGGGGTCGACGCGCTCGCCGTCGGCCGGGTCGTCGGGGGCGGGCGCGTACGGGTTGCCGAGGGCGACGACGCCGGCCTCGGCGACCTTGTGCATCTGGTGCGTGCGGATGAGGACCTCGACGACCTGGCCGTCCTCGCGCGCCACGGCCGTGTGCAGCGACTGGTAGAGGTTGAACTTCGGTACGGCGATGAAGTCCTTGAACTCGGAGACCACCGGCTTCATGCAGGTGTGCAGTTCGCCCAGGACGCCGTAGCAGTCGGCGTCCTCGTTCACCAGGACCAGGACGCGGCCGAAGTCGGAGCCGCGGAGCCGGCCGCGTTTGCGGGAGACACGGTGCACCGAGACGAAGTGGCGGGGCCGGATGAGGACTTCGGCCTGGATGTCCGCCTCGCGCAGCACACCGCGCACCTCGTCGGCGACTTCGGCGAGAGGGTCGTCCGCACGGGCGGCGTTGCGGACGATCAGCTCCCTGGTGTGCGCGTACTCCTCGGGATGCAGGATCGCGAAGACCAGGTCTTCCAGTTCGGTCTTGAGCGCCTGGACGCCGAGCCGTTCGGCGAGCGGGATGAGCACGTCACGTGTCACCTTGGCGATGCGCTCCTGTTTCTCGGGGCGCATGACGCCGAGGGTGCGCATGTTGTGCAGCCGGTCGGCGAGTTTGATCGACATGACGCGGACGTCGTTGCCGGTGGCGACGAGCATCTTGCGGAAGGTCTCGGACTCGGCGGCGGCGCCGTAATCCACCTTCTCCAGTTTGGTGACGCCGTCGACGAGGTAGCGGACCTCCTCGCCGAACTGGTCGCGGACCTGGTCGAGTGTCACGTCCGTGTCCTCGACGGTGTCGTGCAGCAGGGACGCGGTCAACGTCGTGGTTTCGGCCCCGAGTTCGGCCAGGATCAGGGTCACGGCGAGCGGGTGCGTGATGTACGGCTCCCCGCTCTTGCGCATCTGGCCGCGGTGCGAGGACTCGGCCAGGACGTAGGCGTGGCGCAGCGGTTCGAGGTCCGCGTCGGGGTGGTGGGCGCGGTGGGCCTCGACGACGTGGCTGATGGCGTCGGGCAGCCGGCCGCGGGCGGCGGGGCCGAGCAGGGCCGCGCGGCCGAGGCGGCGCAGGTCGATCCGGGGGCGGGCCTTTCTGCGGGGGGCTGCCGGCGTCACCTGTCCTGACACCGCGCCCGGCATCGGGCCTGGGGTCACGGAATTCGTGGCCTCCGCACTCATGGGCACCTCCGGCTGCGTCTACCGGCGGACGGGGTGCCCCAGAGCGGACACGGCTCAGGGAGCGGCTTCGGTCCCCCGTCCGGGCCGGTGCTTGATGCTACCGAGCCCACCACGCCCGACTGACCGCCTCTCGCCGAGCGTGAAACTGATCACCCATTCGAGGGATGAATGTGAGGTTTGTACCCCTGTTGATCGCGACCTTCACCGTGTGATTTCCGCCAAGTGGCCGGTTATCAACGGTTGTTTCGGGTCGGGTGACCGAAGCGGCGCGGGTGTTTCAGGACGACCGGTTCGGGCTCACGCGGACGTGGCGGCTTCCAGCCAGTCCGGGTCGATCTCGCCCTCGGCCACGATCACGGCGGGGCCGGTCATCTCGATCTCGCCGTCGGACCGCTCGGTGATCACCAGGGTGCCGCCGGGGACGTCCACGGTGTAGGTCACGGGGGTGCCGGTGGCCGTCGGGTCGGCGCCGTCACGGCGGGCGGTGGCCACGGCGACCGCGCACGCGCCCGTGCCGCACGAGCGGGTCTCACCGGAGCCGCGCTCGTGCACGCGCAGTGCGACGTGCCCGGGGCCGCGGTCGACCACGAACTCGACGTTCACACCGTCCGGGTAGGCGGCGGCCGGGCTGAAGGGGGGCGGGGACAGCAGGTCGCCCGCGTGCGCCAGATCGTCCACGAAGGCGACCGCGTGCGGGTTGCCCATGTTGACGTTGCGCGCGGGCCAGCTGCGCTCGCCGACGCTCACCGTGACGTCGCCGGCCGGGAGCACGGCCCGGCCCATGCCGACGGTCACGTCGCCGTTCTTGGCGAGGTGCACGGTCTTCACTCCCCCGCGCGTGGCGACCGCGAGGTCTCCCTCGATGACGTGCCCGGCGCGCTGGAGGTAGCGCGCGAACACCCGCACGCCGTTGCCGCACATCTCCGCGACCGAGCCGTCGCCGTTGCGGTAGTCCATGAACCACTCCGCCTCGGCCGCCATCCCCTCGGCCTCCGGGTGAGCTGCGGAGCGGACGACGTGCAGCAGGCCGTCGCCCCCGATGCCCGCGCGCCGGTCGCACAGGGCGGCGACGGCGGCCGGGGGCAGGTCGATGGCGTTCTCGGGGTCCGGGACGATCACGAAGTCGTTCTCGGTGCCGTGACCCTTGAGGAAGGCGATCCGCGTGCTCATGCCTCGATCGTAACGGGGCACGCGCCCCCTACCGGAGTCGTGCCACCCGCCACACGGCGAGGACCACCACGAGGGCCACGACCAGGGCATACGCGAGGACGACCCGCCAGTCGGGTCTGCGGCCGGAGCCGCGGGCCGGCAGGCCCGGCAAGGTGTAGCCGACGCGGCGGGCTGCCATCATGCCCCAGCCGGCCGCGCAGGAGCAGATCAACAGGCCCAGCATGGCGATGACGGCCCCGCTGTCGCCGAAGTCGAAGGCGAGCGGGAAGGCGAACATCAGGGAGCCGAGTGCCGCGAGACCCACGATGGGGGCCAGCTGCCAGATGCGGAGCCGGCGCTGCGGGCGCAGCTCGACCTCGACCTCGTCGGCGAACATCTCGCCGGGCTCGGGACCGTCGTCCGTCACACCCTGCGCCTCGTCGGGTCCGTCGGAGCTGAGGTGGTCCGCCTCCTGCTCGGGCACGTCCCCGGGCCCCGGCTCATCCCGCTCGGCGGTGATGTGATCCGTGCTTCGTGCGGTGTCGCGAGGGCCGGCCTCCATCGCCACGCGCCCTCCCAACTAGGACTCAACTCGGTCGATCGAAGCTCGATGATGGCACGCCGCCGAAGGACCGGATGACGGCCTGGGCGTCCCGATGCCATGACGTGATCAGGCTGTGACCGGTCGTTCGACCAAGGACAGCGCGAGCTGCGGAAGTTCCGTGAGATCGGCTGCCGCCCCACTCAACCAGTGCACCCGCGGGTCGCGCCTGAACCATGAATCCTGGCGGCGCGCGAAGCGCTTGGTGGCACGGACGGTCTCGGTCCGCGCTTCCTCCAGGGTGCACTCCCCGGCGAGCGCCGCGAGCACCTGCTGGTAGCCGAGCGCGCGCGAGGCCGTACGCCCTTCACGCAACCCCTGCGCCTGGAGTGCGCTCACCTCGTCCACGAGGCCGGCGTCCCACATCCGGTCGACCCGGCGCGCGATGCGCTCGTCGAGCTCGGGGCGGGCCACGTCGACGCCGATCTGAAGGGTGTCGTACACCGAGTCGTGACCGGGGAGGTTGGCCGTGAACGGTTTGCCGGTGATCTCGATCACCTCCAGGGCGCGGACGACCCGGCGGCCGTTGCTCGGCAGGATCGCACGAGCGGCCTCGGGGTCGGCGGCGGCCAGGCGGGCGTGCAGCGCGCCGGGGCCGCGCAGTGTGAGTTCCTCCTCCAGCCGGGCGCGGACCTCGGGGTCGGTGCCGGGGAACTCCAGGTTGTCGACGGCTCCGCGCACATAGAGTCCGGAGCCGCCGACCAGGATCGGCCAGCGCCCCTCGGCGAGCAGGGCGTCGATCCGTTCCCGGGCCAGGCGCTGGTACTCGGCGACGGACGCCGTGACGGTCACGTCCCAGATGTCCAGCAGATGGTGGGGAACGCCGTCACGCTCCTCGGTCGTCAGCTTGGCGGTGCCGATGTCCATCCCTCGGTAGAGCTGCATGGAGTCGGCGTTGACGACCTCGCCGCCGAGACTCTGAGCCAGGAAGACGCCCAGATCGGACTTTCCGGCCGCGGTAGGTCCGACGACGGCGATGACGCGGGGGGCGGGGGGTGCACTGCTCACCGCCCCAGTCTCGCAAACCTCGAACCCTGGTCTCGAACGAGTTACGTGACACCACGGCCGCGGGGTCGTTGCCCGTTGCGAGGTTCCTGCCGCCGGATCGCAGAGGCGGTGGCCCGGGCCGCGCAAACCGACGCACCGGGCAACGCGGGTTTTCGCCCGCACGAGTAACGTATGGAGTGGATATGGGCGTTTTTGCACGACTTCTCCGGCGGTCGAAGGCCACGGCGGAGACGCCTGCAGCCGAGGCTCAGACCGGCGCGGCGAAGGCCGGGCCCGAGGGGAAGGCGGCCGAGGCCACGGAGGCGAAGGGCACCGAAGGAGTCGGGGATGTGGCGGGGCCGGTCGGTGAGGCCGCCGCCGAGGTCACCGAGTCCGAGGGCGTCGACATCCCCAAGCAGCAGTCCACCGAGAAGGCGGCCGACAACGAGGCCGGTGAGGGCGCCCGTACATGACCGCCCCGCGCGAGGGAGGGTGAGCCATGGGTCTCCTGCACAACGTGAGAGCCAAACTGGGCCTGGCCAAGGGCAAGGTCTCGCACTTCGCGCAGCGGCACGAGGACAAGATCCACCACGGTCTCGACAAGGCCGCGCACGCCGTCGACAAGAGGACCAAGGGCAAGTACAGCGACAGGATCCAGTCGGGCACGGGCCGGGCCAAGGGCGCCATGGGCCGCCTCGCGCACCAGGGCGAGAGTGGACCGGACGGGGGTGGCACGACACCGCCGCCGGGCACCGGGACCATGCCGCCGGAGACGGGCCGCACGGCACCGCCGCGGGACCCGAGTGGCACCACACCGCCGGTGACGGGCCGCACGGCACCGCCCCGGGACCCGAGTGGCACCACACCGCCGGTGACGGGCCGCACGGCACCGCCCCGGGACCCGAGTGGCACCACTCCGCCGGACGACGCACCTCCGCCTGCTTCCTGACGCGGACACCGGCACTCTGAAGGGCACATCGGCGGACGGCCGCGGAGCACCTGCTCCCGGCCGTCCCCGCCGCTTCTCTCCTCTGTGCTGTTCGCTGCCTGCCGGACTGCCGGACTGCCGCCCGTGCCCTACGACCAGCCGGCGACGATGTATCCCACGCCGTACGGAGCGTCCTCGTAGAGCAGCGATCCGCCGAGGTCCGCGCCCTCGGCCGCCCCCGCCAGGACCTGCCAGGGGGCCCGGCCGGACACCTTCAGCTCATGGGCAAGCCCGGGGTCGAGCGCGGTGAGTGCGGCCAGGTCCGCCGCGCCGAGGGCCCGTGCGACCTCCGCGTCGAACGGGGCCGCCCGTTCGTCCAGATAGCCCGGGGCCTTGAGCGTCCGGCACGCACTGGCGTCCCCCATCACCAGCAGGGCCACTCGCTCGTCCCGGGCAGCGATGTCCCTCCCGGTGTCCGCGCACAGCCCGGGCGGGCACGACTCCCCCACCCCGAGTCCCTCGACCGGGGCGTCGGACCACCCGGTCCGCTCCAGCAGCCGGGCGGCCACCGCCAGCGCGTACGGCAGTCGCGGTCGCGGGTCCGCGCCCCCGGCCGCTCCCAGACGTACATCGAGGTCGACGCCGAAGCTCCGGAAGGACCCAGCCGCTCCCTCCGGGTACGTCTCGGTCCCGGCGCCGTCCACGGGGCCGACGACCACGAGCCGGCCGGGGCGGGCGGCGGCGAGCACGCCCAGCGCGTCCGTGCAAGCGTCCCGCGCGGCGTCCAGTTCCGGGGCGGCGCCCGCGGCGACCTCGGGCACCAGCAGGGGCGGGCAGGGGCACACAGCGGCGGCGACAAGCATGATCGGCAGGGTAACCCTCAGGAGCCGCTGCCACCGCACAGGGCGGCAGCGGTCCGGGTCAGTCGCAGCCGCACCCGCTCGCCACGGCCGGCAGGGGCTCGGGAGCGCCGATCTTCGGCAGTCCCAGCATCACGCCGACGGGCTTGGCCTTCTCGGCCGCGTTGCGCTTCTCCCAGGCGTCGCCCGCGCGCGTGCGGCGGACGTCCAGCACGGGGCCCTCGGCGAGGAGGTGGTGCGGGGCGGCGTAGGTGATCTCGACGGTGACCACGTCGCCGGGGCGGACCTCCTGGTCCGGCTTGGTGAAGTGGACGAGGCGGCTGTCGGGGGCGCGGCCGGAGAGGCGGTGGGTGGTGTCGTCCTTGCGGCCCTCGCCCTCGGCGACCATCAGTTCCAGCGTGCGGCCGACCTGCTTCTTGTTCTCCTCCCAGGAGATCTCCTCCTGGAGGGCGACGAGCCGCTCGTAGCGCTCCTGGACGACCTTCTTGGGGATCTGGCCGTCCATCTCTGCGGCCGGGGTGCCGGGGCGCTTGGAGTACTGGAAGGTGAAGGCCTGGGCGAAGCGGGCCTCGCGCACCACGTGCAGCGTCTGCTCGAAGTCCTCCTCCGTCTCGCCGGGGAAGCCCACGATGATGTCCGTGCTGATCGCGGCGTGCGGGATGGCGGCGCGGACCTTCTCGATGATCCCCAGGAAGCGCTCCTGGCGGTAGGAGCGGCGCATCGCCTTCAGGACCGGGTCGGAGCCGGACTGGAGCGGCATGTGCAGCTGCGGCATCACGTTGGGCGTCTCGGCCATGGCGGCGATGACGTCGTCGGTGAAGTCGCGCGGGTGCGGGGAGGTGAAGCGGACGCGCTCCAGCCCGTCGATCTTCCCGCAGGCGCGCAGCAGCTTGCTGAATGCCTCGCGGTCGCCGATGTCCGAGCCGTAGGCGTTGACGTTCTGCCCGAGCAGCGTGATCTCGGAGACGCCCTCGGCGACCAGGGCCTCGATCTCGGCGAGGATGTCGCCGGGCCGGCGGTCCTTCTCCTTGCCGCGCAGGGCCGGAACGATACAGAAGGTGCAGGTGTTGTTGCAGCCGACGGAGATGGAGACCCAGGCCGCGTAGGCGCTCTCGCGGCGGGTGGGCAGCGTCGAGGGGAACGCCTCCAGCGACTCGGCGATCTCGACCTGCGCCTCCTCCTGCACGCGGGCGCGCTCCAGCAGGACGGGCAGCTTGCCGATGTTGTGCGTGCCGAAGACGACGTCCACCCAGGGCGCCCGCTTCACGATGGTGTCGCGGTCCTTCTGCGCGAGGCAGCCGCCAACCGCGATCTGCATGCCGGGGCGGCTCGCCTTCTTCGGGGCGAGGTGGCCGAGGTTGCCGTACAGCTTGTTGTCGGCGTTCTCCCGCACGGCGCAGGTGTTGAAGACGACGACGTCCGCCCCGTCGGCGCCCTCGGGGGCACGGACGTAGCCCGCGTCCTCCAGCAGTCCGGACAACCGCTCGGAGTCGTGGACGTTCATCTGGCACCCGTAGGTGCGTACCTCGTATGTGCGCGTGCCGCCCACTGACTGGCTCCGGTCGATGCTGCTCATGGGGACAAGGGTAGGCGGTCGGCGAAAGTGACTCGGCCGCCTGTGGACAACCGCAGCACCGGCCTCAGGGCTCGATGAGTCCGGCCCTGATCGCATAGCGGGTCAGCTCCAGGCGGTCGCGCATGCCGAGCTTCTGGAGGAGGTTGGCACGGTGACGCTCGACCGTCTTGGCGCTGATGAAGAGCAGTTCGCCGATCTCCTTCGAGGTGTGGCCCTCGGCTACCAGCTTGAGGATCTCCTCCTCGCGTTCGGTGATGGCCCTCTCCGGCAGGCCGTCACCCCGGTGCAGCCGCTCCAGGTAGGAGCGGACGAGGGCGCGTTCGGCGCCCGGGTAGATGAACGGCTCGTCGCGCACGGCCGCCCGGCAGGCCTCGACCAGGTCGCGGTCCGCGACGGACTTGAGGACGTAGCCGCTGGCCCCGGCCCTGAGTGCCTCGAAGAAGTACTCCTCGTTGTCGTACATCGTCAGGATCAGGATGTGCAGGCCGGGCAGCCGGCGGGAGAGTTCCCGGGCGGCCTGGAGGCCGGTCATCCGGGGCATGGCCACGTCCAAGACGGCCAGGTCGACGGCGGTTTCGCGGGCGCGTGCGACGGCCTCGGCCCCGTCTCCGGCCTCGGCGACGACCGTCAGGTCCGGCTCCCCGTCCAGGATGAGGCGCACGCCCCGGCGTACGAGGGTGTGGTCGTCGGCGAGCAGGACGCGGATCGGTGGGGACATCAGCGGGGTCCTTCCGTCACCGGTACGCCTGCTGTCACCGGTACGCGCAGCCGTATGTCGGTGCCTCCGCCCGGCGCCGGTTCCAGGGCCACGGCGGCGCCGATCAGCAGGGCGCGTTCGCGCATGCCGGTGATGCCGGCGCCCTCGGGGGCGTGACCGAGGCCCGTGCCGTTGTCGCGGACGAGGAGTTCGACGCCGCCGGGGACCGGCTGGAGGCGGAGTTCGGCGCGGTCGGCGGCGGCGTGCCGGGCGGTGTTGGTCAGCCCCTCCTGGGCGACCCGGTAGACGACGAGTTCCGCTTCCGGGGTCAGGGCGGGCAGATCGCCGGTGACGTGGTGGCGCACGGTCAGCCCGTGGGTCGTGAACTCGCCGGTGAGCGAGCGCAGCGCGCTGGCCAGCCCGAGTTCCTCCAGGACGCCGGGGCGCAGCCGGCGGGCGATCCGGCGGATCTCGTCCAGGCCGGCCCGGGTCGCCTCCTGCGCCTGGCCGACCTCCTCGCGCAGGTCCTCGGGCGCCCGGTCGGCGACGCGCTTGAGCTGGAGGAGGACGGCGGTCAGGGTCTGCCCGACCTCGTCGTGGAGCTCCCGCGCGATCCGGTGCCGTTCGCTCTCCTGCGCGGACAACGCCCGGGCGGCGCCCGCGGCCCGTTCGGCCTCCAGCCGGTCGAGCATCGTGTTGTACGTCGTGATCAGCCCCGCCGTCTCAGCCGGTCCCGCGACCACCGGCCGGGAGCCCGGACGCAGCAGGTCCGCGGTGGCCATGGCCCGGTCCAGCCGCTGCAGGGGCACCAGGCCGAACCGCAGCACGAGGGCGTTGCCCGCGAGCAGCACCACCAGGCCGCAGAGCAGCACGAGGGCCTCGCCCGCGAGAACGGGCGTGGACACGGTGACCGGGCCGAGCAGCAACGCCGTGGCCACGACCAGGCCGGCGGCGTTGAGCGAGAAGATCCGCCAGAACAACGACACGCTTCCGGATCCGCTCCTTCCCGCCTTCGCCCCCTGCACGGCCCCCTCCACCCTCTCCGGCGCCCGGCCGTTGCGTATATCCGTCACGACACCCATGTCGTCACCGTACGGCCGGATGGGAGCATGCGGACTTGACCCGTTCGGTGATCGAGACCGTTCAACAGACCGACAAAGCACGACAGACAAGACGATCAAGGGGAAGTAACGTGTCAGCTCCGCGCCTGAGGGCGACGCCGCTGCCGGGTATCGGGGTCCAGTACGACCTGGAGACCCGGGAACACCGCCATCTGTCGGTGGTGGCGCACCGCGACGGCACGCGCACGGTGAACGTGTACCGGCCCGACGACCCCGACTCCTGCGCCCAGTCCCTGAAGCTGACCAGCTCGGAGGCGGGGTCGCTGATCGACGCGCTGAAGCCGTCCCACCACAGCCCGAGCCTGCTGTACACCACGGATCTGGGGCTGGTCGCCGAGCGGATCGAGGTGGCCGCGACCTCGCGCTGGAACGGGCGGGTGCTGGGCGACATGCGGATGCGGACGGAGACGGGCGCCTCGGTGGTGGCCGTGCTGCGCCGGGCCGAGGCCATCCCGTCGCCCGCGCCGGACTTCCGGCTGGCCGGCGGTGACACCCTGATCGTCGTCGGGACCCGCGAGGGTGTCGACGCGGCCGCGACCATACTCGAGCGGGAGTGAGCTCTTGCACTCCGCGGTTCTGCTCATCGAGTTCGGTTCCATCATTCTCGGCCTCGGCCTGCTGGGCCGGTTCGCCGGCCGCTTCCAGCTCTCGCCGATACCCCTGTACCTGCTGGCCGGTCTGGCCTTCGGCGAGGGCGGTCTGCTGCCGCTGGGCGCCAGCGAGGAGTTCGTCGCCATCGGCGCGGAGATCGGCGTCATCCTCCTGCTGCTGATGCTGGGCCTGGAGTACACGGCGACGGACCTGGTCTCCAACCTCAAGACCCACTACCCCTCCGGTCTCGTCGACTGCGCGCTCAACGCGCTGCCCGGCGCCGCCGTGGCGCTGCTGCTCGGGTGGGGTCCGGTGGCCGCCGTCGTGCTGGCCGGTGTCACGTGGATCTCCTCGTCCGGTGTGATCGCGAAGGTGCTGGGCGATCTGGGCCGGGTCGGCAACCGGGAGACGCCGGTGATCCTCAGCGTTCTGGTGCTGGAGGATCTGGCGATGGCGGTGTACCTGCCCATCGTCACGGCGCTGGTGGCGGGCATCGGGCTCATGGCCGGGAGCGTGACCCTGGCGATCGCGCTGGGCGCGGCCGGGCTCGTGCTGTTCCTGGCCGTGCGCTACGGCCGGCTCATCTCGCGGTTCGTCTCCAGCGACGACCCGGAGAAGCTGCTGCTGGTCGTGCTGGGCCTGACGATCCTGGTCGCAGGTGTCGCGCAGCAGCTCCAGGTCTCGGCGGCGGTGGGGGCCTTCCTGGTGGGCATCGCGCTGTCGGGGGAGGTCGCGGAGGGTGCGCACACCCTGCTGAGCCCCCTGCGGGACCTGTTCGCGGCGGTCTTCTTCGTCTTCTTCGGGCTGCACACCGACCCGTCGAGCATCCCGCCCGTCCTGCTGCCGGCCCTCGGACTGGCCGTCGTCACCGCGCTGACGAAGATCGCCACCGGATACTGGGCGGCCCGGCGGGCCGGGATCTCCGTGAAGGGCCGCTGGCGGGCGGGCGGCGCGCTGGTGGCCCGCGGTGAGTTCTCCATCGTCATCGCCGGCCTGGCGGTCGCGGCCGGGGTCGAACCGTCCCTCGGCCCGCTGGCCACGGCCTACGTGCTGATCCTGGTCGTTCTCGGCCCGCTCACCGCGCGCTACACCGAGCCGGTGGCGACCTGGTGGACCCGGCGCCGCGAGCCCGGCCGCACGGAGCCCGCGCCCCGGACGGCCGAGGCCGAGGCACCGGTCGCCGACTGAGGAGGCGGTGAGCCGGGCGGCCCGGAGCATGACCCCCTGGTCAGGCGGCGCCCCCGCCCGGCACCCACCCCTGTCTGCGCAGCACCCCCCGTACGTCCGGCGCCTCGTAGTGCTCCCCCTTGAGGACCTTGCCGTCCTCACGGCGGGAGACCGAGCCGTCGGGGCCGATCTTCGTCATGTTGGAGCGGTGGATCTCGGCGAGCACCGCGTCCAGGTCGATGCCGTGCACGAGGGCGGTGCCGTACGCGACGTAGACCACGTCCGCCAGTTCGTGCGCGAGGCGGTCGAGCGGGCCCCCCACCGACACCTCGGCGACCTCGCGGGCCTCCTCCGCGAGAAGCTCACCCCGGTGGGCCGCCAGAGCCGGGGAGACCTCCGTGGGCGTGCTGCGGGCGTCCAGGCCGAAGGCGAGGTGGAACGCACGGACCAGGTCGGCGGGCGAAGAGCTCATGGGGGCGACTGTAGTGGCGCCCACTGACAGTCCCCCGTCCCGGCCCTGTGAGCCCTGCCCTGGTCAGCGGGGCACCCCGGCTGGCAGGATCGCCCGCATGTCCAGAACGCTCCCCCCCATCGGCAGGCGCCGTGCCCTGCAGGGCGGCACCGCCGCCCTCGTGGTCCTCGGCCTGCTCCTGTGGTGGCTGCGCCCCTGGGCCGAGGAGCCGCCGAGCGGGACGATCACGTTCAGCACGGGCACCCGCGCGGGCGTGTACCACGAGTACGGCGAACTCCTGCGCAACGAGATCGACAAGGACATGCCCGACCTGAAGGTGCGGCTGCTGACCAGCGCCGGCTCGCAGGAGAACGTCGCCGACGTGGCGACCGGCAAGGCCGACTTCGCGATCGCCGCCGCCGACGCGGTCGCCACCTACAAGCTCGACAACAGCCCCGGGGCGGACCGGCTGCGTGGCGTCGCCCGCCTGTACGACGACTACGTCCAGCTCGTCGTGCCACCCGACTCGGACATCCGCTCCGTCGCCGACCTGCGGGGCAAGCGCGTGGCCATAGGGCTGCCCGACTCCGGCGTACGGCTGATAGCCAACGGTGTGCTCAAGGCGGCCGGCATCGACCCGGAGAAGGACATCAAGCCGTCCTCGGACGGCATCGACACCGGGCCCAGGCGCCTGGGGCACGGCCTCGACGCGTTCTTCTGGTCGGGCGGGCTGCCCACGGACGGTCTCAGCCGCCTGGCCAACAAGTCGGCATCGGCCTTCCGGTTCGTGCCGATCGACGCCACGCTCGTGGCCAAACTGCACGACCAGGGCGGCGCCACCCGCTACTACCGCGCCACGAAGATGCCGGAGTCGGCCTATCCCACCATCCAGCGCGGCAAGCCGGTTCCCACCCTCGCGGTGTCCAACCTGCTGGTCACCCGCAGCGACATGGATCCCCGGCTCACGGAGTGGCTGACCCGTACGGTGCTGGACAGCCGGGACCTCATCGGGGCGACCGTCCACTCCGCCCAGCTGGTCGACGTCCGCACGGCGATCTACACCGACCCGCTGCAACTACATGCCGGCGCCCAGCGCTACTACCAGTCGGTCAAGCCGTAGCGCCCGGCCCCTCCCGCTCCTCGCCCTGCGTCAGGCCGTAGGCGCCGACCGCGGCACCGCCACCGTCACCTTCAGCCCGTGCGGCTCGTGACGGTCGTACGCGATCGAACCGCCGCCCGCCGCGAGCAGCGCCCGCGAGATGGACAGCCCGAGGCCCGAACCCTTGATGTTCTGATGCCGGCCGCTGCGCCAGAAGCGGTCGCCGACGCGTGCCAGCTCCTCGTCGGTGAGGCCGGGGCCCTGGTCGGTGACGACGACGGTGGAGGTGTCGCCGTGGGAGGCGACGCTCACCTCGACGGTCTCGTCCTCGGGCGTGAACTTCACCGCGTTGTCGATGACCGCGTCCAGCGCGCTGGACAGGGCGACCGGGTCGGCCCACGCGGTCGTCGGCGGGCAGTCCCCCACCAGATGCACGCCCTTGGCCTCGGCGGTCGGGGCCCAAGCCGCGAGACGTTCGGCGGCGAGCTCGCCGATGTCGGTGATCTTCAGATCCGCCTCGGTGTGCTCGGCCAGCGCCAGGTCGAGCAGGTCGTCCAGGACCTGCGCGAGACGCTTGCCCTCGGCCTGGACCGAGGCGATCTCCTTGTTGCCCTCGGGCAGCTCGAAGGACAGCAGCTCGATGCGCAGCAGCAGCGCCGCGAGGGGGTTGCGCAGCTGGTGCGAGGCGTCGGCGACGAAGGCACGCTGCTGCTCCAGCACGTCCTCGACGTTGTCGGCCATCTCGTTGAACGACCGTGCCAGGCGTTGGAGCTCCGGCGGCCCGCCGGCGGCCGCGACCCGGGACTTCAGCCGCCCGGTGGCGATGTCGTGGGTGGTGGCGTCCAGGACCCGTACGGGCTTGAGCACCCAGCCGGTCAGCCGCAGAGCGGCACCGACGGCCAGCAGCATCGCGGCAAACTCGCCCGCGCCGATGACCAGCCAGCCGTGCAGCGTGCGCGAGCGCATCTGCCCGGTGGGCGAGTCGGTGACGACGACCGCGACGACATCCCCGTCCCGGATGACCGGCGAGGCCACCACGAGGTTGCGGCGCTGCCAGGGCCACACCTGCTTCGGATCGTGGCTGCGGCGGCTGAGCTTCGCCTCGGAGAAGGCGTCCCGGACCTCGCCCTCCCTGGGCAGGGACCAGTCGGCCGGGGCGTGGGCCATGGCCACGCCGGTTCGGTAGAAGACACCGGAGCGGATGCCGTAGACCTCGTAGTAGCTGCGCAGCTCGCTGCTGAGGGTGGCCAGCCGCTCGTTCTCGAACGCGCCGGTGGTCCCGTCGGGCGAGTCGGTGACGAACTGCGCCAGGGCCGCGAAGCGTGCCGTGTCGTCGATCCGGTCGACGACGACCTTCTGCTGCTGCGCGCCGGCGAGGCTCACGGCGAGCGGGACGCCGAGCGCGAGCAGCACGGCCGCCATCAGGATGATGAGCAGCGGGAGCAGACGAGTGCGCACCCGGCCCCGCTAACCGGCGGGCGCGACGAGCCGGTAGCCGACTCCGCGTACGGTCTCGATGAGGGCCGGCATGCGCAGCTTGGCGCGCAGGGACGCCACATGCACCTCAAGGGTGCGCCCGGTCCCCTCCCAGCTGGTCTGCCACACCTCACTGATGATCTGCTCCCGGCGGAAGACCACCCCGGGCCGCTGCGCGAGCAGGGCCAGCAGGTCGAACTCCTTGCGGGTCAGCTGGATCACCGATCCGTCCACGCTGACCCTGCGGTTGGGCAGCTCGATGTGCACCGGGCCGAGCCGCAGCTCGGTCTCGATGCCGCTGGAGGTGTCCTCGTGGGAGGTGCGCCGGCTGACCGCGTGGATACGGGCGAGCAGCTCCCCGGTGTCGTAGGGCTTCACCACGTAGTCGTCGGCGCCGAGGTTGAGACCGTGGATGCGGGAGCGCACGTCGGAGCGGGCGGTGACCATGATCACCGGGGTGCTGGTGCGCTTGCGGATCTTGCCGCAGACCTCGTACCCGTCCTGGTCGGGCAGGCCGAGGTCGAGGAGGACGACGCCGAAGCAGTCGCCCTCGGGGACGAGTGCCTGGAGGGCCTCCTCACCGCTGCGCGCGTGCGTGACGTCGAACCCGTGTCGCGCCAGAACCGCCGACAGGGCGGCGGCGACGTGGTTGTCGTCCTCGACGAGCAGCAGTCTCATCCGGTCCCCCTTCGGTTCACTGGCCGTACGATCTAGATGTGTACAAAAAGGCGTGCACGCGCGCGCGTGCACCGTGTGCAGTCACGCTGATGGATGCGGACGGCGTCAAGAGGGTTCCGGTTGCGGACCGCTTCCGTTACCCGCCTGGTATGAGAGCTGCTCCCAAGTGCTACGACACGTGTCCGATTGCTATCGGATCGTGATGCTCAGATTCCCCTCAGATGTAATGACGCAGGTCGTACGGGGTTACTACTGTCCTCCGAAACCGAGGAGGACGGAGCCTGAGAGCGATGACCGAAGTATCGGTGGCCAAGGAAGATGTGGCCGCGACCGGAGAACTGGTCGTCCTGAAGAGCGTCAACAAGCACTTCGGCGCGTTGCACGTACTCCAGGACATCGACCTGACGATCGCCCGCGGTGAAGTCGTCGTGGTCATCGGACCCTCCGGGTCCGGCAAGTCCACCCTGTGCCGCACCATCAACCGCCTGGAGACGACCGACTCCGGCACGATCACGATCGACGGCAAGCCCCTGCCCGCCGAGGGCAAGGAGCTGGCCAAGCTCCGCGCCGACGTCGGCATGGTCTTCCAGTCCTTCAACCTCTTCGCGCACAAGACCGTGCTCGAGAACGTGATGCTCGGCCAGATCAAGGTCCGCAAGAAGGACAAGAAGGCGGCTGAGGAGCGGGCCCGGGCCCTGCTCGACCGGGTCGGCGTGGGCGCGCAGGCCGAGAAGTACCCGGCGCAGCTCTCCGGCGGCCAGCAGCAGCGCGTCGCCATCGCACGGGCGCTGGCGATGGAGCCGAAGGTGATGCTCTTCGACGAGCCGACCTCCGCGCTCGACCCCGAGATGATCAACGAGGTGCTGGAGGTCATGCAGCAGCTCGCCCGCGACGGCATGACCATGATCGTCGTCACCCATGAGATGGGTTTCGCACGATCGGCTGCAAACCGCGTGGTGTTCATGGCGGACGGCCGAATCGTCGAGGAGGCTGCGCCCGACCAGTTCTTCAGCAATCCGCGCAGCGATCGTGCCAAGGACTTCCTGTCGAAGATCTTGCACCACTGAGGCGCGCATCGCACACGCGACGATCCGCGTCACCCGCAACGACGGTTTTCTCTTCACGGCAAAGGATGTTCACAATGAAGCTCCGCAAGGTCTCCGCTGCGGCTGCCACCGCTCTCGTTCTCGCCCTGACCGCCACCGCCTGTGGCGGCGACGACGGCGGTGACTCCAACGGCTCCGGCTCCGGCGGCAGCGACAAGATCAAGATCGGCATCAAGTACGACCAGCCCGGTCTGGGCCTGAAGGAGCCCGACGGTTCCTTCTCCGGCTTCGACGTGGACGTGGCGACGTACGTGGCCAAGGAACTGGGCTACGAGCCCGACCAGATCGAGTGGGTCGAGACGAAGAGCGCCGACCGTGAGAACGCGCTGTCCCGCGGTGACGTGAAGATGATCGCGGCCACGTACTCGATCACCGACGAGCGCAAGGCGAAGGTCGACTTCGCCGGTCCGTACCTGCTGGCCCACCAGGATCTGCTGGTGAAGTCGGACTCGGACATCAAGGAGGGCACCGACCTCAACGGCAAGAAGCTGTGCTCGGTGACCGGCTCCACCTCGGCCCAGAACGTCAAGAACGACATCGCCCCGAAGGCTCAGTTGCAGGAGCTCGGCGGCTACTCGGAGTGCATCGCGGGCCTGCAGAGCGGTGCCCTCGACGCCGTGACCACGGACGACGCGATCCTCGCCGGTTTCGCGGCGCAGGACCAGTACAAGGGTCAGTTCAAGCTCACCGGACTGAAGCTGAGCAACGAGAACTACGGCATCGGTGTGAAGAAGGGCGACACCGAGACCCTGAACAAGATCAACGACGCTCTGGAGAAGATGGTCAGCGAGAAGGCCTGGGACAAGGCCGTCAAGGACAACTTCGGACCGGCGAACTACAAGAACGAGGAAGCCCCGAAGATCGGTCAGATCGTCCAGTAACGCGGGACTCCGCCGACGCAGGATCCCCGCGATCACAGCGGGGATCCGCAGGCGCGCCGCCGCCCATCGCTTCTCCGGCGGCGGCGCGGCACGTCCGCCACCTAAGCCACACACCCGGAAGCGCGGGAGATCGTGTTCGACTTTCTTTCTGACTATGACAACCCGACCCTGCTGGGTGCCTTCTGGGTCACGGTGCAGCTCACCGTCTTCTCGGCCGTCGGCTCCCTGATCTGGGGCACCCTACTGGCGGCCATGCGGGTCAGCCCGGTCCCGCTCATGCGTGGCTTCGGCACCGCCTATGTGAACCTCGTCCGTAACATCCCCCTGACCGTCATCATCGTCTTCACCTCGCTGGGCCTCGCCAACATCTTCGGGGTCACGATGGGCACTGAGGACCTAAAGGACAGAGCCTTCCGCTTGGCGGTCCTCGGCCTCGTCGCCTACACCGCGGCCTTCGTTTGCGAGGCGATCCGCTCCGGCATCAACACCGTGCCCGTCGGACAGGCCGAGGCGGCACGGGCCATCGGGCTCAGCTTCAGCCAGGTCCTGAGGCTCGTCGTGCTGCCGCAGGCGTTCCGCTCCGTCATCGGTCCGCTGGCCAACGTGCTCATCGCACTGACGAAGAACACCACCGTGGCGGCCGCGATCGGCGTGGCTGAGGCCGCCCTCCTGATGAAGGAAATGATCGAGAACGAGGCACAGACGCTGCTCATCGGCGCGATCTTCGCCTTCGGTTTCGTGGTACTGACCCTGCCCACTGGCCTCTTCCTCGGTTGGCTGAGCAAGCGACTGGCGGTAAAGCGATGACGTCCGTTCTCTACGACGCCCCCGGCCCGCGGGCCAAGCGGCGCAACGTGCTCTTCTCGGTGGTCTTCTTCGTCCTGCTGGCCCTGCTTCTGTGGTGGATCTGGCAGACCATGGACGAGAAGAACCAGCTGGAATGGGCTCTGTGGAAGCCCTTCACCACCTCCGAGGCCTGGACGACGTACCTGCTGCCAGGCCTGGCCGACACCCTGAAGGCCGCCGCCCTCTCAATGGTCATCGCCCTCCCGCTGGGCGCCGTCCTCGGCATCGCACGCATGTCCGACCACCGTTGGGTGCGCATCCCGTCCGGCGCGGTGGTCGAGTTCTTCCGGGCGATCCCGGTGCTGCTCCTGATGCTGTTCGCCAACGAGTTCTACGTCCGCTCCACGGGCATCCCCAGCGACGAGCGGCCCCTGTACGCGGTGGTCACCGGTCTGGTGCTCTACAACGCCTCGGTCCTCGCCGAAATCGTGCGTGCGGGCATCCTGTCCCTGCCCAAGGGCCAGTCGGAAGCCGCCATGGCGATCGGCCTGCGCAAGAGCCAGACGATGAGCAGCATCCTGTTGCCGCAGGCTGTCACCGCCATGCTGCCGGCCATCGTCAGCCAGCTGGTCGTCATCGTGAAGGACACCGCGCTGGGCGGCGTGATGCTCGGGTTCACCGAGTTGCTCAACACACGCAGCACCCTCGCGGCCAACTACGCGAACGTCATCCCCAGCTTCATCGTGGTGGCGGTCATCTTCATCATCCTGAACTTCATCCTCACGTCCTTCGCCTCGTGGCTGGAGCGCAGGCTGCGCCGCAGCAAGCGGAGCACGGGTGCTGTTCTCGGTGCCGACAAGGTCGACGACGTCAACGCGGCCGAGGTGGGTGGCACCTACGGCACCGGTGCCGGCGGTTCCATCTGACGCTCGTTAATTCTCTTCTACTGTGGCCCGCCGGGTTTCCGGCGGGCCACAGTCGTGCCGCGCAGAATCCAGCCGGTGACGCCCACCCCTGACACCTCCTCAAGTGACAAGTGAGCCGCCCCGCTACCCTTGATGCCGTTCCATGATCGCCACCAGCCCCTCGTTACTTGACGCAAGCACCGGCAATGGGTTGCATACGTTCTGTGATCGTGCACCCTGCTCCAACTTCCTGTTCACCTACGTCTCTCAGGACACCACCGCGGGCAGGGGGCGCTACGCCGTGGACCCGGTGATCATCGTCGGAGCTGGGCCCGTCGGGCTCACGCTCGCCCTTGCGCTGGCACGTCAGGAAGTCCCGTGCGTCGTCCTCGACGAGGGCCCGGGCAAGGACGAGCCCCGTGCGGCACGCACCGTCGTCCTGCGCGAGGACACCGCCGCCCTCGTGGAACGGCTGACCGGCGTGCCTCTAGCCCGAGCCGGTGCGCGCTGGGCCGGATGGCGGTCGATGCGGCGCAAGCAGGTGATGCGCGAAATCGTCTTCGACGGCACCGAGCCCGCCCCCCTGCACATCGCCCAGCACGTGCTGACCGGCGCCCTGCGCGCCGCCCTCACCGGCGAACGGCTCGTCAAAGTCGCCGTGGAAAGCCGCCTCGACGGGATCGAGCAGGAGCCATCCGGCGTCACCGCTCACACCCGCGGCCCCAAGGGCACCTGGTGGCGCGGCAGTTTCCTGGTCGGCTGCGACGGCCCCCGCTCTACTGTGCGCAAGCTGCAGGACATCCGCTTCCCGGGCCGTACGGCGGTGGAACGTCACGCCGTCGCCGCGCTCCGTACGAAGCTGCCCTGGCACGACGAGGCGTTGCTGCACCGCCTGCCGCCCTGGCGCATGTCCGGCCCCTCCGCCGGCGAGGTCACCGCCCGGCCACTGCCGGACGGCGTGTGGCGCCTGGACTGGCTCCTGCCGCCCGGCAAGGACCTGGTCACACCCGAGCTGCTGCTCACCCGTATCCGGGAGACCCTGGCCGGCTGGGCGGGCGGCACGACTCCGCCGTACGAGCTGCTGGACACCGGTGTCCACACCGTCCACCACCGGCTGGCCCGTCGCTGGCGTGCCGACCGCGTGTTCCTCGCCGGGGACGCTGCCCACCTGCTCGGCGCGCTGGGCACGCACGGACTGGACGAGGGCCTGCGGGACGCCGACAACCTCGCCTGGAAGCTGGCCCTGGCCTGGCACCACGGACCGCACGAAGCGCTCCTCGACAGCTACCAGACCGAACGCCGGGCGGTCGTGGCCGCCCGGCTCCGCGCCGCCGACCAGGCGCTGCCGCTGCTGCGCGGCGGTGCGGGGCTGCGCGCCGTCGTACCCGGCTCCTCCCGGGGCCACGACGCCCTCCTCACGGAAGGGCACTTGGGGCACGGCCAGCTCGGCGCGCCGGGGACGTACGCCGACTCGCCGCTCGCGCCTCAACTCCTCGACGGGCAGACCCCGGTCGAGACACCGCTCGGCGCACCCGTCACCGACGTACGGGTCACGGCGGAGGACGGCACCTTCGTCCGGCTACGGGACCGGCTCGGCCGCGGCGCGCTGCTCGTGGTGCTGATCGCGCCGGGCACGGGCGTGTGGGAGCGCAAGCACTGGGTCGGCGCCGGCATCATGCCGCAGCTCGCCGCGGCGGTCACGGCACTGCCGCACCCCGCCGAACTGCTCGTCGCCGAGAGTTATCCGGGCGCGGCCGCGCACACGGTGCTGCTGGTGCGTCCCGACGGGCACCTCGTCACCGCCCTGGGCGGAGTGCGCCCTGCCGACCTGTACGCGGCGGCGGAGGCCACCGTGGGCGGACCGGTGAAGGCGCAGGCAGAGGCCGGTGCTTCGGCCGGCTCGCACTGACATCGATCCCTCGGTGGTGTGCTCACTGTCACGGTGCGTCCGCATGGTGACAGTGAGTTGACCCGTTTGGGCGGCCGTGGTGTACTCCGGTGCGTGACCGACACCTGTGTGCGCCTGTGGCGGAGGGTCCATATGGACCTCCTCCGCTATGCGGGCTGCGTGTGTCGTCCGTCCTGCTGACTTCGCATTTCTCCTTCTCACTGTGCGCGCCGCGCTCTGACCGCGTGGGCTTCCGCGCCTCCTTCGCGAACCCTCATCAGGACCCTCAGGACGGCAACCCGTGTCTGTATCGCCACCTGCACCCTCCTCTGCATCCCCCTCTGCGGCCTCCTCCGTTTCCTGCGCCGGTTCGGCTCCCACGCAGGCCGACCTCTACGAGTTCGTCCGGCGTACGGCCGCCGACACCGAGCTGATCGACTCCCTGCCGCTCGACCCGGAGGGCCGCACCTGGGTGCGGCTGGACGGGCCCGGCGGCAGCGAGGCCTGGCTGATCGGCTGGCCTCCCGGCACGGGCACCGGCTGGCACGACCACGCCGACTCGGTCGGTGCCTTCCTGACCGCGTCGGGCGAGCTCAGGGAGAACTCGCTCGCCGCGCGGCTGCCCACCGACGGCTGGAAGACCCTGGAACTCGCCGAGGACGTGGACCGGGAACGCCGGCTGCGGGCCGGCCAGGGCCGCGCCTTCGGCCGGCACCACGTGCACGAGGTGCTCAACGAGTCCCCCGACCGGCACGCGATCTCCGTCCACGCCTACTACCCGCCCCTGCCGCAGATCCGCCGCTACAGCCGCAGCGGTCCGGTCCTGCGCCTGGAGCAGGTCGAGCGCCCGGAGGACTGGCAGTGAGCGCCGCACCCGGGCCGGCGAGCCGCGACCCCCGGCACCCTCTCGGCATCGACGCGTTGCTGGAGCGGGTCCGGGCGGGCTACGAGCGCATCGAACCGCAGGAGGCGTACGAGGCCGCCCGGGCCGGCGACGCGCTCCTGGTCGACATCCGCTACGCCGCCCTGCGCGAACGGGACGGCCTCATCCCCGGCGCCCTGGTCGTCGAACGCAACGAACTGGAATGGCGCCTCGACCCCCAGGGCAGCCACCGCCTCCCCGAGGCCACGAGCCATGCCCTGCGCATCGTCGTGATCTGCAACGAGGGCTACGCGTCCAGTCTGGCGGCCCAGTCCTTGCACCAGCTGGGACTGCACCGGGCCACGGATCTGGTGGGCGGCTTCCAGGCATGGCGAGGGTCGGGGCTGCCGGTGGTGTGAGCCGGAGCCCCAAGGGCTGTCGGTGAGTCGGTCGGCTGCCGGCTCAGTACCCCTCGTCCGCCAGGAACTCCGTGTCCTCGCCCTCTTCCTCCAGCGCCTGCCTCACCACACGCAGCGCCATGCCCTCGGAGTAACCCTTGCGGGCGAGCATGCCCGCGAGGCGGCGGAGGCGTTTGTCGCGGTCGAGGCCGCGGGTGGAGCGGAGTTTACGGTCGACGAGCTCCCGCGCGGTCGCCTCCTCCTGCTCGGAATCGAGCTGGGAGACGGCCTCGTCGATCACTGTGGAGTCGACGCCCTTGGTTCGCAGTTCGCGCGCGAGCGCCCGCCGGGCCAGCCCCCGCCCGTGGTGACGGGATTCCACCCAGGCGTCCGCGAAGGCCCCGTCGTTGATGAGGCCGACCTCTTCGAACCGGGACAGCACCTCCTCGGCCGCGTCGTCCTGGATCTGCCGCTTGCGCAGGGCGTCGGCGAGTTGCTTACGGGTCCGCGGGGTCCCGGTGAGCAGGCGCAGGCAGATCGCCCGAGCCTGCTCGACCGGGTCCCCTGGAGGTGCCTCCTGCTCGGCCCTCGACGAGGAAGGGACACCTCCGTCCTCGGCGTCAGGGACCGTCTCGCCGAAGCCGCGCCGACGACGACCTCGCCTGCCGCGCGAACCCCCGTCACGCGGCTCGCCGTCACGCGGGCCTCCATCACGCGGGCTGCTTCTGGGCGAGCCGCCCCCGTGCGGCCCGATGTCGCCCCAGTCTTCATGCAGCCGGTCGCCCTCGGGAGGCGTGTCCCCCGAGCCGTCCTCCCTGCCCAGGGCTGAGCGCATGCCGCCTCCGGTGCCCCTCCCCCGTGGGACACCGAAGGCGTCGTACTCGTACTCCGCCCAGTCGGTTCGCCGTGTCACGGGTCAGCTCTTGGCTGCGGCGGCCTTGGACTTGGCGGTCTTGGCCGGTGCCGGGGCGGGGACGGCGGGTGCCGCGTCGGCCGGTGCGGTGACCGCGGCGTCCGTGCCCGGCTCGGCGGCCGGCTCCTCGGGACGCACGCCGACGCCCAGCTTCTCCTTGATCTTCTTCTCGATCTCGTTGGCCAGGTCGGGGTTGTCCTTCAGGAAGTTGCGCGCGTTCTCCTTGCCCTGGCCGAGCTGGTCGCCCTCGTACGTGTACCAGGCGCCGGCCTTGCGGACGAAGCCGTGCTCCACGCCCATGTCGATCAGGCCGCCCTCACGGCTGATGCCCTGGCCGTAAAGGATGTCGAACTCGGCCTGCTTGAAGGGCGGCGCGACCTTGTTCTTGACGACCTTGCAGCGGGTGCGGTTGCCGACCGCCTCCGTGCCGTCCTTCAGGGTCTCGATACGGCGGATGTCGATGCGCACCGAGGCGTAGAACTTCAGCGCCCGGCCACCGGTCGTCGTCTCCGGGGAGCCGAACATCACGCCGATCTTCTCGCGGAGCTGGTTGATGAAGATCGCGGTGGTCTTGGACTGGTTGAGCGCGCTGGTGATCTTCCGCAGGGCCTGGCTCATGAGGCGGGCCTGCAGACCGACGTGGCTGTCGCCCATCTCGCCCTCGATCTCCGCGCGCGGGACGAGCGCGGCGACGGAGTCGATGACGATGAGGTCGAGGGCGCCGGAGCGGACCAGCATGTCCACGATCTCCAGGGCCTGCTCGCCGTTGTCCGGCTGGGAGAGGATGAGGTTGTCGATGTCGACGCCGAGCTTCTTCGCGTACTCGGGGTCGAGTGCGTGCTCCGCGTCGACGAAGGCGACCTGGCCGCCGGCCTTCTGCGCGTTGGCCACCGCGTGCAGGGTCAGGGTGGTCTTACCGGAGGACTCCGGTCCGTAGACCTCGACGACGCGGCCGCGCGGCAGGCCGCCCACGCCGAGGGCCACGTCGAGGGCGGTGGACCCGGTCGGGATGACCTCGATGGGCTCGTTGACCCGGTCGCCCATGCGCATGACCGCGCCCTTGCCGAATTGCCGTTCAATCTGTGCGAGAGCGGCATCCAGGGCCTTCTCGCGGTCGGTTCCTGCCATGGGTTCCACCCGATTTGCTTGAGTCGATCGCTTCACGTCAAAGACGCTAACGCCTGCCACTGACAATGCGTCCCGACGCACGTCCGGCCTGTGGATAACTCGGGCATTTACCTACCCAAAGTACGTCGAAATGCCCTTCGTTGAGCCTCGCCGGCGCTTCCATGAGAATGGATGTTCGATTTTCGTGTCAAGCGCACCGCACGGCACCACACGGCACCGCACCGGATCCGGCATCCGGCATCCGGCATCCGGCATCCGGCATCCGGCATCCGGCATCCGGCACCACGCATGCCGCACCGGCGCCCAGCGCCCGGCGCGGCAGCACCCCACCCCACCCCATGCCGTAGCGGGTGCGCTCCCGCCCGAGTACCGTGCGTCTGCACAGACGTGCGCGCGCTCAAGGGGGAGATGGGATGTGCCGGATCACCGCGGCGGGCAAGGAGGCCGCCGTCGCACGGTTCTTGCAGGAGTTCCCGGAGGCACCGCGCGCCGGCCGGGATCACCCCGCACTGCGCGGCTGTGACGACATCCCCTGGGCAGACTTCGGGTGTCCAGCCGGGGTCCCCGCCCTCCTGCGCGGTCTGCTCGACCCGGCCGCGGCCGCCGAGGCCGAGCGGGTGCTCTGCAACGTCCTGATGGACGGTGTCTTCACGCTGGGCCCGGCCATGCCGGCAGCTCTGCCGTTCCTGCTCCGCCTCGCCGCCGATCCGGCGGTGCCGGTGCGGACCGAGCTGGTCGAGGTCCTGTTCGTCGTCGCGGAGCTCTCGCACCCCGTCGACGGGGGCAGTGAGCGGGCGATCCGGTTCCTGGGCGGCGACCGCGACCACCCGGAACGCGCACGATGCCGGGCCGTGTTCTTCGAGCACGCCGAACTGGTGCGCGGTCTGCTGGACGACCGGACACTGCCGGACGGGCTCATCCCACCCGAGGAGCGGGCCAGCCTGCTGAAGGCCGCAGCAGCGTAGGAGCCGGGCCGTTCGTGCCGCTCAGGAAGGCCTCTCCCCCGAGCCCTCGCCCCCGCCTCCGGGCTGCTCCGCCCCCGGCCGCCGTGCCCACAACCCCCTGGCGCGCGTGAGCAGGCCCGCCCCTTCTCCCCGTCGGTGATGGCCGTGCACCCGGGGGTCGTCCGTGACGTCGTAGCGCCTGACGTACGCCCCCAGGAACGCCTGGAGCGTGGCGATGGCGGGGATGGCGATGAGCGCGCCGACTGCGCCGAGGAGGGCGGTGCCGGCGATGACCGAGCCGAAGGCGACGGCGGGGTGGATGTCGACGGTCTTGGAGGTCAGCTTGGGCTGCAGCACGTAGTTCTCGAACTGCTGGTAGATCACCACGAAGATCAGCACCCACAGCGCGTACCAGGGATCCACCGTGAACGCGATCAGCATGGGCAGGGCGCCCGCGAGGTAGGTGCCGATGGTGGGGATGAACTGCGACACCAGGCCCACCCACACGGCGAGCACGGGCGCGTAGGGCACGTCCAGGGCCTGCAGCAGGACGAAGTGCGCCACACCGGAGATCAGCGCCATCAGACCGCGGGAGTAGATGTAGCCGCCGGTCTTGTTCACGGCGATCTCCCACGCGCGCAGCACCTCGGCCTGGCGGGCGGGCGGCAGGACGGAGCAGATCGCGCGCCGCAGTCGCGGGCCGTCCGCGGCGAAGTAGAACGAGAACAGGGCGATCGTGAGCAGTTGGAAGAGGCCCCCGATGACCTGGGCGGACACGTCCAGGACGCCGGTGGCGCTGTTCTGGACGTAGTTGCGCAGCCAGTCGGAGCGGAGCAGGCCCTCCTGGATGTCGACGCGTTTCAGGTCGGTCTTGAAGTGCGTGTTGATCCAGTTGATGACGGAGTCGAGGTATTCGGGGAAGCCCTCGATCAGCTTGATGATCTGGTCCGCGAGGACGGAACCGAGCAGGGTGACGAAACCGGCCGACACGACCACCACGCCGATGAAGACGACGAACGCGGCGAACCCTCGGCGCATGCCGCGCGAGGCCATCCAGCTCACCGCGGGCTCGATGGCGAGGGCCAGGAAGAACGCGATGAGGATGTTGATCAGCAGGCCGGTGAGCTGGTGGAAGGCCCAGCTGCCCAGCTGGAACACGGCGACGAGGGCGAGCGCGAGCACCATGGCACGGGGCAGCCAGCGCGGCATGCGGCCGTTCGCCCCGGCCCCGCCGACGGGGGGCCGGACGGGCGGCGTCGTGCCTGAAGCTGAGGACTGCTGGGCTGCCTGCCCGGTCTCGTCAGTGGGTGCCACGGTCCAAGTCTCGCCCACGCCACCGACAGCCGTCTGCCCGCCCTGCGATCTTCACGACCCGGCAGCGATGTCCGACACCGGCCGACAGGTCCGGCTGCTGGTCCCGACCATCGGCCGACGCTCGCCAGGTGCTGGCGGCCCGGCCCTCGGCCCGACGCTCGCCAGGTGCTGGCCCCGACCGTCGACCCGACGCCTACCGGCCGATGGTCTCCGGCCCTCGCCGCGGCAGCGGTCAGCGCCTCTCCCTGGGCACGTCCATCACCGAGCAGACCACCTGCCAGACCTCTTTGGCGCCCCAGCCGGCGTCCAGCGCCTCGTGCACCGTCCGCCCGCCCAGCTCGGACATGACGTGATCGCGCGCGAAGGTTTCGGCGTAACCAGGACCGAAGTGCTCCGCCATTCGCTGCCAGAAGACCGTCAACCGCATGCCTCCAGTATCCCGCCCCTGGGGTGGGCCTGGGCCGTGACCGCCTGCCGGCGCCGCTTCGCGCCCTACGGTCTGACCCATGGCCGCAACAGGAGCTACCGAAGTCCCCCCGACGCCCCCGCCGCACAGCCCCGTCGCGCGCGCGGAGCGTTTCGTCTGGCTCACCGCACGAGTGCTCGAGCAGCGCCGCTTCGCCCACCACTTCCGGGGTGCCGCCGCCGACCCGGTGGAGACCGCCCTTGACGCCTACCGCAACGAGGACGGCGGGTACGGCCACGCGCTGGAGCCCGATCTGCGCGGGCCGGTCAGCCAGCCGTTGCACACCGCGCACGCCCTGCGCGTGCTGGACGCGGTCGGACGCTGCGCCGGCCAGCGCGTGGAGCGTATGTGCCGCTACCTGACGTCCGTGTCCACGGCGGACGGCGCCCTCCCGGCGATCCACCCCAGCCAGCGTGACTACCCCACGGCTCCCTTCGTGACGGTGGTGGACGACCCGCCCAGCGACCTTCTGGCCACCGGGCAGGTCGTGGGGCTGCTGCACCGCAACGAGGTGTGGCACGCCTGGCTCTTCCGGGCGACGGACTTCTGCTGGCAGGCGATCGAGTCCCTGGAGAAGTCGCACCCGTACGAGATCGAGGCCGCCGTGGCCTTTCTGGACTCCTCCCCGGACCGTCCGCGCGCTGAGGCGGCCGCCGCCCGTCTCGGCCGCCTGGTCCGCGCACACCGCCTCGCGGCCCTGGATCCCGGCGACCTCGACGCCTGTCCGGTGTCCCCCGGCTACGCCCCGGGGGAGCACCACTTCCCGTACGACTACGCGCCGACACCGCGCTCCCTCGCGCGCGCGTGGTTCACGGACGACGAGATGGCCCGGTCCCTGGACCATCTCGCGGCCCAGCAGCAGGAGGACGGCGGCTGGCCCGTCCGGTGGCGCCACTGGGCCCCGGCGCCCGCCCTGGAAGCACGCCCGCTCGTGACGATCGAGGCCCTGCGCGTGCTCAGCGCGTACGGCCGCGCCATTTACTGATCACCCGGCCCCCATGGCCCGCACCCCGGCGGTCACCAGCACGGCCGCGGCCACGACCAGCAGGAACGGGGCGCGCAGCACCAGTGCGACGGCCGCGGCGGCGAGTCCGGCGGCCCGCGCGTCCAGCACCAGCGTCTGCCCGTCGGCGAAGGTCTGCTGGGCGGTGAGGGCCGCGAGCAGCGCGACGGGCAGCAGTGCGGCGAGGCGTTTGACGAGGGGCCGCTCCAGGGCTCCCGCCGGCACCAAAAGGCCGGCGAGCTTGACGGCGTAGCACCCGAGGACGGTCACACCGATCGCGATCCAGACGTTCACCGCGCGTCCCCCCGTCCCCGGCGCCGGCCGTCCGCCCACAGCACGGCGGGCGCCGCCAGCGCGGCCAGCAGCACCGGTACCCCGGCGGGCAGGACGGGCAGCAGCCCGAGCCCCAGCAGCACGGCGAGCCCGGCGACAGCCCGCTCGGTGCCGGACTTCAGCATCGGCGCGAGCAGCGCCAGGAACACCGCGGGCCCGGCGGCGTCCAGGCCCCACGCGTCGGTGTCCCCGATGGCCTCGGCGCCCAGGGCACCGAGCAGTGTCGTGAGGTTCCACAGGAGGTACAGGGTCAGCCCGGTCACGACGAACCCGAGGCGCGCGGCGCGGCGCGTGGGCTGGGCGAGCGCGACGGCGGCCGTCTCGTCGATGACCCACTGGGCGGCGAACGGCCGCACCGCGCGCGGGAGCGCCAGCAGCTGCGACAGACGCAGGCCGTAGAAGGCGTTCCGCACGCCGAGGAAGAGGGCCCCCGCGGCGGCGGTGAACGGGCCGCCTCCGGCCGCGAGGGCCCCCACCAGGGCGAACTGGGACGCGCCGGTGAACACCAGAAGACTGAGCGCGCACGTCTGCAGCAGCGTGAGTCCGCTGCCGGCCGAGGTCACTCCGAAGGCGAACCCGGACAACCCGACGGCCACCCCGACCCCCAAGGCGTCGCGTACGACGGCCCGGTCCGCCTTCCCACCGATGTCCACGTCTTCATCTTCGAGAGCTGTCCGATCTGCCACACCGGGACGCTACGGCCGGCGGCTACCGCGGGTCTTGTACGTTCTTGCGCTCCCGCTGGTAAGCGCCGGGAGGCACGCCCACCATCCGGGTGAAGTGCCGGTTGAGGTGCGGCTGATCGGTGAACCCGACGGCCACGGCGGCCTCGGAGGGCGCCGTCCCCGCGTCCAGCAGCTGTCGCGCCCGACGTACCCGCGCGTCCGTGAGCCACGCGTGCGGCGGCATGCCGTAGACGTCCCGGAAGGCTCTCAGCAGGGCGAACGGGCTGGTCCCGAGGCCGGCCGCAAGTCGCTCCAGGCTCGGGGGACACGTCATCCGCTCCTCCAGCACACCACGCGCGCGTGCCGCGATCCGGGCTCCCGCCGTCCGCACCTCCCGCCGAGGCAGGGGCCCGCCGTTCAACCGCAGCAGCCTGGTCACGGCGACGCGCAGCAGTGTGTCCGCGGCGAGCGCATTGCCCTCCTCAGCGGCGCGCAGCACCTGGTGCACCAGGCTCACGGCGTAGGGATCGTCCACGACCGGGCTGACGAACCCCGGCGTCCCCCGCAGGGCCGTCGTCTCGGCCGCGATCTCCGCCACCACGCCGGGCGGCGGGTACACGGCCCCGTACCGCCACCCCTCGGGCACCCCGGCCCGTCCGGTGTGCGGCGTATCGGGATTCACCAGTGCCAGGGCCCCGGCCCCCGCGTACTGATCACCCCCGCCGTGGTGGAACACCTCCACCCCGTCGGCGATGGCGGCGATCACGAAGTTCTCGTGTGTGTGCCGCACGAACGTCTTGTGCACGTACCGGGCCCGCAGCAGATCGACCCCGGGCAGCTCGTCGTACTGCCAGTGGCGTGCGCGCTCGTTCATACGACCATTGTCCGCGGCGGCGGCCGGGGCGCTGCACCACGGCCGGACCCGGCGGCGAAACGGCAGGCGGCAGTCGGGGCACTGCACCCCGACCGGACCCGGCGGCGAAACGGCAGGCCGCAAGGCGGCGCGGGCCCGTTGTCAGTGCCGAGGTGCACGATGGACGCATGCCCAGCAATGCGCACCGAGCCCTGGACGGCTTCTCCCCCGCGACCCGCGCCTGGTTCACGGGTGCCTTCTCCGCGCCCACCGCGGCCCAGGCCGGTGCGTGGCAGGCCATCCACGAGGGTTCGGACGTGCTGGTCGTCGCCCCCACCGGCTCCGGAAAGACCCTGGCGGCTTTCCTGGCCGCCCTGGACCAGCTGGCCTCGACGCCTCCCCCGGCCGACCCGAAGAAGCGCTGCCGCGTCCTGTACGTCTCGCCCCTGAAGGCCCTGGCGGTGGACGTGGAGCGCAACCTGCGCAGTCCGCTGACCGGCATCCGCCAGGAGTCGGTGCGCCTCGGCCTGCCCGAGCCCGAGGTCAAGGTGGGCATCCGCTCGGGCGACACCCCCGCCGCCGAGCGCCGCGCCCTGTCGACTCGTCCGCCGGACATCCTGATCACGACCCCGGAATCGCTGTTCCTGATGCTGACGTCGGCCACGCGCGACGCGCTGGCGGGCGTGGACACGGTGATCCTCGACGAGGTGCACGCGGTCGCCGGCACCAAGCGCGGCGCCCATCTCGCGCTCTCCCTGGAGCGGCTGGACGACCTCCTCCCGAAGCCCGCCCGCCGCATCGGCCTCTCCGCGACGGTCCGCCCTGTGGACGAGGTGGCCCGTTTCCTCTCGCCCCGCCGCAAGGTGGAGATCGTCCAGCCGGAGTCGGGCAAGGAGTTCGACCTGTCCGTGGTCGTCCCGGTCGAGGACCTGGGCGAGCTGGGCGGCTCCCCGGTGGCGGACGGCCAGGAAGGCGCCGAGCGCCCGTCCATCTGGCCGCATGTGGAGGAACGGATCGCCGACCTCGTCCAGTCCCACCGCTCGACGATCGTCTTCGCGAACTCCCGCCGCCTCGCGGAGCGCCTCTGCAACCGCCTGAACGAGATCGCGTACGAACGGGCCACGGGCGAGACGCTGGACGAGCACCACTCCCCCGCCGAGCTCATGGGCGGCTCGGGAGCGGCCCAGGGCGCCCCCCAGGTCATCGCCCGCGCCCACCACGGCTCGGTGTCCAAGGAGCAGCGCGCCCTGGTCGAGGAGGACCTCAAGGCGGGCCGCCTGCCCGCGGTCGTGGCCACGTCCAGCCTCGAACTGGGCATCGACATGGGCGCGGTGGACCTGGTCGTGCAGGTGGAGTCGCCGCCCTCCGTCGCCTCCGGACTGCAGCGCGTCGGCCGGGCGGGGCACCAGGTGGGTGCTGTCTCCACGGGGGTGGTCTTCCCGAAGTACCGCGGCGACCTGGTGCAGGCGGCGGTGGTCACCGAGCGCATGCGCACCGGCTCCATCGAGTCCCTGAAGGTCCCGGCCAACCCGCTGGACGTCCTGGCGCAGCAAGTGGTCGCGATGACGGCCCTGGACACCTGGCAGTTCGACGACCTTCTCGCCGCCGTCCGCCGGGCCGCCCCCTTCGCCTCGCTGCCCGAGTCGGCCTTCACGGCGGTCCTCGACATGCTGGCCGGCCGCTATCCCTCCGACGCGTTCGCAGAGCTGCGCCCGCGCGTGGTGTGGGACCGGGTCACCGGCGAGATCACCGGCCGCCCCGGCGCACAACGCCTCGCCGTCACCTCCGGCGGCACGATCCCCGACCGCGGTCTCTTCGGTGTCTTCCTCGCGGGCGCCGACCCCAAGAAGGGCGGCGGGCGGGTCGGCGAGCTCGACGAGGAGATGGTCTACGAGTCCCGCGTGGGTGACGTCTTCACGCTCGGCACCAGCTCCTGGCGCATCGAGGACATCACCCGCGACCGCGTCCTGGTCTCCCCGGCTCCGGGCGTGCCGGGCCGGCTGCCCTTCTGGAAGGGCGACCAGCTGGGCCGCCCGCTGGAACTGGGCCGGGCGGTGGGCGCGTTCCTGCGCGAGGTCGGGTCGCTGCCCGAGGACGACGCCCGGCTGCGTCTCCTGGCCGCCGGTCTGGACGCGTGGGCGGCGGACAACGTGCTGTCGTATCTGAAGGAGCAGCGCGAGGCCTGCGGTCACATCCCGGACGACCGGACGATCGTCGTGGAGCGCTTCCGTGACGAGCTCGGCGACTGGCGCGTGGTCGTGCACTCGCCGTTCGGCGCCCAGGTGCACGCCCCGTGGGCGCTGGCACTCGGCGCGAAGCTGTCCGAGCGGTACGGCATGGACGCGCAGGTCATGCACGCGGACGACGGCATCGTGCTGCGCCTTCCGGACGCCGACCTGATGAGCCTGGACCTGCTGGACCAGGAGCCCGTGAAGACGGGCCGGGAGTACGACGCCGAGCAAGCCCCCGTGGGCGCGGCGGACGTCGTCTTCGACAAGGGAGAGGTCGACCAGGTCGTCACCGACCAGGTGGGCAGCTCCGCCCTGTTCGCCTCCCGCTTCCGTGAGTGTGCCGCCCGCGCGTTGCTGCTGCCCCGGCGCAACCCGGGCAAGCGCACCCCGCTGTGGCAGCAGCGGCAGCGCGCCTCGCAGCTGCTGCAGGTGGCGAGCGAGTTCGGCTCGTTCCCGATCGTCCTGGAGGCGGTCCGCGAGTGCCTCCAGGACGTCTTCGACGTCCCCGGCCTCGTGGAGTTGATGGGGGACCTGGAGTCCCGCAAGGTCCGCCTGGTCGAGGTCACCACGGCCGAACCGTCCCCCTTCGCGCGCTCCCTGCTCTTCGGCTACGTCGCCCAGTTCCTGTACGAGGGCGACTCCCCGCTGGCCGAACGCCGCGCCGCCGCCCTCTCGCTGGACTCCCGGCTGCTGGCCGAGCTGCTGGGTCAGGCGGAACTGCGCGAGCTGCTCGACGCAGAGGTGCTGACCGAACTGGAGCGGGAGCTGCAGTGGCGCACCGATGACCGCCGCGTCAAGGACGCCGAGGGCGTCGCGGACCTCCTGCGCCTCCTCGGCCCGCTCACGGAGGCGGAACTGTCGGAACGGGGCGCCGAACCGCAGTGGGCGCAGAAACTCGCCGGTGCCCGCCGCGCCATCCGGGTCCGGATCGCGGGCCAGGACCACTGGGCGGCGATCGAGGACGCGGGCCGGCTGCGCGACGCGCTGGGCACCGCCCTGCCGGTCGGTGTCCCGGAAGCCTTCACAGAGCCCGTCAAGGACCCGCTCGGCGATCTCCTCGCCCGCTACGCCCGCACCCACGGCCCGTTCACCTCGGCCACGGCAGCGGCCCGCTTCGGCCTGGGCGTCGCCGTCACCGAGGGCGCCCTCCAGCGGCTCGCGGCGGCGGGCCGGGTCGTTCAGGGCGAGTTCCACCCGGCTGGCATCGGCCAGGAGTGGTGCGACGCCACCGTGCTGCGCCGGCTGCGCCGCCGCTCCCTGGCCGCGCTGCGGCACGAACTGGAGCCGGTGCCACCGGCCGCCCTCGCCCAGTTCCTCCCCCAGTGGCAGCACATCGGCAAGGGCCACTCCCTGCGCGGCGTCGACGGACTGGTCCGGGCCATCGAGCAGGTCCAGGGCGCGTCCGTACCGGCTTCCGCCCTGGAGAAGCTGGTCCTGCCCTCCCGGGTCGTGAACTACACCCCGGCGATGCTGGACGAGCTGACCGCAGCCGGAGAGGCGGTCTGGGCCGGGGCGGGCTCCCTCCCCGGCAAGGACGGCTGGGTGTCCCTCTACCTGGCGGACGCGGCCCCCCTGCTCCTGCCGCCCCCGCACCCCCTGGAGCTGACCGCCCTGCACCAGTCCGTCCTGGACACCCTCTCCGGCGGCTACGGCCTGTTCTTCCGCCAGATCGCCGACCAGGTCCGCGCCACCACGCACCCCGAGGCCACCGACCCCCAGCTGGCCGACGCCCTCTGGGACCTGGCCTGGTCCGGCCGCCTGACGAACGACACGCTCACCCCCATGCGCTCCCTGCTCGGCTCGGGCCGCACCGCGGGCTCCACGGCCCACCGCGCCAAACGCGCGGTCCCGCGCGGCCGCTACGGCTCTCTCACGGCCGCGGCCCGCACCGCGTCCCGCTCCGGCCCGCCGACGGTCGCGGGCCGCTGGTCCCTGCTCCCCGCCCATGAGCCCGACGCCACCGTGCGGGCCCATGCCCTCGCCCGCACCCTCCTCGACCGGCACGGCGTCGTCACCAGGGGTGCGGTGTCGGCGGAGGGCGTCGAGGGCGGCTTCTCGGCGACGTACCGCGTCCTGTCCGTCTTCGAGGAGAGCGGCCAGGCCCGCCGCGGTTACGTGGTGGAGGGCCTCGGCGCCGCGCAGTTCGCGATGGACGGCGCGGTGGACCGCCTGCGCGCGGTGTCCAACGCCCGTGACCGCGGCGAGGACCTGCCCGGCCCGCCTCCCGCCTTTGAACACGCCCCGTTCCCCGCCCCTGATCTCACCGGCCCGGACGACTCGGCTCCCGCCCACGACTTCGCCGGCCCGGACGACTCCGCCCCCTCCCACGACCACACCGACGCCCCCGGCCCCGACGGCTTCCCCGACCTCGACACCTCCTACGACACCCCCCGCCCGTCGCCGGGCGAGTGGGTCTCGCCCCGCGACTACGCCGCGCAGGCCGCACCCTCCTGGCAGAACGGGCGCGCAGCCTACGACCAGGGGTTCGGGGGCCGGCGTAGCCGCCCCGACGGCGCCTCCCGGGCCGTCGTCCTCGCCGCCGCCGACCCGGCGAACGCGTACGGCGCCGCCCTGGCCTGGCCCGAGCCCCCGACCGGCGCCGGGCACAAGCCGGGCCGCAAAGCGGGCTCCCTGGTGGTACTCGTCGACGGTGAACTGACCCTCTACATGGAGCGGGGCGGCAAGACTCTGCTGGCCTGGGCCGCCGACCCCGACGGCGCCCCCGCCGACGACCCCCGCCTGCGCAGCGCCGCGGAGGCCCTCGCCGCGGCGGCTCGCGCGGGTTCGCTCGGCACGGTCACGGTGGAGCGCGTCAACGGCGCCCAGGCCCTGACGTCCCCCATCGGGACCCTCCTGGAAGGAGCGGGCTTCATCGCGACCCCCCGAGGACTCCGCCTGCGCGCCTGACGCCCCCGCCACAGCCGGTCCGGCTCCACACAGTCGGACCGGTCCGCACACAACCGACCCGGGCCGCCCGCACCTCCGATGATCCGACCCCGCACACAACCGACCCGGCCGCCCACACGGCCGTCGTGCCACCCTTGACCCATGCCCGAAGGTGACACGGTCTGGCAGGCCGCGGGGCGGTTGCACGACGCCCTCGCGGGCAAGGTGCTGACCCGCAGCGATCTGCGGGTCCCGCGCTTCGCCACGGCCGACCTCACGGGCCGCGCGGTCCTGCACGTCACCGCGCGCGGCAAGCACCTCCTCACCCGCATCGAGGGCGGCCTCACCCTCCACTCCCACCTGCGGATGGACGGCTCCTGGAAGGTGTACGGGAACGGCCAGCGCTGGAGCGGCGGTCCCGGCCACCAGATCCGCGCGATCCTCGGCACCACCGACCGCACCGCCGTCGGCTACCGCCTCCCCGTCCTGGAACTGCTGCGCACCACCGACGAGCACCGCGCGGTCGGCCATCTCGGTCCCGACCTCCTGGGGCCCGACTGGGACCCCGACCGGGCCCTCGCCAACGTCCTCCAGGACCCCTCCCGCGAACTCGGCGAGGCCCTGCTCGACCAACGCAACCTCGCCGGCATCGGCAATGTCTACAAGAGCGAGCTCTGCTTCCTGCTCGGCGTCACCCCCTGGCTCCCGGCCGGCGACCTTCCCGCCGACCGCGCCACGAAGCTGCCCGCGCTCGCCAAGAAGCTGCTGGAGGCCAACCGCGACCGCCCGATCCGCAGCACGACGGGCCGCCGCAGCCAGGACCTCTTCGTCTACGGCCGCGCACCCCGCCCCTGCCTGCGCTGCCGCACCTCGATCCGCGTCGCCGACCAGGGCGACGGCTCCCGCGATCGCCCCACCTACTGGTGCCCCACCTGCCAGCCCGGCCCCTCCCCCACCCCGGTACGGCGCGGCCGCACTAATTGACGGCCCGTCAGAAATGCTCGTACGGTCCCTGTATGCCCGTCACGGCGTACGACCTCACCGGCCGCACCGCGTTCGTCACCGGCGCCGCGAGCGGCATCGGCCGCGCCTCGGCGCTGCTGCTCGCCGAGGCGGGGGCGACCGTCCACTGCGCGGACCGTGACACCGGGGGTCTGCACGAGACGGCGACCCTGATCAAGGACAACGGCGGCATCGCCCGCACCCACGCCCTCGACGTCACCGACCGGGCCGGGCTGCGGCAGGCCTTCACCTCCTGCGAACGCCTGGATGCCCTGGCGGCGGTCGCCGGGATCATGCACCGCAGTCCCGTGCTGGAGACCCGGGACGAGGACCTCGACCGGGTCCTCGACGTCAACTTCAAGGGAGTGCTGTACGCCTGCCAGGAGGCCACCCGCCTCATGATCGCCCGCGGCACCCGGGGCAGCATCGTCACGATGGCCTCTGGCGCCGTCGACACGGGCGGCCCCGGGCTTCTCTGCTACGGCGCGGCCAAGGCGGCGGTGGTTCAGCTCACGAAGACACTCGCGACGGAGGTCGGCCGGCACGGCATCCGTGTCAACGCGGTCGCCCCCGGCTGGATCCGTACGCCGATGACCGACCGCGGCGACAGCGGCTCCCAGGCGCACACGGAGTCCGTCATGGCCCGAATGTCACCCCTGGGCCGCGTGGGCGAGCCCGAGGACATCGCCCACGCGATCCTCCACCTGGTCTCCGACGCCTCGGCCTTCACGACGGGCCAGATCCTCCGCCCCAACGGAGGTGTGGCCATGCCGTGGTGACGGAGCCCCCGCTCGTCAGACACGCCCCGCAACCGAGCCGCGCCGCCGGGCCACCACCCCCACGCAGCAAGCTCCGCAGCCGAACCAACCCCTACCCTCCCCCCGACTTCACCCCCGCGGCACCCCCGTCTCCGGCCCGGGCCCCCACCCCGGCCTTCAACACCCTCCGCCACCGCCCCGCCCCCACGACCCCCCGAGCCCGCCGCTTGGGCACACAGTGCACGGGCAGCACGCTCAGCCCCCATCCCCCGGCTGCGACCGCCGCCTCCAGCACCCCCGCCTCGGGCACGGCCACCAGTCGCACCACGGCCCACCACCACAGCGCCCCCAGCCCGAGCGTGACCCCGCGGACCCCCCAGTGCCGGCTCCCCCAGCGCACTATCACCGCCATGGCCGCCACCCCCAGCCAGACGCTATGCGGCCACCCGGACCGGCGGAGAGGGCGCACCATGGGCACACGGGCGCACCGCACGCACCGCCCGGGCAGCGCACGCCACTCAGGCCGCGCACGCCGCACAGGCGGCGCACGCACACACAGCGCACCGGCCCCGCAGCGCCCACCCGACCGGCATCGGCCGCGTGACCGGCACCACGCACCCGACCCACCCACCCCACCCCACACACCCGCCCCACACCGCCCAGCCCTCCACCCTGCATAGGCATAGGCATGCTCACAGGCACAGGCACAGGCACGCGCAGGCGCATGGGCATCGGCATGGACACGCGCGCCAGCCACCGCGACGCAGGCGCGAAACCCGCGCCCGGCGCGTCACCCGCTCCCGCGCCCTCTTCCGTCACCCGTTCTCGGCCTGGAACATCCAGTGATGCTTCTCCAGGTCCGCCGTGATCCCGATGAAGATGTCCTGGCTCACCGGATCCGGCTCACCGGTCGCCTCGACCCGCTCCCGCATCCGGGCGATCACCGCGCCCAGCGCTTCGACGAGCGTGCCCACGGCGGTCGTGTCGTCGACCCACCCTTCGGGGGTCACTCCGATCCCGCTGCCGACGGCCACCGTCGCGGCGCGCCCGTCAGGGGAGATCCCGAGGGCCGCTGCGCGCTCGGCCACGGTGTCGGAGTACGTCCGTGCGGTGTCGACGACCTCGTCGAGCTGGAGATGCACGGAACGGAAGCGCTGCCCCACCACGTTCCAGTGGATCTGCTTCGCCACGAGGGCGAGGTCCACCAGGTCGACCAGGGCACCTTGCAGCGCCTCGGACACGGTCTTCAGGCTCGCGTCCGACAACGGACTCTTCACGACGTACATCCGCACCTCCGAGGACTGCCCCCGCCATCCCCTCAACGATGACCGCCGCACGCCCCACCGGCAAACGCACACATATCAGACACGGCCCGTGCGCGACGGCGGCAGCCGGGCCCAGGCAAGCGAAAACCCCGGGCGGCACCCCTCCGGTTCTCCCGGAGAGGCCCGGCCGGGGCCTCGGTCATGCCGTGCGAGAGCAGAACCTCACGCGGCGACGACGTCCACCGCTTCGGCAGGCGCCTTGATGGTCACCCGTTCCGGTGGCACACCGGTCACCGACACGGAACCCAGCATCGAGCGAACCGGCGTGGGTACAGGCTCGCTGGGGGTGGCCGCTGCAGACTGGGCCAGCTCGGCGAGGGCGAGCTCGTCGCTCACTTCCCGCATGAGCTCGGACATCCGTACGTCCAGCGCGTCGCAGATGGCGGAGAGCAGCTCGGAGGAAGCCTCCTTCTGCCCCCGCTCCACCTCGGAGAGATAGCCGAGTGAGACTCGGGCGGACGAGGAGACTTCGCGCAGAGTACGGCCCTGGCGCTGGCGCTGCCGACGCAGCACGTCACCCAGCAGGCGACGGAGCAGAATCATCGGTGGCTCCCTCCTCGGACCGCGTAGCCGCATCCATTACGCCCCACCGTACCGCCTTGCGCCGCGGCCGTGCGGGGAGCGATGTCGTGTTCACTCAGGGCTGCAAACATCAAAACCCCCCGTTCCGTTCCGTATCCTGTGCCCGCTCATTCCCAGTCTGTTCGCTCGCAAGCTCCTTCAGAAGCAGTGCGAGTACGCTCCGTACACTCTCTCTACGAATTTCCGCGCGGTCGCCGTTCAACCGCAGAGCCTCCACTTTTCCGCCGCCGGCAGAACCGGAATCTGCTCGGGCAGGTCCGTCCACGGCGACGAAGACCGTGCCGACGGCCTGTCCGTCCTGCGGCTCGGGACCCGCGACACCGGTGGTCGCGATGCCCCAGTCGGTGCCGAGCGCCTTGCGCACGCCCGCCGCCATCTCGGCCGCGACCTGCGGATCCACCGCTCCACGCGCCGTCAGCAGGGCGTCGTCGACACCGAGCAGGTCACGCTTGAGGTCGGTGGCGTAGGCGGTCACCGAACCCCGGAAGACCTTGGACGCCCCGGGGACGGATGTGAGGTCCGCCGCAACGAGGCCACCGGTCAGCGACTCCGCGACGGCGAGCGTCTCGCCCTTCACCGTGAGTAGTCGCACCACGTCGGTGGCCGTGGAACTCACGCTTCCTTCTCCTCCAACGCAGCCTTGCGCTCTGCGATTCCCTGCCTGCGCAGCACAATGGCCTGTTTCACATAGTCGAGCCCGGTCACCACGGTCAGCACGACCGCCGCAGCCATCACCCACCACCGCAGAGTGGCCAGCCACCCCGTAAGCGCCAGCACGTACATGCCGACGGCCACGCCCTGAGTGAGGGTCTTCAGCTTGCCCCCACGGCTGGCGGGGATCACGCCGTACCGGATGACCCAGAAACGCAGCAGAGTGACTCCGAGTTCCCGGCCGAGGATGACGCCGGTCACCCACCAGGGCAGATCGCCGAGCGCGGACAGACAGACCAGAGCCGCCCCCATGATCGCCTTGTCGGCGATGGGGTCGGCGATCTTCCCGAAGTCCGTGACCAGGTTGTACGTGCGCGCCAAATGACCGTCGAACAGGTCGGTGATCATGGCGATGGCGAAGGCGGCCCAGGCGAGGGACCGCCACGCCGGGTCGTAGCCGCCGTCGGCGAGCATCAGCGCGACGAAGGCCGGTACGAGGACCAGCCGGAGCATGGTCAGGAGGTTGGCGATGTTCCAGACACTGGCCTGGTTGACCGCCGCGGCAGCGATCTTCCCGCCCCGCGGGGTCTTCTCTTCGCCCTGCGCGTCGAGGCCACTGTCCTCGCCGGGCACGACCTCGCCGGCACCGGACACCTCCCCGGCAGTCCCGCCGTCACCCACACCGGCCGAGGCTCCGGGCGCCCCGCCCTCGGCCGACCGCATGGCCGGGGCAGCGGGCGTCGCGGCGGCCGCACCGGCCGCTGCCCTCCTCGCGCCGGAGGCGCCTCCCGCCGCGGATGCCGGGACACCGGTCATCTGCCCGCCTCCTCACTCCACGCAGGCGACGCGAGCGAGCCCTGCAGCGGCTCGGCCACCAGGTCGACACCCTCCGTACCGACCACCTTCGCCTCGACCATACGACCGACACGCAGACCCGCGCCGCTCGTGAGGAGCACCTGGCCGTCCGTCTCGGGCGCCTGGTGCTCCGCACGGCCGTACACGCCCTCCTCGTCGACTGACTCCACGAGGACCTTCACGCTCTGGCCGACGCGGTCCTCGGCCCGCTGCGAGACGAGTTCCTCGGCCAGGCGCGAGATGTGGGCCAGCCGCTCGGCGACGACGTCCTCGTCGAGCTTGTCGTCGTAGGTCGCCGCCTCGGTGCCCTCCTCGTCGGAGTACCCGAAGACGCCGATGGCGTCGAGCCGCGCGCCGTTCAGGAACCGCTCCAGCTCGGCGAGGTCGGCCTCGCTCTCGCCGGGGAAGCCGACGATGAAGTTGGAGCGCACACCGGCCTCGGGCGCCTTGCTGCGGATGGTGTCGAGCAGCTCCAGGAACCGGTCGGTGTCACCGAAGCGGCGCATCGCGCGCAGCACGCCGGGCGCGGAGTGCTGGAAGGACAGGTCGAAGTAGGGCGCGATCTTCGGGGTCGAGGTGAGCACGTCGATGAGGCCGGGCCGCATCTCGGCCGGCTGGAGGTAGCTGACGCGCACCCGCTCGATGCCGTCGACCTCGGCGAGCTCGGGCAGCAGGGACTCCAGCAGGCGGATGTCGCCGAGGTCCTTGCCGTAGGAGGTGTTGTTCTCGGAGACCAGCATGATCTCCTTCACGCCCTGCTCGGCCAGCCACCGCGTCTCGTTCAGCACGTCGCTGGGGCGGCGGGAGATGAAGGAGCCGCGGAAGGACGGGATGGCGCAGAAGGAGCAGCGGCGGTCGCAGCCGGAGGCGAGCTTCACCGAGGCGACCGGGGAGCCGTCGAGGCGGCGGCGCAGGGGTGCGCGCGGGCCGGAGGCCGGAGCCAGGCCCTCCGGAAGGTCCGTCGGCGCGACGGCGGGCTCGGCCGGGCCGTGCCCGGGCAGGGCGACGTCGGCCGCCGACTCCTGGCGCTCCGCCGGGCTGATGGGCAGCAGCTTGCGCCGGTCGCGCGGGGTGTGCGAGGCGTGGATGCCGCCGTTGAGGATGGTCTGCAGGCGGTCGGAGATGTCCGAGTAGTCGTCGAAGCCGAGCACGCCGTCGGCCTCGGGGAGCGCTTCGGCGAGTTCCTTGCCGTACCGCTCGGCCATGCAGCCCACCGCCACGACGGCCTGGGTTCTGCCGTGCCCCTTGAGGTCGTTGGCTTCGAGGAGGGCGTCGACGGAGTCCTTCTTGGCGGCTTCGACGAAGCCGCAGGTGTTCACGACGGCGACGTCCGCTTCCTCGGCGTCCTCCACGAGCTGCCAGCCGTCCGCCTCCAAACGGCCTGCGAGCTCCTCCGAGTCCACCTCGTTACGGGCGCAGCCAAGGGTGACGAGTGCGACGGTACGGCGTTCAGGCATGGGCTCAAGACTACTTCGTCCCGCTGACACCCCACGTCGACGGGGTTGGCCGTTTCCCGGCCAACCCCGTATCAACTGGACGTTTCGGTCCGATCACCCGGCTTCGGGGTCGCCCTTCGTGTACGTCAGGCGCTCGACGGACCCCGGCTGGAAGTTCTCCTCGATCTTCTTGCCGTTGACGAAGAGGTCGATCGCGCCGGCGTCTCCGAGGACGAGGTGGACCTTCGAGCTGTCCTGGAAGGTCTTGGTGTCGCCCTGCTTGAGAACGCCGTCGAAGATCATCCGGCCGTTGTGGTCCTTGGCGGCGATCCAGCTGCGGCCGTCGGCGGCGGCCACACGGACGGTCACCTTGTCCTGCGGCGCGGCCGCGATGGCGCTGTCGGACGGTTCGGGCTCGGGGTCGGCGGGCTTCTTGGTCTTGGTGGTCGGGGAGGCGGAGTCGCCGGGCGTGGAACCCTCGGCCACGTTCGCCTCGCTGCTGCCGTCGTCGCCCCGGAACATCGTGAAGCCGACGAAACCGACGACGGCGACGATCGCGGCGACCATGGCCGCGGTCCAGTTGGGACCCCGCCGCTCGGGACGGATGCGTTCCGCCTCGAAGAGAGGAGCTGCCGGGGTCGGTGCCGGGCGCCCGCCGTGCTCGTCGCCGTACTGGGCGAGCAGCGGCGCGGGATCGAGGTGAACGGCCTTGGCCAGGGTCCTGATGTGCCCCCGGGCGTAGACGTCCCCGCCGCAGGCGGAGAAGTCGTCCGCTTCGATCGCGTGCACGATGTTCATGCGGACCCGGGTGGCGCTACTGACGTCGTCGACGGTCAGCCCGGCGGCGATACGAGCCTGCTGCAGGGCACGGCCGATCGAGGGGCGGGCTTCCTCGTGGTCTGCTTCGACGTGCTCGTTTTCGAACGGACGCTCGTCTTCAGGGGAGTTGCCGATGGACACGGGGGCGCCTTTCGAGCGTGTAGCCGCCTGTGCTGGAAGTTCAGTCTAGGGGGGTACCAAAAGGGTGGGGCAACCGGGCGGTGTCACTTTGTACGCCATCGGAATGGCCCGACATTCCGATGGTGGGCTCGCTGGTTGTCGCTTCCCTCAACTTGACGTACGCCGCAGGGAAACGGTTGCTCGATGATCGCTTACGGGTGGGTCACGATCCGGACACCCGTTTGCCGTAACGCCCCGCCAGGCGATCACCGCGTCCCGTTTCCCTACCCTTCAGACTCCCCCCGGATCAGGGCGAGCACGCCATCCAGCTCATCAGGCTTCACAAGAACGTCACGAGCCTTCGAACCCTCGCTCGGTCCGACGATGTTCCGGGACTCCATCAGGTCCATCAGCCGGCCGGCCTTGGCGAAGCCGACCCGCAGCTTGCGCTGGAGCATGGACGTCGACCCGAACTGCGTGGAGACGACCAGTTCGGCCGCCTGGCACAGCAGGTCGAGGTCGTCGCCGATGTCCTCGTCGATCTCCTTCTTCTGCTTGGTGCCCACGACGACGTCGTCCCGGAAGACCGGCGTCATCTGGTCCTTGCAGTGCCGGACGACGCCCGCGATCTCCTCCTCGGTGACGAAGGCGCCCTGCATACGGGTGGGCTTGTTGGCCCCCATGGGCAGGAACAGTCCGTCACCCTTGCCGATGAGCTTCTCGGCGCCGGGCTGGTCGAGGATGACCCGCGAGTCGGCCAGCGAGGACGTGGCGAACGCCAGGCGGGACGGCACGTTCGCCTTGATGAGACCGGTGACGACGTCCACCGACGGCCGCTGCGTGGCGAGCACCAGGTGGATGCCGGCAGCGCGCGCGAGCTGCGTGATGCGCACGATCGCGTCCTCGACGTCCCTCGGCGCGACCATCATCAGGTCGGCGAGCTCGTCGACGATGACCAGCAGGTACGGGTACGGCTGGAGCTCGCGCTCACTGCCCTCGGGCGGTTTGACCTTGCCCTCGCGCACGGCGCGGTTGAAGTCGTCGATGTGCCGGTAGCCGTAGGCCGCCAGGTCGTCGTAGCGCAGGTCCATCTCGCGTACGACCCACTGGAGCGCCTCGGCGGCCCGCTTGGGGTTGGTGATGATCGGCGTGATCAGGTGGGGGATGCCCTCGTACGCGGTCAGTTCGACCCGCTTGGGGTCGACCAGGATCATCCGCACGTCCTCGGGAGTCGCCCGCATCATCACCGAGGTGATCAGGCAGTTGATGCAGGACGACTTGCCGGAGCCGGTGGCGCCGGCGACCAGCATGTGCGGCATCTTCGCCAGCGAGTGCATGACGTAGCCGCCCTCGACGTCCTTGCCGAAGGCGACCAGCATCGGGTCGTCGTCCTCGGCCGACTCCGCCAGGCGCAGGACGTCTCCGAGGTTGACCATCTCCCGGTCGGTGTTGGGGATCTCGATGCCGACCGCGGACTTGCCGGGGATCGGGCTGATGATCCGCACGTCCGGGCTGGCGACGGCGTAGGCGATGTTCTTGGTCAGCGCGGTGATGCGCTCGACCTTCACGGCGGGGCCGAGCTCGACCTCGTAGCGCGTGACCGTCGGCCCGCGGGTGAAGCCGGTGACACTGGCGTCCACCTTGAACTCGGTGAAGACCGTCGTCAGCGACTCGACGATGAGGTCATTGGCGGCGCTGCGCGCCTTGCCCGGGCCGCCGCGCTCCAGCAGGTCGAGGGACGGCAGGGAATAGGTGATGTCGCCGGAGAGCTGGAGCTGCTCCGCGCGCGGGGGCAGGTCGCGTGGTTCGGAGGGCGGAGCCTTGGTGAGGTCGCGCACGCCCGCCCTCGGCTTCTGCGGCCCGGGCTCGTCCTGCTCGGGCTTCTCCTGCTTGGCCTTGTCCTGCTGGGGGCGTGCGGCCGGGACGGGCGTCGGCGTGGTCGCCTCCTGGTCCCCGACCCGTACGCCCTGGGTGAGGTCGGCGACGATCGGGGAGGGCGGCATGCCGTGCAGCACGGCACCGTCGAGGGCGGCGGCGGCCGCCGCGGCGACGTCCACGGCGTCCCTGCGCCGGTCCATGCCGGGCTGCGGCACCGCCGAGCGGCGAGGGCGGCCACGACGCCGGGTGAGGGCCTCCTCCTCGGCGCTTTCCGGGTCGTACGCCGCAGGCGCCGGCGCGCGCCTTCCGCGCGGGCGTGCGGGCAGCGCCTCGCGCCACTGCTCCTCGTAGCGCTCGTCGTCCTCGGCGAAGGCGATCTCGTCCTCGGCCGGGTCGCGGAGGATGCCGAGACGCACCCCGAGCAGCCGCAGCCGCTGCGGAATGGCGTTGACCGGGGTGGCCGTGACGACGAGCAGCCCGAAGACGGTCAGCAGCACCAGCAGCGGCACGGCGAGCACGTCCCCCATGGCGTACGACAACGGGGTCGCCATGGCCCAGCCGATGAGGCCGCCGGCGTCCCTTATGGCCTGCATGCCGTCGCCGCGCGCGGGTGAGCCGCACGCGATGTGGACCTGGCCGAGCACGCCGATGACGAGCGCGGACAGGCCGATGACGATGCGTCCGTTGGCCTCGGGCTTCTCCGGGTGCCGGATGAACCGCACGGCGATGACGGCGAGCAGTATCGGCACGAGCAGGTCGAGCCGGCCGAAGGCGCCGGTCACCAGGATCTCGACGAGGTCGCCCACAGGGCCCTTGAGATCGGCCCAGGTGCCTGCGGCGACGATCAGCGCGATACCGAGCAGCAGCAGGGCGACGCCGTCCTTGCGGTGGGCCGGGTCGAGGTTCTTCGCGCCCTGCCCTATGCCGCGGAACACGGCGCCGACGGCGTGCGCCACACCGAGCCAGACGGCCCGCACGAGCCGGTAGATGCCGCCGGTGGGACTGGGGGCCGGTTTGGGCGCGACCTTCTTGGCCGCGGCCTTCCGGGCGGGCGCCTTCTTCGCGGGAGCCTTCTTGGCGGCGGCCTTCTTCGCCGGAGCCTTGGCGGCCGCCTTCTTCGCGGGCGGCGGCTTCTTGGCTGCGGAGGGACGTGAGGCCATGGGTGTGAGGTTACCGGGGGAGACGGCAGGGGACACGCGTGTGTACCGCTTCACCCGTTCGTGTCGCTCCGGGAGAGGCACGAAACTGACGCGCGGTCACGGGTGGGCAAGCCCGCCTGCGCACGCGTCAGTTCTGCGAGGACACCGAGGAGGTGCTCCCGGTGCCCGGCTCCAGCGCGTCCAGCGCCCGCCGCAACCCCGTGAGCTTGCGCTCCAGATGAGCCGCCGTGGCCACCGCGGCGGCGTCCGTCGACTCGTCGTTGAGCTGCTTGGTCAGCGCTTCGGCCTGCTCCTCGACGGCCGCGCGCCGCGCGGAGAGCTCCGCGAGCAGCCCGGCCGACTCCTTGGCCTCGCCGCCCGCGTCCTTGCCGTTGCCCTCCAACTGGAGCCGCAGCAGCGACGCCTGCTCCCGCAGCTGGCAGTTCTTCATGTACAGCTCGACGAAGACGGAGACCTTCGCGCGCAGCACCCACGGGTCGAACGGCTTGGAGATGTAGTCCACCGCGCCCGCCGCGTAGCCCCGGAAGGTGTGGTGCGGGCCGTGATTGATCGCCGTGAGGAAGATGATCGGGATGTCCCGCGTCCGCTCGCGGCGCTTGATGTGCGCGGCCGTCTCGAAGCCGTCCATACCCGGCATCTGGACGTCCAGCAGGATGACCGCGAAGTCGTCCGTGAGCAGCGCTTTGAGCGCTTCCTCCCCGGACGATGCCCGCACCAGCGTCTGATCGAGCGCAGAGAGGATCGCCTCCAGCGCCAGCAGATTCTCCGGCCGGTCATCGACCAGGAGGATCTTGGCCTTCTGCACCATGGCCCGCCCTCCTCGCCCCGGCGTGGGGCCTCCCCTGTCCGCAGGACCTGCGGCAGCACCGGTGGGTGCCGCCCCAGGGGACGACTCCCTTGCGCCGCCCGTCCTTGTGCCGGTCATCGTAGCCGCACCCTGCCCGTCGCCACACCCTGTCACCGTGATGTCACTGTGCACGTAGCAGAAACGCAGCAGGAGACCAGAAGGTTCCCCAGATCTTGTACTTCTACACGACTATGCGCACACCGAGTCGGCAACTCCGCGTGAACACCGAACCTTCCCGGCATGGTCGCGCAACTGCCCAACGTTCCCCTCATTCCCCTCGCATCCACTGATCCATCACCGCCAGCAGGTGATCGGGGTCGACGGGCTTCGTCACGTAGTCGGAAGCGCCCGACTCGATCGCCTTCTCGCGGTCGCCCTTCATCGCCTTCGCAGTCAGCGCGATGATCGGCAACCCGGCGAACTGCGGCATCCTGCGGATCGCCGTGGTTGTCGCGTACCCGTCCATCTCGGGCATCATGATGTCCATCAGCACGACCGCCACGTCGTCATGCTGCTCCAGGACCTCGATGCCCTCACGTCCGTTCTCCGCGTACAGCACGGACAGGCCGTGCTGTTCCAGAACGCTGGTCAGGGCGAAGACGTTGCGGATGTCGTCGTCGACGATCAGGACCTTCTGACCGCCGAACCGGATGCCGCGGTTCGCCCTGGGCGCCGGCTCCTGCTCGGACGGAGTCCACTGCTCCAGCTGCGCGGGGCGCGGCGGCAGCTCGGGCATCCTGCGGCGCCGCCGGAACAGGGCGGCCGGCCCGTTCTGCGTCTCGCGGTACGACGTCACCTCGGCCGGCGTCTCGGCCTCCACGTCCGACAGCTCGGACGCCGACGCCACCAGGTCACCGGCCTCCAGGGCGGGCAGCTGCTGCTGGTAGCCCTGCGGCGGCAGTTCGCTGGGGTACAGCGGCAGATACAGCGTGAACGTCGAACCACGGCCGGGCTCGCTCTGCGCGTAAATCTCACCGCCGAGCAATTGCGCGATCTCCCGCGAGATGGACAACCCGAGACCCGTACCGCCGTACTTGCGGCTGGTGGTGCCGTCGGCCTGCTTGAACGCCTCGAAGATCACCCGCATCTTGCTGGACGCGATGCCGATGCCGGTGTCGGTCACCGAGAACGCGATGAGCCCCGCGTCCGGATCGGTCAGCGACCCGGTCTCCAGCAGCTGCTCCCGGATCTTCTGCGGCACGTCCTCCCGCGCCGGCCTGATGACCAGCTCCACCGACCCGGAGTCGGTGAACTTCACCGCGTTCGACAGCAGGTTGCGCAGCACCTGCAACAACCGCTGCTCGTCGGTGTGCAGCGTCGCCGGCAGCTCCGGCGAGACCCGCACCGACAAGTCCAGGCCCTTCTCCGCGGTCAGCGGCCGGAAGGTGGCCTCCACGTAGTCCACGAGCTGGACGAGCGCGATCCGTGTCGGGGAGACGTCCATCTTGCCCGCCTCGACCTTCGACAGGTCGAGGATGTCGTTGATGAGCTGCAGCAGGTCCGACCCGGCCCCGTGGATCGTCTCGGCGAACTCGACCTGCTTCGGGGAGAGATTCCCCTCGGCGTTGTCGGCGAGCAGCTTGGCCAGGATCAGCAGCGAGTTGAGCGGCGTACGCAGCTCGTGCGACATGTTCGCCAGGAACTCGCTCTTGTAGCGCATCGACACCGCGAGCTGCTCGGCGCGCTCCTCCAGGACCTGCCGCGCCTCCTCGATCTCGGTGTTCTTCACCTCGATGTCGCGGTTCTGCTGGGCCAGCAGCTCGGCCTTCTCCTCCAGTTCGGCGTTGGACGCCTGGAGGGCCTTCTGCCGCTGCTCCAACTCTGCCGAACGCTCCCGCAGTTGCTCGGTCAGCTCCTGCGACTGCGCCAGCAGCAGCTCGGTCTTGGTGTTGACGGAGATGGTGTTGACGCTCGTCGCGATCATCTCGGCGATCTGGTTCAGGAAGTCCTTCTGGATCTGCGTGAACGGCGTGAAGGACGCCAGCTCGATGACGCCGAGCACACTGCCCTCGAACAGCACCGGCAGCACAATCACCTGCGCGGGCGGCGCCTCACCGAGCCCCGAGGAGATCCTCAGATAGCCGCTCGGCGCGTTCTCCACCAGGATCGTGCGCTTCTCCTCGGCAGCCGTCCCGACCAGCGCCTCACCGGGCTGGAAGGACGTCGGCATGGAGCCCATCGAGTAGCCGTAGCTGCCGAGCATGCGCAGCTCGTACTGGTCCTCGTCCGTGGCGCTGATGTCCTCGCCGTCGACGAGGGGCATCGCCACGAAGAACGCCCCGTGCTGCGCGGAGACGACCGGGGTCAGCTCGCTCATGATCAGCGACGCCACGTCCTCCAGGTCGCGGCGGCCCTGCATCAGCGCGGAGATCCGGGCCAGGTTGCCCTTGAGCCAGTCCTGCTCCTTGTTGGCGATGGTGGTGTCGCGCAGGTTGGCGATCATCTTGTTGATGTAGTCCTGGAGTTCCTGGATCTCCCCGGACGCGTCCACGTCGATCTTCAGGTTCAGATCGCCGCGGGTCACCGCGGTCGCCACGCGCGCGATGGCACGCACCTGCCGGGTCAGGTTCCCGGCCATCTCGTTCACCGACTCCGTCAGGTCCCGCCAGGTGCCGTCCACGTCCCGCACGCGCGCCTGGCCGCCCAGCTGCCCTTCCGTGCCCACCTCGCGGGCGACCCGGGTGACCTCCTCCGCGAAGGACGACAGCTGGTCGACCATCGTGTTGATGGTCGTCTTCAGCTCCAGGATCTCCCCGCGCGCGTCGATGTCGATCTTCTTCGTCAGGTCACCCTTGGCGATGGCCGTGGTCACCATGGCGATGTTGCGCACCTGGCCGGTCAGGTTGGACGCCATCTGGTTCACGGACTCGGTCAGGTCCTTCCACGTACCGGCCACACCGGGTACGTGCGCCTGGCCGCCGAGGATGCCGTCCGTGCCCACCTCACGGGCCACCTTGGTGACCTGCTCGGCGAACGAACTCAGCGTCTTCACCATCGTGTTGATGGTGTCGGCGAGCTGCGCGACCTCACCGCGCGCCTCGATGGTGACCTGGCGTGTCAGGTCACCGTTGGCGACCGCCGCCGAGACCTGGGAGATGTTCCGCACCTGAGTGGTGAGGTTCTTCGCCATCAGGTTGACGTTGTCGCTCAGGTCCTTCCAGATGCCCGTGACACCCGGCACGTGCGCCTGGCCGCCCAGGATGCCCTCGGTGCCCACCTCACGGGCCACCCGGGTCACCTGCTCGGCGAAGGAGGAGAGCTGGTCCACCATCGTGTTGACGGTCGTGACCAGTTCGAGGATCTCGCCCTTGGCGTCGACGGTGATCTTCTTCGACAGATCGCCCCGGGCCACCGCCGTCGTGACCTCGGCGATGTTGCGCACCTGGATGGTCAGGTTGTTGGCCATGCCGTTCACGGACTGGGTGAGGTCCTTCCAGGTGCCGGAGACGCCCTGCACCTCGGCCTGACCGCCGAGGATGCCCTCCGTACCCACCTCACGGGCCACACGCGTGACCTCCTCGGCGAACGAAGACAGCTGGTCCACCATCGTGTTCAGCGTGTTCTTCAGCTCCAGGATCTCCCCGCGCGCGTCCACGGTGATCTTCTGGGACAGGTCACCCCGGGCCACCGCCGTGGCCACCTGGGCGATGTTGCGCACCTGGCCGGTCAGTTTGGACGCCATGCCGTTCACGGAGTCCGTCAGGTCACGCCACACACCGGCCACACCCGGCACCTGCGCCTGACCGCCCAGCCGGCCGTCCGTACCCACCTCGCGCGCGACCCGGGTCACCTGGTCGGCGAAGGCCGAGAGCTGGTCGACCATCGTGTTGATGGTGTTCTTCAGCTCCAGGATCTCGCCGCGCGCGTCCACGTCGATCTTCTGCGACAGGTCACCCCGGGCCACCGCCGTCGTCACCTGCGCGATGTTGCGCACCTGGGAAGTGAGGTTCCCGGCCATCGAGTTGACGGAGTCGGTGAGCTCCTTCCAGGTGCCCGAGACACCGTCCACCCGGGCCTGACCGCCCAGGCGGCCCTCCGTGCCCACGTCCCGGGCCATCCGCGTCACCTGGTCGGCGAAGCTCGACAGCTGGTCCACCATCGTGTTCACGGTGTTCTTCATCTTGAGCATCTCGCCGGAGACGTCGACGGTGACCTTCTGCGAGAGGTCGCCGTTGGCCACCGCCGTCGTCACCTGCGCGATGTTCCGCACCTGTCCGGTGAGGTTCCGGAACGCCGTGTTGACGGAGTCCGTGAGGTCCTTCCAAGTCCCGGCCACACCCGGCACCTGCGCCTGACCGCCCAGCTCACCCTCGACACCGATCTCCCGTGCCACACGCGTCACTTCGGCACCGAAGGCGGACAGCTGGTCGACCATCGTGTTGACGGTGTTCTTCAGCTCCAGCATCTCGCCGGCCACGTCCACGGTGACCTTCTGCGACAGATCACCATTGGCCACGGCCGTCGTCACGGCCGCGATGTCCCGCACCTGAGTGGTCAGGTTCCGGAAGACCGTGTTCACCGAATCGGTGAGGTCCTTCCACGTCCCCGCCGCACCCGGCACGTTCGCCTGGCCCCCGAGCTGCCCCTCGGCCCCGACCTCGTTGGCCACGCGCGTGACCTCGTCCGCGAAGATCCGCAGCGTCTCGGTCATCTGGTTGATCGTGTCGGCGAGCTGGGCGACCTCACCGCGCGCCGGCACGGTCACCTTGCGTGACAGGTCACCGTTGGCGACCGCGGTCGTCACCTCCGCGATCCCGCGCACCTGGGCCGTGAGGTTCCCGGCCATGGTGTTCACCGAATCGGTCAGTTCTTTCCACACACCGGCGACGCCCGGCACCTGCGCCTGACCGCCCAGCGCACCCTCGGTGCCCACCTCCCGGGCCACCCGGGTCACCTCGGAGGAGAACGCCGACAGCTGGTCCACCATCGTGTTGACGGTGTTCTTCAGCTCCAGCATCTCGCCGGCGACCTGGACCGTGACCTTCCGGGACAGATCACCCTTGGCGACCGCCGTCGTCACCAGCGCGATGTCCCTCACCTGGGCCGTGAGCCGGTTCGCCATCGTGTTGACGGAGTCCGTCAGGTCCCGCCACGAACCCGACATGCCCCGTACACGGGCCTGCCCGCCCAGCTTGCCCTCGGTGCCCACCTCACTGGCCACACGCGTGACCTCGTCGGTGAACGTCGACAGCTGGTCGACCAGGTTGTTGACGGTCCGCCCGACCTTGAGGAACTCTCCCCGCAGGGGCTGACTGTTCCCGTCCGGCGCCTGAGTCCGCAGCTCCATCCGCGGCGACAGATCACCCTCAGCCACCGCCGACAGCACCCGGCCGACCTCGGAAACCGGCCGCACCAAGTCGTCCACCAGGGCGTTCGAGTTGTCGATCGCCGTCGCCCAGGAGCCCTCACAGGCACCCGTCTCCAGCCGCTCGGTGAGCTTGCCCTCGCGACCCACCATCCGCCGCACCCGCGACAGCTCACCCGTCAGATGCAGATTGCGGTCGGCCACTTCGTTGAAGACCGCGGCGATCTCGGCCATCACACCGTCGCCGGAGACCGTGAGCCGCTTGCGGAAGTTCCCGTCCCGCATCGACACCAGGGCCGCCATCAGCCGGTTCAGGGCCGCCGTGTCCACCTCGGTCGTGCCACTGCGTACCTTGCCCTGGTTGATCGGGGACTGTCCGCCTTTCGCGCGCGCCTTCTTGCCACGCGTCGCTGCGCCAGACTCCACTGTGTCCCTCCCGCAGGGGTCGACCGTCTCTGCTGTGCTCGGGTACCACGCTCGGCGTACCGGTTACTACTGCGTATTCTCTGCCCTGCATGCCAGGCCGCTTCCAGTGGGCTGCTGCCCAAGGTCACCTCCGGGCACACAGCCTGCCCTGACCTTCACAAGAAGCTTGCCCAGTGTTTCACCCTGGCCGAACCAGGCCATAACAGTTCGGCAGCTTCGCACATCGTCCGCACACCCTCCGGGCGGAAACACTGCAGACCGGCATCCGCATGGACCGCGAAGGTAAGTAACCTTGCATCCGGCTGTCCAGCCACGCCGGTCCGTCCGGCCTGGGCGGTGGCACGAAGACGAGCGGGCATCGGAGGGGCGGCCGCACACAACATGACCACCGGACTGATCCCGGGGGGACAGCCCCCGGACCCCCGGCCGACGGGCGCCCTGCCCCAGCAGCGGCGCGAGCCGGCCGGCCACGCAGCCCAGCACGTCGAGAACCGGTCGAGGAGTTCTGTGATCACCGCGCGCGCGGCCGCCAGTTTCGAGCCCGTCGGGCGATCGGTCGCGAGCGCCCGCTCCTTTGTCCGCGACACCCTCCAGGGCTGGGGCTTCGCGGACATCGTCGACGACGCCGTCGTTCTCACGAGCGAACTGGTGACCAACGCCGTGGTCCACGCCGGCACCTCCGCCGACGTGCTGTGCCTGCGCAGCGACGAGGGCGTCCGCATCGAGGTGGCCGACCGCTACCCCGAACGCGAGATCCCCCTCCAGGGTACGGCCGTCAACATGGGTAGCCCCGACCGCGAGGGCGGCCGCGGCCTTCAGCTGTGCGCGGCCCTCGCCGGCCGCTGGGGCGTCGAGTACATCCCCACCCACAAGACCGTCTGGTTCCAACTGGACCTGCCCGCACGCGCGGTGGGCACCCGAGCGGCCGGCCCTGCCCTCCCCTCTGAACTCCTCCCCCTCGCCGACAGCCGGGTCCGCGTGGCCGTCGTCCAGGTCGACCGCACCGGCCACATCGCCGCCTGGAACGAGGACGCCGAGGACCTCTTCGGCTACTCGGCCGAGCAGGTCACCGGCAAGCCCCTGACCGACCTCGCGGCCTGGCCGCACACCCCCGGCACCAGCACCGGCATCGCCGAGGCCCTGCGCCTCTCCCGCTGGGAAGGCAGCTACGGCATCCGCGCCTCCACCGGCCGCGTCACCCCCGTCTACGCCTCCCACCTGCGCGTCCGCGACACCGCAGGCGAGCCGTCAACCGTGTGCCTCCTGGTACGGGACCACGAACGGGCAGTTCTGCAGACCCCGCTGCGCGGCCCCGCCTCCGACAGCTCCACCCGCTCCGAGGGGCAGAACACCGACCCCTTCGAGGTGTTCATCGGCTACCCCGCCCCGGACGACCTCGACGGCCTCCTCCAGCGCACGGTGGAGCGCGCCCGCGACATGCTCGACGGCGACTCGGCGTTCCTCCTGCTGGCCACGGACGACGAGACGGAGCTGGAGGTCCGTGCCTCAACCGGCCTGCCCTCGGCCCGCCAGCGCTTCGCACGCGTCCCCGTCGAGGCCGGCCCCGGCCGCTACGGTTCGGCCCGCATGCCTGCCGTCCACGACGATCTGACGGCGGTCCCTGGCGCGGTACCGCTTCTGAACGGCACGGGCATGCGCTCGGTCGTCACGGTCCCGCTGAAGGTGGAGGGCCGTCTCACAGGGTCCCTCGGCGTCGCCGCCGAGGCGCCCGGCAGATACTCCAACGAGGAGGCCCTGCGCCTCCAGTTCGCCGCCGACCGCATCGCGCTCGCCGTCGAATCGGCCCGCCTCGGCGAACTGGAACGTCTGCGCCGCGGCTCCCTGAACTTCCTGGTGGAGGCCTCCGACCTACTCGCAGGCACCCTGGACCGCGACCAGACCCTCGCCCTGATGGCCCAGATGACGGTCCCCACCCTCGCCACCTGGTGCGCCGTCTACACCATCGCCCACCAGGCCTCGGAGCCATACCTGTCGTACGTCCTGCATGAGGACGAGGAACTCATCGACGGCATCAAGTCCCTGCTGTCGAAGATCGCCCCGCCCGACCCGGTGCCGACCCCCGGAGCACGCGTCTGGTCGGCCCCCGGCGAGATGGCCCACCAGGCGGCTCTGCGCAGCTCCATGCGCAGCCTCGGTCTCAGCGGCAGCCAGACCCGTCAGGTCACGCCCGGCATCGGTCCCACTCTTGCGACCGCCTCCGCCGTCGGCGGCGAGACCGTGGTCCTCCCGCTGGTCGCCCGCAACCGTGTCATCGGCATGCTGACCCTCGGCAAGCCCACCGACGAACACTTCCGCCAGGAGATCCTGGAACTGGCCGAGGACCTCTCCCGCCGAGCCGCCCTGGCCCTGGACAACGCCCGCCTCTACTCGGAGCGCACGGCGATCAGCCAGTCCCTCCAGCGCAGCCTCCTGCCCCCGGAGCTCCCCGAGATCGACGGAGTCGAGGTCGAGGTCATCTACCGCGCCGCCGGCGAGGGCAACGAGGTCGGCGGCGACTTCTACGACGTCTTCCCCATCCGCGACGGCGCCTACGGCTTCGCCATCGGCGACGTCTGCGGCACGGGCCCGAACGCGGCAGCGGTCACCGGCCTGGCCCGCCACGCCCTGCGCCTCCTGGCCCGCGAGGGCCTCACCGGCCCGACGGTCCTGGAACGCCTGAACTCCGCGATCCTCGACGAAGGCGCCCGCAGCCGCTTCCTCACCCTCCTCTACGGCGAGATGCGCCCCCAGGAGGACGGCAGCGCGGAACTGAAGGTCGTCTGTGCCGGCCACCCGCTCCCGCTGCGCCTGCGCCAGGACGGCACGGTCGAACCGGCCGCCGAGCCCCAGCCGCTGCTCGGCGTCATCGAGGATCTGGAGCTCTACGAGCAGACCGTCACCCTCGACCCGGGCGACGTCCTCCTGTGCGTCACGGACGGCGTCACCGAACGCCGCGAGGGCGCCCGCATGCTCGGCGACGACGGCCTCGCCGACGTCCTCACGACCTGCACGGGTCTCACGGCCGGCGCAGTGGCTGCCCGCATCATGCGCGCGGTGGAACGCTTCGCGTCGGATGCCCCTTCGGACGACATGGCGATCCTCGCGATGCGCGTCCCCGGCCTCCACCAGGACTAGGGAAACGCAAAAGGCCCCACCCGTGAGGGTGGGGCCTTTTAGTGCTTGAGCCCCCAAGCGGAATCGAACCGCTGACCTTCTCCTTACCATGGAGACGCTCTACCGACTGAGCTATAGGGGCCTGTTGCTTTGCGAGGTCTCCCCCGCGGCAACGGAATAGATCATACCCCGAACAGACCCGTGCTCCCAACCACGTCAGAAGGCGGGCTGGAGAAGCCCTCCGAGAGCGTTGCAGGCCGACACGATCCGGTGCATGTCCCGCTTGGTCAGCGACGCGTCCACGGGCAGAGCGAGAGTCTCATCGGAAGCCCGCTCGGTCTCCGGCAGCGCGACACAGCGACGGAATTCGGGCAGCCGGTGCACGGGCGTCTTCACCGGCACCCGGCACTCGACTCCCCTGGCCCGCACGGCTCGCGCGAAGGCGTCCCGATCGGGCCGGCCATTACCCGGAACCCGCACGACGTACTGCTGATAGGTGTGCCCGTCGCCGTCGTCCGGCGTCCGCACACCCCTCAACTTGGCATCGAGATAAGCCGCGCGCTCCCTGCGCTGCGCTATCTCGTCGTACGGCGCCTCCGACTCCCCTTGCTCCAGCACCAGCAGCCCGTGCCGCTGCCCGAGGGCGTGCAGCCGACCGATGTCGGCGAGCCGGCCGAAGCGGTGCACGACGACGACGGCCGCGGTCCGCGAGGTGACCGCTGCTTCCACAGCAGCGGCGTCGAGACAGTAGGTGGCGGGGTCTATGTCGGCGAACACCGGCAGAGCCCCGGCCATGGTCACGGCTTCGGCGACCTCGACGTTCCCGAAGGCCGGCACGACGACCTCGTCACCGAGTCCGACCCCGGCGGCCCTGAGCATTGCAGCAGTACCCATGCAATGGATGTTCGTTGCGCAACGTGAACTTCAAGTGACGCGCAACAAAAAAGGGTTGGACCCGGAACCGAAGTTCCAGGTCCAACCCATTCAATGATTGTTCGGCGGCGTCCTACTCTCCCACAGGGTCCCCCCTGCAGTACCATCGGCGCTGTAAGGCTTAGCTTCCGGGTTCGGAATGTAACCGGGCGTTTCCCCTACGCTATAACCACCGAAACACTATGAAACTGTCGAACAATGCCGCACCATACCGTGACCATGGCATGGGGCCGTTCGTGGTTTCAGAACCAACACAGTGGACGCGAGCAACTGAGGACAAGCCCTCGGCCTATTAGTACCGGTCAACTCCACACGTTACCGTGCTTCCATATCCGGCCTATCAACCCAGTCGTCTACTGGGAGCCTTACCCTCTCAAGGAGGTGGGAATACTCATCTCGAAGCAGGCTTCCCGCTTAGATGCTTTCAGCGGTTATCCCTCCCGAACGTAGCCAACCAGCCATGCCCTTGGCAGAACAACTGGCACACCAGAGGTTCGTCCGTCCCGGTCCTCTCGTACTAGGGACAGCCCTTCTCAATATTCCTACGCGCACAGCGGATAGGGACCGAACTGTCTCACGACGTTCTAAACCCAGCTCGCGTACCGCTTTAATGGGCGAACAGCCCAACCCTTGGGACCGACTCCAGCCCCAGGATGCGACGAGCCGACATCGAGGTGCCAAACCATCCCGTCGATATGGACTCTTGGGGAAGATCAGCCTGTTATCCCCGGGGTACCTTTTATCCGTTGAGCGACGGCGCTTCCACAAGCCACCGCCGGATCACTAGTCCCGACTTTCGTCCCTGCTCGACCCGTCGGTCTCACAGTCAAGCTCCCTTGTGCACTTACACTCAACACCTGATTGCCAACCAGGCTGAGGGAACCTTTGGGCGCCTCCGTTACTCTTTAGGAGGCAACCGCCCCAGTTAAACTACCCATCAGACACTGTCCCTGATCCGGATCACGGACCCAGGTTAGACATCCAGCACGACCAGACTGGTATTTCAACGACGACTCCCCCTGAACTGGCGTCCAGAGTTCACAGTCTCCCAGCTATCCTACACAAGCCGAACCGAACACCAATATCAAACTGTAGTAAAGGTCCCGGGGTCTTTCCGTCCTGCTGCGCGAAACGAGCATCTTTACTCGTAGTGCAATTTCACCGGGCCTATGGTTGAGACAGTCGAGAAGTCGTTACGCCATTCGTGCAGGTCGGAACTTACCCGACAAGGAATTTCGCTACCTTAGGATGGTTATAGTTACCACCGCCGTTTACTGGCGCTTAAGTTCTCAGCTTCGCCCAGACGAATCTGAGCTAACCGGTCCCCTTAACGTTCCAGCACCGGGCAGGCGTCAGTCCGTATACATCGCCTTACGGCTTCGCACGGACCTGTGTTTTTAGTAAACAGTCGCTTCTCGCTGGTCTCTGCGGCCACCCCCAGCTCACCGAGTAAATCGGATCACCGAGTGTGGCCCCCCTTCTCCCGAAGTTACGGGGGCATTTTGCCGAGTTCCTTAACCATAGTTCACCCGAACGCCTCGGTATTCTCTACCTGACCACCTGAGTCGGTTTAGGGTACGGGCCGCCATGAAACTCGCTAGAGGCTTTTCTCGACAGCATAGGATCATCCACTTCACCACAATCGGCTCGGCATCAGGTCTCAGCCTTAATGTGCGACGGATTTGCCTATCGCACGGCCTACACCCTTACCCCGGGACAACCACCGCCCGGGATGGACTACCTTCCTGCGTCACCCCATCACTCACCTACTAACCGCTTGGTTCAGCGGCTCCACCACTCCCCTTTGCCCGAAGGCTCCAGGGCGGCTTCACGGCCTTAGCATCACGATGCTCGATGTTTGACGCTTCACAGCGGGTACCGGAATATCAACCGGTTATCCATCGACTACGCCTGTCGGCCTCGCCTTAGGTCCCGACTTACCCTGGGCAGATCAGCTTGACCCAGGAACCCTTAGTCAATCGGCGCACACGTTTCTCACGTGTGAATCGCTACTCATGCCTGCATTCTCACTCGTGAACCGTCCACAACTACCTTCCGGTGCTGCTTCACCCGGCACACGACGCTCCCCTACCCATCCACACAGGCGTTGGCCCTATTGTGTGAATGACACGACTTCGGCGGTACGCTTGAGCCCCGCTACATTGTCGGCGCGGAATCACTAGACCAGTGAGCTATTACGCACTCTTTCAAGGGTGGCTGCTTCTAAGCCAACCTCCTGGTTGTCTCTGCGACTCCACATCCTTTCCCACTTAGCGTACGCTTAGGGGCCTTAGTCGATGCTCTGGGCTGTTTCCCTCTCGACCATGGAGCTTATCCCCCACAGTCTCACTGCCGCGCTCTCACTTACCGGCATTCGGAGTTTGGCTAAGGTCAGTAACCCGGTAGGGCCCATCGCCTATCCAGTGCTCTACCTCCGGCAAGAAACACACGACGCTGCACCTAAATGCATTTCGGGGAGAACCAGCTATCACGGAGTTTGATTGGCCTTTCACCCCTAACCACAGGTCATCCCCCAGGTTTTCAACCCTGGTGGGTTCGGTCCTCCACGAAGTCTTACCTCCGCTTCAACCTGCCCATGGCTAGATCACTCCGCTTCGGGTCTTGAGCGTGCTACTGAAACGCCCTATTCGGACTCGCTTTCGCTACGGCTTCCCCACACGGGTTAACCTCGCAACACACCGCAAACTCGCAGGCTCATTCTTCAAAAGGCACGCAGTCACGAGAACAAGCAAGCCTCCGACGCTCCCACGGCTTGTAGGCACACGGTTTCAGGTACTATTTCACTCCCCTCCCGGGGTACTTTTCACCATTCCCTCACGGTACTATCCGCTATCGGTCACCAGGGAATATTTAGGCTTAGCGGGTGGTCCCGCCAGATTCACACGGGATTTCTCGGGCCCCGTGCTACTTGGGTGTCTCTCAAACGAGCCGCTGATGTTTCGACTACGGGGGTCTTACCCTCTACGCCGGACCTTTCGCATGTCCTTCGCCTACATCAACGGTTTCTGACTCGTCCCACGGCCGGCAGACCGTGGAAGAGAGATCCCACAACCCCGCATACGCAACCCCTGCCGGGTCTCACACGTATACGGTTTAGCCTCATCCGGTTTCGCTCGCCACTACTCCCGGAATCACGGTTGTTTTCTCTTCCTGCGGGTACTGAGATGTTTCACTTCCCCGCGTTCCCTCCACTTGCCCTATGTGTTCAGACAAGGGTGACAGCCCATGACGACTGCCGGGTTTCCCCATTCGGAAACCCCCGGATCAAAGCCTGGTTGACGACTCCCCGGGGACTATCGTGGCCTCCCACGTCCTTCATCGGTTCCTGGTGCCAAGGCATCCACCGTGCGCCCTTAAAAACTTGGCCACAGATGCTCGCGTCCACTGTGCAGTTCTCAAACAACGACCAGCCACCCGTCACACACCACTTCCATGGTGCTTTACCGGGGCCGGCGACTGAGGAAGTTCATTCCCTCAGACACCCAACAGCGTGCCCGGCCAAGTCCCGTCCGGAGATCATGCGTTCCACGCTCTTACGAGCAGTACTAGCAGCCTCCGACCCGAGGTCCTGGCCGAATAGTCAACGTTCCACCCATGAGCAACCAGCATCAGACATTCGCTGATGTACTGGCCTCTGACCTCACCCCGAAGGGATCGGTAAGAAGTGCTCCTTAGAAAGGAGGTGATCCAGCCGCACCTTCCGGTACGGCTACCTTGTTACGACTTCGTCCCAATCGCCAGTCCCACCTTCGACAGCTCCCTCCCACAAGGGGTTGGGCCACCGGCTTCGGGTGTTACCGACTTTCGTGACGTGACGGGCGGTGTGTACAAGGCCCGGGAACGTATTCACCGCAGCAATGCTGATCTGCGATTACTAGCGACTCCGACTTCATGGGGTCGAGTTGCAGACCCCAATCCGAACTGAGACCGGCTTTTTGAGATTCGCTCCACCTCGCGGTATCGCAGCTCATTGTACCGGCCATTGTAGCACGTGTGCAGCCCAAGACATAAGGGGCATGATGACTTGACGTCGTCCCCACCTTCCTCCGAGTTGACCCCGGCGGTCTCCCGTGAGTCCCCAGCACCACAAGGGCCTGCTGGCAACACGGGACAAGGGTTGCGCTCGTTGCGGGACTTAACCCAACATCTCACGACACGAGCTGACGACAGCCATGCACCACCTGTACACCGACCACAAGGGGGGCACTATCTCTAATGCTTTCCGGTGTATGTCAAGCCTTGGTAAGGTTCTTCGCGTTGCGTCGAATTAAGCCACATGCTCCGCCGCTTGTGCGGGCCCCCGTCAATTCCTTTGAGTTTTAGCCTTGCGGCCGTACTCCCCAGGCGGGGCACTTAATGCGTTAGCTGCGGCACGGACAACGTGGAATGTTGCCCACACCTAGTGCCCACCGTTTACGGCGTGGACTACCAGGGTATCTAATCCTGTTCGCTCCCCACGCTTTCGCTCCTCAGCGTCAGTATCGGCCCAGAGATCCGCCTTCGCCACCGGTGTTCCTCCTGATATCTGCGCATTTCACCGCTACACCAGGAATTCCGATCTCCCCTACCGAACTCTAGCCTGCCCGTATCGACTGCAGACCCGGGGTTAAGCCCCGGGCTTTCACAACCGACGTGACAAGCCGCCTACGAGCTCTTTACGCCCAATAATTCCGGACAACGCTCGCGCCCTACGTATTACCGCGGCTGCTGGCACGTAGTTAGCCGGCGCTTCTTCTGCAGGTACCGTCACTTTCGCTTCTTCCCTGCTGAAAGAGGTTTACAACCCGAAGGCCGTCATCCCTCACGCGGCGTCGCTGCATCAGGCTTTCGCCCATTGTGCAATATTCCCCACTGCTGCCTCCCGTAGGAGTCTGGGCCGTGTCTCAGTCCCAGTGTGGCCGGTCGCCCTCTCAGGCCGGCTACCCGTCGTCGCCTTGGTGAGCCACTACCTCACCAACAAGCTGATAGGCCGCGGGCTCATCCTGCACCGCCGGAGCTTTCGAACCATCTGGATGCCCAGACGGATCAGTATCCGGTATTAGACCCCGTTTCCAGGGCTTGTCCCAGAGTGCAGGGCAGATTGCCCACGTGTTACTCACCCGTTCGCCACTAATCCCCACCGAAGTGGTTCATCGTTCGACTTGCATGTGTTAAGCACGCCGCCAGCGTTCGTCCTGAGCCAGGATCAAACTCTCCGTGAATGTTTTCCCGTAATCGGGATGACACGCACGAGAGCGGAACAGTCAGGCGGAATAGGCCCGACCGTTCACAGCGTCCTCGCTGTGTTTTTTCAAAGGAACCTCGACCATCGGTTGTCCGATGGACGGGGTATCAACATATCTGGCGTTGACTTTTGGCACGCTGTTGAGTTCTCAAGGAACGGTCGCTTCCTTTGTACTCACCCTCTCGGGCTTTCCTCCGGGCGCTTCCCTTCGGTCTTGCGTTTCCGACTCTATCAGATCTTTCCGATCCGATTTCCTCGGTGCTTTCCAGGTTCCCGCTTCCGCGTTTTCCTTTCCGGCGGTTCCGACTTTATCAGAAGTTCTGAGTCGGATTTCCCTCTCCGGCCGGGCATGGTCCCTGGTGCCTGAGTTGGCCCGGGTGCCCCGTCGGGAGGAGTTGTAAACCTACTGGAGCGGGGCGCCTCGATGCAAATCGAGGCGCCCCGCTCCCAGTTGGCGTCGGCTCAGACCCGACGGGCCGTCAGACCTCCACCACCACGGGCAGGATCATCGGGCGGCGCCGGTAGGTGTCCGAGACCCACTTGCCCAGCGTGCGGCGTACGAGCTGCTGGAGCTGGTGGGGTTCGACCACGCCGTCCTGCGCGGAGCGTTCGAGTACCTCCGTGATCCTGGGGATCACGTCGGCGAAGGCGGAGTCCTCGATGCCGGATCCTCGGGCCTGGATGTGCGGGCCGCCAGTGATCTTCCCGGTGGACGAGTCGATGACCAGGAAGACCGAGATGATGCCCTCGTCGCCGAGGATCCTGCGGTCCTTCAGCGCCGGCTCGCCCACGTCACCGACCGAGAGGCCGTCGACGTAGACGTAGCCCGCCTGGACCTTGCCGGAGATCTTCGCCTTGCCCTCGACCAGGTCGACGGCGACGCCGTCCTCGGCGATGACGATGCGGTCGTGCGGAACGCCGGTCAGGGCGCCCAGCTCGGCGTTGGCGCGCAGGTGGCGCCATTCGCCGTGCACAGGCATCAGGTTCTTCGGGCGGCAGATGTTGTAGAAGTACAGCAGCTCGCCCGCGGAGGCGTGGCCGGAGACGTGCACCTTGGCGTTGCCCTTGTGGACCACGTTGGCGCCCCAGCGGGTGAGGCCGTTGATCACCCGGTAGACCGCGTTCTCGTTGCCGGGGATCAGGGACGACGCAAGGATGACCGTGTCGCCCTGGACGATGCGGATCTGGTGGTCGCGGTTGGCCATGCGCGACAGGGCGGCCATCGGTTCGCCCTGGGAGCCCGTGCAGACCAGGACCACCTCGCTGTCCGGAAGGTCGTCGAGCGTCTTGACGTCCACGACCAGGCCCGGGGGGACCTTCAAGTAGCCCAGGTCGCGCGCGATGCCCATGTTGCGGACCATGGAGCGGCCGACGAAGGCCACGCGGCGGCCGTACTCGTGCGCGGCGTCCAGGATCTGCTGGATGCGGTGCACATGGCTGGCGAAGCTCGCGACGATGATGCGCTTGCGGGCGCCGGCGAAGACCTGGCGCAGGACGTTGGAGATCTCCCGCTCGGGCGGGACGAAACCCGGCACCTCGGCGTTGGTCGAGTCCGAGAGGAGGAGGTCGATGCCCTCCTCGCTCAGACGTGCGAACGCGTGAAGGTCCGTGAGGCGGCTGTCCAGCGGGAGCTGGTCCATCTTGAAGTCGCCGGTGTGGACCGCCATGCCCGCAGGCGTGCGGATGGCCACGGCCAGCGCGTCCGGGATGGAGTGGTTGACCGCGATGAACTCGCAGTCGAACGGGCCGATGCGCTCACGGTGCCCCTCCGCCACCTCCAGGGTGTAGGGGCGGATGCGGTGCTCCTGGAGCTTGGCCTCGATGAGGGCGAGGGTCAGCTTGGAGCCGATCAGCGGGATGTCCGGCTTCTCGCGCAGGAGGAAGGGGACACCGCCGATGTGGTCCTCGTGCCCGTGCGTGAGCACGATGCCCTCGATGTCGTCGAGGCGGTCCCTGATGGACGAGAAGTCCGGCAGGATCAGGTCGATGCCGGGCTGCTCCTCCTCGGGGAAGAGCACGCCGCAGTCGACGATCAGGAGGCGGCCGCCGAATTCGAAGACCGTCATGTTCCGGCCGATTTCGCCGAGGCCGCCGAGCGGGGTGACGCGCAGGCCGCCCTCGGGGAGCGGCGGGGGCGTGCGGAGTTCGGGATGCGGATGACTCAAAAGACTCTCCTCACCACGCGCGCCACGTACCGGTGGGGCACGTGGCGCGCGTGACGTTCGTGCAGAAGCAGTTGTCTGTGGGGTGGTGCGGGCACCGGTGGCCCGCTTATTCAGTTGTGAAGCAGTTGCGCGGGAGTCCGCGCGAAGTCTGATGTCAGAGCTGTACCCCGCCGGCGGCAAGATCGATCTTGAGTTGTTCGATCTCGTCGGGCGCGCATTCGACCATGGGGGCGCGGAGCGGCCCGCCGGGCAGTCCCTGCAGGGCGAGGGCCGCCTTGGTCGTCATCACGCCCTGGGTGCGGAACATTCCCGTGTAGACGGGGAGCAGCTGCTGGTGGATCTCGGTGGCCTTCTGGACGTCACCCGAGGTGTACGCCTCGACCAGGGCGCGCAGCTCGGGGGTGACGACATGGCCGACGACGGAGACGAAGCCGACCGCGCCGACCGAGAGCAGGGGCAGGTTCAGCATGTCGTCGCCGGAGTACCAGGCGAGGCCGGAGCGGGCGATGGCCCAGCTGGCGCGACCGAGGTCGCCCTTGGCGTCCTTGTTGGCGACGATCCGCGGGTGCTCGGCGAGGCGGACGAGCGTCTCGGTGTTGATCGGGACGCCGCTGCGGCCGGGGATGTCGTAGAGCATCACCGGGAGGCCGGTGGTGTCGGCGACGGCCGTGAAGTGCCGGTAGAGGCCTTCCTGCGGGGGCTTGTTGTAGTACGGGGTCACGACGAGCAGGCCGTGTGCGCCGGTGCGCTCCGCCGCCCGGGCGAGCTCCATGCTGTGGTGGGTGTCGTTGGTGCCGACTCCGGCCACCACGTGGGCACGGTCTCCGACCGCCTCCAGGACCGCCCGTACGAGATCCGCTTTCTCCGCGTCGCTGGTGGTCGGGGACTCGCCGGTGGTGCCGTTGATGATCAGGCCGTCGTTGCCTGCGTCCACCAGGTGGGCGGCGAGCCGCTGCGCGCCGTCGAGGTCGAGTGCGCCGTCCGCCGTGAAGGGCGTGACCATGGCGGTGAGGACCCGCCCGAAGGGGGTCTGCGGAGTCGAGGTCGGAGCCATGGGTTACACGCTACTCGTTGCTCAGGACCGGGTCTGCCCGCGGGGCAGGTGCCAAGTCGTGACAAAGGTGGAGCCCGGCACTGCCTGCTCGGGGGTTCAAGCAGTGCCGGACCCGTTTGATCAGGCTAGATGAACTTCTCCAAATGCCGCAATACGGACACTTCGCGCGGCTGAACCGTACATCTGTACCTGGCCCGGAGGCCGGAGGTGCGTTACGGCGCCACGCGTCCGTTCGCGTTGAAGGCGGCGTACGTGAGCGGCATGAGCCGGGACCACTCGGCCTCCATCTTCTCGCCGACCATCTCGATCTCGCGCTGCGGGAAGGACGGGACCTTCGCCAGCTCGTGCTGGGTGCGCAGGCCGAGGAAGTGCATCAGCGAGCGGGCGTTGCAGGTGGCGTACATCGACGAGTACAGGCCGACCGGGAGGACCGCCCGGGCCACCTCGCGGGCGACACCGGCGGCGAGCATCTCCTGATAGGCCTCGTAGGCCTGTCGGTACGAGTCCTCCATCACACGGCCGACGAGCTCCTGCTGGGCCTGGGTGCCCTCGACGAAGACGTACTTGCCCGGGCGGCCCTCCTGGACCAGCTTGCGGGACTCGTCGGGGACGTAGAAGACGGGCTGGAGCTCGCGGTAGCGGCCGCTCTCCTCGTTGTACGACCAGCCGACGCGGTGCCGCATGAACTCGCGGAAGACGAAGATCGGGGCGCTGATGAGGAAGGTCATCGAGTTGTGCTCGAAGGGGCTGCCGTGCCGGTCCCGCATCAGATAGTTGATCAGGCCCTTGGAACGCTCGGGGTCCTTCTTCAGCTCGTCCAGGGACTGCTCGCCGAGGGTCGAGACGCGGGCGGCGAAGAGGACGTCCGCGTCGGACGCGGTGTGCTTGACCAGCTCGACGGTGACGTCGCTGCGGTAGCTGGGCTTGAGGTCGTCGGCGGGGGTGTCGGTCACGGTTGGCAGGGCCTTCCCATCTCGTCGTGTGGCGACGCCACTCTACGGCCCGGCCGATTCGGTGCGATCGGTGGCGTGCCGCAATGAAGTCGGTGAAACAGGGCACCTATGAGGGAGTTCGTTCGTCTCTACAGACGAAAGTGATCCGTTCCACCTTGAAGGAGACGTACCCCTGATGTTCGGTCGGCGTGAACCCGTGCCGTTTGCCTTCGTCGCCGAGGCCGACAGGTTCCGCAGCAATGTCACTCCCCCACCGCGCGAGCGGTCCTCCGTCGGTGAGGTGGCCGGCCGCTGGCTGCTGGGGCTCACCATCGTGGCGGGGCTCGTGGGGTCCCTGGTCATCGGGACTCCCGCACTGAAGCCCGACAAGACGGCTGATCAGCCTCAGCAGTCGCAGGCGTCCGAGAGGCGCTGAACCGCACCGCACCGGCGGTGACTCCATCCGGCCCCCCGCCAGTGGTGACCGGGGACACAGATCGGTAGCCTCACCGGGCACAGCCCACGCATGGATCGAGTGAGGACCAGCCGTGCCCCTGCCCTTCCTGACGGCCGACCGCGTTTTCGAGGCGGCGGACGACGTTCCGTTGCCCCACGACGACCGTGACCGCTGGCGGCGGCCGTACCGGCCCGGGCCGTGGCGCGTGGCAGTCGCGGCGCTCGCGCTGCTGCTCGCCTCGTTCGTGCTGTTCGCGGCGGTCATCATCGCCGTGACGGCCGAACTGGCGTCGGCCGGGGTCGTGTTCGCCCTCTCGCTGCTCGTCATCGCCGCGGCGCTGCGGCTGCTGCGCATGGGCGTGTGGGTCAGCGCCCGCGGGCTGCGGCACGTGGGTTTCCTCACGACGCGTACGGCGCCCTGGGAACAGGTCGCCTCCGTGCGTACGGTGCAGCAGCCGGTGCGCTGGCTGGGGCTGCCGCGGACCGTGCAGGGGCAGGCGCTGCTGCTCGGACGCCGGGACCGGGAAGCGGGCGGCATGCCGCCCCTGATGACGACGCACAACGCGGACTTCCTGGGCCGCGCGGTGGCTTTCGACCGGGCGGCGGACTCGGTCGAGGTGTGGGCCGAGGAGTACGGCCCGCGCTGACCTCCCCTGCTTCATGCCGGCGGGGCCGGACCGTCCATACGGTCCGGCCCCGTCGGCATGTGTGGGGACGCGGTTCAGGCAGCTTCGGGCTGCTTGCCGTCATGCAGGGCGATCGCGCGCTGCATCGCCTTGCGGGCGCGCGGGGTGTCGCGGGCGTCGTGGTAGGCGACGGCGAGGCGGAACCAGCTGCGCCAGTCGTCGGGGGCGTCCTCCGTCTCGGCCTTGCGCCTGGCGAAGACCTCGTCGGCGGAGTCGCGGTCGATACGCCCGCTGGGGGTGCGCCGCAGTTCGTCGACGGGCAGACCGCCCTCGGCGTCGAGTTCGGCGGCGAGTTGGCTCGCCTTGCGGGCGAACTGGGTGTTCTTCCACAGGAACCACAGGCCGATGACCGGCAGGATCAGCACCGCGACGCCGAAGGTGACGGTGAGGGGCGTGCCGGTCTCGATGAGCAGGACGCCGCGGCTGCCGACCAGGACGAAGTAGACGACCAGGACGGCGGCCGTGAGGGCGTAGGTGAGCTTTGCGCGCATGACGGTCAGAGGCTCAGTTCAGGTCCAGGAAGTGTTCCAGGCCGAACGTCAGGCCCGGGGTGCTCACCACGCGGCGGGCGCCGAGCAGGATGCCCGGCATGAAGCTGCTGTGGTGGAGGGAGTCGTGCCGGACCGTGAGGGTCTCGCCCTCGGCGCCGAGCAGGACCTCCTGGTGGGCGAGGAGTCCGCGCAGCCGGACCGCGTGGACCGGGACGCCGTCGACGTCGGCGCCGCGGGCGCCGTCCAGGGCGGTGGCCGTGGCGTCGGGGGCCGGGGCGGTGCCGGCGGCGCGGCGGGCCTCGGCGATGAGCTGGGCGGTGCGCGTGGCGGTGCCGGAGGGGGCGTCCACCTTGTTCGGGTGGTGCAGCTCGACGACCTCGACGGACTCGAAGTAGGGGGCGGCGAGCTGCGCGAACTTCATGGTGAGGACGGCGCCGATGGAGAAGTTCGGCGCGATGAGCACGCCCGTCTCCGGGGAGGCGGACAGCCAGCCGTTCAGCTGCGCGAGGCGCTCGTCGGTCCAGCCGGTGGTGCCGACGACGGCGTGGATGCCGTGGCCGACGCAGAAGTCGAGGTTGGCCATGACCGAGTCGGGCGTGGTCAGTTCGACCGCGACCTGGGCGCCCGATTCGGTCAGCGTCTCCAGCTTGTCGCCCCGGCCGAGGGCGGCGACCAGCTCCATGTCCTCGGCGGCTTCGACGGCTCGTACGGCTTCCGAGCCGATCCGGCCCTTGGCGCCGAGGACCGCCACGCGCAGCTTGCTCATCTCTTGTGCTTCCTTCACCAGGGAATGGTCAGGCGACGGCGTCGTTCAGGCGGGCCGCCTGCTTGTCCTTCAGCGGGCCGATGACCGAAAGGGAGGGCCGCCGTCCCAGGATCTCGCGGGCGACCTCGCGGACGTCGTCCGGGGTGACCGACGTTATCCGGGCCAGCATGTCGTCGACGGACATCTGCTCGCCCCAGCACAGCTCGCTCTTGCCGATACGGTTCATCAGCGCGCCGGTGTCCTCCAGGCCGAGGACCGTGGAGCCCCGGAGCTGGCCGATCGCACGCCCTATCTCGTCGTCGGAGAGGCCGTGCTCGGCGACGTGGTCGAGTTCGTCGCGGCAGATCTTCAGCACGTCGTGCACCTGCGAGGGCCTGCAGCCGGCGTAGACGCCGAACAGGCCGCAGTCGGCGAAGCCGGAGGTGTACGAGTACACGCTGTAGGCCAGGCCGCGCTTCTCGCGGACCTCCTGGAAGAGGCGGGAGGACATGCCGCCGCCGAGGGCGGTGTTCAGCACGCCCAGGGCCCAGCGGCGCTCGTCCGTACGGGACAGGCCGGGCATGCCGAGCACGACGTGTGCCTGCTCGGTCTTGCGGTCGACCAGCTCGACGCGGCCCGCGGTGCGCAGGGCCCGCTTGCCGCTGCGCGGGGCGACGGGGTCGGCGGCGAGGTCCTTGAGGGCACCGGCCTTCTCGAAGGCGGCGCGGACCTGTCGTACGACCTTGGCGTGGTCGACGTTGCCGGCGCAGGCGACGACCAGGTGCGTCGGGTCGTAGTGCTTCTTGTAGAAGCGGCGGATGCGGTCGGCGGTGAGGGCGTTGACCGTGTCGACCGTGCCGAGGACCGGGCGGCCGAGGGGGTTGTCGCCGAACATCGTGTGCGCGAACAGGTCGTGCACGCAGTCGCCCGGGTCGTCCTCGGTCATGGCGATCTCTTCGAGGATCGCGCCGCGCTCGACGTTGACGTCCTCTTCGAGGATGAGGGAGCCCGTGAGCATGTCGCAGACGACGTCGATGGCGAGCGGCAGGTCGGTGTCGAGCACGCGCGCGTAGTAGCACGTGTACTCCTTCGCCGTGAACGCGTTCATCTCACCGCCGACCGCGTCGAGCGCGGCGGAGATGTCCAGGGCGGACCTGCGGCCGGTGCCCTTGAAGAGCAGGTGTTCCAGGTAGTGGGTGGCGCCGTTCAGCGCCGGGGTCTCGTCGCGGGAGCCGACGTGCGCCCAGATGCCGAAGGTCGCGGAGCGGACCGAGGGCAGGGTCTCGGTGACGATGCGCAGGCCGCCGGGGAGGGTGGTCTTGCGGACCGTGCCGATGCCGTTCTGACCCTTGATGAGGGTTTGGGTACGGGCGACGGCCCGCGCCTCCGAAGAGGTGCGGGCCGTCGCCTGGAAGCCGCGGGACGTCACTTGTCGCCGTCGTCCTTCTTCTCGTCGCCTTCTTCGCCCTCGATGACCGGGATCAGGGAGAGCTTGCCGCGGGAGTCGATCTCGGCGATCTCAACCTGGACCTTGTGGCCCACACCGAGGACGTCCTCGACGTTCTCCACGCGCTTGCCGCCGGCGAGCTTGCGGATCTGCGAGATGTGCAGCAGACCGTCCTTGCCCGGGAGCAGCGACACGAACGCGCCGAAGGTGGTCGTCTTCACGACCGTGCCCAGGTAGCGCTCGCCGACCTCCGGCATGGTCGGGTTCGCGATGCCGTTGATCGTGGTGCGGGCGGCCTCGGCGGACGGTCCGTCGACCGCGCCGATGTAGATCGTGCCGTCGTCCTCGATCGTGATGTCGGCGCCGGTGTCCTCCTGGATCTGGTTGATCATCTTGCCCTTGGGGCCGATGACCTCACCGATCTTGTCCACGGGGATCTTGACGGTGATGATCCGCGGGGCGTTCGGGGACATCTCGTCCGGCGTGTCGATCGCTTCCATCATCACGTCGAGGATGTGGAGGCGGGCGTCGCGGGCCTGCTTGAGGGCCGCGGCCAGGACGGAGGCCGGGATGCCGTCCAGCTTGGTGTCCAGCTGGAGGGCGGTCACGAAGTCCTTCGTGCCGGCGACCTTGAAGTCCATGTCGCCGAAGGCGTCCTCCGCACCGAGGATGTCGGTGAGGGTGACGTAGTGCGTCTCGCCCTCGATCTCCTGGGAGATCAGGCCCATGGCGATACCGGCGACGGGGGCCTTCAGCGGCACACCGGCGTTCAGCAGCGACATGGTGGAGGCGCAGACCGAGCCCATCGACGTCGAGCCGTTGGAGCTCAGCGCCTCGGAGACCTGGCGGATCGCGTAGGGGAACTCCTCGCGCGTCGGCAGGACCGGCACGAGGGCGCGCTCGGCGAGCGCGCCGTGGCCGATCTCGCGGCGCTTCGGGGAGCCGACGCGGCCGGTCTCACCGGTGGAGTACGGCGGGAAGTTGTAGTTGTGCATGTAGCGCTTGCGCGTCACCGGCGACAGCGTGTCCAGCTGCTGCTCCATGCGGAGCATGTTCAGCGTCGTGACGCCCAGGATCTGGGTCTCGCCACGCTCGAACACGGCGGAGCCGTGGACCCGCGGGATGGCCTCGACCTCGGCGGCCAGGGTGCGGATGTCGGTGACACCGCGGCCGTCGATGCGCTTCTTCTCCTTGATGACGCGCTCACGGACCAGGGTCTTGGTCAGCGAGCGGTACGCGGCGGAGATCTCCTTCTCGCGGCCCTCGAACTCCGGGAGGAGCTTCTCGGCGGCGAGCGCCTTGACGCGGTCCAGCTCGGACTCGCGCTCCTGCTTGCCGGCGATGGTCAGCGCGGAGGCGAGCTCCGGCTTGACGGCGGCGGTGAGCGCCTCCAGGACGTCGTCCTGGTAGTCGAGGAAGATCGGGAACTCGCCGGTCGGCTTGGCGGCCTTGGAGGCGAGGTCCGACTGGGCCTTGCAGAGCACCTTGATGAAGGGCTTCGCGGCTTCCAGACCGGCGGCGACGACCTCCTCGGTCGGCGCCTCGGCGCCGCCCTCGACCAGCTTGATGGTCTTCTCGGTGGCCTCGGCCTCGACCATCATGATCGCGACGTCGCCGTCCTCCAGGACGCGGCCCGCGACGACCATGTCGAACGCGGCGTCCTCGAGCTCGGTGTGCGTCGGGAAGGCCACCCACTGACCGCGGATCAGCGCGACGCGGACGCCGCCGATCGGGCCGGAGAAGGGCAGGCCGGCCAGCTGCGTGGACGCGGACGCGGCGTTGATCGCGACGACGTCGTACAGGTGGTCGGGGTTGAGCGCCATGATCGTGGCGACGACCTGGATCTCGTTGCGCAGGCCCTTCTTGAAGGAGGGGCGCAGCGGGCGGTCGATCAGGCGGCAGGTGAGGATGGCGTCCTCGGAGGGACGGCCCTCACGGCGGAAGAAGCTGCCGGGGATCTTGCCGGCGGCGTACATCCGCTCCTCGACGTCCACCGTGAGGGGGAAGAAGTCGAGCTGGTCCTTGGGGTTCTTGGAGGCGGTGGTGGCCGACAGCACCATGGTGTCGTCGTCCAGGTACGCCACGGCGGAGCCGGCGGCCTGCTTGGCCAGGCGGCCCGTCTCGAAGCGGATGGTGCGGGTACCGAAGGCGCCGTTGTCGATGACGGCCTCGGCGTAGTGGGTCTCGTTCTCCACTAGTGATTTCTCCTCGTCCTCGTCTCCCGGCCCGTGTGGCAGGGGGACGGTTGCGGAGAAGCGCGCCGTGCTGTGCGGGCCGGTCTTCGATCGAAGCACCCGGGGTTCACTCTCCCGGGGGCCACTACCGAGGACCGGCGGCGGCTGGGTGCGCCTCTCCTCTTCTTGTCGTGCTGTGTCGTCCGTATTGCGTTGTGCTACCACACTACAAAGCAGTGGTGACACTCCGCACGTACAGCAAAGGGAGCGGCCCCCATTCTCCGGGAACCGCTCCCCTCACGGCGTCTTACTTGGCGCCCGCCGCACCACGGCGGATGCCGAGGCGGTCGACCAGCGCGCGGAAGCGCTGGATGTCCTTCTTCGCCAGGTACTGGAGAAGGCGGCGACGCTGACCCACGAGGATCAGCAGACCACGGCGGGAGTGGTGGTCGTGCTTGTGGGTCTTGAGGTGCTCGGTCAGGTCCGAGATGCGGCGCGAGAGCATGGCGACCTGGACCTCGGGGGAGCCGGTGTCGCCCTCCTTCTGGCCGAACTCGGTGATGATCTGCTTCTTCGTAGCGGCGTCGAGCGGCACGCGTACTCCTCGTAGTCTGTGATGGCCACCGAGTGCCCCCGGTCTGTGTCTCGGGGGAGCTTCCATGACTCGGAAGGCGGGGATCCGCTGGGCGCGGCCTCCAGAGCGGCGAGCTCCGGGGGTGCGTACACAAACGGCCGTCGACCAGGGTACCAGGCGGCCGGGGTCCTCTTTGCCCTGGTCTTTCGAACCCCCCGGCCGGAGCGGAGGGGGCCACTAGGGTGAGCAGATTCGGATCGTTCGTACGTCGGGAAGGGGTCGCTGCGGCATGGCGGAGACGGCTGAGGAGATCAAGGCACGCAAGGAGCGGGAGCGGGACGAGCTCTACGCCCTCGACATCTCCGGTGTCGAGTGGCACAGCGCGCCGGGCACCGAGGCGCACGAGGAGCGGGTCGAGATCGCCTACCTGCCCGAGGGGGCCGTGGCGATGCGGTCCTCGCTCGACCCGGGCACGGTGCTGCGCTACACGGAGGCGGAGTGGCGGGCGTTCGTGCTGGGGGCTCGTGACGGGGAGTTCGATCTTGAGCCGGGGCGGCACGATGGAGAGCTTGCCCCGGAGTGACGGGTGGGTGCGGCAGCCCTGACCGGGTCGTCGGGCACTCCCCGGCGACCCGGTGATCGAGCCGACGAGCCCGCGTGCGGCTCTGCCTCGTGGCGCTCGGCGGTGCGTCCGAGTGAGCGGGAAACGGTCCCGCGGCGCCCCGCGGCGTCGTTCGACTCTTCCCGTGGGCCTGGTGGATCCGCCGTCGGATGAAGCGGATGGGCACGCAGGGCAGCGGGGGCGAGGCTCAGCTGGTCATCGAGCGCACTGCCGAGTACACGTCGAACACCGCCAGGGTCAGCGGCACCAGTGTCAGCAGCACGAAGCCCTCGGCGATCTCCAGGAAACGTCCCCAGAACGGAGTGAGGCCGCCGCGCGAGACCGTCAGACCGATCGTCGTGACGAGCGCGGCCGCCACGGCGATCGCCGCGACGAGCCAGATGGTCCGGAGGTCGAGGTCGCTGCGGTCGCCCGTGAGGGCCTCGCGGACGATCGAGTGCGGCGGATTGAGTGCCAGCCCCAGGCCGAGCAGTACGAGAGAGGCGAGACCGGCAGCCAGGACGGGGGCCACCTGGCCGGTGTACCGGAAGAGATGGGCGCGCATCAGCATGGCCAGGCCGGTCGCCAGGGCCAGGAGCTGGGCCCAGACGTTCTCGGAGAACCCGAGGACCGCCGAGGAGCCGACGGCGAGCAGCGCGCAGCCGCCCACCAGACCGACGAGGAGTTCGTGTCCACGCCGCGCCTGGGCGGCGACCCGCTCGGCGTCGACCGGCTCCTGGGGGGCAGGGTCTGTGTCGTACGCGCTGCGCGGGGCCGTGTTCGGGGTGTCGAAGCCGATCGGGAGCCGGGCGAAGCGCATGGACAGCCCCGGCAGGAAGGCCAGGCCTCCGACGGCGATCGGGGCGCACAGGGCGGCGATCTCTGAAGGCGTCCAGTCGGCGAGGATCGCCGCGAACACGGCGATCAGGCTGATGGCGGAGGCGACGACGAAGCCGACGAACGGGCCGTCCCCGCTCGGCGAGCACAGGGTGAGCAGGACCGAGGCCAGCAGCACCGCCGCGCAGGCGAGGAGGAACTGGAGCCGGCCGATGCCCTGTCCGTCGGCGAGCGGCAGGAGACCCGAGCCGGCAACGCCGACGTTGGGGAGGGCGCCGAGCCCCAACGCGATGGCCGAGGCCCGGTCGTCGTAGACCCGGGCACGCACGCAGGCCAGGACGACCAGGAGGACACCCGCGACGCCGGCGAGGATGCCGGGCAGGCTGTGCATGTCGTGCCGCGGGTCACCCGTCCAGGCCACGAAGGCCAGCAGGACCGGCAGGACGCCTCCCCCGACAAGGCCCGCCGCGCGCGTCAAGTCGCCGCCCCACAAGGTCCGCTCGCGGGTCACGGCGGATGCGACCGCCTCGGAGACGTCGTCGAAGACGGCGGGCGGCAGCGACTCGGAGAACGGGCGCAGCGCGAGGAGTTCGCCGTCGAGGATGCGCTGGGCGGCGAAGGAACGTGCACTGTCGAGGACGGTGCCGTCCCGGCGGACCAGGTGATAGCCGACGGGGGCGCCCTCGACGGGACTTTGCCGGGTGAGAGTGAGGATCTCCGGATAAAGGTCGGCGACCGGGATGTCGTCGGGCAGCGCCACGTCGATCCGGCTGTCGGGCGCGACGATGGTGACGCGGCAGAAACCGAGACCCGTGGCCGCCCCGGCGGAAGTTCCCGTACCGGGTCCCCCTCCCGTGGCTGCCGCGGAGGCCGTCATGCTCACCTGCTGCTCCCCCTCAGTGATGATTCTCTACCTACGGTATGGACGTCCTACGCGGTGTTCCTGTCCCCGGTGACCGATCGTGCGGCAAGGTCGCAGGAACAGCCCTTCGTGCCGTCCGCCGGGGCTTCCGGCAGTCGGCGGGATCCGCCGCAATGCCCCGCTTACTCCGGCTCAACTCGCGTGTGCCGACGCGAACTTCCGGCACCCTATCGCCCCTTGCGACCAGGTGAGTCAGTAGGATCGCGCGGCGGCCTGCGTCCGCCTGACACGGGGCGGCGGACGGACTCTCGGGCTGGTCGAGGGAATGGATGCCAGTGAGCCACATCGTCGTGAAGCGCCCGCCTCGGGTGCTGCCGTCCGAAGTGTCCACGCAGGACATCATCCTGCAGCCTCCACCGGAACTTCCGCGGGGTCATCGGGAGAGCGTGCTGATGCAACTCCTGCCGACGCTGGGCATGGGTGGCTCGGTGGTCTTCTTCTTCACGAGCGGGCAGCCGTTCATGAGGATCATGGGCATGGTCATGATCGCCTCGACCATCGCCATGTCCGTCGCGATGGTGATCCGCTTCCGCCGCGGCTCCCAGGGGGAGTTGGCGGACATGCGCCGCGACTACCTGAGTTACCTGGCGCAGACCCGGCGCACGGCCGTCGACACGGCGAAGGCACAGCGTGACGCCCAGTACTTCCTCCACCCCTCCCCCGAACAGCTGTGGGCCCTGGTCGCCGAGGGCAGCCGGGTCTGGGAACGGCGCTCCGGCGACGAGGACTTCGCCCAGGTCCGCATCGGCCTCGGAGCGCAGGCGCTCGCCAGGGCCCTCGTCGCCCCCGAAACCTCCCCCGTCGAGCAGCTGGAGCCGCTGACCGCCGGTGCGATGCAGCGCTTCCTCGCGGTCCACAGCACCTTGGACGACCTGCCCATGGCGGTCTCGTTGCGGGCGTTCTATCACGTCACGATCAGCGGCGATCCGCAGTCCGTACGATCCTCCGCCCGGGCCATCACCGGCTCACTGGCCGCCCTGCACTCCCCGGAGGATCTGCTCATCGTGGTGGCCGCGGGACGCGAGGCCCTGCCCCACTGGGAGTGGGCCAAGTGGCTGCCGCACGTCCAGGCGCCCGGCGCCGTGGACGGAGCGGGCAGCCGCAGGCTGATCGACAGCGACAGCCGCGAACTGGAGAACCTCCTCGCCACCCGGCTGACCGGCCGCCCTCGCTTCCACCCGAACGCTGCGCCCCTGCCGGAGGAGCCCCACATCGTCGTCGTACTCGACGGCCTCACCCTGCCGCCGGACTCGGTCCTGGCCAATCCCGAGGGGCTCCAGGGCGTCACCGTCCTCGAGGTGGTCCCCGGCGAGCTCATCACGGGCGGCGGCGAACTCTCCATCGTCGTACGGCCCGAAGCGCTGCACCTGGAGTCGGGACACGGTGTCGTCTACGAAGGAACCCCCGACGTCCTCTCCTACGAGTCGGCCGAAGCCCTCGCTCGCCAGCTGGCCCCGCTGCGAATGGCCTCGGGCGGTGACGACGACGAACCACTGCTCGCCAACCTGGAGTTCACCGATCTGCTGAACCTCGGTGACGCGGCGTCCGTCGACACCCAGCGCACCTGGCGGCCGAGGTCGCTGGCGGAGCGGCTGCGGGTGCCGATCGGTGTCGGCGAGGACGGGCGCCCCGTGATGCTGGACCTCAAGGAGGCCGCGCAGGAGGGCATGGGCCCGCACGGCCTGTGCGTGGGTGCCACCGGCTCCGGCAAGTCGGAGCTGCTGCGCACCCTGGTACTGGGCCTCGCGGTCACCCATTCGTCGGAGACGCTGAACTTCGTCCTCGCGGACTTCAAGGGCGGCGCGACCTTCGCCGGCATGGCGCAGATGCCCCACGTCGCGGCCGTCATCACCAATCTCGCCGACGACCTCACCCTGGTCGACCGCATGGGCGACTCCATCCGCGGCGAGCTCAACCGCCGCCAGGAGATGCTGCGCGACGCCGGCAACTACGCCAACATCCACGACTACGAGAAGGCCCGCGCGGCCGGTGCCGCCCTGCGGCCCATTCCGTCGCTGGTGCTGGTCATCGACGAGTTCAGTGAGCTGCTGACGGCGAAGCCCGACTTCATCGAGATGTTCGTGCAGATCGGCCGCATCGGCCGCTCGCTCGGTGTGCACCTTCTGCTGGCCTCGCAGCGTCTGGAGGAAGGCCGCCTGCGCGGTCTGGAGACCTACCTGTCGTACCGAGTCGGTCTGCGCACCTTCTCCGCCGCCGAGTCACGCGCGGCGATCGGCGTGCCGGACGCCTACGAGCTGCCGAACGTCCCGGGCTCCGGACTTCTGAAGTTCGGCACGGACGAGATGGTGCGCTTCAAGGCGGCCTACGTCTCCGGCGTGTACCGCTCGGGCACACAGCGAGCCGGGCTGAGCGGCGGCCCACTGCCGATGAACCGGCGGCCGGTGCTGTTCACGGCGGCCGAGGTGCCGGTGCAGTACGTGGCGGTGCCGCAGCAGCGCCCTTCGGCTTCGGACGGCCCTGAGGTCGACGACGCGCTCGCCGACACCGTGCTCGACGTGATCGTGCGCCGGCTGGAGGCCCAGGGTCCGGCGGCCCACCAGGTGTGGCTGCCGCCGCTGGACAGCCCGCCGCCGCTCGACGGGCTCCTGCCCGGCCTCACTGCGGTGCAGGGCCGCGGCCTCACGCAGCCGGGCTACGAGGGCGCCGGCCGCCTGGTCGTACCTGCGGGCCTGGTGGACAAGCCCTACGAGCAGCGCCGCGACCCGCTCTGGGTCGACTTCTCCGGCGCGGCCGGCCACATGCAGATCATCGGCGGCCCGCAGTCCGGCAAGTCGACACTGCTGCGCACCCTGATCTCCGCGTTCGCGCTCACGCACACACCGTACGAAGTGCAGTTCTACGGACTCGACTTCGGCGGTGGCGGCATGGCGGCGGTGGCCGGACTGCCGCACGTGGGCGGGGTCGCCTCGCGCCTGGATCCTGAGCGGGTGCGGCGCACGGTGGCCGAGGTGTACGGCGTACTGAACCGCCGTGAGGAGTACTTCCGCTCCGCGGGCATCGCCTCGATCGCGGATTTCCGGGCGAGGCGGGCCCGGGGCGAGATCTCGGTCACGGATCAGCCCTGGGGTGACGTGTTCCTGGTCATCGACGGCTGGGGCAACTTCCGCGCGGACTACGATGCGATGGACCAGGTGATCCACGACATCGCGGCACGCGGTCTCGGTTACGGCGTCCACCTGATCCTGACGGCCTCGCGCTCGATGGAGGTCAGGGCCAATCTCAAGGACCACCTGATGAACCGCCTGGAGCTGCGGCTGGGCGACACGATGGACTCCGAGCTGGACCGCAAGGTGGCCGCGAACGTCCCGGCCGGAGTGCCCGGCCGTGGGCAGGCGCCGCAGAAGCTGCACTTCATGGCCGCGGTGCCGCGCATAGACGGCCTCACCTCCGACACGGACCTGGCGGACGCCACAGCCGCCCTCGCAACCGAGGTCTCCCGGCACTGGCAGGCCCCCGGCGCCCCTGAAGTCCGTCTGCTGCCCCGCGAGTTCCCGGCCGATCAGCTTCCTCCGGGCGATCGCTTCCCGCGTCGCGGCGTCGCCTTCGCCCTCGACGAGGACAACCTCGAACCGGTGTTCGTGGACTTCGAGCAGGACCCGTTCTTCCTCGTCTTCGGCGAGAGCGAGTCGGGCAAGTCGAACCTGCTGCGCCTGCTGATCCAGCAGCTGACGCAGCGGTACTCCGGCGACGAGGCCAAGCTGTTCGTCATCGACAACCGGCGTTCGCTACTGGACGTGACGCCGTCGTCGCACCTCGCCGAATACATCCCCATGTCCAACTCCATGGACCACCACATGGCCGCCCTGGCCGACCTGATGAAACGCCGCACACCGACAGCCGACGTCACCGCCCAGCAGCTGCGGGACCGGACCTGGTGGCGCGGACCCACGGTGTATGTCGTCATCGACGACTACGACCTGGTGGCCACGTCGAGCGGGAATCCGCTGGCTGGGTTGACGGAGCTGTTGCCGTTCGCCCGGGACGTGGGCGTGCGGTTCATCATCGCGCGGTCGACGGCGGGCGCGGGGCGGGCAGCTTACGAGGCGTTCATGCAGCGCGTGAAGGAGCTGGGCGCGCAGGGGGTCGTCCTGGCCGGCGATCCGGGCGAGGGGGACCTGCTCGGCGGGGTCCGGCCGCGGCCTATGCCTGCGGGGCGGGGGGTCTTTGTGTCTCGGCGGAGGGGGAGGCCGCTGGTGCAGGTGGGGTTGAGTCCGGAGGGGCTGTTGTGATGGTTGGGGTGGGGGTCTTCCTGCTCCCGTTGGCTCGGCACCGGCATCCGTACGGCGGGTGCTGTGATGGTGGACGTCAGGAGCGTCCGTTCTGGGATCCGGAGGCGACCGACCCGTCGGTCTCGAGGTGTCGGTCCAAGCGGATCGTGACGTTCGTCTGAGCTGTGGCAATGATTGAGGATGGTTGCGTAGAGGTTTGCGATCGCGGCTCAGATGTGACTTGAGGGAAAAGTGTGTGGCGTCCGAGACTCGCTTGAACGAGGCTCACGGGCCTGGTCCGTTACGCGTTCGACAGAATGACCGTCCACCGGACGGCTTTACGGGGACACGGGGAAGGGGTCCGACGCGATGGCGTGGGATGAATGGGAGCAGCTGAAGTCGCAGGCAGTTCAGGACGGCTCAACCCGGATGCAACTGAACCAGCTGGATCCCGGCAACGGCGGTCGGCCTGCACCAGATCCCAACCAATACGGCGACCTGAAGGTCAGCCAGAAGGATCTGGCGAAGATCGGCCAGAATGCCTTCGACCTGTACGACGATCTGTGGAACAAGGGGCGCAGAGCGGTCCCCACCAGCGAGAGCGCCGCCGGAACCCTGACAAAGGGCGGATTCGCCCTCGGCGGCGCGCTCCAACACGTGGCGCTCCGCTGGGACCAGCAGCTGTCCTCCCTCCGTGACGCGTGCGCACACATCTCAAACCACATGCGAGTCACCAAGAATTTGCACGCCGACGACGACGGCTACATCCGCCGGCAGATGAGCAGCATCGACCTGTTGGACGCTGGCTTCGACGAGCGTGTCGGCCCCCCTGGCAAGCAGAACTCGGTCTACGGCGAACCCGATAACAAGAAGGGCAAGGGCTAATGGATCTCGACGCCCTTCGCAAAGCCGACTTCAGTTTGCTCGACGATGCCGTCGACGACTGGTCGACGATGGTCAAGGACCTGGAGACACTGAAGGAAGAAGCCGAGAAGGGCCTTCGAGGCACTGCCAACAAGGCCGAGTGGGCGGGTGTCAACGCCGACGTCTCCAAGGAGTTCATCGGCAAGACGACCGAGGAGTTCAAGGACGCACACGGCCAGGCGGACTCCATCTACAAGATCCTCAGAGACACCCGGAACGAGCTGAAGGGCTACAAGGGGCAGCTCCTCGATGCCATTGAACGCGGCCGTCTGAAGAAGCTGACGGTGATCGGTTACGAAGGCGGCTTCACCGTCACCACGGATGTCCCGCCGGAAGGTCGCGCCAAGGAGGACAAGGACAACAAAGGCGAGATCACCGCGCTTCGAGACGAGCTCCAGAAGATCCTCGACAAGGCCACCGAGAGCGACAAGACAGCCAGTACGGTCCTCATGGCCATTGCCGACCAGAGCAGGCTGGGCTTCTCGGATGCCAACTACAACAGCCGGGACGAGGCGGCCGACGCGATCAAGAGAGCGGACGAGCTGGCCAGGCTGGCGAAGAAGAAGCCAGAGGACCTCACCCCCGCGGAGTTCGACCGGCTCAACAAGGGGCTGAAGGACTACTCGGACGACGAACTGTTCGCGGAACGCTTCGCCACGAGCCTCGGACCGAACGGGACGCTCAACTTCTGGACCGGTGTCAACGATCCGCACAGCGCCTGGGAACTGGGCCATAAGCGGTCCGACAAGTTTGACGACCTGCAGAAGAACCTCAGTCTCACGCTTGCCACGGCATCACAGAGCGACAGCGCCGACATGTCGGACTGGAAGTACAGAATGACCGACCTGGCGGACAAGCCCGTGGGGCGCAACGGCGGTTTCCCTCTCGGGGTGCAGGTCATGACCAACCTGATGCGGTTCGGCAACTACGACGACCGATTCCTCGCCGACTACGGCGACAAGGTGATCGAGACGGAGAAGAAGTTCACGGGCAACGGGCGCCACGGGGCCTGGACCCGCACGGGCGGCGACCCGCTCCTCAACCGCACCGGTACCGACTCGGGCTGGGACCCGATGACTGGGTACCTCAAGGGGCTGTCCAACAACCCGGATGCGGCTACGGAATTCTTCAACGGCACCTTTGTCACGAAGGACGAGGACCATGACTTCACACACGACACTGACGGTGACGGGAAGGAGGGAAAGAGGACTCTTAGCAACTTTGACTACCTGTTCGAGGAGCGTGACTGGACGCAGGACACGGATAACAAGGGCGAGGACAGCATCGCAGGGCGTAACTATCTTGCTGCGGCGCTGGAGGCCGCCGCTACGGGGCATCCGGCGGGTGAAATGCCGACGAAGGATACGCCGCCCCACAATGCCGACCAGGCCAAGATTACTCAGAGCCTCGTGTCATCCATCTCGGAAGATCCGACCCGCCTCACTAAGAACAACTATATGTCAGACAGCATGGGGCAGATCGCTGCTGAATACATGCCTGATATTCATCGCGGACTTCATGCCGGAAGTAAGGGAGAGGCGCAGCTTTTCCCCATCGCAGGAACAGCAGCAGAGTTGAGCGAAAGGGATACCACGCGCTTCCTCTACACACTCGGCAGAAACCCCGACAGTTATGCAGCTGTAAATCTGGGGCAGACCAGCTACACGACACAATTGATGCAGTACCATTTCGAGCATCCCGAGGTATATGCCAACGACCCGGCGTTTGATGAGCAAGATCGCCTCAAGCAAGGAATTGACGACATCGCCCGAACCGCCGGGCAGATCGAGGGCATGATCGGCGCAGGTCGAGCCTATGAGAGCGAACTGGAGGGCGGCACAAAGGATGCCGACTACAACGCCAAGATCGAGAGTATCGGCACTTGGGGTGGCGCCATTGTCGGCATTGGGATCGGTATGGCCGCAACACCGGCCACTGGCCCAGGTGGCGTCATCATCGGAGATTTGGCCGGCACAGCTGCCGACGAAATCATCAGCGGCATCACCGAGGGCTCACTGAAGGACAGCTCGGGAGAGGTCGTTTACCGCAACGGTGAAAAGGTTGAGGACACCAAGTCCTCGACCTACGCCGCCGTCGAAGCAGCGGCTCAAAAAGCAGGAAAGAATTCCGGCCATAGCTATCCACTCATCGAGGCCTCCGTGGGAACTGCAGCAGAGAGTGGATTCGACAGCGCTCGCACGAAGATTCATGACTATTTCGATGGCGAGGGAATTCCCAGGCAACTCGATTCGGAAGGCTGAAAATTGAGACTCACTCACCCAAAGATGATTTTCATCGTGGGAGCTGTGGTCGCTTTGGCTCTCTTCGCAGGCTTTGCGTACTCTTACAAAATCTCACCCTTCAGAGAGAAGGGTGAGATTGAAGCAGGAGAAGTATGCTCCTCTCTGGGTCCCACGTCCAGCGCGGTCAACGCTTTGACGAAGGTACTACCGGAGCAATCCTCGTACTCCTTCAACGAAAAGGCGCGCCTTCGCGTTGACGTCACGGACACCACCTATGAGTCCTCATGTTTCGTCTCTGGGGGCGGCAAACAGCTACTGGTCGTGGAAGCACGCTTGATGGAAGACGAGCCGGCAAAGAGCTGGACTCAATGGGTCAAAGGAACAGCTGCGAACGAAGCATCCACCAAATCGCTCACACCCTTCACGGCGGGAGATAAAGCCGTCGCATCCAGTAGGTTCGCGGCCATCTTCGTTCCATGCACTTCAGCTGGGAAGGCTCCAGGTGGGCAATACAATCTCAGCGTTTCCACCGAGTTGAAACAGGCGAGAAATTCCAGCGATGCCGCGGTGCGCGGTGAGCTGATCAAGCTCACAAGGAATGCCTCTTCGTATACTCACGCCAAAGCGAAGTGTGACATGACGCCCAAGATCGACGAGTAGCTCCGCACACAGCGGTGTGCGGAGCTGTTGCGGCTCCCCTGGGCCCTGCCGTGGACCTTGTGCCCGCCGCCGTCGGGCTGACCGATGCCGAGCTGGTGACCCTGGCGGTGGCCCAGGCCGTGCTGGGCTTCCACTGCGAGGCCCGATGGCTGCGCTTCGCCCACGCCCACCTGCACGGGATGTTCCCGTACCTGCCGCAGCGCCCGGCCTACAACAAGCGGCTGCGAGCCGCTCTGCCCCTGGTCAAACGGGCCATCCGGTCACTGGCCGCAGACACCGACCTGTGGCTGGACGATGTGTGGATCGTGGACTCCACTCCCGTCGAGTGCGCCCGCTCCCGCGAGACCGTCAAACGCTCCGACCTTGCCGGCTGGGCCAACTACGGCTACTGCCGCTCCCACTCCCGCTTCTACTGGGGCCTGAAACTGCACCTGGTGTGCACCCCGGCCAGCCTGGAGGAGGAATTTGTGCGGATTTACCCGGAGGGAAGTGAGAGCTCCGTCTCGGCGAGGCGCTGCTCGAGCGAACTCCTGCCGCACCATCTGTATTCGCCCTTCAGACCGAGAGGATCGAAGCTGCTTCGGGCAACCGGGTTATGGTCATAGGGGACTTCGGTATGAGGAATCTTGGCGGGAAGAGACCATATGCAGACTTGGTAGCCATACTTCGGGCACCCGGAGTAGTCAACACTTCGTTCGCGACAGACCACGGACGTGTGGCGCAGGATTTCTGAAAGACGCGGTACAACACAGGGTGGGCACCTCCCGTGCGTGCCCACCCTGGTTTTGCAGACCTTGCGCTCCTACTGGAAGTAGCTGGCGCCCTTCAGGTCGCCGCCTCGGTAGTCACCGCCGGCGGTGCGGACTCGCTGCGAGATGTTGACCAGCGCCTGGTGGATGCCCCGCGCGTGTGTGTCCCACTGCTTGGACTTCTTCTGGAACTCCTCGTACGCTTCGCCGCCCCAGCCCGAGGACACGTTGAGCACGGCCTGCTTCAGGGCCTCGAGGTCCTCTTCGAGCTTCTTGGCCTGGTTGCCGAGCTCGGTGGCGAGCGCATCCATGGTGCCGTACGTGACGGCGAGTTCGTCGTAGTGTGCTCCGGACATGTTTCCCTCGTTTCTGTGCAGATTTCAGCCGGACTGCGCAGCCCGGACCGCGTGCGGTTCGCTGCCGCCGATGGCTCGTCAGTAGCCTCAGTAGCTGTTGAGCGCCGAAGTCTTTCCACCGAGGTCGTCTACGGAGATCTGCTTGAGGTCGGCCTCGATCTGGTCTTCGAGGTTGCGCTTGTCGGTCTTGTTCAGGTTGATGCCCTCGAGGAAGTCGTCGAGCATCTTGCCGATCGCGACCATGTGCTGGTTGATTTCCGTCTGCTTCGTGTTGAACGCCTGGGCGCCCTGTCCCCTCCAGGCCTTCTCGATCATGTCGATCGTGCCCTGCAGCTTCGCGAGCGATCCCCTGATGTTGTCGTATCGATCGACAACCTCGGTCTGAAGCCTCTGTACGTCGCCTTCATTAAGCTTGCGGTCGACCATTTCGGCACTCCCCTTCGTAAGAGCTGTGGTTCGATTCCGAGCGCGTCATCGCGCCGGATAGGTCGTGTGTGACCGGTTGACATGCGTGAGTCGTCATGCTTTTCGCCGCGAGCGGATCACCGCGAAGGCGCCGCCCCCGATCACCAGGACCGCCCCTGCGGCTCCGAGAGCGACCCACATCGTGGTGTTGTCGGATGACTCCGAGGTCGATCCAGTCGCCGAAGTCTGGCCGCCAGAAGGGTTCTTGGGGGCCTGTGACGAGGTTGATGCGGGAGAGGAGGGTGAGGCGGTGACGCCCGTGACGCCGGTTCCGTTCTCGAAGCTGAGGGGGTCGGTGGCGGCCGACCCCGGGTTGATGTCTCTGTTCTCCAGCACCCTTCGGGGGCGGACGGCGCCGTAGCCGACGTAGTTGCTCCGCTCGCCCTTCGCCCAAGTGCGGCCAGCTGTATCGATCATGGTGCGCAGGACCTGGTTGGCGGTCCAGTCGGGGTGGGCGGACCAGATAAGGGCGGCTGAGGCGGAAGCGATGGCCGTTGCCATACTTGTTCCATCGCCGTCGTCGCAATACGAGCGGAATGTCGCATCGCACCAATAGGGCACGTTGAGACCTGGAGCCGCCAGATCGACATAGTTGCCGAACTCCGAGAATTCTCCCACTTTCCCCTTTTCATCGCTGGCCGCCACCCCCACCACATAGGGATAGGCCGCCGGATAGCCGATGAAGTTTTCTGATTCGGCGTTGTTTCCGGTAGCGGCGAACATCAGCTTTCCCTTGGAGTGGGCGTATTTGACGACCTTCTCCACGTCTGGATCGATGATGTCAGTGCCGATGGACATGTTGATGATCTGAGCATCACTGTCAGCCGCAGATTTGATCGCATCGGCGACCGAAGGTGTTTTTTTCTTGACGGCGCTGCTCACGCCTTTGGAGAGTACTCGATAGGGGACTATTTTCGCGCCGGGGGCCAAGCCCTGCATGCCGCCTCCGGCGCCGGTACCGGCAATCAACTCCGCCATGCTGGTGCCGTGGCCGTTGTAGTCCTCGGTGGCCTTGTAAGAGACCATCTCCGGCACCTCATCTCCGAGTACCTGGCCCTTCAGGGAAGATGTATCCGGATTCACGCCCGTGTCCAGCACGGCAACTTTGACGCCTTTGCCTGTGCTGATCTTCCACATGTCTTCAGCGCTCATCGCGTTCAAGTACCACTGCTTCGACTGAACGTCTGCCGCGACCGCACTCGGAGCCAGCCCCGAAGACATGATTGCGAAAGCGCCGAGTGCCGCGCACGCGGTGGACACCCGTCTTCCGGCACGTCCTGCGAAGAACGCAGTCAATCCGCCACGTGGGCTGGTCCCTGTCATGACTCTGCAGATCCTCGCTCTTGTCAATCGGTCGCTGGTGGCGTGTTGCGTCGCGGGGTCTCCGGTTGAGACTCATCCTCACGATCCCTGCGGTTCGTGTTTCGTCGGTTTCCCGTGCGGCCGTGCGGCGCGCCTGCACCACCTCCGGCTGGCCCACCGCTTCTCCCCGCTGGGGCTCGCCCTTTGGGTGTACCGACGACGCCGTCGGCATTTCCCGCGGCTGGACGCGCAGTCTGGCCCGGACGAGCACCAGGGGCGGAGCTCGGCGCTCCAATCACTCCACGCTGCCCGATTTGGCCGACGGGCGCATGGGAGCCAGTGTTGCCGCCAGCGCCGACGACCGTGCCGCGCGGAACCTTGGAACCGGTCGCCCCTTGAGGACCTGCGACGGGCCTTCCTCCAACAACTCCATTACCGCGCGCCGCACCTGTGGCGCTCGAACCGCCCGCGCGGTCGCTCGCTGGCCCCCCGACGGTGCGTGGCATTCCGCCGGAGACGCCTCGGCTCATGGGGGAAGCGCTGCCACCTCGAGCACCTGACTGTCCAGTGGTGGTGGCGTGACCCATCGGGCCAGTGGTACCGCGACCGCCGACGGTGCCACTCGAAGCACCTGTACGACCTTGAGCCGAGATCGGGGCCTTGTTGCCATTCGCTCCGCCGAACCCTGAGATGCGGCCTGGCTGCCCGCTGAGGGGGCGAGGAAGCGTGCCGGAGGGAAAGGGAGGGACTGTCCCGCCGTTGCCGCCACTTGGCCCAGTCATCGTCGGCCCCACACTGGTCGACGGCCTCGTGGCCTCCTGGGGCGACAGGGTTCCCACGCTGTCGATCTTCGTGCCGACGTTCGCACCCGAGAAAGCCGTCGGGGCATCCACATGCTTGAGCGGCGGCGTAGCGTCTCCCGGTCGCGCGTGCCCAGTCGCCGTACTCGAAGAATCATGCCCGGCCACCGCCGCCTGGTACCCGGACCCTAGCCCCCCGCTGCCCTGCGCCCCAGAGTTCCTGAAATCCCCATAGTTCGGATCCGGCTTAGGCACCCCCACATCCGGCATGGGCTCGAACGTCGGCGGCTCCTGCCCAGCCATGATCTCTTCCGACACCGCATAGAAGGACGCCAGCCGGTTCATCTGGTTGATCGCCTCTTGGCGGTCCTTCTCGGCCTTGACCGCAGCCGCGTACTCCGCGTTGCTTTCGATCTGCTTGGGCGTCGGAATGTCCGCGACCGCCTTGGGGTCCTCTCGGGTGTCGCGCGGCGGCATGGCGCTGCGGACCGAGGCGAGGCCCGTGGCCGCTGCCGTGATCTGGGTGCCGGCGGCGTCGGCGAATGCGGCAAGTTTGCGGGCGTGGATGACGAGATTGGCGCCCCACTTACGGAAGGCCTCGCCCGACTCGCCTTCCCAGTCGACCCGGGTGATGTGGCCTTCGAGTTCCTCCGCTGCTTCTTCGATGGCGGTCTGGGCGTTCAGCAGGGCAGTACCCGCGAGTTCCAAGTCCTCCGGTTTCGCGGACTCGACCATGTCGATCATGGCGTTCAGGGCGTGGCCCTCGAAGTTCGTCTTGCCGAAGACACGGGGGACCTTCCAGCCGAAGGGGAGGAGCTGAGCTACCCCCGTCGCTCCGCTCACCATGTCGATGACGCCCACCTGCGCCGCGGCCTGTTCCTTCTCCGCCTGATGCGATTCCTGGGGCTTCTGCTTGTCGCTCACTAGTACGTGACCGTCCGCTCGTCGTTGCTCTTCGGCGCGGACTCGCCCCGCTTCTCCGCCTCCGCCGCTGCCCTCTCCCGCTCCGCTTCCTCGTGCTGACGGCCGATCTCAGTCCTGATCTCCCAGAACCGCCGCCGCTCCTCCTCGTCGATGTTGCTGAAGTTGCCGCCCGCGCCCATGACGGCGATCTGCATCGCCTCGATCTGCAGGCCCAGGTTCTTGGAGAGTGCGGTGAGACGTTCGTGGACGCGTTCGTACTGGCTGTGGAGGCCCTTGGCCTCGGCGAAGCCGCCCGAGCCGCTGAACGAGGCCTCGGAGAGAGCGTGCGCCGCGATCTTCTGAGGGCTGCCGGGTGAGCCCTCGAATGTGGAGAGCACTGCATCGACACGCTTTTTGAAGGTTCCCAGCGCCTCCAAGCCGACTTTGAAACCCTCCGAAGGCAGCATGCCTTCCCTCCCCGTTCCCCGTTGACAAAGTCGTTGAGCGGTGCACGGGTGTTGGCGACCCGATCGGCACACTCGATCACCACTGTAGTCAACGTGTGAGACGCGACCAACTGAACTTCGTGGTATGTGAGTTACCAGGGGGACCAGTCCCGGCCGAACCACGAAGTCAGCAACCCCCCTCACGCGTCGTCACCGCGAAGTCGTACGAAGGGACCGTCACCGTCCCCTGGCCTCCTCCGATTCCCGGCGGCTCATAGTCCCCGTCCTTCGACCGGGTGCGTGTGACCTGCATGCAGAATGCCGAGTCGCCGCCGGTGACCGTGTAACGCGCCTCGGAGGGTGTGTTCGAGTCGGCGGGTGTCGCGTTCACGCCGTACTGCGGGGCGTCGCCGCCGCCGTGCTCGACGACCTCCTGCTCGACTTTTGTCGCGTATTCGTCGATCCAGCCGGTGTCGTTGTCCTCGGCATAGATGTCGCCGAATCCGGAGCTGCCGTCCAAGGCTTCCGTGGCGCCCTGCACCGCGGTCGTCAACTCGGCGTCGTCCCACGCCGTGTCATCGGAGACTCCAAAACCCTGCACGCACAGGTAGATGCCGACACCGGCGAAGGCGACGAAGATGACGCGAGCGGCGACGAAGGAGGCGTCAGACAGTTCTTCGGCCGACGGGTTGATGCCGGCGCGCCAGGCCCGGACGCGGTCCGCCTTGATGCAGGCCATGGCCAGCAGCACGGCGGACAGGATGAGGCCGAGGACATTCAGTTCGGTCAGCGCGTCCATGACCCGCCTTCCGCGCGTCGCCTCTGCCTGCGCCGGGCGTCCCGGAGCGCCACCGCCGTGCCACCCATCCCCGCGACGAGGACCACCGCGCCCACGGCCACGTAGGTGGCGAGGCGGGCGTTGCGCTCCTCGGCGGTTTCGCCGATCTGGAACTTGGCCGGGGTGGGGGCTTCGGGTTTGCCCAAGCCTGCCTGAGGGCTGGGAGATTCCAGGGGGTGTTCGTCCTGCGTCAGGGCTCGTACGGGGTCGACCACTCCCCAGCCGACCAGGCGGTCGTGGCCCGCGGTGGTGCGCTCCGCTGTCTGTTCGATCTGGGCGACGATCTGCTGGGCCGTCCAGTCGGGGTGCTTCGCCTTGATCAGCGCCGCGAGTCCGGCGACGTACGGCGCCGAGAAGCTCGTACCGTTGTCGGAGCAGTGACCGCCCTTGGGGACCGTGGAGATCATGTCGACGCCGGGGGCCGCGACGCCGACGAACTCGCCGGACTGGGAGAAGGCGGCGCGTTCGTTGTTGCGGTCCGAGGCGGCGACGGCGAGAACGCCCTCGTAGGAAGCGGGGTAGGTCTCCTTGACGTTGCCGCCGAGGCCGTCGTTGCCCGCCGAGGCCACGACCACGATCTTCTTGTTCAGGGCCTGGTCGATCGCCAGCTTCAGATCGGACGTCGACGTCATCGGCTTCGTGGTGTCCTGGGAGATGTTGATGACGTCGGCCCCGGCCTGGACGGCGTAGCGGATCGCGGCGGTCAGGGTGCCGACGTCGCCGTTGCCCTCCGCGTCGTTCTGCTGGATCGGGATGATCGTCGCGTCGGGGGCCAGTCCCACGAAGCCGGTGCCCTTCGCGGGCCGGGCCGCGATGATGCCGGCGACCTTGGTGCCGTGGCCGACCGTGTCCGTGGTGCCGTTCTCCTTGCCCCGCTCGATCGGGTTGCCGTCGTCGTCCTTGAGGTTCTCCGGCAGGAAGTTGCGGCCGCTCTTCGCATCGACCGCGTCGGTGAGCTGGGGATTGGTCACGTCGACGCCGGTGTCGATCACCGCCACCCGCATGCCCTTGCCCGTGGACTGGCTCCACAGCTCGTCCAGGAGGACGCGTTGCAGGGACCAGGGACGCCCCGGGTACTTGCCGTTGGGGAACGCGCACTGATCCGAGTACGGGAGGTCGGCCGCCGCCGCGGGGGGCGCGAGGACGACGGGGGCGGTCGTGAGCACGGTCGCGGCCACCACTGTGGTCGCCGTCCGGAGGAGGGAGGGCAGGTGTGGCATGTCCGGCCCTCTCAGGATCCCTGCGGCTGGCGGGCCGCCGTCGTCGACAGGCGTGGGCCGGTCGGCAGGAACTCCGACCAGGCGGCGGGGATCGGCGCGGGGTCCAGATCCTTGTAGCCGAGCCGGGTCTGGGCCTGTTGGGCCTCCTGCTGGGCCTGCCGGCGGTCCTTGGCCGTCGTGCCGATGCCGGCGTCGTCCGCGCCGCTGTCGGCGTTGGACTGCAGGACATAGCGCAGGCCGGTGTCGGTGACGAGGAAGACGGGGCCGGCCTTGGTCTCCCTGCCCTGGAACTGGCGGTAGAGCTGGCCGGAGCCGGGGGTGACGTAGGCGCTGGAGGAGCCGGTGGGGAGCTTGGCCGGGAAGTCGGTGCCGGCCCAGGTGCTCAGGGTCGTGGCCCCCGAGCCGGCGTCGACGCCGCGCAGGACGTTGCAGACGGTGCCGCGGCTTCCCGCGGTGCCGGAACCGTCGTTGACGGGCTGGGGGTTTTCGGTCGGCCAGCGGTGCTCGGTGCCGAACGGCTTGCCCGGGACGATCGCACCCGGGCTCATGTCCTGGGCTTCACCGGCCTGGCCGAGGGAGGCCAGCTCTTCGCTGAACAGCAGGAGTTGGGCGGTGAAGGCCGAGACGGGGGCGACCCTGCCGGGCAGCACCACGTAGTACTGATCACTGTTGAGGTCGGACGCCTTGAGGACCATGCCTACCTTGTTGGTCTTGTCGTCCAGTTGACCTGGGGCGTCGGCCGCGACACCGATCTGGCCGGGGATCTCGGGGAAGGAGATCGGGTCGCCGGTGTGCAGGGTCTCCAGCCACTCACCGGAGACCTGCTGCGGCTTGCCTCCGGAGCCGACGACGGCGCGCAGCAGCAGTTCGTTGCTCTTGTCGACGGGGTACGAGCGTCCGCTCGCGTCCACCACGTAGTGCTTTCCGTCCGGGGCCACGACGTAGAGCAGTTGCCCGCCCGTCAGTTTCTCGCCCTTGCCCTCGGTCGCTTTCAAGTCGCGGGAGGCGAGGACCAGGGCGGCCTTCTGGATGGACTCGCCGCCCGCGCTGGGGCGTTCGCAGACAGCCCAGCGCTTCTCGCCGCCCGCCTCGGACGCCGAGGGGAGACGGTCGGGCGCGTACGGGATGCCGATGGTGGCCCCGTGGGGGATCTTGCCGTTGTCGAGTACGGACTCGGCGACGGTCACCACATCGCCCTGGCCTTCGTCGAGGAGCAGTTTCGCGGAGGCCATGTTGAGGACCGGGTGCAGCTGAACCTGTTTGCCGGTCTTCAGAACGACGTAGCGCGTCGTCGAGTCACTGGCGACGATCACCTTGGCGTTGGGCTCGTCCCAGCCCTTTGGTGCGGTGGGTTTGAACATGCCCCAGGCCCCGAAGACGGCCATGACGACCACAGCCACGATGGCGCCCGGGATGACCGCGCGCAGTGGACGAGGCGCCCCCTCCTCCGAACCGTCGGGCGACGACTGCAGGAAAGCCGCGAGCATGCGGCGCTTCGCGAAGGTGTAGGCATTGAGCTGGTCGCGCCGAGATGCCATCTCTGCTTGTCTCTCCCCGTGTTCACATGTGCCGCGCTCGCCTGGTGTGTCATGGCCGACCGCCCGGTGTCAGAGCGGCCCCCTACTATGCCTGGTATCCGCGGGGACTTGTGGAGCGGGTAGGGTGCCCGGGCCTTCACGGGCATGGTGCGGTGCTGAAACGGCAGCGGGCTGTCAGTAGAACGGGGGGATGGAGTGATGGCTTCGGGGGTGCGCGCCCGATCCCGTGACCGATCGCGGACACGGGGTGCTTCGGCGGCCGGGCAGGGATCGGCGCAGCGGCCGGCCACGCCGGGCGGACTCCACTCCAGGGTGCGTTCGGGTCAGCTCGGAGCATTCCGGTTGCAACGCCTTGTCCTGTTCGAGGTCGCCGCGGCCATCCTGCTCGTCGGATGGGTGATCGATCCCGTGGCCGTGGTGCCCGCAGCCGTCCTCGCCGGCTGTCTGCTGCTGCTCTCCTTCCTCCGTCGCCGCGGGCGTTCGCTGCCCGAGTGGCTGGCCACGGCTCAGGCGTTGCGTGCACGGCAACGACGGGCCGCGAGTACGCCGATACCGGAGGGCACGGAGCCAGGGCTGGCGCCCGCTGTGGAGTGCGACCCGAGTCTGCGGACGTACACGTACACAGGCCGCGACCGCCGACCCGTCGGAATCGTCGGGGACGGCACGTTCGTCACCGCGGTCCTGCATGTCGAGGCCGACGCCACGGCGCTGCGGGCCGAGCGGAACAATCAGCCGTTGCCGCTCTCTCTGGTGCACGACGCCTTGGAGGTGGACGGCATCCGGCTGGAGTCGGCGCAGGTCGTGCTCCACACCCAGCCCGCGCCCGCGATCCATCTGCCCAAGCAGTCCGTGGCCGTCGCCAACTACGCGCCCCTGCAGGAACAGACGGGTGCGCCGGCCGTACGCATCACCTGGATCGCGTTGAAGCTCGATCCGGAAATGTGCGCGGAAGCGGTGGCCGCGCGCGGGGGCGGCCTGGTCGGAGCGCAGAAGTGTGTCGTGCGCGCCGCCGACCACCTCGCGAGCCGGCTCACCGGATCCGGATTCCGGGCCACCCTCCTCGACGAGGAGCAGCTGACCTCCGCCATCGCAACGTCGGCCTGTGCCAACCCGCTCGTGACGGCGGAGGCCGGGCGGACGGACACGCGGGAGCGGCGGACCGAGGAGTCAGGCCGGAACTGGCGCTGCGACAACCGCAGACACACCACGTACTGGATCCGTCGGTGGCCCTCCCTGGGTGGTGAGAGAGCGCCGTCGCTGCCGCAGCTCGTCGCTCTGGTCACGGCCGTCCCCACCCTCGCCACCACCTTCAGCCTCACGCTCAGGCAGGGGGAACGTAAAGAGGTGTCGGTCTGCGGGCACCTGCGGGTGACCGGACGCAGCGACGACGAACTCGTCGCCGCCCGGCGCGCGGTGCAGGCTGCGGCCCGGCACACGGGCATGGGGCTCGCCCGGCTCGACCGGGAACAGGTCCCCGGCATGCTCGCCACTCTGCCCCTCGGAGGTGCCCGGTGACGTCGAGGACCCCGCGCGCAGGACGGGCGGCGGCCATCGGACGGGGCGAGCCGCAGACCTCTGTCCCCGAGCGGGCGCGTGAACTACTGCGCCACGGATTCGGGTTGATCGGTCCGAGACACCCGCGGCACTCCGTGACCGTCGACCAACTGGACACCCTCGCCCTTCCCGTGGCCGACGACGGCGTCGTCATCGGCGTGGACGCGGAGAGCCGGCCCGCGGTACTCGGGCTCAATCGGCCGCTTCCGTACGACGTCGTGCTCATCGGCGGGCTGTGGACCGTACAGGTCATCGCGCTCAGGGCGGCGGCGACGGGGACGCGGGTCGCCGTGGAGACGGCGCGGGCGCAGGCCTGGATGCCGATGGTGCACGCCATGGGGGGCGGTCAGAACGGGATGGCCGTGTACGACGTCGGGCGGGTGCCGCCGCTGGGCGCCTCGGCCGGTACGCCGGTGCTGGTGGTGCGGGACTGCGGGATGCGGCCACCTCGCGGTCGCGTGGCCTCCGGGCCTTGGCAGTCGGTTCTGACCTTGTTGCCGTACGTCAGCCCGGTCGCACCGCGGCTCGTGCGGCAGGCGCGACTGGTCGGGATTCAAAGGGTGTCGCCCGACGAGGCCACGGAACTGGGCCGCACGATGGCGCTCACCCGGGCCGAAATGGACTCCCTGCCGGGGCTTTCCGACGGCCTCACCCTGTGGTGTACCGACCGCGATCGGCAGTATGTGATGACACAGCCCACGGACGCGGAGACCGGGCTGTTGGGTACGCCACGTCGGATGGACTGACGGACCGGACAGCGAAACCGTTCGTAGCACCCGGTTTGTCAACTGTTGCGCCAGCAATTACGTCTGTTTTGCCTGCTTTTCGAGGTCCAGCGTTGCTGTGGAGGGGCAGACGGGCCCTGCCGGGTCGGGGCGTGTGGTGATTAGGCTGGTACAGGGCTCGACGTCAGACCCGTGGAGTAGGCGTCGGCGTCCCAGCGGGAAGGCGGGGGAGCCTGTGGAGCGGACGACCTCGGACGACCTCGATACGCCTCAAACGACTTCGCACGACGTCGGACGACAAGCAAGGGTCGCCCCAGCACGGCATGAGGGTGCTCGACCACACCAGGAGGAACACTGTGAGCAGCGATCGGGACGGGATCCGCGGGGGCTGGGCGACACCCGGCGATGACCAGCCCGACGCGGAGTCCGCAGCGGAGATGACGGGCGAGTTCACCATCGACTACGCGCCGCCCGCCTGGTACACGCAGAACGCCTCGGGCAACGCGAACTCGGGGCAGGGGGCGGGGGCGTCCGAGGACTCCAGTGCTTCGGGGGCGCCCGGTTCCGGGCCGGGGTCTTCCGGTGTGCCCGGGGGTTCCGGGGCCAACGTGGCTTCCGGTGCGCGCGGGGGTTCCGGAGCTCCGGGGGCCGCTGGGACGCCCGGAGTCTCCGGGCGGCCGAAGGGGCCGGTGCCGCCGCTGCCCGGGCTGACTCCGCCGCCGCACGCCAACCCTTCCGGTGGGCCTTCGTCCCTTCCTACGTCCCTGCCGGGGCAGGCCTCCGCACCGGCTCCGGCGCCCGGGGCGCCCTTCACCCCTCCCGCGCCTCCGCCCGCTCCGGGCGCTCCGTTCACGCCTCCCGCGCCCGCGCCGGGTACGCACTTCACGCCGCCGGCGCCGCCCGCGCCTTCTTCGGGGGGTCCCTCGGCCGTGCCCAGGCTTCCCATGGGAAGCGGGTTCGAGCCGCAGGGCTCGCAGCCTGAGGGCCGGCCGCAGGGGCAGAGCGAGGCGCCCGCGGGTGGCGCGGCCTCTCCTACGGCTGTGCCGAACATCCCCGTCGCCGGGTATCAGTCGCCGTGGACGCCGCCGGCTCCGCCGGAGGCACCGGCCGCTCCCGACGCGCCGGCTGCTCCGCCTGCCGCTCCGGAGACTCCGCCTGCCGCTCAGGAAGCTCCGGCCGCTCCCGAGGCCGCGGCGGCTCCCGTCGATGCCGCGGAGCCGGAGAACGGCGATCTGGAGAGCGGCGCCACCATGCGTTTCTCCGCCGTCGCGCTGAAGCGTGAGATCGAGGAGCGTGCCGCTGCGGATGCGGCTTCCGCGCCCGAGGCGCCCGACGCACCCGAAGCATCCGAAGTCACCGAGGCGGAGGACGCCGACGCGGCCGGTGGCGCTGCCCGTGCCGATGCCCCGGACGACGAAGATTCCGGCATGGAGGGCGACGACTCCGCTGCGGTTTCGGAGTACGCGCTGGACGCGGACGCCTTCACCGACGTGCTGCCCGTCGAGGAGGCCGAGCCGGAGGGCACCCGGCCGGAAGCCGAGGACGTGACACCCGCACCCGCAGGCCTTCAGCCGCAGGTTGCAGCACCTGAGGGCAACGAGTCCGACGACAGCGAGGCCCAGGACGCCGGGCCCGAAGACGCCGAGGCCGACGGCGCGGAGGCCGAGGACGAGCAGGCACAGCCCGCACACGCAGAGCCCGACGACGCGCACCCCGAGGACGCGCTGCCCGACTCCGACGAGCCTGCGGACGCGGCGCCGGCCGGGGCCGAGCTGGAGCGCGAGGACTCGGTGGCGACTGCTGCCGAGCCCACCGACGCGCCCCCCGCCGACGGCGCGCCCGCGCAGGACGAGGACGCCGTACCGGCCTCGCCCGATGCCCAGCAGAGCACACCGTCCGACTCCGCTCCCCCGCCCCCGCAGGGCGTGCCGCCACTGCCGCCGTCGTACCAGCCGGCCGCTCCGGCCCCGGCGAGCGAGTGGCCCGCCCCGCCTACGCAGCAGCCCCCGGCGCAGCCCTCGGACTTGAACCCGCCCGCTCAGCCGCAGCCGACGGCCGCCCAGGGTCAGCCTCCGGTGCCACCGCAGCCCTACGTTCCGGCACAGCAGCCGCCGTTCCAGCCTCAGGCGCCGCAGCCCGCGCCTGCCGCGTGGAACCAGCAGCCCGCACCGACGCCGCCCAACCAGCCGCCCGCCCAGCCCGTACCGCAGCCCGGGGGCTACGGCTTCCCGCACCCGGGCGCCCCTGCCCCGTCCGCGCCCAACGCGCAAGGCGGCTACGGCTTCCCGCACCCCGGTGCCCCCACCCCGGCCGCACAGCCCCCGGCCCCGCAGCCAAACAGCCCCCACACGCCGAACCCGCAGAGCGGCTACGGCTTCCCCCAACAGGGCGCCCCCGCCCCGGCCGCGCCCAACGCGCAAGGCGGCTACGGCTTCCCGCACCCGGGCGCCCCCACCCCGGCCGCCCAGCAGCCCGCCGCTCCGCCCACCCCCGCACCGAGCCCGCAGGACGGCTACGGCTTCCCCCAGCCGGGCGCACCCGCCCCGGCCGCGCCCACCCCCCGGGACGGTTACGGCTTCCCGCAGCCCGGCGTCCCCGACGCCCAGGGCGGGTACGGCTTCCCCCAGCCTCCGGTGCAGCAGCCGCAGCCCCAGGCCCAGGCCCAGCCCGGCGTACCCCCGCAGGCCCAGCCGCAGCCCGCGGCCCAGCCTCCGCACGCCGGGCAGCCCGACCCGTCGGGGCAGCCTCACCCCGGGCAGCAGCCGCCGCAGCAGCCCGTGGACCCCCGTACCGGTGCCGCCTGGCCGCAGCCCATGCAGCACGACCAGCGGCAGCCGACCAACCCCGGGGCGGCGCCGCTCGGTTACACCGCCGCCGTGGAGCTGTCGTCCGACCGGCTGCTCAACAGCAAGAAGCAGAAGGCGAAGAGCAGCCGTCCGGCAGCCGGCGGCGGCCGGTTCAAGATCGGCGGGAAGAAGGAGGAGGCCGAGCGACAGCGCAAGCTCGACCTGATCCGCACGCCCGTGCTGTCCTGCTACCGGATCGCCGTGATCAGCCTCAAGGGCGGTGTCGGCAAGACGACCACGACCACCGCGCTGGGCTCCACGCTCGCCACCGAGCGGCAGGACAAGATCCTCGCGATCGACGCCAACCCGGATGCCGGCACCCTCGGGCGCCGCGTGCGGCGGGAGACCGGGGCGACCATCCGTGACCTCGTCCAGGCGATCCCGTACCTCAACTCGTACATGGACATCAGGCGGTTCACGTCCCAGGCGCCCTCCGGTCTGGAGATCATCGCCAACGACGTCGACCCGGCCGTGTCCACGACCTTCAACGACGAGGACTACCGGCGCGCGATCGACGTGCTGGGCAAGCAGTACCCCGTGATCCTCACCGACTCCGGTACCGGTCTGCTGTACAGCGCCATGCGCGGTGTGCTGGACCTCGCCGACCAGCTCATCATCATCTCGACGCCGTCCGTGGACGGGGCGAGCAGTGCGAGCACGACGCTGGACTGGCTGTCCGCGCACGGGTACGCCGACCTCGTCTCACGGTCCATCACCGTCATCTCCGGGGTCCGCGAGACCGGCAAGATGATCAAGGTCGAGGACATCGTGACGCACTTCGAGACCCGTTGCCGGGGCGTTGTCGTCGTGCCCTTCGACGAGCATCTGGCCGCCGGTGCCGAGGTCGACCTCGACATGATGCGGCCGAAGGTGCGGGAGGCGTACTTCAACCTCACGGCGATGGTCGCCGAGGACTTCATCCGCCACCAGCAGGCGCACGGCCTGTGGACCTCCGACGGCAACCCGCCGCCGGTCGCGGCCCCGCCGCTGCCGGGCCAGGCCGTGCCGGGCCAGGCCGTGCCGGGCCAGCCCTACGCCCAGCCGGGCCAGCCCCCGTACCCCGGGCAGCAGCAGCCGGCTCCCGGTCAGCCGGGCCCGTACCCACAGCAGCCACAGCAGCCGCAGCCCGGTCAGCCGTACCCGCAGCCCGGACAGCCGTATGCCCAGCCCGGACAGCCCTACGCCCAGCCTGGACAGCCGCAGCCGTACCCGCAGGCCGCGGAGCAGCCGCCCTACCCGCAGCCCGGGCAGCCGGGCCAGCCGGGTCAGCAGCCCGGGCAACCGGCGGCCCACCCCGGCCAGCCGTACCCGCAGCCGGGGCAGCCCCCGGCCGCTCCCCCGCAGCCCGGCTACGGCTACCCCCAGCCGGGTCAGCCCGGCCACCCGGCCCAGCCCGACGGGCAGACCCCGCCGCCCCCGCCCCCGACGCAGTAATCACCTCACCCGATCGGCTCCTTTCGCGGGGCCGATCCCCGCCCGGCCCGCGCCGTTCCGACTCGGCGCGGGCCTTGGCGCGTTCAGGGGCGAATTCCGTTGCCAGGCCCTGGCCAGGAGCGCGTCAGTGGTCTCGACCAATGAGTGGGAAAAGCTCGCCAATTCGTTATTTCCGCAGGCCACAAGGGGTGAACACGCCGTTGACGGGTGGAGACGGCCGCTGGTACACACACATCACGTATCTGACAGCTGATCAACCCGTCCTTCCCGTCCGAGCGATGACGCGAGGTCCGACCATGGGCACGAACGATCAGAAACGCAGCCTCCCGCACGGCCTCCGGCTCGTCGCCCTGGCCGGGGCCGCCGCGCTCACCCTCACCGCCGGTCTCGCGACCCCGCTCGACCCGGCTCCCCAGCAGGCGCGGGCGGCCGACGACGGCAAGAAGGTGCTGACCGTCGCGGTGGCGCAGAGCGTGGACTCGCTCAGCCCGTTCCTCGCGGTCCGGCTGCTCAGCACGAGCATCCACCGGCTCATGTACGAGTACCTGACCAACTACGACCCCAAGGACAACCACGCGATCCCGGGCCTGGCCACCAAGTGGGAGCCGTCGCCGGACAAGCTGACGTGGACGTACACGATCCGCGACAACTCCAAGTGGTCGGACGGCGAGCAGGCCACCGCCGAGGACGCGGCGTGGACCTTCAACAAGATGATGACCGACACCGGCGCTGCCACGGCGAACGGCAGCTACGTCGGGAACTTCCGGAAGGTGACGGCCCCGAGCCCCACGAAGCTGGTCATCGAGCTGAAGAAGCCGCAGGCCACGATGGCCGCGCTGGACGTGCCGATCGTGCCGAAGCACGTGTGGGAGAAGGTCTCGGACTTCTCCGAGTTCAACAACGACAAGAGCTTCCCCGTCGTGGGGAACGGACCGTTCGTGCTGAGCGGCTACAAGGCCGACAGCTATGTCCGGCTCAAGGCCAACAAGAGCTTCTGGCGCGGGTCGCCGAAGTTCGACGAGCTGGTCTTCCGCTACTACAAGGACCAGGACGCGGCCGTCTCCGCGCTGCGCAAGGGCGAGGTGTCCTTCGTCGCCGGGTCCCCGTCCCTGACGCCCGCTCAGGCGGAGTCCTTGAAGGGCGCGGAGAACATCCAGGTGAACGACGCCCCCGGCCGCCGCTTCTACGCCCTCGCCACCAACCCGGGGGCGAAGGCGAAGAACGGCGAGAAGTTCGGCGACGGCCACCCCTCCCTGCTGGACCAGCGGGTGCGCAACGCGCTGTTCCGGGCCGTGGACCGCGAGGCCATCATCGACAAGGTGTTCCGGGGCCACGCCGTCGAGGGCGAGGGCTACATCCCGCCGCGCTTCCAGGACTACTTCTGGAAGCCCTCCGCGGACCGGAAGCTGGCGTACGACCCGGCCGAGGCGGCCCGGCTGCTCGACCAGGCGGGGTACAAGAAGAACGGCGACGGCAAACGCGTCGGCAAGGACGGCAAGCCGATCACCTACCGCGTCCTGTGCCACGCCACCGACCCCAACGACAAGGCGGTCGGCAAGTACCTCCAGGAGTGGTGGGGCGAGCTCGGCATCGGCGTCCAGCTCAACTGCCTGGACAACGTGACCGACCCCTGGCTGGCCGGTAAGTACGACCTGGCGTTCGACGGCTGGTCGGTCAACCCCGACCCCGACTTCGTGCTGTCCATCCACACCTGCGGGGCGCTGCCGGCGACCCCGGAGGAGACGGGCGCGACGGACAACTTCATCTGCGACAAGAAGTACGACGAGCTCTACGCCCGGCAGCTCACCGAGTACGACCCCGCCAAACGGGCGGACATCGTCAAGCAGATGGAGTCGCGGCTGTACGACCTCGGGTACATGAACGTCATGGCGTATCCGAACGCGGTCGAGGCCTTCCGGACGGACCAGATCAAGTCGATCACGACCATGCCGGCGAAGGCGGGCAACATCTACGGCCAGGACGGCTACTGGAGCTGGTGGTCGGCGGTGCCCGCGGACTCCGGCGGGTCCTCGGACAACGCGTCGTCGACGGGGGTCGTGGTCGGGATCGTCGCGGGTGTGGTGATCCTCGGCGGGCTCGGCGCCTTCGCGGCGATGCGGCGGCGGGCCACCGCCGAGGAACGCGAGTGAAGCGGCGAGCGGGTACTCATGACCGCTGACGCGACCCCCGCGCTGGTCGAGGACAAGCAGCGGACGGCGGCCGGGCCGCGGGTACGCAAGGGCTCCGCGTACCCGCGGTACCTGGCGGGCAAGGTGGCCGGTGCCGCCGTCTCGCTGCTGGCCGTGCTCGTGACCAGCTTCTTCCTCTTCCGGCTGATCCCCGGCGACCCGGTGAAGACCATGACGGGCGGCCGTCAGGTGTCGGCGGAGCAACTGGCCGCCTACCGCGAGGAGTTCGGGCTCGACCTGCCCCTGTGGCGGCAGTTCACGGACTACTGTGGCAAGGCGCTCACGGGCGACTTCGGGACGTCGTACCAGTTCCGCGCCCCCGTCGTCGACAAGATCACCGAGGCGCTGCCGAACACCCTGCTGCTCACCGGTACCGCCTTCATCCTCTACACGGCGCTGGGCATCTTCCTCGGCACCCGGTCGGCATGGCGGCACGGCAGGCTGGGCGACCGCGTCAACACCGGCCTCGCGCTGACGCTGTACTCCATTCCGTCCTTCTGGCTGGGACTGCTGCTGATCATCGTGCTGTCGGTGGGCATCGGCCCGCTGCCCGGCATGTTCCCGACCGGCGGCATGGAGTCGGGCGGCGAGGAGGGCTTCGCGTACGTCCTGGACGTGGCGCACCATCTGGTGCTGCCGGTGGTGACGCTGGTGGCCGTGGAGTACGGGCAGACGCTGCTGGTCACACGGTCGGCGCTGCTGGACGAGATGGGCAGCGACTATCTGACGACCGCGCGGGCCAAGGGGCTGCGCGACGACCTCGTACGCCGCCGGCACGCCGTGCCGAACGCGCTGCTGCCGACCGTGACGCTGATCTTCATCAACCTCGGCCGGACGGTGGCGGGCGTGATCCTGGTGGAGACGGTGTTCTCCTGGCCGGGGCTCGGCGGGCTGTTCTACCAGGCGCTGAGCGTGCCCGATCTGCCGCTCGTGCAGGGGCTGTTCTTCGTGTTCGCCGCCGCGGTGATCCTGATGAACACCCTCGCCGACCTGGTCTATCCGCTGCTGGACCCCCGGGTGGCCCGATGACGACGACCGAGACCGCCCCTGGCCCGCGCGCCCTCGCCCGGCAGCGGCGCCGGGCCTCCGTCGCCCGCTTCTGGCGGCAGTACCGCTCCGAACGGGCCGGGCTGTACGGCCTGACCGCGCTCTCGCTGTGCGCGCTGCTGGCCCTGTTCGCACCGCTGTTCGTCGGCTCCGACGTGAGCAGTGTGACTCAGGCGCCGGGGCGCCCGATGCAGAGCCCGAGCGCCGAGTTCCCGCTCGGCACCGACCAGTTCGGACGGGACCTGCTGGGCCTGGTGATCTGGGGCTCGCGGGTGTCGCTGCTGGTCGGGCTGCTGGCCGCCGTGCTGTCGGTCGCGATCGGCACTCTGATCGGGGTGACGGCGGGGCACTTCAAGGGCTGGTACGCGACGGTGATGATGCGGATCACCGACTGGTTCCTGGTCATGCCGACGCTGGTGCTGGCGATCGCCCTGGCGACCGTGATGTCCCGCTCGCTGACCACGACCGTCGTCGCGATCGGCGTGACCACCTGGCCGACCACGGCCCGGCTGGTGCGTGCGCAGACCCTCGCCGTGGAGACCCGCCCGTACATCGAGCGGGCGCAGGCGCTCGGCGGCGGCCACTGGCACATCATGTCCCGGCACGTCCTGCCCAATGTGATGCCGCTGGTGCTGGCCCAGACGACCCTGATCATCTCCTCGGCCATCCTCGCCGAGGCGACCCTCGCCTTCCTGGGCCTCGGCGACCCGACGGTCGTTTCGTGGGGCGGGCTGCTCCAGGACGCGCGCGAGGCGGGCGCGGTCAGCGCCGGGGACTGGTGGTACCTGGTGCCGCCGGGCATCGCCATCGCCGTGGTGGCGCTGGCGTTCACGCTGTGCGGGCGCGCCGTGGAGTCCGTCCTCAACCCCAGGCTGGGGGTGTCGCGTTGAGTCTGCTCGACGTCAGGAACCTGACCGTGACGTACGCCGGCGGGGCGGCCGCCGTGCGCGGGGTCGATCTGCGCCTGGAGGCGGGTCACAAGCTCGGCCTCGCCGGGGAGTCCGGCTGCGGCAAGTCCACGCTGGCGCTGGCCCTGCTGCGGCTGTTGCCGGCGGGCTCCCGGATCACCGGGGAGGTGTTTCTCGACGGCGAGGACGTGCTGGCCATGAAGTGGGGCCGGGTCCGGGCGGTCCGCTGGGCGGGGGCCTCCGTCGTCTTCCAGGGCGCGATGCACTCCCTCAACGCGGTGCACCGCATCGGCGACCAGATCGCCGAGCCGATCCTGCTGCACAAGAAGGCCACCGCGGCCGGGGCGAAGAGGAAGACCGGCGAGCTGCTGGAGCAGGTCGGGCTGCCCGCCGCCCGCGCCGACGCCTATCCGCACGAGCTGTCCGGCGGCCAGCGCCAGCGCGTCATGATCGCCATGGCCCTGGCCTGCGATCCCCGGCTGATCATCGCCGACGAGCCGACGACCGCTCTCGACGTGATGATCCAGGCCCAGATCCTCCGGCTCATCGAGCAGCTCGTCGCGGACCAGGACCTCGGCCTGATCATGATCAGCCATGACCTTGCGGTCCTCGCCGACACCTGCGACCGGCTGGCGGTGATGTACGCGGGCCGGGTGGTCGAGGAGGGCCCGGCCGCCCAGGTGTACGAGGACGCCCGGCACCCGTACGCCCGGGCCCTGTCGGCGGCGTTCCCGCGCATCGGCGACCCGGCGTCCCGGTTCGCGCCGCAGGGGCTGGCGGGCGATCCGCCGGACCCGGCCGCGCTGCCGTCCGGGTGCACGTTCCATCCACGCTGCCCGGTGGCGCTGGAGTCGTGCCCGGAGGAGGACCCGCTGCTGCGGACCGCGGGACCGGAGCGCCGGGCGGCGTGCGTACTGGTCGGGCCACCGGCGGACGCACGCCGTGGCGCCCGAGAGGAACCAGAGCCCCTGGAGGAAGCGAGGCCCGGCACGCCATGACCACATCGCCCACGGCCCCCGAGGTCACCACGGCCCCCTTGCTCAGCGCCCAGGGCCTCCACATCACCTTCCCCGGCCGGCACGGCGGCCCCCGGGCCCGCGCGGTGGACGGCGTCGACCTCGACATCCGCCGAGGCGAGATCGTCGCCCTGGTCGGCGAGTCCGGCTGCGGCAAGACGACCCTGGCCCGCAGCCTGCTCGGGCTGGTCGAGCCGACCGCGGGCCGGGTCACCTTCGACGGACGCCCGCTGGACTACTCCGGCCGGTCCCTCAAGGCCTACCGCAAACGTGTCCAACTGGTCCTCCAGGACCCCAGCGGCTCGCTCAACCCCCGGCACACGGTGTACGACGCGGTCGCCGAGGGCCTGCGCATCCACGGCCACCGCGGCGACGAACGCGCGGCGGTCGCCGATGCCCTGTCCCGGGCCGGCCTGCGCCCCCCGGAGCGCTTCTTCCTGCGCTACCCGCACGAACTGTCCGGCGGGCAGCGCCAGCGCGTCGTCATCGCCGGGGCGCTCGTCCTGGAACCCGAACTCCTCGTCGCCGACGAGCCGGTGGCGTCCCTCGACGCCTCGGTACGCGGCGAGATCCTCGCCCTGCTGCTCCGGCTGCGCACCGAGCTGGGCCTGTCCGCCCTTGTCGTCACGCACGACCTGGGCCTCGCGTGGAACATCGCCGACCGGGTCGCCGTGATGTACCTGGGCCGGATCGTGGAAACGGGCGCGGTGGAACAGGTCCTGACGGCCCCGCGGCATCCCTACACGCAGGCGCTGCTGTCGGTCCTCCCGGAGGCCCCGGGCGCCCCGGTCGTCCTCACCGGGGAACCCCCGGACCCGTCCCGAATCCCGTCAGGGTGCCGCTTCCACGTGCGCTGCCAGATCCTGGCGGGTGGCGAGGCGGAGCGGGCGGGCGTGGCGGACGCGTGCAGGCACCAGGACTTGGAGGTGCTGAGCGGGGGCGGTGACTCGCAGGTCGCTTGTCACTGGGCGGTTTCGCATGCGCCCTCAAGGGGCGCGGGGCTGTAACGATGTGCGGCTCCGCCGCGTGGGCGCGACAAGCCACAACGCACCCGCAGACGGCCCACAAGAAGACTAGGCAGCCCCCTCAGCCGCCACCAACTCCGCGCACTTCTCGACGTCCTGCCCCATCTGAACCAGCAGCGCGTCCAACGTGTCGAACTTGGCCTGCCCCCGCACGAACGCCAGGAAGTCGACCGCGACATGCAGCCCGTACAGATCGAGCCCCACCCGGTCGATGGCGTACGCCTCCACCGTCCGCTCGGTCCCCTCGAACTGCGGGTTCGTCCCCACGGAGATCGCCGCCGGCATCGCCTCGCCCTGGGCGTGCAGCCACCCCGCGTACACACCGTCGGCCGGGATGGCCGTGTGCGGCAGCGTCTCGACGTTGGCCGTCGGGAAGCCCAGTTCGCGCCCGCGCTGGGCGCCCCGGACGACGACGCCCTCCACCCGGTGCGGCCGGCCGAGGATCTCCGCCGCGCCCTCGACGTCGCCCTCGGCGACCAGCCGTCGCGTCAGCGTGGAGGAGAACGGCTCGCCGCCGCCCGCCGCACCGGTCACGTACAGGTCGACGACCTCGACCTCGAAGTCGTAGGTCTTGCCCTGCGTGGCGAGGAACTCCACGTTCCCGGCGGCCTTGTGGCCGAAGCGGAAGTTGGGGCCCTCGACGACCGCCTTGGCGTGCAGCTTGTCGACCAGGACCTTGACGACGAAGTCGGCCGGGGACAGCTGCGAGAACTCGGTCGTGAAGGGGAGGATGAGCACCGCGTCCACGCCCAGGTCGGCCATGAGTTCGGCGCGGCGGTGGTGCGGGGCGAGCAGCGGCGGGTGGCTGCCGGGGCGGACGACCTCGCTGGGGTGCGGGTCGAAGGTGACGACGACGGCGGGCACACCCAGCTCCCGGGCGCGGTCCACGGCATGCCGGATGATCAGCTGGTGCCCGCGGTGCACTCCGTCGTAGGAGCCGATGGTGACGACGCTGCGCCCCCAGTCCTGGGGGATGTCCTCCAAGCCACGCCAGCGCTGCACTGTGCCTGCTCCTTGTCGAAAGCTCGTCGAACCCGTGTCCGGTCGGTTGTCCGTGATTGCCTCGTGCGCAGGTCTAAGGGTGCCATGCCGGGTGCCTCCTGCCCGCATCGGCATGGGGGCTGTGACAGGGCGCACGGCACCGTACTGCGGCCCGGCGCCCGGAAGGCCGGTCACGCGGGGACGCCCGCGCCCGCCAGGTTCTCGATCATCCGGTGGGAGCTCGGCCCGACCAGCGCCGCCCACTCCTCGGGCGCCTCGGCCAGCCAGGCGGCCGCGCGGGCGGCGAAGCCGGGCACGTGCCGGCCCAGGTCGACCAGGGCGCGGTCGAAGCGGGTGGCGCCCTCCGGGGTGCGCACGAGGAGCAGTCCGATGCGGTGGACGAGGTCGCGCAGGTCGTCGCCGGCGTTGCGGGCGGCGGCGTTCAGCAGCGCGTCCAGGACGTCGGTGTCGTGTTCCCGGGCGAGGAGCGCGTCGCGCAGTTCGCGGCGCAGCGGACGCGAGGCGGGGATGCCGGGCGGGGTGAGGACGGCGGCCAGGGCGCAGCGCAGCCGCACCGGGCCGTCCTCCAGCAGGCCCGTGATCAGCGGCAGGAGCACGGGCCGGGCGGCGGAGCCCCGGTCGAGCCGCTGGTCGGCGTACGCGGCCGTGTGCCCGGCGAGTTCCGGCCGCAGCGAGGCCGCCCGGCACACCACTGCGGCGACCCGCCGGGCCAGGCCGGGCGGGGCTGCGTCGGCCAGTGCCCGCAGGGCCTCCTCCGCGTCCGGCCGCTCCAGCCGGGCCGCGAAGGCCCCGAGGACCGGCTCGGGGTCGGTCAGGAGGGCGCCGGCGAGCGCGTCCGGTGAGAACCGCGGGTCGCCCGCCGCGAAGTGCTCCAGCGCCCGGGGGAGGTAGCGGGCCCGGGTGTGGGGGTCCTGGACGAGGAGGGCGAGGGCGCCGCCGTGCAGGGCGCGGTCGGCGGTGCGGGCGAGCAGGGTGAGGGCCGCGTAGCGCAGGAGGGCGCGGTCGCCTCCGGTGCTCACGTGCGGCGCGACGCGCAGTCCGTGCGCCACCGCGGCGCTGCGCCGCGCGGGCCGCTCGTCGCGCGCCCACCGGTCGACGGCCCGGCACACCCCCGACGGCTCCTCCTCGGCCAGCACGGCGAGCAGTTCGTCGGCCCGCGGGTGCGCACGGTCGACGAGCACGTCCGTCAGACCGTCCAGGGTGCCGTGGCGGTGGGTGTGCAGGAGCGCCTGGGCGGCCGTGGCCACGGTCGCGTGCGGGGTGGCGGGCAGCGGCTGCTCGTCGTCGAACCAGTGGGCGAGCTGCGGTTGCACGGCGGCGGGGTCGGCGGCGAGGAGTTCGGCGACGGCGTCCAGGAAGCGGGGTCCGGCCTCGCGCGGCGGCCCGTCGGCGTGGACCAGCCGCCGCAGCAGGGCCCAGCGTGCCTCCTCCGGGAGCCTGACGCCGGTCCAGAAGGCGGGCCCGAGCTCCTCCGGGACGGGCCGCTCCTGCCGCCGCCAGGCCACGATCCGGTCGGCGAGCAGCCGCAGCACCTCTGTGTACGGCGCCGCGTCGGGCAGGGCCGGCAGCGTCCCGGCGAGCAGCCGGGCGGCCCACCAGGAGCGCGGATCGGCGTCCAGGGCGTGCACCAGGTCGGCCAGGCGGGAGGTCAGGTGACCGGGGCCGTGCTGGCGGCCGGCGTACAGCAGGGCCTGGACGACCGGCCCGATGCGGTGGTGCGGCACGGGGTCGGACAGGGCATCCTCGGCGCGGTGGACGAGGGCGTGCAGGGCTTCGTCGAGGTCGAGGTGCATGCCCTGGAGCCAGTCGGCGAGCCCTTCGTGCGCGAAGCGGTAGCCGGGTCCGGCGGGCACGAGCAGGCCCTCGGCGAGCACGGCCGACGCCCAGCCGGTGCCGCCGCCGAGCCGCTCCGGGGCGGTCCCCCACGGGAACACCTCCGCGAACGCCTGCGGGTCCAGGTCCCCCGGCCCCGGTCCGAGGCTGCGCCGGGCGGCCTCGTGCACCTGCCCGGCGACCTTCGCGGCCAGGCGGCGCACGGCGGTGCCGTGCAGGCCGTCGCCGGCGGCCAGGCGCTGGGCGACCCGCAGGGACATCAGGTCGAGGTAGGCCGCGAAGACGTCGTTCCGGTCGGCCGCGGCCGGCTCGGAGTGCTCGGGGAGGGCGGCCCGGACCTCGGCGAGCAGACCGAGGGTGAGGGGGTGCCGGGCGTCGGCCGGGGCGAGGGCGTGATCGGCCAGGCCGTGGCGCCGGTACGCCTCCCGCGCCTCGCTCTCGGTGAGGTCGCCGACGGCCACGCACGGCTCCGCGGGGAGGGGCGCGGTCTCCCAGTACTCCGCCCGGCACGCCACCACCAGCCGGGCTCCCGACTCCCGCAGCCACCGCGTGGTCCCGTCCGTCCAGTCGGTCAGGCGGCGGGCCAGGGCCGGGGGCATCTCCTCGGGGCCGTCGAGCAGGAGCAGCAGCGGGCGGCCCTCGGACCGGGCGAGGTGGGCCAGGCGCTCGGGCGTGATGTCGCCCGGGCCGGCCGGGACGGAGGCGGCCACGGCGGGGGCGGCCCGGTCCAGCGCCCGGTGTGCCGCGTCGGCCACCGACGTGTCACCGTCCCGTAGTTCACTGCCGCGCAGCCAGAGCGTGGGCTGTCCGTCCCGCCGGCGCCGCGCGGCGAGCGCCGCGAGTTCCGTCGTACGACCGCTGCCCGGAGGGCCGACGAGGCCGAGCACGGCCGCCGGGCCGCGGGTGAACGCGTTGATCCCGGCAGCCACGGCCGCCCGTTCGACCGGTTGCGGGATTCCGCTGCCGCCGGGCGGGCCCTCCAGTGCCACGGAGGTGGCGGTCAGGTCCAGCACCCCGGCCGGATTGAGGTCCGCGCCGTACGCGGGAACCGTCGCCGCGTTCTCCGCGAGCACGGCGGCCAGTGGCTGTACGGCACCGGCGAGCCGGGAACGCAGCGGTACGGCGAATCCGACGTCGCTGTGATCGGAGCTGAGAGCGGTGCCCAGCACCCCCACCACGGCGCCGGTCCCGGCGTCGAGCACCGGGCCGCCGGCCGCCCCGCCGCCCGGCCGCAGCGCGTCCCGCCCTGCCGTGCCGACCGCCAGCTCCAGGGCGTCGTCGAGGCGGTGGAAGCGGTCCGTGGCCGCGTAGGTCACGGAGGCCGAGCCCAGCAGCCGTGCCTCGCGCCAGCCGTCGGCGGCGATCCGCACATAGGTGCCGGTTCTGGCTTCCTCCCGCACGGTGACGGGCAGCGGCGGCACACCGAGCCCCTCGGTCCGAACGAGGGCCAGGTCCAGTGCGGGCAGGGGGGTGACCGCGTCGGCGGACACGACCCGGCGGCGGCCCTCGGCGCCGTACAGGACGAGCCGGGGCAGGCCGTCGACGGCCTCGTGGCTGGTGATCAGCGTGCCGTGGTGGTCGGCCAGGAAGCCGGTGCCGCGGGGGCGGCCGGCCAGGTCGTGGATGCGGACGAGGGCGTCGCCGGGGACCGCCCCGGCCTCGTGCCGTGCTGGTCCGGGGAGCTCCGGGGAGCCTTGTGGGCTGTCGTCCGTCTCCCGGGACCGGTTCCGCGACGCCATCGTCGAGCCTCCCCGCCGTACAGCCGTGCCCTCGTGTTCGACGGTAGGGGCGGGATGATCAGCGGGACAGGTCGCTCAGCGAAAGCGCCCCCTTCCGCTCCCCCGGTTCACTCCGAGCGCCCGCACGGACGGGTGAAGGAACGGGGGCGGCTGGATACACCCTAGGGGTGGGGGGAACCGAGGGGGGACCGTGGAGCGGCGGCAGTGGAGGTACCCCGTGGCCGCCGCTCCACGGACGGACACCCGGCCCCCGGTTCCTCCGTCAGGCGAAGACGGCCAGGCTCTTGGCCTTGCCCCGCTGCTCCTCCACGAGCGCGAGGAAGCGGCCCTCCGGGTCGAAGACGGCGACCGGGCCGGCGCCCGCGTACGTCTCGGGCATGTCCAGCCGCACGCCGTTGGTGAGCAGCTTGGCCCGGCGGGTGTCGACGTCCCAGCGGGGGAACGCGGCCGTGGCGGCCTCGGCGATCGGCATCACGGTCAGCTCCTGCTGGAGCTGGTCGAGGGTGCGGGCCGCGTCCAGCTTGTAGGGGCCGACGCGGGTGCGGCGCAGCGCGGTGAGGTGACCGCCGACGCCCAGGCCGGCGCCCAGGTCGCGGGCGAGGGCCCGGATGTAGGTGCCGGAGGAGCAGACGACCGAGACGACCAGGTCGAGGACGGCCGTGCCGTCGTCGGCGACGGCGTCCCGGACGTCGTACACGCCGAAGGAGGAGACCGTCACGGGGCGGGCCGGGATCTCGAACTCCTCGCCCTCCCGGGCCCGCTTGTACGAGCGCACGCCGTTGATCTTGATGGCGCTGACCTTGGACGGCACCTGCATGATGTCGCCGGTCAGCGCGGCGATGCCGGCGTCGATGGCGTCACGGGTGACCTTCGAGGCGTCCGTGGAGGAGGTGATCTCCCCCTCGGCGTCGTCCGTGAGGGTGTTCTGCCCGAGCCGGATGGTGCCCAGGTACTCCTTCTCGGTCAGCGCGAGGTGGCCGAGGAGCTTGGTGGCCCTCTCGACGCCGAGGACGAGGACACCCGTCGCCATCGGGTCGAGGGTGCCGGCGTGCCCGACGCGTCGCGTTCTGGCGATGCCGCGCATCTTGGCGACGACGTCGTGCGAAGTGAAGCCCGACGGCTTGTCGACGATGACGAGGCCGTCGGGCGTGGTGTGCTTCTGGGTCATTCTGCGCTGGTGTCCGTCTCGTCGTCCTCGTCGGGCTTGCGGTACGGGTCGGCCTCGCCGGCGTACTTCGCGCCCGCGGACGCCTCGCGCACCTTCTCGTCGGACTGGCGCGCCTTGTCGAGGAGGTCCTCGATGGTGCGGGCGTTCTCCGGGAGGGCGTCCATGACGAAGGCCAGGGTCGGCGTGAACTTCACCCCGGCGGCCCGGCCCACCTCGGAGCGCAGGATGCCCTTGGCGCTCTCCAGGCCGGCGGCGGCCGCCGCGCGCTCCTCGTCGTCCCCGTACACCGTGTAGAAGACGGTCGCCTCCCTGAGGTCGCCGGTGACCCGGGTGTCCGTGATGGTGACGTGCGAGCCGAGCCGCGGATCCTTGATCCCGCGCTGCAGCTTCTGGGCCACCACCTCTCGGATGAGGTCCGCCAGCCTCTTGGCACGCGCGTTGTCGGCCACTGGTCCGTCTCCTTAAGTGCTTACTTGTTGCTTCAGTCTTCGTCGCTGTGGAGCCTGCGTCGAACCGAGAGCAGTTCGACTTCGGGCCGCCCGGCGACGAGCCGCTCACAGCGGTCCAGGACGTCGGTGAGGTGTCCCGTCTCCCCCGAGACCACCGCGAGTCCGATCTCGGCCCTGCGGTGGAGGTCCTGGTTCCCCGTCTCGGCCGCGCTCACCCCGTACTTGCGCTGGAGCTCGGCGACGATCGGACGGACCACGGAGCGTTTCTCCTTGAGCGAGCGGACGTCGCCGAGGAGCAGATCGAAGGACAGAGTCCCCACATACATGTGTGTATCCGGATGTCCCGCCGGTTCGGGGTACGGGCGCCACGCTTCGACGCCGATACGGGAACCGTACACGCAACGGCCGGGGCCGATCGACGGAATAAGTCCCGCCGATCGGCCCCGATCGTGACTCAGGTCAGACGCGCGGCTTCTCGCGCATCTCGTACGTCGCGATGACGTCGTCGACCTTGATGTCGTTGAAGTTGCCGAGGTTGATACCGCCCTCGAACCCTTCGCGGATCTCGGTGACGTCGTCCTTGAAGCGACGCAGACCCTCGATGTTGAGGCTCTCCGCGACCACCTTGCCGTCGCGGATGAGGCGCGCCTTGGTGTTGCGCTTGACCTCGCCGGAGCGGATGAGAACACCCGCGATGTTGCCCAGCTTGGACGACTTGAAGACCTCGCGGATCTCCGCCGTGCCGAGCTCGACCTCTTCGTACTCCGGCTTGAGCATGCCCTTGAGGGCCGCCTCGATCTCCTCGATCGCCTGGTAGATGACCGAGTAGTACCGGACGTCGACACCCTCGCGCTCGGCCATCTGCTGCGCACGCCCGGCGGCGCGCACGTTGAAGCCGATGACGATGGCGTCGGAGCCCATGGCCAGGTCGATGTCGGACTCCGTGACCGCACCGACACCACGGTGCAGGACGCGGATGTCGACCTCTTCGCCGACGTCCAGCTGGAGCAGCGAGGACTCCAGGGCCTCGACCGATCCGGAAGCGTCACCCTTGATGATCAGGTTCAGCTGCTGGACCTCGCCGGCCTTGAGCACCTTGTCCAGGTCCTCCAGCGACACGCGGCGCGTGCGCTTGGCGAACGCGGCGTTGCGCTCACGGGCGGCGCGCTTCTCGGCGATCTGACGGGCCGTACGGTCCTCGTCGACCACCAGGAAGTTGTCGCCCGCACCCGGGACGTTGGTCAGGCCCAGGACCTGAACCGGCGTCGAGGGACCGGCCTCGGCAACGCTGTTGCCGTTGTCGTCGTGCATGGCCCGGACGCGGCCGTACGCGTCGCCGACCACCATGGTGTCGCCGACCCGCAGGGTGCCGCGCTGGACGAGGACCGTCGACACGGCACCACGGCCGCGGTCGAGACGGGACTCGATCGAGATGCCCTGCGCGTCCTGGTTCGGGTTGGCCCGCAGGTCGAGCGAGGCGTCGGCCGTGAGGATCACGGCCTCCAGCAGGGAGTCGATGTGCAGACCCTGCTTGGCGGAGATGTCGACGAACATGGTGTCGCCGCCGTACTCCTCGGCCACGAGGCCGTACTCGGTCAGCTGACCGCGCACCTTGGTCGGGTCGGCGCCCTCGACGTCGATCTTGTTGACCGCGACGACGATCGGGACCTCGGCCGCCTTGGCGTGGTTGAGCGCCTCGACCGTCTGCGGCATGACGCCGTCGTTGGCCGCGACGACCAGGATCGCGATGTCCGTCGACCGGGCACCACGGGCACGCATGGCGGTGAACGCCTCGTGACCCGGGGTGTCGATGAAGGTGATCTTGCGCTCTTCTTCGTTGACCTCGGTCGCGACCTGGTAGGCACCGATGTGCTGGGTGATGCCGCCGGCCTCGCCCGCGATGACGTTCGTCTTGCGGATGGCGTCGAGGAGCCGGGTCTTACCGTGGTCGACGTGACCCATGACGGTGACGACGGGCGGGCGGACCATCAGGTCCTCCTCGTCGCCCTCGTCCTCGCCGAACTCGATGTCGAAGGACTCGAGGAGCTCGCGGTCCTCCTCCTCCGGGCTGACGATCTGAACCGTGTAGTTCATCTCGTCGGCGAGGAGCTGCAGCGTCTCGTCGGAGACGGACTGCGTGGCCGTGACCATCTCGCCGAGGTTCATCATGACCGCGACGAGCGACGCCGGGTTGGCGTTGATCTTCTCCGCGAAGTCGGTGAGGGAAGCACCGCGCGACAGGCGAACGGTCTCGCCGTTGCCGCGAGGCAGCATCACACCGCCGACCGACGGGGCCTGCATGGCCTCGTACTCCTGGCGCCTCTGCCGCTTCGACTTGCGGCCACGACGCGCGGGACCACCGGGACGACCGAAGGCACCCTGCGTGCCACCACGGCCACCGGGACCGCCGGGACGGCCACCGAAGCCGGGACGGCCACCGCCGCCGGGACCACCCGGACGACCGGCGAAACCGCCGCCACCGCCACCGGGACCACCCGGACGACCGGCGAAACCGCCACCGCCGCCACCGGGACGGCCGGCGAAGCCGCCGCCACCCGGACGACCGCCGCCACCACCGGGACGACCGCCGCCACCGGGACCGCGGCCGCCGGGGCCACCGCCGCCGGGACGCGGGCCGGCAGCAGGACGCTGCGGCATCATGCCGGGGTTCGGACGCGGGCCACCGGGACCGCCGCCGGGACGCGGGCCGCCGCCCTGCGGGCGGGGCATGCCGCCCGGGGTCGGACGCGCGCCGCCCGGAGCCTGCGGACGAGGACCGCCGCCGGCACCCTGGGGACGGGGGCCACCCTGGCCCTGGCCCTGCGGACGCGGGGCGCCACCGGGCGCACCGGGGCCGCCCGGACGCGGGGCGCCGCCCGGACGGGGCGTCTGCGGGCGCGCCATGCCGGTGGAGCCACCAGAGGTGAACGGGTTGTTGCCCGGACGGGGACCCGCCGGACGGGCACCGGGACGCGGGGCGCCGCCACCCGGACGCGGAGCGCCGGGACGGTCGCCACGGTCACCGCGGCCCTGGCCTCCCTGGCCGGGACCGCCCTGACGCGGAGCACCCGGACGCGGCGCCTGGCCGGCCGGACGCGGGGCGCCCGGACGCGGGCCGGAGCCCTGACCCTGGCCCTGCGAGGCGGCCGGAGCGGCGGGAGCCGCCGGGGGTGCCGTGAACTCGGGCGTGGTCGGAGCCGGGGACGCCGGGGCGGGCCGCGGCGCGGGCTTCGGGCCCGGGGTGGGACGGGGGCCGGGAGTGGCCGGCGCGGCCGGAGCCGCGGGCTTCTCTGCGGCGGCCGGCTTGGGGGCCGGCGGGCGCGGGGCGGCCGGACGGGCAGCCTGCGCGGGAGAGGGGGCGCCCGGCTTCGCCGGGGCAGCCTTGCGGGCAGGGGCGGACTTGCCGCCTCCGCTGCCCTGCTGGAGGGCGTCCGTCAGCTTGCGTACAACGGGCGCTTCGATCGTCGAAGACGCCGAACGGACGAATTCACCGAGTTCCTGGAGCTTGGCCATGACGACCTTGCTCTCGACGCCGAACTCCTTGGCGAGTTCGTAGACCCGGACCTTAGCCACTTCGCTCCTTTGAGGTCCGGGTTGCGTCCGGACCGTCGCTAGTTCATGGGCGTACTCATCGCGTACTCATCGAGTGCTCATCGCAATCTCGACCTGCTTTCGACTCGCGAGGTACCTAGCCGTACGGGGTTCCGTACGGCACGTCTTACCGTGTTGCCTGCTCGGCAACTGTCGTCTGCTCGACGTATCGACGCAACGCCTTTGTGTCGAGCGGCCCCGGGACGCGCAGTGCCCGCGGGAACGCCCGGCGGCGTACCGCCTGGTCGAGACAGACCGGTGCGGGGTGAACGTACGCACCCCGGCCGGGCAGCGTACCGCGTGGATCAGGGACGCACTCGTCCTTGATCGCTACGATCCGCAGCAGTTCGGCCTTGGCCGCTCGCTCCCGACACCCCACACAGGTGCGTTCAGGGCATGCGCGGGCGCGCGTCCGGCCAGACACTGTTAAGTCTACCTCCCCGTACGCCCCTCACCCCTTTGGGGCAGGGATCGAACAGTTCCGCGCGTGAAGCTGTCGTGATCTGAACGACGCGCGGCTTGGATCTATTCCTCGGAGCTGTTCGCGGCCGGTTCGGTGTCCGGGCGGATGTCGATCCGCCAGCCGGTCAGCCGGGCCGCGAGGCGGGCGTTCTGCCCTTCCTTGCCGATGGCCAGGGACAGCTGGTAATCGGGGACGGTCACCCGGGCCGACCGGGTCGCCATGTCCACGATCTCCACCTTGGACACCCGGGCCGGGGACAGCGCGTTCGCCACCATGTCGCCCGGGTCCTCCGACCAGTCGACGATGTCGATCTTCTCACCGTTCAGCTCGCCCATGACGTTGCGCACGCGGCCGCCCATGGGGCCGATGCAGGCGCCCTTGGCGTTCAGCCCGGAGCGGGTGGACCGTACGGCGATCTTCGTGCGGTGACCGGCCTCACGGGCGATCGCGGCGATCTCCACCGAGCCGTCGGCGATCTCCGGCACCTCCAGGGCGAAGAGCTTCTTCACCAGGTTGGGGTGCGTGCGCGACAGCGTCACGGACGGGCCGCGGACGCCCTTGGCGACCCGGACGACGTAGCTGCGCAGCCGCATGCCGTGCGGGTAGGTCTCCCCCGGCACCTGCTCCTGCACGGGCAGGATGGCCTCCAGCTTGCCGATGTCGACGAGCACGTTCTTCGGGTCGCGGCCCTGCTGGACCACGCCGGTGACGATGTCGCCCTCGCGGCCGGCGTACTCGCCGAGCGTCGCGTCGTCCTCGGCGTCGCGCAGGCGCTGCAGGATGACCTGCTTGGCCGTGGTGGCGGCGATACGGCCGAAGCCGGACGGGGTGTCGTCGAACTCGCGGGCCTCCTGGCCCTCCTCGAGGTCGTCGGGGTCCTCCTTCGCCCACACGGTCACATGGCCGGTCTCCCGGTTGAGCTCCACGCGCGCGTGGCGGCGGCTTCCCTCGGTGCGGTGGTAGGCGATGAGGAGGGCCGATTCGATCGCCTCGACCAGCAGGGAGAAGGAGATCTCCTTCTCCCGAACCAAGCCCCGCAGGGCGCTCATGTCGATGTCCACGGCTACGCCTCCTCTTCCTTCTTGTTGTCCTTGCGGCTGAACTCGACCTGGACACGCGCCCGGACGATGTCGTCGAAGGCGAGTCTGCGTGCGGTGGCCTTGCGGCCCTTCACTCCGGGCACCTCGGTGTCGACACCCTCGTCGTCGACCTTCAGGATCCTGGCGACCAGCTCGCCGCCCTCGGCCAGCTGGAACTTCACCAGCCGCTCGGTGGCGCGGACGTAGTGCCGGTGTTCCGTGAGGGGGCGCTCCGCGCCCGGGGTGCCCACTTCGAGGGTGTACTCGCCCTCACCCATCGCGTCCGTCTCGTCGAGCTTCGCCGAGAGCACGCGGCTCACATCGGCGATCTGGTCCAGGTCGGCGCCCGTGTCCGAGTCGACGACGACGCGCAGCACACGCTTGCGTCCTACGGAGTCCACTTCGATCTCTTCGAGGTCCAGGCCCTGAGACGTGACGAGCGGCTCCAGCAGTCCTCGCAGCCTCTCGCTCTGGGTGGTGCTCATCCGGGTGACTCCTCGGCCGCGTGTGCTGTTGTGGGATGGGTCGCGTGTCTGGTCAAAGGGTATCCGGTCGCGGGGAGTGTTGCCGTCCACCCGGTCACGAACGGTGCCGCTGAGTGATGCGGGGCGGGGGCCCGGGTACCGTGATCACGGGCGTGCAGCCCTCGCAGTCCCTTCTTTCTCGAATGTTTCTCGAAACGAGCCCCGAGGACGTCTGACGTGCCGTTCCCCCCATCGCCGCGTGCCCGCTCGGGGCCGCGCAGAAGGAGTCTGCTCGCCGTCGGCCCGGCGGCTCTCGCCCTGGCGGGCTGCACCGGCGGGGATTCCGGCCGCCCGGCCGGGGACGGCCAGCCGGCCGCCGACCGGGCGCGCGCTCGTGCGGCCCGGGACAGCGAGGCGCTGGCGGAGCGCTACGACGCGGTGATCGCCGCCCGGCCGGGGCTCGCGGGCCGGTTGGGGCCGCTGCGCGAGGAGGTCGTACGGCACGCGCGGGCCCTCGGCGGTGGCCGGAAAGCATCGCCCTCGGCGTCCCCTGCGGCATCGGTGTCCTCTTCGGCCTCGCCCTCACCGTCCGCGGCGGTGCCGGACAACGACAAGGACGCCCTTGCCGGGCTCGCCACGGCGGAGAAGGAGCTCGCCGACCGGCGGGCCAAGGCCCTGGGCGGGGTGCCGGGTGAGCTGGCGCGACTGCTGGCGTCGGTGGCGGCGGCCGGAGCGGTGCACGTGTATCTGCTGACGGAGGGGGACGCGTGAGCGAGGAGAAGGACCGGGAGCTGCGGGCCCTGCAGGCCGCGCTGGCGGCCGAGCACGCGGCGGTGTACGGCTACGGCGTCGTCGGCGGGAGGATCGCTGACGGCCGCCGCACCGAGGCGGTCACGGCGTACGACGCGCACCGGGCACGCCGGGATGCGCTGGTGCGTGAGGTGAAGGACCTGGGGGGCCGGCCGGTGGCCGCGTCCGCCGGTTACGCGCTGCCGTTCCAGGTGCCGGACTCGCCGGCGGCCGTGCGGCTCGCCGCCGAGCTGGAGGACCGGGTGGCCGGGGTGTACGCCGACCTGGTGCGCGCCGCGGGCGGCGGGCGGCGGGCCCTGGCCGCGGAGGCGCTGCGGGAGGCGGCGGTACGGGCGGTGCGCTGGCGCGGCGAGAGCGTAGCCTTCCCTGGGCTCGCGGAGCGGGCCGGCACGGCTCCGCCCTCGGCGGCGCCGACGGCGTGACCCGCGCGGGGCACGCACCGAGGACGGCACGAAGGGAACGACTCGCTCATGGTTTTCGAACCGCCGAAGCGCCTGGTCAGGGCGCTCGGTGAGACGGCACCGGACGGTGACGACTGGCTGGAGGAGCTGCCCGGGGCGGCGCAGCGGGCCGTCGCGCTACGCGAGTTGACCGTGGAGCGGGTGCAGGTGCCCGGCGGGCGCAGCAGCCTAGTCGTGCTGGTGCGGGCCGCGGACGGGACGCCGGCCGTGCTCAAGCTGGCGCCGGGCCGGGCCCGCCCGGAGGCGGAGCGGGCCGCGCTGGCGCACTGGGCCGGGCGGGGTGCGGTGCAGTTGCTGGAGCCCTTCTCCGCGGAAGGGGTCCTGCTGCTGGAGCGGCTGCATCCGGACGTGTCGGTGCGGTCGCTGCCGGAGGCGAAGGCGCTGCTGGAGGCGGCGGGGACGCTGCGGCGGCTGTGGGTGGAGCCGCCCGCCGGGTTCCCCTTCGAGACCGTGGCCGAGCGGACCGGGCGGCAGTCGGAGGCGATGCGGGCGCGCGCGCAGGCCGCTCCCGAGGTGGCGCCCCTGGTCGACGTGGCGCTCGCGGCGCGCGAGGAGCTGCTGGCCGCGCCGCCCGAACACCGGCTGCTGCACGGCACGTTCCGGCAGAGCAAGGTGCTCGCCGGGGAGCGGATGCCGTGGCTGGCCGTGGGGCCCGACCCGGTGGTCGGCGAGTGCGCCTTCGATCTGGCCCGGCTGGTCCGGGACCGGGTGGAGGACCTGATCGCCCAGCCGTCCGGCGCGGCCACGACCCGGCGCCGGGTGAAGCGGCTCGCCGAGTCCCTGGACGTGGACCAGGAGCGGCTGCGGGGCTGGACGCTGTTCCGGGCCGTGGAGTCGGGCGTGCGGGCGGGGCGGGTCGGACGCCCGCGCGACGCGGAGCTGCTGCTGGAGTTCGCGAGCTGGCTGTAGGGCGCGGCGCCCGCGTGCCGCGCCCCAGGGCCGCCGGCCCGGACCGGCCGCGGGGACCGGGCGTACTGATTTCGGCCAGTCCGCCCGGTCCCGTCGGTGCTACGCCGTGAGGCGGGCGACGGCCTCCTCGACCGTCAGTTCCTCGCGCTCGCCGGTGCGGCGGTCCTTCAGTTCCACCACGCCGTCGGCCGCGCGCCGGCCGGCCACTAGGATCTGCGGTACGCCGATCAGCTCGGAGTCCGTGAACTTGACGCCCGGGGAGACGCCGGGGCGGTCGTCGACCAGGACGCGGACACCGGCGGCGGCCAGCTTCTGGGAGATGTCCAGGGCCAGTTCGGTCTGGAGGGCCTTGCCGGCGGCGACCACGTGGACGTCGGCCGGGGCGACCTCGGCGGGCCAGCACAGGCCCTTGTCGTCGGCGCTCTGCTCGGCCAGGGCGGCGACCGCGCGGGAGACGCCGATGCCGTAGGAGCCCATGGTGACGCGGACCGGCTTGCCGTTCTGGCCGAGGACGTCGAGCTTGAGGGCGTCGGCGTACTTGCGGCCCAGCTGGAAGATGTGGCCGATCTCGATGGCGCGGTCGAGGACGAGGCCGGTGCCGCACTTCGGGCAGGGGTCGCCCTCCTGCACGACCACGACGTCGACGTACTCGCCGACCTCGAAGTCGCGGCCCGCGACGACGTTCTTCGTGTGCGTGCCGGCCTTGTTCGCGCCGGTGATCCAGGCCGTGCCGGGTGCCACGCGCGGGTCGGCGATGTACGTGACCTTCTCCAGGCCGCGCGGTCCGACGTAACCGCGGACCAGGTCGGGGCGGGCCGCGAAGTCCGTTTCGGTGACCAGCTCGACGGCGGCCGGGGCGAAGTGCGCCTCGACCTTGTCCATGTCGACCTCGCGGTCCCCGGGGACGCCCACGGCGACGATCTCGCCGTCGACCTTCACGAGGAGGTTCTTCAGCGTGGCCGAGGCCGGGACGCCGAGGGAGGCGGCGAGGGTCTCGATGGTCGGGGTGTCGGGGGTCGGGATGTCCTCGGCGGCCGGCACGTCCGAGCCGTCGACGGGCTTCAATTCGTACGTGATCGCCTCGGTGTTGGCGGCGAAGTCGCAGTTGGGGCAGTCGGCGAAGGTGTCCTCGCCGGCCTCGGCCGGGGCCAGGAACTCCTCGGACTTGGAGCCGCCCATGGCACCGGCCGTCGCGGCGCAGATGCGGTAGTCGAGGCCGAGGCGCGCGAAGATCTTCTGGTAGGCCTCGCGGTGCAGGGCGTAGGACTTCGCCAGGCCCTCGTCCTCGGTGTCGAAGGAGTAGGAGTCCTTCATGAGGAACTCGCGGCCGCGCAGGATGCCGGCGCGGGGGCGGGCCTCGTCGCGGTACTTGTTCTGGATCTGGTAGAGGATGACCGGCAGGTCCTTGTAGGAGGACGCCTGGTCCTTCACCAGGAGGGTGAAGATCTCCTCGTGGGTGGGGCCGAGGAGATAGTCGCCGCCCCGGCGGTCCTGGAGGCGGAACAGCTCGGGGCCGTACTCCTCCCAGCGGCCGGTGGCCTCGTAGGGCTCGCGCGGGAGGATGGCGGGGAGCAGGACCTCCTGGGCGCCGACGGCGTCCATCTCCTCACGGACGATCCGCTCGACGTTGGCCAGCACCTTCTTGCCGAGGGGCAGCCAGCTCCAGATGCCGGCGGCGGTGCGGCGGACGTAGCCGGCGCGGACGAGGAGCTTGTGGCTGAGGACCTCGGCGTCCGCCGGGTCGTCGCGCAACGTCTTCGCCAACAACTGGGACATGCGCTGGACCGGTGCGTTCGCCATGGTTTCTCTGCTCCTGCTGCTGGGGGTCCCCCCGCTCGAGCGGAGCCGAGAGTGGGGGAAGGTGATGGCAGGAGGTTATCCGGGGGGTGCGCGGCGGTGGAAATCGGTTAACGACGCCGGAGCGGGAGCGGGGCTCCCATCACCGCGTACGGCTTCGGGGCGCTCGGGAAGAGGACCTGGCGGGCCAGGTCCTGGTAGCCGAGGGAGCGGTAGAGGGCGCGGGCGGGGCTGTCGGTGTCGATCGCGGAGAGGATCGAGCGGGGTTCGGCGGCGGCGTCGGTGATCGTGGTGATCAGGGAGCGTCCGAGGCCGCGGTTCTGGTACGCGGGGTGGACGTGCAGTTCGGTGATCACGAAGGAGTCGTCGAGCCAGTGGTCGTTGCTCAGGGCGCGGAGGTAGGGCTCGACGACGGTGGACCACCAGTGGGTGCGGTCGTTGGGCATGCCGTAGACGAAGCCGACGAGGTGGCCGTCGGCTGTGGCGCCGAGAGCGCGGGCCCCCGGGTACGTCATGTGGCGCAGGACGATCTGGCGTCGGACGGCTACCTCGTCCGGGCCTAGGCCGAAGGCCACGGCTTGGACGGCCAGCGCCTCGTCTACGTGGGCGGAGAGGTCGAGTGGGCCGATCACCAGGTCCATGGCGGGGAGCCTACAGGGGCGGATTCGGTTGGCGTACGGGTGCGGGCCGCATGGGGTTGCTCGCGCCCAGGCGGCGGAGCCGGACATCGGACACAGACCCGCGCCCCTGAGGGCACTTCAGAACAGGACGCTCATGAAAGCTCCCACTTCCTGGAAGCCCACCCGCTGATAGGCCCTCCTGGCCGCCGTGTTGAAGTCGTTGACGTAGAGGCTGACCACGGGGGCGACATCGGCCAGGGCGTAGCGCAGCACGGCCGCCATGCCGGGGGCCGCCAGGCCGGTGCCCCGGTACTCGGGGGCCACCCACACGCCCTGGATCTGGCAGGCGCGGTCCGTCGCGGCGCCGATCTCGGCCTTGAAGACGACCTTGCCGTCCGCGTCGAAGCGGGCGAAGGCACGGCCGGAGCCGACGAGTTCGGCGACGCGGGCCTGGTAGAGCAGTCCGCCGTCGCCGGCCAGCGGGGAGACGCCGACCTCCTCGGTGAACATCGCGACGCACGCCGGCATGATCGTCTCCATCTCGTCCTTGCGGACGCGACGGACGTAGGGGTCCGGGGTGATGTCGGCCGAGAGGCGGTCGGTGACCATGAGCGGCTGGTGCCGGCGGACCTCGCGGGCCGGGCCCCACTGGGGTTCCAGCAGCCGCCACAGGTCGGAGGTGGCGCCGGAGGGGCCGACGATGGAGGAGCAGCGGCGGCCGGCCCGGCGGGCACGGTCGGCGAAGGCGCGGACGGCGCGCGGGCCGGCGCAGATCGGGACCAGGTTGGCGCCGGCGTAGCAGAGGGAGGTGAGTATGCCGTCCTCGTACCAGCCCCACATCTCGCCGCCGAGCCGCCACGGGTCGAGTCCGGCGACCTGCACGCGGGACGTCACGAAGGCGTTCGCGACCGGCTCGCGGTCGAGGACGGCGAGCGCCGCATCCAGGTCGCTCGGTTCGAGGACCCGTGAGGTGGTCTGCGTCAACACGTGCGGGCCTCACGAACTGGGGTTGCTGGTCTCCGCACTATAGCTGCGCTGCTGGTGCCGGCGCCTGGGAGCTCCGGGGGGACGGTTCGGCGGCGTGTGCGGGTCCGATGTGGCTGGGCGCGCAGTTCCCCGCGCCCCTGAAAAGACGGGGCGCCGGGAAACCGCCGATTCCGGGGGCTCAGCCCGCGACCGCCACCGACGGCTCACCCGAGGTCACGCCGTCCTTCTCCATCTGCTCGGCCAGCTTCATGGCCTCTTCGATGAGGGTCTCCACGATCTTGGACTCGGGGACGGTCTTGATGACCTCGCCCTTGACGAAGATCTGGCCCTTGCCGTTGCCCGAGGCGACGCCGAGGTCGGCCTCGCGGGCCTCGCCGGGGCCGTTCACGACGCAGCCCATGACGGCGACGCGGAGCGGGACCTCCATGCCGGTGAGGCCGGCGGTGACCTCTTCGGCCAGCTTGTAGACGTCGACCTGGGCGCGGCCGCAGGACGGGCAGGAGACGATCTCCAGGCCGCGCTCCTTGAGGTTCAGCGATTCCAGGATCTGGATGCCGACCTTGACCTCCTCGGCGGGGGGCGCCGAGAGCGAGACGCGGATCGTGTCGCCGATGCCCTGCGAGAGCAGCGCGCCGAAGGCGACGGCCGACTTGATCGTGCCCTGGAAGGCCGGGCCCGCCTCGGTGACGCCGAGGTGCAGCGGGTAGTCGCACTGGGCGGCGAGCTGCTTGTAGGCCTCGATCATGACGACCGGGTCGTTGTGCTTGACGGAGATCTTGATGTCGCGGAAGTCGTGCTCCTCGAAGAGGGACGCCTCCCACAGGGCCGACTCGACCAGGGCCTCGGGGGTCGCCTTGCCGTACTTCTGGAGCAGGCGGCGGTCGAGGGAGCCCGCGTTGACGCCGATGCGGATCGGGGTGCCGTGGTCCCGGGCCGCCTTGGCGATCTCCTTGACCTTGTCGTCGAACTGCTTGATGTTGCCGGGGTTGACGCGGACGGCCGCGCAGCCCGCCTCGATCGCGGCGAAGACGTACTTCGGCTGGAAGTGGATGTCCGCGATGACCGGGATCTGCGACTTGCGGGCGATGGTCGCGAGGGCATCGGCGTCGTCCTGCGTGGGGCAGGCGACCCGGACGATCTGGCAGCCGGACGCGGTCAGTTCGGCGATCTGCTGGAGGGTCGCGCCGATGTCGGAGGTGCGCGTCGTGGTCATCGACTGCACCGAGACAGGGGCGTCTCCGCCGACGGCCACGGATCCGACCTGGATCTGGCGGCTCTTCCGGCGCTCGGCGAGCTTGGTCGGAACGGACGGCATGCCGAGAGAAATCGCAGTCATCTGCTGTGCAACCCCAAGTCGTGGATCAAGGTCCGGTCCCGTGAGCAGCGGGCTCCGAGCTTCGAGATTACGGCACATGCCTCGGGACGGGCACATCCCACCCGCGTTGCCACTCCATGGGAGGCGGCCCGGCGGAAAGCATGCCGGGCCGCCACGAACGCCGTATGACTAGGAGATTCTCACCGGGTTAACCACGTCGGCGATCAGGACCAGGATGGTGAAGCAGATGAAGATCCCGGCGACGACGTAGGCGACCGGCATGAGCTTCGCCACGTCGAAGGGGCCCGGGTCCGGCCGGCGCAGTACCTTGGCCGTGTTGCGGCGCAGCGACTCCCACAGGGCGCCCGCGATGTGACCGCCGTCGAGCGGCAGCAGCGGGAGCATGTTGAACAGGAACAGGGAGAGGTTGAAGCCCGCGACCAGCATGAGGGCCATGGCCAGCTGCTGGGTGGGCGGGATGTCGAGGGTGAAGATCTCACCGCCGACGCGGGCGGCGCCGACCACGCCCATCGGGGAGTCGGCCTCGCGCGGTGCGCCGTCGAAGGCCGCGTTCCACAGCGCCGGGACCTTGCCCGGCAGGGCGGCGAGGGAGTCGACGGCCTCGCCGATGCGGTCGCCCATCCAGGTCACGGAGTCGCCGAAGTCCTGCTTGACCACGCCCGTGGCGGCGCTGAAGCCGAGGAAGCCCGCCTGGACGTACTGGCCCTCGACGATCTGGCCGGAGGAGTCCTTCTTGGCGACCTGGTTCGTGGCGATCTTCGCGTTCAGGGTGAGGGCCTTGCCGTCCCGCTCGACGACGATCGGCACCTCCTTGCCGGGCGTGGCGCGGATGAGGTCGGACAGCTTGTTCCAGTCGTCGGTCTTCACACCGTTGAAGGAGACGATCTTGTCGCCCGCCTTGAGGCCGGCAGCGGCGGCGGGGGCGGCCGGGTCGCCCTTCTCGCACTTGTCGCGGTTCTCGTTCTGCGCGATGACGCACTGGGAGACCGAGCTGACCGTGGTGGTCTGCTGGGTGATGCCGAAGCCCATCAGGACGGTGAGGAACAGCGCCACCGCGAGGACCAGGTTCATGAAGGGGCCCGCGAACATCACGATCACGCGCTTCCAGGGCGCGCGCGTGTAGAACATGCGGTTCTCGTCGCCCGGCTTGAGCTCCTCGTAGGCGGCCGTGCGGGCGTCCTCGATCATGCCGCGCCAGGGGGAGGTGGAGCGGGCTTCCATCCGGCCGTCGGGGCCGGGCGGGAACATGCCGATCATGCGGATGTAGCCGCCGAAGGGGATGGCCTTGATGCCGTACTCCGTCTCGCCCTTGTTGCGCGAGAAGAGGGTGGGGCCGAAGCCGACCATGTACTGCGGCACGCGGATGCCGAAGAGCTTGGCGGTGGACAGGTGCCCCAGCTCGTGCCACGCGATCGAGAACAGCAGGCCGACCGCGAAGAGGAGTATGCCGAGGATGAACATCAGGGTCGTCATGCACGGGCCTCCGCCGTCTGTGCCGCCAGTTGCCGGGCCCGGGTCCGCGCCCAGGTCTCCGCTTCGAGGACGTCCGACACGGTGAGCGAGGTTCCCGTACGCGGGGTGCCGTGCTCCTCGACGACCCTCGTCACGGTGTCCATGATCCCGTTGAAGGGCAGCGCGCCCTGGCGGAACGCCTCCACGCACTCCTCGTTGGCCGCATTGAACACCGCCGGGGCGGTGCCCGCGAGCTCTCCCACGTGCCGGGCGAGGTTCACCGAGGGGAAGGCCTCGGTGTCGAGCGGGAAGAACTCCCAGGTCGAGGCCTTGCTCCAGTCGAAGGTGGGCGCCGCGTCGGGCACGCGCTCGGGCCAGCCGAGGCCGATGGCGATGGGCCCGCGCATGTCGGGCGGGGTCGCCTGGGCCAGTGTCGATCCATCCGTGAACTCAACCATCGAGTGGACATACGACTGGGGATGCACGACCACCTCAATGCGGTCGAAGGGAATGTCGTAGAGGAGGTGCGCCTCGATGACCTCCAGGCCCTTGTTGACGAGGGTCGCGGAGTTGATCGTGATGACCGGGCCCATGGCCCAGGTGGGGTGTGCGAGGGCGTCCTCGACGGTGACGCCCGCGAGCTCGGCCTTGGTACGGCCGCGGAAGGGCCCGCCCGAGGCGGTGACGACCAGCTTGCGGACATCGGCGCGGGTGCCGGCGGCCAGGGCCTGGAAGAGGGCGGCGTGCTCGGAGTCGACCGGGATGATCTGCCCGGGCTTGGCGAGGGCCTTGACCAGCGGGCCGCCGACGATGAGCGACTCCTTGTTGGCGAGCGCGAGGGTACGGCCCGCCTCCAGGGCGGCCAGGGTCGGGGCGAGTCCGATGGAGCCGGTGATGCCGTTCAGGACGGTGTGGCAGTCGGAGGCCGCGAGCTGTGTGGCGGCGTCCGGGCCGGTGAGGAGCTCGGGGAGCGGCTCGCTCGTGCCGTACTGCGCGGTGAGCGCCTCGCGCAGGGCGGGGACGACGTCCTCGCGGGCCACCGCGACCGTGCGCACGCGCAGCCGGTACGCCTGCTCGGCGAGGAGTGCGACCCGGCCGCCGTTGGCGGACAGGCCGGTGACCCGGAACCGGTCGGGGTTGCGCAGCACGAGGTCGATGGCCTGGGTGCCGATGGACCCGGTGGAGCCGAGGATCACCACGTCCTTCGGGCCACTTCCCGCTACGGGGTCGTAGACGAGGTGGGGATCGGCGAGGGGGGCTGGACTGTCGCTCATTCCTCCATTGTTGCCGTAAGGCCGGGGTGTGAGGACAGCGCATCCCCCTCCTGGGGGCGCGCGCCATAACGGTGCACGCCCCCAGGAGGGCCGGGTCTACCTGATCGGCCGGTGGACGTTCTCCCGCTGCGAGGGTCCCGGTGTCGCGTCCGCGATCCAGGGGCCGTCGCCCGACGGGTCGACGATGCCCTGCTCCAGCCATTCGTACGTGCCGGACAGGACGCCCTTGACGACCTTGCGGTCGAGGTCGTCGGTGTTGGTCCACAGGCGGGTGAAGAGCTCTTCGACGCGGATCCTGGACTGGCGGCAGAAGACGTCGGCGAGCTGGTAGGCCTCGCGGCCGTGGTCGCCCTGGCTGCGCAGGAGTTCGGCCCGGACGCAGGACGCGCTCATGGCGAACAGCTCGGCGCCGATGTCGACGATCCGGCCGAGGAAGCCCTGCTTGGACTCCATGCGGCCCTGCCAGCGGGACATGGCGTAGAAGGTGGAGCGGGCGAGCTTGCGGGCGGTGCGCTCGACGTAGCGCAGGTGCCCGGAGAGATCCACCTCGTGCTTGAACTCGCCGTAGGAGGCCGGGAGCTGGCCGGGCCCTGCGACCAGCTTCGGCAGCCACTTGGCGTAGAAGACGCCCGCGTTCGCGCCCGCCCGGGCCTTGTCGCCGAGGGACTTCTCGGGGTCGATGAGGTCGCCGGCGACCGAGAGGTGGGCGTCGACGGCCTCGCGCGCGATCAGCAGGTGCATGATCTCGGTGGAGCCCTCGAAGATGCGGTTGATGCGCAGGTCGCGCAGGAGCTGCTCGGCGGGGACGCCGCGCTCGCCGCGGGCCCTCAGGGACTCGGCCGTCTCGAAGCCGCGGCCCCCGCGGATCTGGACGAGCTCGTCGGCCATCGTCCAGGCCATCTCGGAGGCGTAGAGCTTGGCGAGGGCGCCTTCGATGCGGATGTCGTTGCGGTCCTCGTCGGCCATCTGCGAGGCCAGGTCCGTCACGGCCTCCAGGGCGAAGGTGGTGGCCGCGATGAAGGAGATCTTGGAGCCGACCGCCTCGTGGTGCGCGACGGGCTTGCCCCACTGCTCGCGGGCCGCCGTCCACTCGCGGGCGATCTTCAGGCACCACTTGCCGGCCGCGACGCAGGAGGCGGGCAGGGAGAGCCGCCCGGTGTTGAGCGTGGTCAGGGCGATCTTCAGACCCTGGCCCTCCTCGCCGACGCGGTTGGCGGCGGGGACACGGACCTGGTGGAAGCGGGTGACGCCGTTCTCGATGCCGCGCAGGCCCATGAAGGCGTTGCGGTTCTCGACGGTGACGCCCGGCGCGTTCGTCTCCACGACGAAGGCGGTGATGCCGCCGCGGTGGCCCTCGCTCTTCGGCACCCGGGCCATGACGACCAGCAGATCGGCGACGACGCCGTTGGTGGTCCACAGCTTCACGCCGTCGAGGACGTAGTCGTCGCCGTCGGGGATCGCGGTGGTGGCGAGGCGCGCCGGGTCGGAGCCGACGTCGGGCTCGGTGAGCAGGAAGGCGCTGATGTCCGTGCGGGCGCAGCGCGGCAGGAAGCGCTCGCGCTGCTCCTGCGTGCCGAACAGCTTCAGCGGCTGGGGCACGCCGATCGACTGGTGCGCGGAGAGCAGCACGCCGATCGCGGGGCTGGCGGAGCCGGCCAGGGTGAGGGCCTTGTTGTAGTAGACCTGCCCGAGGCCGAGCCCGCCGTACTTGGTGTCGATCTTCATGCCGAAGGCGCCGAGTTCCTTCAGCCCGTCGATCACGTCGTCGGGGATCCGGGCCTCGCGCTCGATGAGGGCCCCGTCGACCTTCGTCTCGACGAAGTCGCGGAGCTTGGCGAGAAACTCCTCGCCGCGCTGGGCCGCCTCGTCGTCCGGGAGGGGTGGGGGTGGATGAGGTCGAGCCGGAAGCGGCCGAGGAACAGCTCCTTGGCGAAGCTGGGCTTGCGCCAGTGCTGTTCCCGGGCGGCCTCCGCCACCTCACGGGCCTCCCGCTCGGTGACGGCGGGACGGGAAGAAGGGGTGGTGGAAGCGGACATGAGGGGCACCTCGCCGCAACTAGAAGATGGAGGACCGTTTCGTTACCGACCAGTGCTACTGGATCGTTGGTACCCGAATCCGGACGCTCCCACCAGTCCTCGCGCGTCCGTTCAGCCGAAGGGGGGCGCAGCGCCCCCGCCACTTGTCGCGCGCCTGACGACGGTGTTGCATCGAGGTGCCGTCCCGGTGGCCGCTCCGGGCTCTGAGAGCGCTCCGGGAAATCCGTGTCGAAGCGCTTCGATAACCTATGGACACCCACTCCTGCTGGGGCTACTGTCGAACCACCCTCACCCACCCTAATCAGCTACGCGCACTGTCGAAGCGCTTCACAAGAGCTTGGAGAGCTGGATGGTCACCCTTGCCGAGGTCGCCCAGCACGCCGGAGTCTCGGCGAGCACGGTGAGCTATGTCCTCAGCGGCAAGCGGTCCATCTCCGCGAACACCCGGCAGCGGGTCGAGCGGAGCATCCGCGAGCTCGGGTACCACCCGAACGCCGGGGCCCGCGCCCTGGCCAGCAGCAAGTCGAACATCATCGCCCTGATGGTCCCGCTGCGCACGGACATGTACGTGCCCGTGATGATGGAGATCGCCATCGCCGTGGCGACCTCCGCCCGCGCCCACGGGTACGACGTGCTGCTGCTCACCGGCGAGGAGGGCCCCGACGCCGTGCGCCGCGTGGCGGGCAGCGGGATCGCCGACGGGATGATCCTGATGGACGTCGAACTCGACGACGAGCGGCTACCGTTGCTGCGGGAGACGGACCAGCCGTCCGTGCTGATCGGACTGCCCGCCGACACCTCGGGCCTGACCTGCGTCGATCTGGACTTCCGGGCGACGGGCGCACTGTGCGTGGAGCACCTGGCCAAGCAGGGGCACCAGGACATCGCCGTCATCGGGGAGGCCCCGGCCGTCTACGAGCGGCACACCGGCTTCGCCGAACGCACCCTGGAAGGGCTCAGGTCCCGTTCCCGGGAGCTGGGGGTGCGGTTGCTGCACCGGCCGTGCGAGGGCGGGTACGACGCGATGGCGGTGACCCTCGCCCGGATCCTCGACGAGCGCCCGGGCACCTCGGGGCTCATCGTGCAGAACGAGTCGGCGGTGGAGCCGCTGCTCGCGCTGCTGCGACAGCAGGGCCGGGCCGTGCCGGAGGACGTGTCGGTGGTCGCGATCTGCCCGGACCAGGTCGCGATGCAGGCCTCGGTGCGGCTCACGTCGGTGGCCATCCCCGCGCAGGAGATGGGGCGGCACGCCGTGGACCACCTGGTGGCCAAGCTCGACGGGCGAGGCAGCGACGAGGTCGTGCTGATCGCGCCCGAGCTGACGGTCCGGGGAAGCACGGGGCCGGCGCCGAGCCGGTCGTAGGCACCCCCCGTCCGTACGCCCCCTTCGAACACCGCCTTCCTCTCGGGGCACCCCCATGTCCGCGTACCTCTGTCTGCACAGCTCTGCCTGTACACCTCTGCCTGCACACCTCTGTCTGCACTCCTTCAGGAGCACAGGAGCCCGCCTCGTGAATCAGCCTGCTGAAACCCAGCCCCAGGTGAGCCTGGCGCAGTCCTCCCCGACCGTCGGCACGTTCCGCGAGCGGGACGGCGCGCTGGAGTGGAGCGGCCGCCAGGAGACCCTCCGGATCGAGCCGTGGGGTCCGGACGCGGTCCGGGTGCGTGCCCGGCTCGGCGGCCCGGTCCTCGAAGGGCTGCCGGGCGCCCTGCTCGACGAGGCTCCCGCGACGACGGCCACGGTGAAGACCGAGGACGGACGCGGGCAGCTGACCGTCGGCGCGCTCACCGTCGAGGTGAGCGCCGAGGGTCTGATCCGCTTCCTGCGCACGGAGGACTCCGAAGAGATCCTCGCCGAGGACCGCGCCCACTTCTGGTGGCCGGGCTCCCGCCTCTACACGGCCGTCGGCAACGGCCACCACCACCTGGAGCAGCGCTTCGCCGCCTACGACGACGAGAAGCTGTACGGTCTCGGCCAGCACCAGCACGGGCGCCTGGACCAGAAGGGCCTGGTGCTGGACCTGGTCCAGCGCAACGCCGAGGTCGGCATCCCGGTGCTCAGCTCCAGCCGTGGCTACACCCTGCTGTGGAACAACCCGGCGATCGGCCGGGTGGAGCTGGCGCACAACGGCACCCGGTGGGTCGCCGACTCGGCCCGGCAGATCGACTACTGGATCACCGCGGGCGACCCGGCCGGCGGCCAGCGCCGCTACAGCGCGGTGACCGGCCGCAGCCCGATGCTGCCTCAGTGGGCGGCGGGCTTCTGGCAGTGCAAACTGCGCTACCGCACCCAGGACGAACTGATGGCGGTGGCCCGGGAGTACAAGCGGCGGGGGCTGCCCATCTCGGCGATCGTCTGCGACTTCTTCCACTGGACGCACCTCGGCGACTGGAAGTTCGACCCGAAGGAGTGGCCCGACCCGGCGGCGATGGTGCGCGAGCTGGAGGAACTCGGCATCAAGCTGGTGGTGAGCGTCTGGCCGTCGGTGTCGCCGCTGAGCGAGAACCACCCGGTCCTGGAACAGCGCGGCTGGTTCATCGGCACCCAGTACGGGCCGATGGCGCACGCCGACTGGCCCGACAAGGAGGTCGCCTCCACGGTCCAGGTGGCCTTCTACGACGCCACCAACCCGGAGGCCCGGGAGTTCGTGTGGTCGAAGGTGAAGGAGAACTACCTCGACCCGTACGGCATCACGGCGTTCTGGCTGGACGCCTGCGAGCCGGAGCTGAAGCCCGGCTTCCAGGAGAACCTGCGCTACTGGGCGGGCCCGGGCCTTGAGGTCGGCAACGCCTACCCCGCGGAGAACGCCCGCACCTTCTACGAGGGCCTGGCCGCCACCGGCGAGGAGGAGATCGTCACCCTCAACCGCTCGGCGTGGGCGGGCAGTCAGCGCTACGGCGCCGCCCTGTGGTCCGGTGACATCGGCACGGACTTCCCGACCCTGCGCCGCCAGATCGCGGCCGGCCTCAACACGGCCCTGTCGGGCATCCCGTGGTGGAACACCGACATCGGCGGCTTCCACGGCGGCGACCCGGACGACCCGGCGTACCGGGAGGTGATGGTCCGCTGGTTCCAGTTCGGCGCGCTGTCCCCGCTGATGCGGCTGCACGGCTTCCGCGACCCGGGCATGCCGCTGGGCCCGGAGATGACCGGCGGCCCGAACGAGGTGTGGTCGTACGGCGAGGAGGCCGGGGCGATCCTGGAGCGGTACCTGCGGCTGCGCGAGCGGCTGAAGCCGTATGTGCTGGACGTGATGCGGGCGGCCCACGAGGAGGGCCTGCCGGTGATGCGGCCGCTGTTCCTGGAGTTCCCGGACGACCCGGCGGCCTGGTCGGTCGACGACTCCTACCTGTTCGGCCCTGACCTGCTGGTCGCCCCTGTGCTGACGGCCGGAGCCACCGCACGTACGGCGTACCTGCCGGCGGGGGCGTCCTGGACGGACGCGTGGACGGGCCAGACGTACGAGGGCGGCCGGGCCGTGACGGTCGACGCCCCGCTGGACCGCATCCCGCTGTTCCTGCGGGACGGGGCACGGCTGCCTGTAGCGGAGTAGCCATGCGCGTAGGGGCGGCCGGGGCGTGAGCCGTCAGCCGGTTCCGGCCGTCCCTCGATTGCTGTGCCACAACGGGCAGTTCGGTCGATAGGGTCTTGTCGTGTCCTCTTCACCGCTCGCCCTCACCGTGGCCGGTCTGCTGCTGCGGCCGGCCTTCGGGTCCCGCCGTGATCCCGGCCGGATCTTCGACCGCATCGTGGTGGAGGCCGGTGAGGCCCCGGGAGACCGGGAGTTCGTCGACGGCTTCCGGGCCCTGCTGGGCTGGTGGGCGAAGGCGGAGCACCTCACCCCGGTCGGCTGGCAGGCCGCGCAGGGGCACGTCCGGCGGCATCTCGCCAACCGGGCGCGGGTGCGGCGGCTGATCGCCGAGCACCCGGAGATCGGACGGGAACCCATCGAGAAGCCGGTGTTCGTCGTCGGACTGCCCCGCACCGCGACCACCGTCACGCACGCGGTGCTGTCGATCTCGGAGGAACACCGCAGCCCCCTGCTGTGGGAACTGCTCGCGCCGGACCTGGAGTTGGCGCCCCGGGAGCGGCGCAGGGCGATCGCGGCCGGACGGCGGATGGTCCGGGGCACGGACCTGTTCGCGCCGCGCTTCCGCGACATCCACGCGATGGCCGCCGAGGGCCCGGAGGAGTGCACCTTCGCGCTGCCGCACGCCCTGATGCCGTTCTCCCAGGCCCGTATCCCGGAGTACCAGGAGTGGCACTGCGCGCGGGACTTCACCGCCGACTACCGGTACCTCAAGCAGGTCTACCAGGTGCTCCAGTACGGCCGTCCGCGGCGGCGCTGGATGCTCAAGTCCCCCATGCACCTGGAGAACCTGGACGCGCTGCTGAGGGTCTTCCCCGACGCGACGATCGTGTGGTGCCACCGCGATCCGGTGACCGTCGTGGCGTCCTTCTGCTCCCTGATCGAGCACGGCATGGCCGTCAGCACCCGCCCCGTCGACCTGGCCGGCATCGGAGCCACCTGGCTGGAGCTGCTGAGCCGGGCCATGACGCGCGGTCTCGCGGCCCGGGCCGCCGTCCCGCCGGAGCAGTTGGTGGACGCCCCGTACTCCTGGCTCGGTTCCGACCCGGCGTCCGGCGCGCCGAAGCTCTACGCCGCCGTCGGCGCCCGGTGGACCGAGACCGAAGCGGCCCGGCTCGCCACGGCCGTCGCCCGCCCGAAGGGCACCCGCAAGCACACCTACGACCTGTCCCGCTACGGCCTGACCCGCGACGAGGTCGAGTCGGCCTTCGCCGACTACAACGTGCTGCGGGACGGGGTCGACCGCGCCTGACGGCACGGCCGGCCCCGTCCCCGCGCCGGATCAGCTGCTGCTGACCGTCAGGTTGTTGGTGGTGAAGTTCAGCCCGCCGGACGACGAGGTGACCTCGTAGCCGAACTGCACGTCACCGATCGTCTCGTTGCCCATCCACTTCTTGGTGTCCTTGATCCACTTCAGGATCGGCAGGATGTTCACGGTGCCGGAGCTGGAGTTGGAGGTGCGGATGAACGAGAACACCTCGTTGGCCCCGTTGGTGCCCTTGAAGACGTTCCAGGAGTGGCCGCCGAGGCTGACGCTGCCCTGCGAGGTGCCGAGCGGACCGACGGCTCCGGTCTTGTTGACCCAGAGCATGATCTCGTAGTCGTGGTCCGTGTCCCAGATGTCGTACGACGTGTTGTACGCGCCGGACGACGGGACGCTGACGTTGTAGCTGCTGGACAGCGAGGTCAGCGAGGTGATCGACTTGTTGATCGCCTTCGTCTGGTTCGGGTAGGACTTGATGCCGCCGGTGTTGGGGTGGTTGGCCCAGACGCCCCAGTTGGTACCGGAGTTGGCCCAGATGCACTGACTGCCGGCGCCACTGCCCCAGATGTTGTTGTAGAGCGTGTAGCCGTTCAGGTTGGTCTGGCCCCACTGGTCGCAGGAGTTCCAGACGGCGGCGGAGGCGGGGGCGGAGGCGAGTCCGATGGTGGCGCCGAGTGCCAGGGCGGGGGCCAGCAGGGCCTTGGTGACCCTGCGCAGCGTGCTTGATGCCATGGTGTCCCTTCCATGGGTGGGGGGGGTGGGGGGAACTACCACGTCCTCAGGGTGAGGACGTGGTCCTCTCCGGCGACCAGATGGAGGGATTCTGCGCCGGAGGAAGTGCGGAGTTCGACGCGGTGGGTGCGGCCGGGCCGGATGACGGCGGTGGCACCGTCCCGCGTCCAGGTGAGGTCGAGCTCGGCCCCGAACCGGGTGCGCACGCCGCGCAGGGCGCCGTCGGGATACGCCGCCGGCAGCGCGGGCAGCAGGACCAGCCGGTCGGGGGTCGACTGGACGAGCATCTCGATCAGCACGGCGGGCAGGGTGTGCGCGGCGTCGGCGTTGTAGACGTCCCGCTTCGGGTAGTGGGCGCTCATCAGGGAGGCGTGGAAGAAGTCGCCGTCCAGGACCTGGCCGAGGGCGTGGGCGACGCGGTCCGCGTCCCGGAGCCGGGCCGCGACGAGGGCGTGGTGGAGGTGGCCGTGCGCGGAGTCGTTCTCGGCGCCGCGCAGTTCGAGGGCCCGGTGTGCGGCGCCGGCCAGCTCGGGGCTGTCGTAGGGGGTGATCTCGTCGAGCGGCCAGACGCCGTAGAGGTGGCTGAGGTGGCGGTGGTCGTAGGAGTCGGCGAGGCCGGGCCACGCCCATTCGGCCAGGGCTCCGTCCTCGTTGATCCGGTGCGGCGGGAGCCGGTCGGCGAGGGCGTTCCAGCGGTCGGCGTCGGGGCCCGGGTGGTGGGCGGCGGCCGTGCGCAGGGCGTGGCGGGCCGCGGAGAGGTCCATGGCCGCGTTGATCGTGCCCCAGCTCGCGCCCGCCGGCCGGTTCTCGGGTGAGTAGGACGGGACGACGACGAGGTGACCGTTCTCGTCCGTCCTGGTGAGGAAGTCCTCGTAGAACAGGGCGACTTCGGCGAGGGCGGCGGCGGTGCGGGGGTCGCGGGTGCCGTGGGTCTCGTCGTGGTCGACGAGCGGCTTGAGCAGCCAGTCGGCGCCGGCGGTCCACAGGTGCAGCGGGTACTCGCGGCTGTAGTGGTAGGAGTGGCCGGACTCGCCGTCGGTGTGGGCGGGGGCGACGGCGCCCCGCGTGCCGAAGATCGCGCGGGCGTTGTCGCGCCAGTCGGGGAGCTGGCGGTGGACGAGGTTCGCGAGGGCCTCGGTGACCTCGGGAAGGGCTGCGGCGGCGGCCGAGGCGGTCTGGAGGTTGAGGTTGGCGTCGTTGGTGAACGCGCCCGACCAGGCCGTGTTCCAGTCGCCGGTCCACAGTCCGGTCAGCCGGGGCGGGAAGAGGCCGCTGGAGGACAGCAGGTGGTAGCGCCCGGCGGCGAAGAGCCGCTCCAGCAGGGCCGCGCTGCGGGGTCTCGTCAGCAACTCGGATCCCGGCAGGGCCCGTTCGGCGGGGTCGGCGGCGAGATCGAGGGTGACCCGCTCGTAGGCGGTGCGGTGCAGGGCGGTGTGGCGGTCGAGGAGTTCGTCGTACTCCGTGGGCAGGTCGCGCAGGGCGCGGCCCTCGGCGACCACGTCGAGCTCGCCGGTGTGCCGGTGCACGCGGGTGAGGAGCAGTACGGACCGGGCGCCCTCGATGCACACGCCCGGGGGCACCAGGGCGGTCGTGCCGCCGGTGACGGTGACCTGGGTGACGCCGGTGCAGGCCCGGTCGCCGTCGGGGTAGCGGATGCGCAGGCTGAGCAGGGCGCCCTCGGGGGTGAGGACGGCGCCGTGGCCGATGCCCAGCCGGGCGGGGGCGCCGGGCAGCCCGGGGTCGAGGTCGATGCCGAGGGAGAGGCCGGGTCCGGTGACGTGCTGGACGATCACGTCGTCGGCGCGGGAGACGAAGACGCGGCGGGCCCACCCGGCACAGGTCGTGGTCACCACTCCGGTGGTGAAGTCGACGTCCCGCCGGTAGTCCTGGCCGCCGTCCCCGGGCCGGGCCAGCCGGACCTGGAAGGCCGGGTGGAAGGGCTGCACCCACTGGAGGGGACGCCCGTCCGTGAAGTCCTCGGCGGCTCTCGTGTCGCCCGCCAGGAGACGGTCCTGGAGCCCGGGCAGGTCACCGGCGAGCTGCGGTGGGCGGCGGTCCCGGCCGCCCGGCCGCACCAGGGTGTGGTGGGTGACGACGACCCGCTCGGCGTGCGGATCGCCGAAGACCAGGGCGCCGTGCCGGCCGTTGCCGCTGAGGAAGGCGTCCTCCCAGCGGGCGGCCGGGAGCGGCTCCCAGGTGCCGTGGACGGGGGCGGAGGCGGTCATGGCCGGAGCACCGCCGCCTCGTAGCGGCCGAGGGTGACCCGGTCGGTGACGTCCGTCCCGGACAGCAGGTCGCGGTGGGTGCCGGGCACCTCGACGGTCACCGGCTCGCGGCCGTGGTTGAGCACGAACAGCACCTCGCCCCGCCGCACCGCCTCCACCTGCCCGGGGAGATCGTCGAGCACGGGCCGGACGCCCGCACCGGCGGCGATCGACGCCAGCAGGTCGCGCAGCGCCTCGGGCTCCGGGAGCGTGGAGACGTACCAGGCCCGGCCCTTGCGCAGCACCGCGGGCATGCCGTCCAGTTCGCCGCCCTTGTAGCAGGCCGTGTGGTCCGGGTCTGCGGGCTCGATCTCCTCGGACCACAGGGTGCCACCGAAGCCCTCGCAGGTGACGGTCTCCCCCTCGTCCAGGGGCCACCACTCGTGCAGCGTGCGGATGCCGAACAGTTCGCGCAGCCGGACGTCCATGCCTCCGGGGCGGACGCGGTCGTCCTGGTCGGCGACGCCGGTCTGGAAGCCGCAGACGAGGGTGCCGCCCTGCCGGACGTAGGCGAGGAGGTTGTCGGTCGCGGTGTCGGTGAGGGCGTACAGCTGCGGCACGACGACCAGCGAGTACGGCGTCAGGTCGTGCTCGGGGTGAGCGAAGTCGGTGGTGAGGTGCGCCTGCCACAGGGCCCGGTGCCAGGCGCGCAGGACGTTCGGGTACTCCACCCGGCCGGACAGGCGGCCGTCCTGGGCGCCGGCCCACCAGGCGTGCCAGTCGTGCAGGACGGCGACGTTCGCGGTGAGGTGCCGGCCGGTCACCTCGGGCGCGATCCGCTCCAGGTCGGCGCCGAGCCGCTTGACCTCCTGGTACGTCCGGCCCTCCTCCCCCGCGTGGCTGACCATGCCGGAGTGGAACTTCTCCGCGCCCTGCCGGGACTGGCGCCACTGGAAGTAGCAGACGGCGTCGGCGCCCCGGGCCACGGCCTGGAGGGACCAGAGCCGGTTGAGGCCGCGTGGCTTGGGGTGGTTCACGCCCCGCCAGTTGACCGGGCCGGCCGCCTGCTCCATCAGCATCCAGGGCCCGCGTGCCTGGGAGCGGGTCATGTCCTGGACCAGGGCGCCGTTCTGCGCGCCGAGGGGGTCGCGCGGGTCCGGGTAGAGGTCGACGGAGACGACGTCCTCCTCCTCGGCCCAGCGCCAGGCGTCCTGTCCGAACCACAGCGGCATGAAGTTGCTGGTGACCGGCGTGTGCGGGGTGTGCCGCCGGACGATGTCCCGCTCGGCGGTGTAACACTCCAGGAGCATGTCGGAGGTGAAGCGGCGGAAGTCCAGGACCTGGCCGGGGTTGCGCAGGTAGTGCGGCAGGCGGGGCGGCAGGATGCCGTCCCAGGTGTCGTAGCCCTGGCTCCAGAAGGCGGTCCCCCAGGCCTCGTTGAGGGCGTCGAGCGTGCCGTACCGCTCGCGCAGCCACCGCCGGAAGGCCGCCGCGGCCTGATCGCCGTAGTCGTAGGTGCAGTACTCGTTGTTGATGTGCCACATCGTCAGGGCCGGGTGGCCGCCGTAGCGGGCGGCCAGGTCCTCGGTGATGGCGGCGGCGTAGCGCCGGTAGGTGGCGCTGGAGTGCGAGAAGTGCTGTCGGCCGCCCCACCACTCGGTGCGGCCGTCCTCGGTGACGGGCAGGGTGTCGGGGTGCAGCCGGCCCATCCAGGGCGGGGGCGAGGAGGTGGGGGTGGCGAGGACGACCCCGATGCCGTTCTCGTGCATCAGGTCCATCAGCCTGTCCAGTCGGTCGAACTCCCGTGCCCCGGGCTCCGGTTCGAGCGTCGACCAGGAGAAGACACCGAGGGTGACCGAGTTGACGCGGGCGGCCTTCATCAGCCGCACGTCCTCGTGCCAGGTCTCCTCGGGCCACTGCTCGGGGTTGTAGTCGCCGCCGAAGAGGAGCCGGCCCCGGGTGGCGTCGCTGAGGGCGGGCCCCGTCTGCTCCGGCATCAGACGGGCTCCCCGTACTGCACGCCGCGGCCGTTGGTGGCGATGTAGACCCGGCCGTGGACACGCGGGTCGCCTGCGATGGCGGCGCCGATCCAGCCCCACCGGTGCCGGTCGTCGTTGATCCGCGTCCAGGTCTTCGCCTCGTCGTCGGAGCGGTACACGGCGGTGACGGTCTCGGTGGAGCCGACCATGTAGACGGCCGGGTACGGAGCGCCCTCGGCGGCCTTGCCGAAGCCGAGGGTGTACGAGGCCCAGCAACTGGCGACCTTGCTGAAGCTCGCACCGCCGTCCGTCGACCGGTACAGCCCGTTCCACTTCAGGCTCAGCCACAGGTGACCGGAGCGCCCGGGCGTGACGGCCAGCTGGAACTCGGTGTCCCCCGAGTTCAGGCCGGTCGCCCGCGCGGTGAAGGTCCGGCCGCTGTCGGTGCTGGCGAACAGCGTGCCGCTGGTGGTGTCGAAGGCGTAGCAGCGGGCCGGGTCGACGGGGTCCGGGACGGGGACGGCACCCTTCGGGAAGGAGGCGACCTCCGACCAGGTGGCGCCGTTGTCCGTGGAGCGGTGGCCCGGGTTGCTCGTGCCGAAGGACCACAGCAGCACGCTGCCGTCGGCGTTGGCGGCGATCGGGCCGGGCGCGGTCTTGGCGACGTCCGGCTGGGCCTCGAAGGGCGTCCAGGTCTTTCCGCCGTCGTCCGACCAGGCGCCGTTGCCGTGGTCCCCCCACCCGGCCCGGACGACGTACGACGGCTTCGCGGCGGCCAGCGACAGGCCCGTCGCCGTGCCGAACACGGGGTTCGACGCCATGCCGCGCGACGGGGAGGCGGTGAGCCGCTCGTGGTACATCACGCCGATGTCGCCGGACCCGCTGAGCAGGTGCGCCGTGCCGGTCGGGGGCGAGATCAGCTGGCGGACGGACGCCTCCTCCACACCGCGGATCTGCGGGGCCCAGTGCTTGAGGTCGCGGGTGCCGTAGAGGGTCGCGCCGGTGCCGTAGACCACGTGCCGGGAGTCGTACGGGTCGAGGGCGACAGCCTGGATCCACCAGCCGAACTTGGGCTCGTCCCCGCCCCAGTTGAGGTACGGCGTCTCGGACACGTCGAAGACGGCCCTGTCCTTCAGGGACGTCCAGGTGCGGCCGCCGTCGGTGGAGCGGAAGACGGTGTCGACGTCGGCCCAGCGGTTGTTCGTCGACACGACGAGCGTGCCGGGGCGGCGGGCGTCGACGGCGACACCGCCGTAGCCGAAGGAGTCGGCGGAGCCGTCGGCCGTCGTGCCGCCCGGCTTCACCGGGGTGACGTCCCTCCACTTCCCGGTGCCGACGCGCAGCTGGTGCACGCTGCCGTCGGACTGCCCGTTCGGGCCGGGGGCGTTGGCGTAGGTCACGTACAGCTCGCGGGTGTGCCTGTCGTACGCGGCCCGGACCGGAACTCTGGCGGCAGTGCCGGCCGGCTGCCCCGGGACGGCCTCCCAGGTGGCGCCGTCGACGGTGCGGTAGAGGTTCGCGGAGGTGCCGTCGGAGTCGCCCCAGCCGGCGTAGACGCTGCGGCCGGCGGCGACCAGGAGCGTGATGCCCTGGCCGGTGGCGCTCGGTGCGGCCGGGAAGCTCACGGCCTGCCAACTGGCGCCCCGGTCGGTGGATTTGAGCAGCCCGTCGTGCCGGGTGCCGAGCCACAGGGTGTCGCTGTCCCGGGGATCGACCAGCAGCCGTTCGCCGCAGCCGCGCCCGTCCTCGTTGGCCCCGAGCTTCACGGTGAGGTCGGTGCGCTGCCAGGTCGCTCCGCGGTCCTCCGAGCGCAGCACGGCCCCGTTGCCGGCCCAGGACTGCGCGTAGGTGCCGAGGGCGAGGTAGACCCGGTCCGGATGCGCCGGGTCGACGGCCATGGCCTCCACACCCAGCAGGTTCCAGTCGTCCCAGCCGATGTGGTCGGTCAGCGGGATCCACCGGTCCCTGCGATCGTCCCAGCGGTAGGCGCCGCCGATGTCGGTGCGGAGGTAGGCGAGACCCTTGACGGAGGGGTGGAACAGCACCCCGCTGATGAATCCCGTGCCGCCCTGGACGGCGTTGCGCCAGCGGTAGTTGCTCTGCGCGGGGGTGGCGGCCGCTTGGGCTCGCCCCTGGGTCAACGGCAGGGAGACGGCCGCGGCGGCGGCAGCGGTCCCGGCCAGGACGGCTCTTCTGCTGAGGCGGGACGCGTGCATGACACATACCTCGATCTACGAGAAGGGGTGGGGAGACATACCTCAGGGGCGCGGGGAACTGCGCGATCGGCCACGACGCCGCCGCAGAGATCCTGTGGCGGGAGGGCGTTCAGCCCTTGACGGCACCCGTGAGCATGCCCTTCTTGAAGTGCTTCTGGACGAACGGCGAGATCACGGCCACCGGCAGCAGCGCCATCACCATCACGGCCATCTGGATCGCCAGCGCGGAGATCTGGCCGGTCTTGATCGCCTGGCTCACCCCGACCGGCGCCTCCTGCTTCTGCACGAGCTGGATCATGACGTTCTGCAGCGGCATCATGCTCTGATCGCTGAGGTAGATCGACGCGTTGAACCAGGCACTCCAGTACCCCACGGCGTAGAACAGCGTGATCACCGCGATGACGGCCCGCGAGAGCGGAATGATGATCTGCCAGAGGATGCGCCAGTCGCCCGCCCCGTCGATCCGCGCACTGTCGACGAGTTCCGGCGAGATGCCCATGAAGAACGCGCGCAGCACCAGGATGTTGAAGACGCTCACCGCGCTCGGCAGGATCAGCGCGAGATACGTGTCGGTCAGCCCGAGAGACTGCACCAGCAGGTACGTCGGGATGAGCCCGGCTCCGAAGAACATCGTCGCGAGCAGGGTCATCAGCAGCCAGCGGTGGCCGAGCGAACCGCTCCTGGACAGCCCGTACGCCGCGAGGACCGACACCGCCATCGAGAACAGGGTGCCGGCCAGCGTGACGCACACGCTGACGATCGCCGCCCGGGTCACCTGCCCGCCGCTCAGCAGCTCCTGGTAGGCGATGAACGTGATGTCCTTCGGGATCAGCACCAGACCGCCGGCCTCGGTGATGGTCCTCTTCGAGGACAGACTGGTGACGATGACGATCCACAGCGGGAACAGCACCGCGAGGCAGGCACCGGCCAGGACGATGCCCTTGCCCGCGACCCCGGCCTTGCTGGGCTCGTCCTCCCAGACGGGCCTCGGCGGAGCCTGCCACCAGCGGGGTTCGCGCGCCGCCTCGTCCAGGGCGGCCTTGTCGATGACGGCGGTCATTTCTTGTACACCCCCTGCTCGCCCATGAAGTGGGCCACCTTGTTCGCGGCGAGCACGAGCGCCACACTCACCAGACCCTTGATGAGGCCGGCCGCCGCGGCGTAGCTGAAGTCCTGGTTGCGGACGCCGTTCCACCACACATAGGTGTCGAGGACCTCCGCCGCCCCTGGCCCGACCGCATCGCGTTGCAGCAGGATCTGCTCGAACCCGACGGTGAGCGCGTCACCTACGCGCAGCACCAGCAGCAGGGCGATCACGGGCCGCAGGGCGGGCAGCGTGACGTGCCACATCCGGCGCCAGCGCCCGGCCCCGTCCATGGCCGCCGCCTCGTACAGGTCGGGGCTCACGGAGGCGAGTGCGGCGAGGAAGACGATGACGCCCCAGCCCGCGTCCTTCCAGACGCCCTCCGCCGTCACCAGGAACTTGAAGATCCCCGGGTCGGTCATGAGGTCGAAGCCCTCGTAACCGTGCCGGCGCAGGGTCTGCGCGATGATGCCCGCGCCGCCGAAGATCTGCTGGAAGACGGTGATCACCAGCACCCAGGAGAAGAAGTGCGGCAGGTAGAGGATCGCCTGCGACACCGCCCGGATCCGGGGCCTGATCACGCTGTTGATGAGCAGCGCGAGCACGATCGGGATGGGGAAGAACAGCACCAGCTGGAGGGAGAACAGCACGAGGGTGTTCTGCACGGCGTCCCAGAACGCCGAGTCCGCGAAGATCCGCTCGAACTGCTCGATGCCCACCCAGGGGCTCTCCAGCATCGCGACGAAGCCGTTTTCGCTGACGTACGGGTCGTACTCCTGGAAGGCGACGACATTGCCGAGGATCGGTACGTAGTTGAAGACCAGGACCAGCAGGACGGCCGGCAGGGTCATCAGGATCAGAGTGCGGTCCCGGCGGAACCGCAGGCGAAGGCTCAGTCTGCCGGAGGCTTTCTCCTCCGGCCGCCCCCCGGCGGGGGCTTCCGCCCGGGGGTCCGCCTCGGTCGTGGTCGCCTCGGCCCTGCTGCGGGGCACCGTGCTGTTGGACACGGATGTCTCCTTGCCTCAGCGCCGGGTCACTGCGCGGAACCGTTGTCGTCGTGCAGCTTCTGGTACCAGTCGCGCAGCTTGTCGCCGCCCTGCTTCTTCCAGTCGGAGACGGCCTGCTGCACGTCGCTGATCTTCTTGCGGCCGCGGACGGTGTCGTCCTCCAGCTGCTCGAAGTCGTTGGAGAGGTTGGTGTAGCGCGCCGGTTCGGTGATCTGCAGGCCCCAGAAGGTGGACTTCTTGGTGAAGGCGCCCATCCGCTGCTGCCACTCCACCTGCTCCTTCGCGATGTCCGGGAAGTCCGGGTGCGCGATGGTCGGAGCGGGGCTGGCGAGCATGACGTAGGCGTTGATGACCTCCTGGTTGCCCTTGTCGTTCTTGGTGGGCACCCCGTCCTTGACGGTGTAGTGGGTGCCCTCCACCCCGTAGTTGGTGAGCATGTACTCCTTGGTGCCGTACGGGGCGGCGGTGACGTTGGCGGCGGCCAGGATGTCCTCGACGACGGCCTTGGAGGCCTTCTTGTTGACGAAGGCGAAGATGCCCGCGGGCGAGCCGGCCCAGAGGACGGGGTCGCCGCCGTCGGCGCCGAAGATGTCCATGCCGGAGATGCGGAAGTCGGTCTTCTGGCCCGCCTGTTCGGCCATCTTGCCCCACCAGGACGTGATGTTGTCGTTGTAGATCAGCACCTGGCCGGCGGTGAATCGGTCGCCCGCGGTGCCCTGGACCGCCCTCGCGTCGGGATGGACCACACCCGCCGCGTACAGCTTGCGCACCCACTCCAGCGCTTCGAGGTACTCCTCGGTCTCGACCCGGTAGACCATCTTGCCGTCGGCCAGGTTCCAGCCGAGGGGTTTCTCGCTGCCGGAGAGCACACCGAAGAACTCGAAGGCGGACCACTTCATGTCGTCGCAGGCCCACACCTTGGCCTTGGGCCGGCTGATCTCCTTGGCGAGGGCGAGGAACTCGTCCGGGGACTTGGGGAGTTCGTAGCCCTCCTTGTCGAAGACGTCCTTGCGGTAGAAGGGCACGATGCCGGGGACGGCGGGAGCGGGCTGGGGCAGACCGCGCAGCTTGCCGCCGAAGATGGAGTACTGCCAGGCGCCGCTCGGGATGGCCGCGAGGTTCGGGTACTTCTTGATCGCGTCCCCGGACAGGTAGGGACCGAGGTCGGCGAACTTGCTGATGATGGCGCTGGGTATCTTGCCGCCCATGTTCCAGCTGGGGATGACCACGACGTCCGGCAGGTCGCTGGAGGCGAGCACCGCGCCCAGCTTCTCGTCGTAGGTGTTGCCGTCCTGGTTCTGCCAGGCGATGTCGACGCCGATCAGGTCGTTCATCGCCTGGTAGTAGGCGTTGTCGCCCTTCGGCGGCGTGCCCCAGAACGGCGACATGATCTTGACGGAGCCGCCCTTGCCGAGCTTCTTCGGCACCGAGGTCTTGAGGCCGGCCAGGTCGAGCTTGGCCGTGAAGCCCATGGCCGAGCCGTGCTTGGACGGGATGTCCGGCGTCACGACGTTGCTCGCCACGTACGCCGGCAGCAGCTTCTTGGCGTTCTTGCCGGCCGTCGTGCCGTCCTTCGAGCCGCTGTCCGACCCGCCGCACGCGGCGAGCAGCGGCATCCCCCCGGCCACGGCCGCGGTGGCGACCGCCGTGGAGGCGAGGAAGCTTCTCCGGCTCGGTCCGGAGGAGGCGGAGGCGGCGTTCGGCGTCATTGCGTCAACCCTTCATGGCGCACCAGGACACCCGGCGGAGGGCCGTCGGCTGCGGTGTCTCGAGTGGAACTGGCTGAGCAGAAGCGACACTTCGACCAGAGGGGCTTCCGCAGTCGAAGCGCTTCGATGTTGCTGTGAGGTTAAGTGAACACCCCAGGGTGCACAAGGGTCGTCCCCAAACTTCCTCGCAGGTGCAGGAGGGGACCGTTCCTCATGCACGACTTGAAGTGACGGCGTCGGCTCTTGACACCCGGCCCGTCGTCGACCCAGCATCGAAGCGCTTCGAAAGCGCCTCGCCGATCCATCGCAGGGGGATCCCCACGTGACCGCACACCCGCCGCCCACCGAACCGTTCCGCGATCCGCAGCTGCCGTTCGCGAAGCGCGTCGACGATCTGCTGGAGCGGCTCACCCTCGACGAGAAGACGTCCTTCCTGCACCAGTTCGCCCCCGCCGTCGAACGGCTCGGCGTCGCCGCCTTCCGCACCGGCCAGGAGGCCCTGCACGGCGTGGCGTGGATGGGCCCGGCGACGGTGTTCCCGCAGGCGGTCGGTCTCGGCGCCACCTGGAACCCGGAGCTGGTGCGGCGCGTCGGCGACGCGGTGTCCAAGGAGATCCGCGCGATGCGCGCCAAGGACGACCGGGTCGGCCTCAACGTCTGGTCCCCGACGGTCAACCTGCTGCGCCACCCCCTGTGGGGCCGCAACGAGGAGGGCTACTCGGAGGATCCGAAGCTCACCTCGGCGATCGCCACGGCCTACACCCACGGGCTGCGGGGCGACCACCCCACCTACTGGCGCACCGCGCCCGTGCTGAAGCACTGGCTGGCCCACAACAACGAGACGGACCGCTCCACGACGTCGAGCTCGGTGCGCCCGCGCGTGCTGCACGAGTACGACCTGCGGGCCTTCCGCGAGACCGTCGAGGCGGGCGCGGTGGCCGGGGTGATGCCGGCGTACAACCTGGTCAACGGCCGCCCCAACCACGTGTCGCCGTACCTGCGCGAGCACTTGCGCGCCTGGACGGACGAGGAACTGCTGGTCTCTTCGGACGCGGGCGCGCCGAGCAACCTCGTCGACTCGGAGCACTACTTCGACACCCACGAGGAGGCCACCGCCGCTTCCCTCGTCGCGGGTGTCGACAGCTTCACCGACCACGGCACCGATTCCTCGCGGATGACCGGGCGGCTGCGCGGCGCCCTGGAGCGCGGTCTGCTGACCGGGGCCGATGTCGACACGGCCGTCCGCCGCCAGCTCTCGGTCCGTTTCCGGCTCGGCGAGTTCGACCCGGAGTACGACCCGCACGGCGCCACGAGCGAGTTCGACACCCCGGCACACCGCGCCCTCGCCCAGGAGGCCGCCGAGCAGGCGATCGTGCTGCTCAAGAACGACGGGGTGCTGCCGCTCGCCCCGGACACCCGCGTGGCGGTGGTCGGGCTGCTCGCCGACGAGTGCAAGCTCGACTGGTACAGCGGCACCCTCATCCACCGCTCGACCCCACTGGAGGGCCTGTACGAGCGGTTCGGCGCGGAGCGGGTGGAGTTCTCGGAGGGCGTGGACCGCGTCCGGCTGAAGACCTCCACGGGCGCGTACCTGCACGTGCCGGTGGCCGAGGGGGCCGCCGCCGAGGTCCGCGGGGCCGAGGGCGCGCTCGACCCGGCCCTGCTCACGGGCCGCACCGACCTGCCCGCGCTCACGACCGACGCCGACGGCACCGAACTGGCGCTCGCCGACTGGGGCGAGGGCGTCCTGACCCTGCGCGCCCCCGACGGCCGCTATCTCTCGGTCGCCGACGACGGCTGCCTGCGCGCCTCCGCCGACCAGCCGGGCGGCTGGATCGTGCAGGAGACGTTCCGCCTGGAACCGCACGGGAACGGGCACCTCCTCAAGCACCTGGGGACGGGTCGCCACGTGTGTGTCTCCGCCGACGGCGTGAAGGTTGCCGACACCGACCCCGAGGTCTTCGAGCTGGTCGTCGCCGAGCGCGGCGAGGAGGCGGCGGCGCGTGCCGCAGCGGCGGCCGACGTGGTCGTGGTGGTCGCGGGCAACGACCCGTACATCAACGGGCGCGAGACCGAGGACCGTACGACCCTGCGCCTGCCGGAACACCAGGAACGGCTGCTGCGGGCGGCCCGCGCCGCGAACCCGGCGACCGTGCTGGCACTGGTCTCCGCCTACCCCTACGCCGTCGACCCCGCCGGGCTTCCGGCGGTGCTGTGGACCGCGCACGGCGGCCAGGCGGCCGGCACCGCCCTGGCCCGCGTCCTGGCCGGTGACGTCTCCCCCGCCGGCCGCCTCCCACAGACCTGGTACGCCGACGACGCCGACCTGCCCGGCCTTCTCGACTACGACGTGATCGGCTCCCGCCAGACGTACCTCTACTTCGAGGGCACCCCCCTGTTCCCGTTCGGCCACGGCCTGTCGTACGCGTCGTTCACGTACGGCGGCCTGACGGCCCGGGCCGGGGACGGGGCGGTGCACGTCTCCTTCTCGGTCACCAACACCGGTGACGTGACCGCCGACGAGGTGGCGCAGCTCTACGGCCGGGCCGTCGACCCGTCCGTGCCGCGTCCGGGACGTGAGCTGCTGGACCACCGGCGCGTGACCCTCGCCCCGGGCGCGACGGCGGAGCTGGCGTTCGAGATCCCGCTGAGCGCCTTCGGGTTCTTCGACGTCGCCCAGGACCGGTGGCGCGTGGAGCCGGGCGCGTACGAGCTGCTGGCCGGGGCGTCCAGCGAGGACGTCCGGCTGCGCGCGACGGTCACGCTCGACGGCGAGCCGGCCCTGCCCCGCGCGGTCGTCGCGAACGGCCTCCCCGCGGCCGGGTTCGACGAGTACAGCGGCATCGAGATCGTCGACCGGACGAAGGTGTCGGGCGACGCGGTGACACCGGCCGGCCAGGCGACGGGCGAACTCGTCTATCGCGCCTGCGACTTCGGGCGGGGCATCTCCGGGGTGACGGTGGAGGTGGCCGGCGAGGGCTCGGTGGAGCTGTCCCTCGACGGCGGTCCGGTGCTCGCGGTGCTGTCGACCGCGGCTCCCACCTCGGGCCCGTACGACTACGTCCCACTCGACGCGTCCGTCGTCGCCGCGGGCGTCCACGACGTGCACCTCAGACTGCGCGGCCCGCTGCGGCTCGCGCACGTCGGTTTCTCCGGTTGAGGGTCCGGAGCAGGCCGGCGTAAAGAAGGGGCCCGGCACCGGAAGGCATCGGTGCCGGGCCCCTTCGTGGAGCTTATATGAAAATGGTTCTCATGAGCTAGAGGTTGATGCCGGTGAGGACCAGCACACGCTCGTACGTGTAGTCCTCCATGGCGAACCGCACGCCCTCACGGCCCACGCCGGACTGCTTGACGCCGCCGTACGGCATCTGGTCGGCGCGGTAGGACGGCACGTCGCCGATGACGACACCGCCGACCTCCAGGGCCCGGTGGGCGCGGAAGGCGGTCTGCAGGTCGTGGGTGAACACGCCCGCCTGGAGGCCGTACTTGGAGTCGTTGACGGCGTCGAAGGCCGCGGCCTCGCCGTCCGCCCTCTGCACGGTGAGGACCGGCCCGAAGACCTCCTCGCAGGAGATCGTGACGTCGGCCGGGACCTCGGCCAGGACGGTCGGCGCGTAGGAGGCGCCGTCACGCTTGCCGCCGGTGAGCAGCTGCGCCCCGGCGTCCACGGCCTCCTGGACCCACGTCTCGACGCGCCGGGCTGCGTCCTCGCTGACCAGCGGGCCGACGTCGGTCTTGTCGTCGCCCGGGTCGCCGGTGACCTGGGCCTCGACGGCGGCGACGATGCGCGGCAGCAGCCGGTCGTACACCGAGGCGTCGGCGATGACCCGCTGCACGGAGATGCAGGACTGGCCGCCCTGGTAGTTGGAGAAGGTGGCGATGCGGTTCGCCGCCCACTCCAGGTCCTCGTCGCTCGCCCAGTCGGCCAGGACGACGGCCGCGCCGTTGCCGCCCAGCTCCAGGGTGCAGTGCTTGCGCGGCACCGAGTCCATGATCGCGTAGCCGACCTTCTCGGAACCGGTGAAGGAGATGACGGGCAGCCGCTCGTCCTGCACCAGGGCCGGCATCTTGTCGTTGGCGACCGGCAGGATGCTCCAGGAGCCGGCGGGCAGCTCGGTCTCGGCGAGCAGTTCGCCGATGATCAGGCCGGACAGCGGGGTCGCCGGGGCCGGCTTGAGGATGATCGGGGCGCCGGCGGCGATGGCCGGGGCGATCTTGTGGGCGCAGAGGTTCAGCGGGAAGTTGAACGGCGCGATGCCGAGCACGACGCCCTTGGGGAAGCGGCGGGTGAGGGCGAGCCGGCCCTGGCCGCCGAGGTCGGTGTCGAGGCGCTGGGCCTCGCCGCCGTTGAACCGCCGGGCCTCCTCGGCCGCGAATCGGAACACGGACACGGCCCGGCCGACCTCGCCACGCGCCCACTTCATCGGCTTGCCGTTCTCGGCGGAGATCAGCCGCGCGATCTCCTCGGTGCGCTCGACGAGGCGCTTGCTGACGTGGTCGAGCGCGGCGGCCCGGACGTGGGCGGGGGTGGCGGCGAACTCGTCCAGGACGGCGTGCGCGGCGGCCACGGCCTCCTCGACCTGCGCGTCCGTCGGCACGCTCACCGTGCCGACGAGCCGCCCGTCCCAGGGGGAGGTGACGTCGAAGGTGTCCTCGCCGGTGGCCTGGCGGCCGGCGAGCCAGAAGGCGTGGGTGGAGGTCATGTGGGTTCCGGCCCTTCGGCGTTGGGGGTGATCCTGTGCTTCGGGACCAACGGTAGGGGCGAGGTGGCCGAACGACGTTTGTCCGAGCCGTAGCAGTGGGGGACGCGGACACTCCGGTTTGGCTACTCGGTGGAGGCCGCCTTCAGGGCCAGCCACAGCTCCATCCGGACGTCCGGGTCGTCCAGGGACCGGCCGAGGATCTCCTCGACCCGGCGCATGCGGTAGCGCAGGGTGTGCCGGTGGACGCCGAGGTCGGCCGCCGCCGCGTCCCACTGGCCGTGCTTGGACAGCCAGGCGCGCAGGGAGGCGACGAGGTCGCCGCGGCCCGTGGCGTCGTGCTCGTACAGCGGCCGCAGCATGCCGTCGGCGAAGGCCCGTACCGCGTCGTCGGCCAGCAGCGGCAGCACCGATCCGGCCGCCATCTGCTCGTGCTCCACGAGGACGCGCCCGCGCCGCCGCGCCACCGACAGCGCCTGCTCTGCCTGTTTGTAGGCGGCGGACGCGGCGATGGGCCCGGCCGGTGCCGACAGGCCCACGACCAGTTCGTCCTCCTCGCCGCCCGGCACCTTCTCGCGTATCCCCGCCCGGGCCGTCTCCAGGGCGCCCGCGTACTCCCCGCAGGCCGCCGCGGCGGCGCCGCCGTCCGCGGCCAGCACCACCAAACGCTCCCCCTCCGGCACCACCAGTACGGCCTCGCCGGCCCGGGCCGCCGCGGACTCCACGACGTCGGCGAGGGCCGCGAGGGGGTCGCCGCCGGGGTCGGCCGCGGCGAGCGCGGCGGCCGAGTGCCGCTCGGCGGGAGCAGCGCCCTTGCGTGCCTCGGCACGGGCCAGCGCGGCGGACGCCGACACCGGCACCCGCTCCGCGACCATCATCCGGAACGGCGCGTCCAGCAGCTCGCCGTACAGGTCACCGGCGACCGCACGGGCGTGGTCCGGCTCCCCGGCCAGCAGCATGCGCAGCACCGCCGCACCGACCCGCTGCTCGGCGGCCTGGAGGGACCGGGAACGTTCCGTGGTGAGGGTCAGCAGCGCGATCGCCGAGTGGACGGCGTAGCGCTCGGCGGTGCCCGGGGCGGCGGCCGTGCCCACGGCGAGGGCCGCCCGGGGGCGGCGGCCGGTGCCGAGGGTGTGCAGCTCGACCCGGTCCTCGTTCTCCGGGCCGCCCACCACGGAGGAGGCGGGGGCGGGACGGTCCCGCAGCTTCTGCACGTCACCGGTGAGCCGCGCGGCGCGCCGCCCCGCCCACTCCGGTGCGGTGGCGACGACCGCACCCGAGGCGTCGTACAGCGCCGCCCAGCCGTCGACCTGCGCGGCCAGCGCGGCCAGCAGCCCCTCCGGCCCGCCGGTCTGGGCCTGCCGGGTCAGCTCGCGCTGGGCGGCGAACCCGGCGGTGACGGCCCGGTACTGGTCGGCGGCGATCGCGGCGGAGACGGCCTTGCTGATGGCGAGGAACGGGGTGCGGCGCGGGACCTCCAGCAGCGGCAGGCCCTCCCGTGCGGCCGCGTCGACGAGCGCGGCGGGGATCTCGTCGTAGTTGACGCCGACGGCGAAACCGAGCCCGGCCACTCCGGCCCCGGCCAGCCTGCGCACGTAGCGGCGCATGGCCTCCGGGTCCTCGGCGTCCAGCTTGAGGGCGGTGATCAGCAGCAGTTCCCCGCCCTCCATATAGGGGACGGGGTCGGCGAGCTCGCTGGGGTGCGCCCAACGGACCGGCACGTCGAGGCGGTCTTCGCCCGCCCGCACGGTCAGCTTCAGCGCGGAGTGGTGGACGAGCGAGGCGAGCGTCGGGGGCATGAGGCCTTCTGCGTCAGGGCTGTGAGATCTCTGTGGTCTTTTGGCCGCCGCGTATGAACGACCTGTGACGATTCTGCCTCACCGTACGGTCCCCGCGTACCCGCGCAGGTGGGAAGGGGTCAGCCCCGCAGATCCACCAGCAGCGGAGGCGCGTGCTCGCCCTTGACGTCGGTCAGCGACAGCACCGCGTGCCCCGCCGGTACGCCGTGCGCCAGCTCGGAGGCGGACCAGCGCTCCCGCTCGACCTGCCGCACGGTCACCGCCCGCGCGGTCGGGGCCTTGCCGGTGATCACCCGGCGCAGCATGTGAACGGCCTTGCCGGCCGGGGTCTCCGCGATGATCTGCCGGTCGGTGACGTCGCGGGCCTCGGTCCACTCCTTGCCCCACACCTCGGCGAAGTCCTGTCCGTCCCACGGGGTGAGTCCCGACAGGGCCATCCGGCATCCGGTCGCGCCGAGCAGCGGGCCACGCAGGGGCCGGGCCACGTCGTCCAGGGTGCGCAGGGTCAGTACGACCCCGGCGTTGCCGGAGCGCAGCCGCTGGATGCCGCGCACGGCCTCGGGCGTCACCACGCCGGTCGCGTCGTCCAGCAGCAGGCAGGCGAACAGCGACCGGTCCTCGCGTACGGCGACACTGGCCGTGAACTGCGCGAGCACGAGCCGGGCGAGCATCTTGGAGGCGTCGGCGTGCCCGCGCTGGGGCAGGTCGATGCGCACCCGCACGGGGTGGTCGAGGGCCTTGAGCGTGAAGGGCCGGGACTGTCCGGAGGTGTCGAAGAACCCGGCGAAGGCGGGCCGGTCGAGCAGCGCCACCCGGTCGCCCAGCACCCCGCCGACGTCCCCGGGCTGCCCCATCTGCCGCTCCCTGGCGTCCAGTTCCCGCAGCAACGACTCCTGCCCGGCCTCATGAAGCCCCTGCCGCAGTGCGGCGAACGGCCCCGGCGCCCCGTCCAGCAGCTGCCGCAGCTCCGGTACGGAGGGGAAACGCCCGTGCACGGCCCGGAACGGCCCGAGCAACTGGGCGAGGACGGTGGTGGACCGGCGGCTGTCGCTGCCGGGGTGCGGGTCGGCGAGGTCCCCGACGAGCGCCTCGGCGAGCACGGCCGCGGCCTCGTCCGGGTCGGTGCTGCCGCCGTAGAGATCGAGGTCGTACTCGGACTCCTGGTTCCCGATCCGTACGACCACGTCGTACGCGTCGGCCGGTCCTAGCCCCGCGCCGGCCGCCCCGACGACGACCACGGCGGCGCGCCCGGCGAGGGCGTGCAGACAGAGCGACTCGGCGAGGGGCCGGACGACGGTGCCGGTCTTGCCGGATCCGGCGGGGCCGACGGCGACGAGCGAGGTGCCGAGCAGGTCGGGCCCGAGGGCGAGGCCCGTGCCGCGGTAGGCGTACGGGTTGCGGGCGTCGTCCACGGTGGTGCCGAGCCGCACCTGGCCGGTGACGAGGTCGTGCCGGGCGAGCCGGGCGGGCAGATCGCGCTCCCCGGAGGGGTGCAGGCACGCGGCGGCACCGTCCTTGAGCACGGCGCCGGTGAAGGTGGCGAGGCTGTGCCGCCCGGTGCGCACGCCCTGCCAGGCACGGAGGATCCGGGCGTGGTCGACGTCCCGCATCAGCCCGGTGCGGGCGTCGGCGGTGAGGCGCTCGGCGGCGTCGGCGGCCCCGGCGGCGCGCAGCTCGTTCCACTGGGCCGGGTCGTCCTCGGGGGTCGTGCGGGTCTCCTGGGCCTCCGGCCGGCGGAAGCGGGGGGTGACGAAACGGCGCCACACCTCGCCCCAGCGGCCGAGCCGGGCCGCCCCGACCATGATCCCCAGGGCGACGAGCAGCTCGTAGCCCTGGTAGACGACGAACGTCCCGGTCTCCCCGAGGTCGCTGTCGCCACCCCGCCAGGCGTCGGGAACGATCAGGTCGAACGGCACCCACCACCAGGTGCCGAGGTAGCCGTTCTGCAGCAGCGACCAGATCAGCCATCCCACGAGGAAGGCGATCAGCGCCCCGCTCAGCAGCTGCCGGGTGGGGATCTCCTCGGGTTCCTCAGCGGGCCGCGGCCGGTGCCCGAACCGCCACACGCCCGGTGCGGCGTCGGGGCGCGGCGCGCGCAGCCAGGTGAGGAACGCCGACCCGTCCGGCAGCGGCGGCGTCCCCGGTGCCCGGGGCGGCCGGGGAGGCATCGCGGGCACCTCCGGCGGCCCCGCCGGGCGCGGCACGGGACTCGCATGCGTACCCCGCGCGTCCTGCGTCCCGTCGCTGTCCATCGCCCTTGCCCCCTGACCAGCCGCTCCGTCCACCATCAGCGAGCCAATCTAACGCCCTCTCCTGGGGAGTTCACCGCTTACACGGCCGGGTCGTGGGCACCGGGTCCACGAGACTGCCATGTCCACCCCGGACAAGGCGCTCCGCCGACAACGCCCACATGGAGCATGCCCACCCCCCTTTCCCCGCCCTAGCCTGCGAGAAAAGAACCCAAGCGTCGTCGAGACCATCCGCACCACCCCCAGGAGCCCCGCATGACCGCACTTCCGCAGGAGCGCCGCGTCGTCACCGCCATTCCCGGTCCGAAGTCGCAGGAGCTGCAGGCCCGCCGTACCGCCGCGGTCGCGCAGGGCGTGGGGTCCGTGCTGCCCGTGTTCACGGCGCGTGCCGGTGGCGGGATCATCGAGGACGTCGACGGGAACCGGCTGATCGACTTCGGCTCGGGCATCGCCGTGACGTCCGTGGGCGCCTCCGCCGAGGCCGTCGTACGGCGGGCGTCGGCGCAGCTCGCCGACTTCACCCACACCTGTTTCATGGTCACGCCCTACGAGGGGTACGTCGAGGTGGCCGAGGCCCTCGCCGAGCTGACCCCGGGTGACCACGCCAAGAAGAGCGCCCTGTTCAACTCCGGCGCCGAGGCCGTCGAGAACGCGGTCAAGATCGCGCGTGCGTACACCAAGCGCCAGGCCGTCGTGGTGTTCGACCACGGCTATCACGGCCGCACCAACCTCACCATGGCGCTGACCGCGAAGAACATGCCGTACAAGCACGGCTTCGGGCCGTTCGCGCCCGAGGTGTACCGGGTGCCGGTGGCCTACGGCTACCGCTGGCCGACCGGGCCCGAGAACGCCGGCCCCGAGGCCGCCGCGCAGGCCATCGACCAGATCAGCAAGCAGGTCGGCGCGGAGAACGTCGCCGCGATCATCATCGAGCCGGTGCTCGGCGAGGGTGGCTTCATCGAGCCGGCGAAGGGCTTCCTGCCGGCGATCAGCCAGTTCGCGAAGGACAACGGCATCGTCTTCGTCGCCGACGAGATCCAGTCCGGCTTCTGCCGCACGGGCCAGTGGTTCGCGTGTGAGGACGAGGGCATCGTCCCGGACCTGATCACGACGGCGAAGGGCATCGCGGGCGGTCTGCCGCTCGCGGCCGTCACCGGCCGCGCCGAGATCATGGACGCCGCGCACGCCGGCGGCCTGGGCGGCACCTACGGCGGCAACCCGGTCGCCTGCGCGGGCGCGCTCGGCTCGATCGAGACGATGAAGGAGCTCGACCTCAACGCCAAGGCGAAGAACATCGAGGCGATCATGAAGGCCCGCCTCGGTGCCATGGCCGAGAAGTTCGACATCATCGGCGACGTCCGTGGCCGCGGCGCCATGATCGCCATCGAGCTGGTCAAGGACCGCGCCACCAAGGAGCCGAACCCGGAGGCGACCGGCGCGCTCGCCAAGGCCTGCCACGCCGAGGGCCTGCTGGTCCTGACCTGTGGCACCTACGGCAACGTGCTCCGCTTCCTGCCCCCGCTGGTGATCGGCGAGGACCTGCTGACCGAGGGTCTCGACATCATCGAGCAGGCGTTCTCCCGCATCTGAACCGCCGACGCGCGCATCTGAGCCCCCGTCGGGGCAGGTGAGCCGCCCCGGTTCCGCTACCGGGGCGGCGAGCGGCAGAGCGTGTGAAGAAGGTGTGCGAGGTGGATGACATGCGGCCCCATGGCCTGTCCTGCGCCCCGCCCCTGTCGTAGGTTCTACCCAGATGAGAGATACACCCCGCCCACAGGGGACTGTGGGTGACATCAGGCCGGGGCCTCCCCAGCTTCGACCTGGTCGTGCCCTCGCGCACACAACCGGAGCCTGAGGCTCTGGATCTCCTCACCGATCGGACAGTCGCCCGCCCCAAACCCCCCGGGGCGCGCGACGTTCCGGTCCGGACGGCCGCCCCGGAACCACCCCCCCCTGTTCCGGGGCGGCCGACCTCCCTCTACGCCCCCTTCCTGAGCATCTCGGTGAGCGCCGAGACGCTGCGCGGACCGTGGCGCAGCGCAAGCGTGCCCTGGCACCCCGGGCGCCGCGAACAGCCGCTTCTGCCGCTGCTCCTGGGCGGCCCGCTGCCGTTTCGAGGCCTGTCCGGCGAAGAGCCACGGGCAGTGCTCCAGGAGGCTGTCGTCGTGTGCCGGGTGGTTCACGTGATCCTCCGAGGGGCCGCGAGTGGACGTCGGCGCTCGTGCCAAGCTGTGCCCCATGCCGATCCCAGCGAACCAGGAACGCACCACGCTCCCGGGATCCGTCGCGCTCCTGCTCGCCCTTGCGGCCCTCCTCTTCACCCTGATCACCTGGCAGGTCGTCGCCGACGGCCCGCTCGTGCGGCTCGACGAGCGGCTCAGCCGCGTCCTGGTGAACCCGGACCGCTGCTCGGAACTCCTCGCCGACCTGGGCAACGTCCAGGTCGCGGTCCCGGTCCTCGCCGTCGCGCTCGGGTACGTCGCCGTACGCCACCGCCGTGCGGGCACGGACCGGTGGTGGCTGCCCGTCGCCGCGGCGGCGCTGCTCATGGCCCTGGTCCCGGCGCTGGTCGTCCCCCTGAAGGAGCTCACCGACCGCCCGGGCACCCCGGCCGTCCCGCCCGGCACCGGCTACTACCCCTCGGGCCACACCGCCACCGCCGTCGTCGCCTACGGTGGCGCGACCCTGCTGCTGCTCCCCTGGCTCCGCACGGCCCTGGCCCGCCGCGCCCTGGTCACCCTGTGCGTCGCCCTGGTCCTCGGCGCCGGCTACGGCGTGGTCCGCCGCGGCTACCACTGGCCACTGGACGTGGTGGGCAGCTGGTGTCTGTGTTCGGTGCTGCTGACATCGCTGTGGCTGTCCGTCCGGGCGGCGACGGCGCCCGGCCGGTCTCAACCACCGGAGCCCTGACCGTCGTTCTCCGTCGCCAGCCTCGCCGCTGCCTCGTGCATGGCCAGTTCCAGCAGGGCCGGGTCGGTCAGCAGACCCGAACCGTCGGGCGGTACCAGCCAGCGGACGCCACCGGGTGAGGAGCGGCCCGGGTACGGCACGACGATCCAGGTGCCGGCGCCCGCCGTGCGGATGCCCGTGCCGAGCCAGCGGGCCGCGGTGCCCGGGGGCACGAAGAAGCCCATGCGCGCGTCACCGAAGTCGACCAGCACGGGCCCCTGCTGGTCGAGGACACGGCTCAGCACGTCGAGCGTGGCGTAGCCGAGTTCGCCGGGCAGGATGAGCACGTCCCAGGCGCTGCCGGCCGGCAGCAGCGCCACCCCGAGCGGGTTGCGCTCCCACTCCCAGCGGCAGGCCTCGGGATCGGGTGCGACGGATGCGAGCCACTCGACCGCCGTCTTCGCACCGGTCATCGGAAAGACCCCCTTCTCTCTCGCGAACCTCACGGACGCGCGGGGCGTCCGGAGGTCATCACGAGGGAGAAGGGGGTGTCCCCCGGCCATTACGCGGGTTCCGGCACCCCTTTGGAGTGAACCGGACCACACCTGGTCGGTCAGCTGTCGAATCCCAGCCCCAACCGGTCCATCGTGCGCAGCCACAGGTTGCGGCGGCCGCCCTGGGCGTCCGCACGGGCCAGTGACCACTTGGTGAGGGCGATGCCCGTCCAGGCGAACGGCTCGGGCGGGAACGGCAGGGGCTTCCTGCGGACCATCTCCAGCTCGGTGAGCTCGGTGCGCTCCCCCGCGAGCAGGTCCAGCATCACCTCGGCGCCGAACCGGGTGGCGCCGACACCGAGGCCGGTGTACCCGGCCGCGTAGGCCACCTTGCTCTGGTGGGCGGTGCCGAAGAACGCCGAGAAGCGGGAGCAGGTGTCGATCGCGCCGCCCCAGGCGTGGCTGAAGCGGACGCCCTCCAGCTGCGGGAAGCAGGTGAAGAAGTGCCCGGCGAGCTTGGCGTAGGTCTCGGGGCGGTCGTCGTACTCGGCGCGGACGCGGCCGCCGTAGGGGTAGATCGCGTCGTAGCCGCCCCAGAGGATCCGGTTGTCGGCGGACAGCCGGAAGTAGTGGAACTGGTTGGCGCTGTCTCCGAGGCCCTGGCGGTTCTTCCAGCCGATCGAGTCGAGCTGCGCGGCGGTGAGCGGCTCGGTCATCAGGGCGTAGTCGTAGACCGGGACGGTGTACGAGCGGACGCGTCTGACCAGGTTCGGGAAGATGTTGGTGCCGAGGGCGACCCGGCGGGCGCGGATCCCGCCGTAGGGGGTGCGGACGGCCATGCCGGGCCCGTACGGCTTCAGGGTCAGGGCGGGGGTGTGCTCGTAGACGCGCACGCCCAGTTCCACGCAGGCCCGCTTCAGGCCCCAGGCGAGCTTCGCGGGGTTCAGCATGGCGACGCCCCTGCGGTCCCACAGGCCCGCCTGGAAGGTGGGTGAGTTCACGTGCTCCCGTACGGCGTCGGCGTCCAGGAACTCGACGCCGTCGGCCAGGCCCTGCCGGGCGGTCTCCTCGTGCCACTCGCGCAGCTCACGGGCCTGGTAGGGCTCGGTGGCGACGTCGATCTCGCCGGTGCGTTCGAAGTCGCAGTCGATGGAGTGCCGGGCGACGGCGGCCTCGATCTCGTCGAGGTTGCGGTCGCCCAGTTCCTGGAGCTTGTGGATCTCGTCGGGCCAGCGGGCGAGGCCGTTGGGCAGGCCGTGAGTGAGGGAGGCGGCGCAGAATCCGCCGTTGCGGCCGGAGGCGGCCCAGCCCACCTCGCGGCCCTCCACCAGCACCACGTCCCGCTGCGGGTCGCGCTCCTTGGCGATCAGCGCCGTCCACAGTCCGCTGTAGCCGCCTCCGACGACCAGCAGGTCGCAGGTCTCGGAGGTGGTGAGGGCGGGTTCGGGGCGGGGCCGGCCGGGGTCGTCCAGCCAGTACGGCACCGGCTGGGCGTCGGAGAGCGAACCGATCCACTGATTCATGGCGCTCGGGGCCATGATTTCAACTCCCTACGGTTATGCCTTCTGCCTGTTGCGACGGTTTCCGGCGATCATGGAAACTAGGACGAACAGTACGGCGACGACGAACATGGTCGTGCCGATGACATTGATCTGAACGGGCGTTCCGCGCTGCGCCGAGCCCCACACGAACATGGGGAACGTGACGGTCGAGCCGGCGTTGAAATTCGTGATGATGAAGTCGTCGAAGGAGAGCGCGAAAGCGAGCAGTGCGCCCGCCGCGATTCCCGGAGCCGCGATGGGCAGCGTGACCCGGACGAAGGTCTGGAACGGGCCCGCGTACAAGTCCCGTGCCGCCTCCTCCAGTTTCGGGTCCATCGACATCACACGCGCCTTGACGGCCGTGACGACGAAACTCAGGCAGAACATGATGTGGGCGATGAGAATCGTCCAGAAACCCAGCTGGGCGCCCATGTTGAGGAACAGGGTGAGCAGCGAGGCGGCCATGACGACCTCGGGCATCGCCATCGGCAGGAAGATCAGCGAGTTCACGGCGCCGCGGGCGCGGAACCGGTAACGGACCAGGGCGAAGGCGATCAGGGTGCCGAGGAGCGTGGCGCCGAGCGTCGCCCACACGGCGATCTGGAGGCTGAGGGACAGCGATCCGCACAGTCCGGAGACGCCGCACGGATCCTTCCAGGCGTCCAGGGAGAACTGCTGCCATTCGTAGTTGAAGCGCCCCTTCGGTTTGTTGAAGGAGAACACCGTCACGACGACGTTCGGCAGCAGCAGATAGCCGAGGGTCAGAAGTCCGGCGAGGACGACGAGATTTCTCTTGAGCCAGTTGACGAAGGGCATTTAGACCAGATCCTCCGTCCCGGACCGGCGGATGTAGAGGGTGACCATGAGCAGGATGGCCGCCATGAGAATGAAGGAGAGCGCCGCGGCCGTCGGATAGTCGAGGACTCTCAGGAACTGTGTCTGGATGACGTTTCCGACCATGCGGGTGTCGGTGGAGCCGAGCAGATCGGCGTTCACGTAGTCACCGGCCGCCGGAATGAAGGTGAGCAGCGTGCCGGAGACGACACCCGGCATCGACAGCGGGAAGGTGACCTTGCGGAAGGTCGTCGAGGGGCGTGCGTACAGATCCCCGGCGGCTTCGTGGAGCCGTCCGTCGATGCGCTCCAGCGAGGTGTAGAGCGGCAGGATCATGAACGGCAGGAAGTTGTACGTCAGACCGCACACCACCGCGAGCGGCGTGGCGAGGACGCGGTCGCCGGCGGTCCAGCCGAGCCAGGTGGTGACGTCCAGGACGTGCAGCGTGTTCAGCGCGCCGACGACGGGGCCGCCGTCCGCGAGGATCGTCTTCCAGGCGAGGGTGCGGATCAGGAAGCTGGTGAAGAACGGCGCGATCACCAGGATCATGATCAGGTTCCGCCAGCGGCCCGCACGGAAGGCGATCAGGTACGCGAGCGGGTAGCCGAGCAGCAGACACAGGATCGTCGCCGTGCCCGCGTAGAGCACCGAGCGGACGAACTGCGGCCAGTACGCGGACAGCGCGTCCCAGTAGGTGGCGAAGTGCCAGGTGACCTTGTAGCCCTCCTCCAGGGAGCCCGTCTGCACGGACGTGGAGGCCTGGTAGATCATCGGCAGCGCGAAGAACACCAGCAGCCAGAGGATGCCGGGGAGCAGCAGCCAGTACGGCGTGAAGCGGCCTCTGCGCTTCGGCGGCCTCGGTTCGGGCGCTTCGGGCGCGAGCGGCGGTGGCGCCTCGGTGAGTGTGCTCATCAGACCGCCTCTTCCACTCCGGCGTCGGCGTCCTGGGCGGCGTCCAGACCGAAGGTGTGGGCCGGGTTCCAGTGCAGGACGACCTCGGTGCCGGGCACGAGGCGCGGGTCGCGGTCGATGTTCTGGGCGTAGACCTCGAAGTCGGAGCAGACCGGGCTGTCGACGACGTACTGCGTGGAGACACCGATGAAGCTGGAGTCGGCGATGCGGCCCGTGATGCGGTTGCGGCCCTCGGGGATCTCGCCGGCGTCGTCCGCGTGGCTGAGGGAGATCTTCTCCGGGCGGACGCCGACCAGCACCTTGCCGCCGGTCGCGGTGGGCGCGGAGCAGCGCGCCTCGGGCAGGACGAGCTTGCCGCCGCCCGCCTTCAGCACGATCTCCTCGCCGCTCCGGGAGTCGACCTCGGCCTCGATGAAGTTGGAGGTGCCGAGGAAGTTCGCGACGAACGTGGTGCGCGGGTTCTCGTAGAGGTCGGTGGGCGCGCCCAGTTGCTCGACACGGCCCGCGTTCATCACGGCGACCGTGTCGGCCATCGTCATGGCCTCCTCCTGGTCGTGCGTGACGTGGATGAAGGTGATGCCGACCTCGGTCTGGATGCGCTTGAGCTCCAGCTGCATCTGGCGGCGCAGCTTGAGGTCGAGGGCACCGAGCGGCTCGTCGAGCAGGAGCACCTTGGGGTGGTTGATCAGCGCGCGGGCGACGGCGACGCGCTGCTGCTGGCCGCCGGAGAGCTGGTGCGGCTTCTTGCGGGCCTGCTCGCCGAGCTGGACGAGCTCCAGCATCTCCTCGACCTGCTTCTTCACCGACTTCAGACCGCGCCGGCGCAGGCCGAAGGCGACGTTCTCGAAGATGTCGAGGTGCGGGAAGAGGGCGTAGGACTGGAAGACCGTGTTCACCGGCCGCTTGTACGGCGGGAGGGCGGTCACGTCCTGGTCGCCGAGGAAGACGGTGCCGGCGGAAGGTTCCTCCAGCCCGGCGATCATGCGCAGGGTGGTGGTCTTGCCGCAGCCGGATGCGCCGAGCAGGGCGAAGAAGGAGCCCTGCGGCACGGTCAGGTCGAGCGGGTGGACGGCGGTGAAGGCGCCGTAGGTCTTGGCTATGCCCGTGAGGCGGACGTCGCCGCTGGGGTCCGTCTTGTTCGTCATGGTGGTCACGCCCCCGTCAGCTTCGCGAACTTCGCTTCGAACTCGGTCTCTTCCTTCGAGCTCAGCGAGCGGAAGGCGTGCGACTTGGCGGCCATGGCCTTGTCGGGAATGATCAGCGGGTTGTTCGCCGCGTCCTTGTCGGTCTTCTCCAGCTCGGCCTTCACGCCGTCGACGGGACACACGTAGTTGATGTACGCGGCGAGTTCGGCGGCGGCCTTCGGCTCGTAGTAGAAGTCGATGAGCCGCTCGGCGTTGGTCTTGTGCCGGGCCTTGTTGGGGATCAGCAGGTTGTCGGTCGACGTCACGTAGCCGCTGTCCGGGATGAGGAAGTCGATGTCGGGGCTGTCCGCCTTGAGCTGGACGACGTCACCGGCCCAGGCGACGCAGGCGGCGAAATCGCCGCTGGTCAGGTCCGAGGTGTAGTCGTTGCCGGTGAAGCGGCGGATCTGGCCCTTGTCGACGGCCTTCTGGAGGCGGGCGATGGCCGCGTCATAGTCGTCGGCGGTGAAGTCGGCCGGGTCCTTGCCCATGTCGAGCAGCGTCATGCCGATGCTGTCGCGCATCTCCGAGAGGAACCCGACCCGGCCCTTGAGCTTGGGGTTGTCCAGCAGGTCGGATATCGACTTCACCTCGACGCCGTCGAGGGCCTTCTTGTTGTACGCGATGACGGTCGAGATGCCCTGCCAGACGTACGAGTAGGCGCGGCCCGGGTCCCAGTCGGGGCTGCGGAACTGGGCCGACAGGTTGGCGTAGGCGTGCGGCAGGTTGCTCGGGTCGAGCTTCTGCACCCAGCCGAGGCGGATGAGGCGGGCGGCCAGCCAGTCGGTGAGGACGATCAGGTCGCGGCCGGTGTCCTGGCCCGCGGCGAGCTGCGGCTTGATCTTGCCGAAGAACTCGTTGTTGTCGTTGATGTCCTCGGTGTACTTGACCTTGATGCCGGTGCGCTTGGCGAACTGGTCCAGCGTGGGGTGGTGCTTGCCGCTGTCGTCGACGTCCATGTACTCGGTCCAGTTGGAGAAGTTCACCGTCTTCTCCTTGGCCGAGTGGTCCTCTGCCGAGACGCCGCCCTTCGCCTGGCCCGCGGCGGGGATGCCGCAGGCGCTCAGCGTGCCGAGTCCGCCGGCCGCTAGCGCCCCGCCCGCCGAGGCGCGCAGCAGGGACCGCCGGGTGAGGGAGGCCCTGCCGTTCTTGAAACTGCGCCGCACGGCGGCCACTTGGGCCGGGGACAGGCGGTCGGGCTCGTACTGCTCCATGCGCGTGGTGCCCTTTCGGAGGGTGGACGGCCGGTGGTCAGGCGGCCTGCGTAACGGCTATCGATCCCCGAACACGGTGCGGTGCCAGTCCTTGGCGGCCACCGCGGTGTTGTCGAACATGACGTGCTTGATCTGGGTGTACTCCTCGAACGAGTACGCGGACATGTCCTTGCCGTAGCCGGAGGACTTGTAGCCGCCGTGCGGCATCTCGCTGATGATCGGGATGTGGTCGTTGATCCAGACGCAGCCGGCCTTGATCTCGCGCGTGGCCCGGTTCGCCCGGTACACGTCCCGGCTCCAGGCGGAGGCGGCCAGGCCGTACGGAGTGTCGTTGGCGAGCGCGAGGCCCTCGTCGTCGGTGTCGAACGGCAGCACGACCAGGACCGGTCCGAAGATCTCCGACTGGACGACCTCGCTGTCCTGGGCCGCGTCGGCGATCAGGGTGGGCCGGTAGTAGGCGCCCTTGGCCAGCTCCCCCTCGGGTGCCTCGCCGCCGGTCACCACGCGCGCGTAGGACCGCGCCCGGTCCACGAACCCGGCGACCCGGTCCCGCTGCACGTGGGAGATCAGCGGGCCGAGGTCGGTGCCGGCGGCGAAGGGGTCGCCCAGCCGGACCGTCTCCATGAGCGCGGCGGTCCGCTCCACGAAGGCCTCGTACAGCGGCCGCTGCACGTACGCGCGCGTGGCGGCCGTGCAGTCCTGCCCGGTGTTGATCAGGGAGCCCGCGACCGCGCCGTGGGCGGCGGCCTCCAAGTCGGCGTCGTCGAAGACCACGAAGGGCGCCTTGCCGCCGAGCTCCAGGTGGAGGCGCTTGACGGTGGCGGTGGCGACCTCGGCGACGCGCTTGCCGACGGCGGTGGAGCCGGTGAAGGAGGTCATGGCCACGTCGGGGTGGCCGACGAGGTGCTCTCCGGCCTCCCTGCCGGTGCCGGTGACGATGTTGATCACGCCGTCCGGGATCCCGGCGTCGGTGGCCGCCCGGGCGAAGAGCAGCGAGGTCAGCGGGGTGAGCTCGGCGGGCTTCAGGACGATGGTGTTGCCCGCGGCGATCGCCGGGAGGATCTTCCAGGCGGCCATCTGGAGGGGGTAGTTCCAGGGCGCGATCGACCCGACGACGCCGATGGGCTCGCGCCGGACGTACGAGGTGTGGTCGCCGGAGTACTCGCCGGCCGACTGCCCCTGGAGATGCCGTGCGGCACCGGCGAAGAAGGCGGCGTTGTCGATCGTCCCGGGGACGTCGAACTCGCGGGTCAGCTTCAGCGGCTTGCCGCACTGGAGCGACTCGGCGCGGGCGAAGTCCTCGGCGCGGTCGGCGAGGACCGCGGCGAACCGGTGCAGGGTGTCGGACCGCTCGCCGGGGGTGGCTCCCGCCCAGCCGGGGAAGGCCTCGCGGGCGGCGGCGACGGCCCGGTCGACGTCGGCCGTGCCCGCCAGCTCGTAGGTGAGGACCTCCTCGCCGGACGCCGGGTCGACGACGGCGTGCGTACGGCCGGAGGTGCCGCTGGTCAGGCGCCCCGCGATGTACTGCGCGCCCTGCGCGAAGCGCTCCTCCGCCGGGAATCGGTCCGGGGTGGCAGTGCCCGGGTTGTGCATGTCGCTCTCCTCCGTGTCCCCTGATGGGGCCGGCGTGGCTCAGGCTCGATTTGAGTGCCGATCCTGACAGAGGTATGCCACTCCAACAAGTGATTCCGTTGTTGATTTTTGGTTACGCGACGGAATCTGTCGACCAGGTGTCGAGTTCGCCGCGAAAAGGCAGGACGCTGTGTCAGTGGTGCGTGCCAAACTCGCGTGCATGGAGAAGATCACGGGGGCGGTCGGCTCGCAGGAGGCCCTGATCAGGGCGGTCCGCGCGGGGGCCAGGGTCGGATATCTGCATTTCTGGGGGCACCGGCCGCGGCCGGACGGCCGGATCGGGGCGAGCTGCCTGAGCCAGTGGTGGCCGGCGCCGTTCACCGTTGACGGCGTGGCGTACGCGACGGCCGAGCACTGGATGATGGCGGCCAAGGCCCGGCTCTTCGAGGACGCCGCGGCGGAGCGTGCCGCGCTGGCCGCGGGGCATCCGGCCGAGGCGAAGAAGGCCGGGCGGCTGGTGCGCGGGTTCGACGAGGCGGTGTGGGCGCGGGAGCGGTTCCGGATCGTCGTCGAGGGCAGCGTCCACAAGTTCGGCGCGCATCCCGAGCTGCTGGCGTACCTCCTGGGCACGGGCGACCGGGTGCTGGTCGAGGCCAGCCCCGTGGACCGGGTGTGGGGCATCGGGCTGGCCGCGAACGACGAGGCGGCGATGGATCCGGAGCGATGGCGGGGGCCGAATCTGCTGGGCTTCGCGCTGATGGAGGCGCGGGAGCGGCTGGGGACGGCGAGAGCATGAGTGAGGGGCCGGTCCGGTGGACCGGCCCCTCACGAAGCCCGGGAGCCTCCTTCAGGCCGCCGCGCCGAGCCCGCCCATGATGCTGGCGAACAGCAGGAAGCCGAGCAGCGGCAGGATCACGGTGGCGATGATGCCGCAGACCAGGCCCGCGGTCGCCGCGCCCTTGTTGGTGGCCTCACCGCGGGTGGCCTTGCCGCGGCCGATGGCACCGAAGATGATCGCGAGGATGCCGAGGATCACGCCGAAGAACCACAGCAGGAAGGTCAGGCTGCACACCACGCCGATGATGCCCAGCACCAGGCCCGTGGTTCCCATGCCGTTGCTGGGCTGGGCGGGCATCCCGTAGCCGGGCGCCTGCGGGTAGCCCACGGGCGGCGCGGCCGGGTAGCCGGGGCCGCCCTGCGGGTAGCCGTAGCCCGGGCCGGGCTGCTGCGGATAGCCGTATCCCGGGGCCGGCTGCTGCGGCGGCTGGGCCGGCGGGCCGAAACCACCCGGGGGCGGGTTGGTGTTGGACATGGACGCTCTCCCCTCCGTTGTCAGACCAGGGCATCGTAGTGGCCAAGTCGGCTGCGGAGGGCGGCTGTTTCAGCGGTGGGACGGCGCGGTGGCCACCGGACCGACGGCGCCGTAGTACGGGTCGTCGTTGCGGTCGCTGTTGATCGCGGCCGTGATGCCGACGGCGATCAGGACGATCACCGTGATGCCGAGGATGATCCCGATGATGCCCATGATCAGCCCGGCCTGGGCCTGCCCGTGGTTGGTCGCCACCCCGGCCTCGGCGCGCTTGCGGCCCTTGATGCCGAAGACGACGGCGAGGATCCCGGTGACCAGGGAGACCACACCGTAGAGGCAGAAGAGGGTGCAGGAGATGATGCCGAGCACCATCGCGGCGACGCCCATGCCGTTCTGCGGGGCCATGGGCATGCCGGGCCAGCCGTAGCCGCCCTGGGGATAGCCGCCCGGGTATCCATAGCCGCCCGGCGCTCCCGGGCCGGTGGGAGCCACGGGCGGGGGCGGCACGGCACCGGTGCCGGCGGGGTCGAACTGCGGGGTGCCGGCGGGCGGGGTGAAGCCCGGCATCGAGGTGACCGTGGCCTGGTCGTGCACGGACGGCGGCTGCGGCGACTGGTTCTTGTCGAGCGAGGGCTTGTTCTCCGGGGGCGCCCACGGGTCGTGGCTGCCTCCGTCGGGCTGCGTCGCGTCCGTCATCGTGCGTCCCCCCTGGGTCGATCGTCCCGTCATGCTACGGGGCCGTCCGGTGCGGGCCACAGGGCGGGTGCGCCACGGCTCCCGGAGCCCGTGGCCGCGTCCGCCGGCGTCGGGCCGACCGCGCGGCCCGACGCGGCGGTGCCGCGGATCGCTGTGGCGCAGCGCCCCCGGGAAGGGGCGCTGCGCCACGGCCTACGATGATGCCGAGTCATCGATCAGCCGATCACCCGCGCCCGCCCGCCCTGCGCCGGCCGGAGCGCCGTTCCGGGGAGGAACCTTGACCCAGCATCTCGTCGACCCGCAAGCCCCTCGCGACCTCAGGGCCTTCATCGCCGACCTGCCCAAGGCCGAACTGCACGTGCACCACGTGGGATCCGCCTCCCCCCGGATCGTCTCGGAACTGGCCGCGCGGCACCCCGACTCGAAGGTGCCGACCGACCCCGAGGCCCTGGCCGACTACTTCACGTTCACCGACTTCGCGCACTTCATCGACGTGTACCTGTCGGTCGTCGACCTGATCCGCACCCCGGAGGACGTCCGGCTGCTGACCTACGAGGTGGCCCGGGACATGGCCCGGCAGCAGGTGCGCTACGCCGAGCTGACCATCACGCCCTTCTCGTCCACCCGGCGCGGCATCGACGAGCGGGCCTTCATGGACGCGATCGAGGACGCCCGCAAGGCCGCCGAGGCCGATTTCGGGACCTTGCTGCGCTGGTGCTTCGACATCCCCGGCGAGGCGGGTCTGCAGGCCGCCGAGGAGACGGCCCGGCTCGCCACCGACGACCGGCTGCGCCCGGAGGGCCTGGTCTCCTTCGGTCTCGGCGGACCCGAGGTCGGCGTGGAGCGGCCGCAGTTCAAGCCGTACTTCGACCGGGCGATCGCCGCCGGGCTGCACTCCGTACCGCACGCCGGGGAGACGACCGGCCCGCAGACGGTGTGGGACGCGCTGACCCATCTGCGGGCCGAGCGGATCGGGCACGGCACCAGCTCCGCGCAGGACCCCAAGCTGCTCGCGCACCTCGCCGAGCACCGGATCCCGCTGGAGGTGTGCCCGACCTCCAACATCGCCACCCGCGCGGTCCGCACCCTCGACGAGCACCCGGTCAAGGAGTTCGTACGGGCCGGGGTCGTCGTCACCATCAACTCCGACGACCCGCCGATGTTCGGCACCGACCTCGACAACGAGTACGCGGTCGCCGCCCGGCTGCTCGACCTCGACGAGCGGGGCCTGGCCGAGCTGGCGAAGAACGCCGTCGAGGCGTCCTTCCTGGACGCGGCGGGCAAGGCCAGGATCACCGGAGAGATCGACGCCTACACCGCGCAGTGGCTCTCCCGGTGACGCCCGCCCCGGTCGCCGTGGCCCACCGGGGCGACCCCTACCGCGTCCGGGAGAACACCGTCGCCTCGCTGCGTTCCGCGCTGCGCCGGGGCGCGGACGCGGTGGAGATCGACGTACGGCTCGCCCGGGACGGCGTGCCGGTGCTGCTGCACGACGCGACGCTGAAGCGGCTGTGGGAGCACGAACGGCCCCTGGTCGCGCTGTCGTCCGAGGAGGTGCGCGGGCTGACCGACGGCGGGGTGCCGGCCCTGGCCGAGGCTCTGCCCGCGACCGACGGGCACCGGGTGATGATCGATCTGCCCGGGTCGCCCGATGTACGGGCGGTGCGCCGGATCATGGGCGTCGTGGAGGAGGCCGGGGCGGCGGACCGGGTCTACTACTGCGCGGGCGCCGACGCCATGCTCGCCGTGCGCGCTGCCGATCCGGCCGCCGAGATCGCCCTCACCTGGACGACCCTGGCCCCGCCCCGGCCCGTGCTGCTGGAGGCGATCCGCCCGCGCTGGCTCAACTACCGCTTCTCGCTGGTGGACCGCCCGCTCGCCGAGCGTGTGCACGCCGACGGCTACCTGCTGTCCGTCTGGACCCCCGACACCCGCCGCTCCATGCGGCGGCTGCTGGCTGCGGGCGTGGACTCGATCACGACGAACCGCGTCGACGTGCTGTGCGCTACACGCGCGAGCGCTGCGGCACCGTCGCCGGATCGGCCGGGGCCTCGCGTGTGACGTACTGCGGCACCGGCGCGCTGTCCGTGCCGGTGTCGCGGACGAGCCCGTAGCGGATGGCGCCCTGGGGTGGGCCCTGGCCGATGTCCTCGACCACGGCGTCCCGGTTCGTCGGGAAGACGGTGAGGCCGTAGTCGCAGCCGCGTTCGTTCTGGGTGAGGGTGACGGTGCCGTCGAGGTAGAAGTACTCGTTCTGCCACATCTGCTGGGTGCCGGGCGGGAGGACGGCGTAGCCGATGCCGGGGCCGCCCATACCGGTGGCGTAGCCGTTCGGGGCGCCGGGCAGCGGGTCGTCCATCCGCCGCGAGCCGCCGGACGCCACATGGAACAGCCTGCCCTTCAGGCCGGTCCAGGACGGCATGACCAGCGCGCCGGGACGCGACCCGGGTGAGATCTGCCAGCGAACCAGGACGTAGCCCCGGCCGGTGAGCGTGACACGGTCGCCGCGGTGCTGCATGACGGCCTTCGGGCCGCCGGTGCTGGTGATGCCGGACTCCGGGCGGCGCGGCAGTGCAGCGGGCGGGGTGTCCGGGTCGGGGGCGCGGTCGACGGCGTCGACGACGGTGCCGTACGGATCGGTCTTCTTCGTCGCCGACGGCGAGGACCTGGGGGTGGGGGCGGGCGGGGCGGAGGTTCGCGGCGGTTCGGAAGTGGCCGTGGCCGTGGGCGCGATGGCGGCCCGGGGCGGCGGGGCGTCCGGCGGCTGGGTGACCACGTAGGCGCCGCCCGCGACGATCGTCGCTCCCGCGGTCACCGCGACGGCCGGCTTGGTGAGCGCGCCGAGCAGCTTGGCCGACCAGCCGGCAGAGGTGGCGGCCACGGCCGTCTTGCCGCCGAAGGCGAGCGACAGGGTGAACCCGACGGGCAGCGGGACGAGGGCGATGCCCGCCAGGAGGCGTTCGGCCGGTACGACCGTCTCGCGGGTGCCGCCGCAGTAGCCGCAGCCGCGGATGTGCCGGGCCAGCCGCTTGCGCCACACCGAGTCGGGCCGGCCGTCCCAGCGGCCGGTCAGCTCGCGCAGGCCGGGGCACGCACCGTCCAGGGCGCGCACGATGCCGCGCGAGGTCTCCAGGCGCTCCTTCATCCGCTGGACGCGCACGGCCGCGTGCTGCCGGGTGATGCCGACGGCGGCGGCCAGTTCGCGCCGGGTCAGTTCGCCCGCGACCTCCAGCCACCACAGCGACAGCAGCTGGCGGTCCTCGTCGTCGAGCCACCGCACCGCCTCGGCGACCTCGCGCCGCTGCCCTTCCAGCTGGAGCCGCAGCACGGTCAGGTCGGCGAAGTCGGAGGCCGGCGCCTCCTCCAGCCGGTCCGGGGTCTTCCGCCGGGCCCGGTCGCGGATCTGCCGCATGGCGATCGCCACCAGCCAGGACCGGAAACTGTCGGGGTCGCGCAGCGAGCCCAGGTTGCCGACGGCGCGCAGCATGGTCTCCTGCACGACGTCGTCGACGTCGGCGTGGCCGTTCAGGGCCCGGCCCACGATGTTGTAGACCAGCGGCAGCCAGCCCGCGACCAGCTCGTCCAGCGCCCGCCGGTCGCCGGCCTGCGCCGCCGTGACGACGGCGCGCCAGTGCTCACTGTCCACGGGAGCCTCTCGCCGGCCGGGATCGGTACTTCTCCGGACGCACCCTCTCAGGCAGGACGGGGGTCTTGGCTATGTGGGGGATCACATGCGGGGAGACGGCGTGAAGGTTCTCGGGATAACAGTTTTTCTCAGCCGCCGAACGCCGGGGCGGCCGCGGGCGCGGTCAGCGCCTCCAGCCGCTTGATCCGCTGCCGGACGACGTACAGCGGGATCACCCCGAACACTCCGAAGGCCATGTCGATCACCGACCACCAGAAGGGGATCCCGCGGAGCGGTCCGCAGATCAGGGCGAGCGGGATGATCCCCGCGCAGGCGATCATGCCGAACTCGACGACCCAGATGTTGCGGACCGGGTCACGGTAGGGCCCGTAGAAGGCGACCGCGATGACCAGGTGCGCGAAGGCCAGCCAGTCCGTGCCGTAGAGGAGGAAGGGGTATTCGGCGTCGGCCTGGTCCAGTCCGGCCCGGACCCGCCCGATCCATTCGGTCAGTCCGGGCAGGTGGTCGCCGACGGAGAGCGCGCGCAACAGGTCCTCGGTCCACCGCAGTTCGTGCACCAGGGGAAAGGCCGTGGCGCCGCTGAGCACCAGGCACACGACGAAGAGGACCAACCAGGCGCGGATGCCCTTCACCAGGGCGGCTCTGTCGTTCATGGAGGCACTCTACGCCCGTGTTGAACATGTTCAAAAATGAGGCGCGGGCAACGGAACGGCCCCGGGCGGCAGCGCCCGGGGCCGTCACGGCCGAACTGTGTGACTACGCGTCCAGCGACGTCATCACGTGCTTGATCCGCGTGTAGTCGTCGAAGCCGTAGCCCGAGAGGTCCTTGCCGTAGCCGGACTTCTTGAAGCCGCCGTGCGGCATCTCGGCGACCAGCGGGATGTGGGTGTTGATCCACACGCAGCCGAAGTCGAGCTTCTTGGACATCCGCATGGCGCGGCCGTGGTCCTTGGTCCACACGGAGGAGGCCAGCGCGTACTCGACGCCGTTGGCCCACTCCACGGCCTGCTCCTCGTCGGAGAAGGACTGCACGGTGATGACCGGGCCGAAGACCTCGTTCTGGATGATCTCGTCGGTCTGCTTCAGGCCCGAGACGACGGTCGGCGCGTAGAAGTAGCCCTTGTCGCCGACCCGCTTGCCGCCGGCCTCCACGCGCGCGTGCGCGGGCAGGCGGTCGATGAAGCCCTCGACCTGCTTGAGCTGGTTGGGGTTGTTGAGCGGGCCGAACAGCACGTCCTCGTCGTCCGGCTGCCCGGTCTTCGTCTCGGAGGCGGCCTTGGCCAGCGCGGAGACGAACTCGTCGTGGATGGACTCGTGGACGAGCACGCGGGTGGCGGCGGTGCAGTCCTGGCCGGCGTTGAAGTAGCCGGCGACCGAGATGTCCTCGACGGCCTTGGCGATGTCGGTGTCCTCGAAGACCACGACCGGGGCCTTGCCGCCCAGCTCCAGGTGGACGCGCTTGACGTCCTTGGCGGCGGACTCGGCGACCTGGATGCCGGCGCGCACCGAACCGGTGATGGAGGCCATCGCCGGGGTGTCGTGCTCCACCATCAGGCGGCCGGTGTCGCGGTCGCCGCAGATGACGTTGAAGACGCCCTTGGGGACGATCGAGCCGATGATCTCGGCCATGAGGACCGTCGAGGCCGGGGTGGTGTCGGACGGCTTGAGCACGACGGTGTTGCCCGCCGCGATCGCCGGGGCGAACTTCCACACGGCCATCATCATCGGGTAGTTCCACGGCGCGACCTGCGCGCAGACACCGACCGGCTCCCGGCGCACGATGGAGGTCAGGCCCTCCATGTACTCACCGGCCGAGCGGCCCTCCAGCATCCGCGCCGCGCCCGCGAAGAAGCGGATCTGGTCGACCATCGGCGGGATCTCCTCGGAGCGGGTCAGCCCGATGGGCTTGCCCGTGTTCTCCACCTCGGCCGCGATCAGCTCCTCGGCGCGCTCCTCGAAGGCGTCCGCGATCTTCAGCAGGGCCTTCTGGCGCTCGGCGGGCGTGGTGTCGCGCCAGCCGGGGAAGGCCTCGGCGGCCGCCGCCATCGCGGCGTCCACGTCCGCCTGCCCGGACAGCGGAGCGGTCGCGTACGCCTCGCCCGTCGCGGGATTGACCACCTCGGTGGTCCGTCCGTCGGCGGCGTCCTTGAACTCACCGCCGATGTAGTTGCGCAGACGACGCAGCTCGGTGCTCACTGCCGGCCCTCCAGTTCGGATGTCCAGTACTTGAGACACCCACCCTAGTCGGCCGACCCACGTTTTCAACACCCCTACTCCCTTCGATCGTGCGGAATCCGCAGGAGTGGGGGACTCAAACAACGGATTTCATCGCTCTAGGCTTGCGGAAGTGTCGAGACCTCGTGCACAGTGACCTCGTGGCCAGTCGAAGCGCAGAACAGAAGGGCTCGCGGGAGTCCCGCGAGCCCTCCCGCGAGTCCAGGAACGGCAGCTCGCCGCAGCTGGACGCCGTCTCCCTCGCCATCATCGAGCAGCTCCAGGAGGACGGCCGCCGGCCGTACGCCGCCATCGGCAAGGCCGTGGGCCTGTCGGAGGCGGCCGTGCGCCAGCGCGTCCAGAAGCTGCTCGACCAGGGCGTGATGCAGATCGTCGCCGTCACGGACCCGCTCACCGTGGGCTTCCGCAGACAGGCGATGGTCGGCGTCAACGTCGAGGGCGACGTGGAAGCGGTCGCGGACGCGCTGTCGGCCATGTCCGAATGCGAGTACGTGGTGATGACCGCAGGCTCCTTCGACCTGATGGTGGAGATCGTCTGCGAGGACGACGACCACCTCCTGGAGGTCATCAACAAACGCATACGGGCCGTGCCCGGAGTGCGCTCCACCGAGAGCTTCGTCTACCTCAAGCTCAAGAAGCAGACCTACATGTGGGGAACCCGATAACCGTGAGGACCCGATAGCCGTGAGCAAGGACCTCTCCCAGTCCGCGTACGACCACCTGTGGATGCACTTCACGCGCATGTCGTCGTACGAGAAGGCCCCCGTCCCCACCATCGTCCGGGGCGAGGGCACGTACATCTACGACGACAAGGGCAAGCGCTACCTGGACGGCCTCGCCGGCCTCTTCGTGGTGCAGGCCGGGCACGGCCGGGTCGAGCTCGCCGAGACCGCCTTCAAGCAGGCGCAGGAGCTGGCGTTCTTCCCGGTGTGGTCCTACGCCCACCCCAAGGCCGTCGAGCTCGCCGAGCGCCTCGCCGGGCACGCGCCGGGCGACCTGAACAAGGTCTTCTTCACCACCGGCGGCGGTGAGGCGGTGGAGACCGCCTGGAAGCTCGCCAAGCAGTACTTCAAGCTGACCGGCAAGCCCACCAAGCACAAGGTCATCTCCCGTGCGGTCGCCTACCACGGCACCCCGCAGGGCGCCCTGTCCATCACCGGTCTGCCGGCCCTGAAGGCCCCCTTCGAGCCGCTGGTCCCGGGCGCCCACAAGGTCCCGAACACCAACATCTACCGCGCCCCGATCCACGGCGACGACCCCGAGGCCTACGGCCGCTGGGCCGCCGACCAGATCGAGCAGCAGATCCTCTTCGAGGGCCCGGACACCGTCGCCGCGGTCTTCCTGGAGCCGGTGCAGAACGCGGGCGGCTGCTTCCCGCCCCCGCCCGGCTACTTCCAGCGCGTCCGCGAGATCTGCGACCGGTACGACGTGCTGCTCGTCTCGGACGAGGTCATCTGCGCCTTCGGCCGTCTGGGCACCTACTTCGCCTGCGACAAGTTCGACTACGTGCCGGACATGATCACCTGCGCCAAGGGCATGACCTCGGGGTACTCCCCGATCGGCGCGTGCATCATCTCCGACCGCCTGGCCGAGCCGTTCTACAAGGGCGACAACACCTTCCTGCACGGCTACACCTTCGGCGGTCACCCGGTCTCCGCGGCCGTGGGCCTGGCCAACCTCGACCTGTTCGAGCGCGAGAACCTCAACCAGCACGTCCTGGACAACGAGGGCAACTTCCGCGCCACCCTGGAGAAGCTCCACGACCTGCCGATCGTCGGTGACGTCCGCGGCAACGGCTTCTTCTACGGCATCGAGCTGGTGAAGGACAAGAACACCAAGGAGTCCTTCAACGACGAGGAGACCGAGCGCGTCCTGTACGGCTTCCTCTCCAAGGCGCTGTACGACAACGGCCTGTACTGCCGCGCCGACGACCGCGGCGACCCGGTCGTCCAGCTCGCCCCGCCGCTGATATCCGACCAGTCGACGTTCGACGAGATCGAGCAGATCCTGCGCGCCACCCTCACGGAGGCATGGACGAAGCTCTGACGCCCGTCGCTCAGATCGTCTGCCTGGATGATCAACACCGGCCCCGGTGCCGCCCGTTCGAGTGAGAAACGGCGGCCCGGGGCCGCGTGCTGTCCGGCGTCCCGCCGCCCTCTGCCTAGCGTGCGAAGTGACCGATCGGCCCTACCTTCGTTCCCCCGCACGGGGGATGGCACGGGAACTACGGATCTGAACCGAGGTGTACGCGCATGGAGGCCCCGCCGGACAACGACGTGCTCTGGGCACACACCCTGCACTTCCAGCACGACGACGGCACGCCCGCGCTCTGCGGCGTCTCGCTCGGCGTGCGCGAGGGCGAGATCCTCGCCATCGGCGGACCGCGCGGCAGCGGCAAGACGACCCTGCTGCGGTGCCTGTCCGGTCTGGTGCCCGTCCGGCGCGGCGAGGTCTGGTTCAACAGCGTGCCCGTGCACACCATGGGCCCCCTCACCCGCGAGCGGCTGCGCCGCGACCGGTTCGGCTGGATCGACCCGGCCCCCTCCCTGGTGCCGGAGCTCAACGTCTGGGAGAACACGGCCCTGCCGCTGATGCTGCGCGGCACGAGCAGGCGGCGCGCCAAGACCGCGGCCCTGGAGTGGCTGGAGCGTCTGGACATCGGCGACAGCGCCCGCAAACGGCCGCACCAACTGGTGCAGGCCGAGCGGCAGCGGGTCTGCATCGCCCGCGCCCTGGCCCCCGCGCCGTCGGTGCTGTTCGCCGACGAGCCCACGGCGCCCCTGCACCGCGCCGACCGCGCCCAGGTGCTGCGCACCCTCACCACTGCGGCCCGCTCCCACCGCATCACCGTCGTCCTGGCCACCCATGACGCGGAGACCGCGGCCCTCGCCGACCGCACGGTGTCCCTGCTGGACGGGCGGCGCGTGCAGACGGTGCACCTGCCGCCGGTCGCCGAGCCACGCGAGCCGGAAGGCCGGGCGGCGTGCTCGCTCTCCGTCTGACCCGCGGCGCCCACCCCGCCGTCCAGCTGCGCCGCCTGATGGTCACGGCGGCCTCGGCGGGCACGGGCTTCCTGCTGCTGTGCGCCCTGGGCTACGCGCTGGGCCACCCCGGCTCCCCCGGCGCCGCCGCGCTGCGGCTGGCCTGGTGCGCGGCCCCGCTGGCCGCCACGGTGTACTTCGCGCTCGCGGTGGCCCGTACCGACCCCGGCACCAAGCCCCGCTCCGGCCTCGCGGCCATCGGCCTCGGACCGGTCCGCATGATGGCCGTCTCGGCGACGACGACGGCCCTGTCCTGCACGCTGGGATCGATGCTGGCCCTGCTCGTCTTCCTGCACCTGCGGGGCGACCTGACGGGCATGCCCTTCGACGGCGCCGCCGCCGACTCCCTCGCCGCGGGCCGGCCCCTGCCCCTGCCGGGCGCCCTGACCCTGCTGGCGCTCGTGCCCGTCGGCGCGTCGGTGGCGGTGGCCCTGGCCCTGCGACCGCGCGAGGCGGGGCCCGCAGCGCCCCGGGCGGCCCGGACGTACGGCCGCTTCGGCGCCTGCCGGCGCACCAGCACCCGCGAGACCTTCGGGGCGTACGGCTGGTTCGGACGGCAGATCGTCCGGCCCACGGACGGCCGTACCGCCGAGCCCGCCGCGAAGAGCGGGCCGCCCGCGGCCCGGACCGGCGGGTCGGCCCCGGCCCCGGCCGCTGGCCCCGGCGCAACGGTGAACGCGGTCGCGGACCCCGCTCGACCGCCCGCGGTGGACCTGGGCGCCATGGACCCGGGCGCCGTGGACCCGAGCGCCATGGACCCGGGCGCGGAGGGCGCTCCGCCCGCGGCGCCGCTCCCGGCCGCACCGGGAGCGGCCGGCGCACGGGGCCCGGCCGGCGATCCCGCCCAGCGGCTCAGCGCGCACGCGGCGGCGCCGGACGCGGCCGGAGCCATCAGCCCCGCCGGGGCCCTGGCCCGGCACCCGGTTCCCGCGGCGCCCGACGTTCCCGACGAGGCCTCCGACGCGGCCCTGCCGGACACCGTCGCCGCCCCCTCCGGTCTGCCGTGGGGCATCACCGTGCTGGCCGCGGGCCTCGCCGTGGTGAGCTACACGAGCCGTACCGCTCCGACACCCCCCGACCTCTCCTTCTCCGGCGCCTCCCCGGGCGTGCTGGCGGGCTGGGCGCTGTGCGCCGTCGGCCTGGCCCTGGCCGGTCCGGGCCTGACCCATCTGTGCGGACGGCTGCTCCAGTCGGCCCGCCCCGGTGCCCTGCGGCTGCTGGCCGGCCGCATCCTCATGGCGGAGGCCGTCCGCATCGGGCGCCCCCTGGGCGTCGTCTGCGCGGTGCTGTCCGCCGCCTGGGCCATGGCGCTGCTGCACGCCCCGGACGGGCTCTCGCTCGGCCCGCTCACCACCCTCGGCGTGCTGCTCGTGACCGGGTGCACCACGGCGACGCTCCTCACGGCGGCCGTCGAGGCCCGGCAGGCCCGCGCCGACACCACCGCCGCACTGATGCGGCTCGGCGCTCCCGCTACGGCGCTGCGCAGCGCCGCCGCCCTCCGCGCCGTCGCGCTGCTCGCCGTGTTCGGTCCGCTCACCCTGACGGTCGCGAAACTGGCGGCGCTCCCCCTGGCGCGCTGAGTCCCGCCGCGATCGCCGGAAGCCCGCAGGAAAACTCGTACGAAAAAATCTCCGCACGGCGATGAGTTCCGGGCCGGCGCCCGGTCTATCCCCGCGTAACGACACGGACTTGATGGGAGAGACCTCGCATGTACCAGCAGATGATCTTCGTGAACCTGTGCACCGGCGACCTCGGCGCCTCGAAGAAGTTCTTCACGGAGCTGGGCTTCACGATCAACGAGCAGTTCAGCGACGACACGACCGCCTCGGTCGTGATCAGCGAGACCATCGTGGTGATGGTGCACACCAAGGAGAAGTACTCGCAGTTCACGAAGAAGGACATCGTGGACTCGACGAAGACCAGCGAGGTGCTGATCGCGCTGAGCGCCGAGAGCCGCGAGAAGGTCGACGAGCTGGTCGAGAAGGCGGTCGCGGCGGGCGGTTCCGTCTCGGGCGAGACGCAGGACCACGGCTTCATGTACGGCCGCGCCTTCGACGACGTGGACGGCCACACCTTCGAGGTCGTGTGGATGGACCCGGCGGCCGTCCAGGGCTGACGGCGGCTGTGCCAGCATGGGCGAGTGCAGACGATGCCCGCCCATGCGGCCCACCACGACGACCGTGAGATAGAGACCCTCGAGGAGTTCGACGCCACCGTCTCGGCGCGCGGCACCCTCGCCGGACACCGCGTCCAGGCCGTCGACCTGACGGACCGTACGCGCGAGCTGCTCACCACGGACACCGCGGGCGCGGTCTTCCTCGGCTGCGCCATGCGCGAGGACGCGGACGCGAAGGTCCGAGCCGACGGCGCCCTGGTCTTCCCGCCGGTCCCGGGCCTGCCGTTCGACCCCTACCGCGGCCTGGTCTACTCCCCGGACGAACTCTTCGCGTCGCTGGCCGACGGCTACGAGGCCACGCCCGACGCCCTCGCCTACGCCTGGTTCCAGCGCACCAAGGCGGACCGCGACATCTACGCGTCGATGCTGCGCTCGGTCCACGACGACTCCGTCTCGGACGCGCTCGACGAACTCCTGTCCGGCGCCCGGGTCGTGGGCGTCATGGGCGGACACGCGATGGCCCGCGGCACCGAGGAGTACGCGGGCGCTGCACGCCTCGGCCGGGAGCTGGCCCGCGCCGGCTTCACCATCGCCACCGGTGGCGGCCCGGGCGCGATGGAGGCGGCGAACCTCGGCGCGTACGCGGCCCCCTTCGACGACGAGATGCTCACCGAGTCGCTCGAACTCCTGGGCAAGGCACCGCACTTCACTCCGTCGATCACCCAGTGGGCCTCGGCGGCCTTCGAGATACGCACGCGCTGGCCGCAGGGCGGCCGCTCGGTGGGCATCCCGACCTGGTTCTACGGCCACGAGCCGCCGAACGCCTTCGCCTCCCACATCGCCAAGTACTTCGCCAACGCCACCCGCGAGGACGGCCTGCTGGCCCGGTCCAACGCGGGTGTGGTCTTCCTGCCGGGCGCCGCGGGGACGCTGCAGGAGATCTTCGACAACGCGACGCCCAACTACTACGAGTCGCGCGGCGAGCCGACGCCGATGGTGCTGGTGAACCGCGTGCACTGGACGGAGAAGCTGCCCGCGTGGCCGCTGCTCCGGTCGCTGGCCCAGGGCCGCTCGATGGAGGCGCGGATCGCGCTGGTGGACCGGATCGAGGAGGCGCCGGAGGCGTTGAAACGTCTCGGCGGTTAATAAGACGGCAAAGCAAGTGCTTGCAGCCTGCATATGCGTTGACACTACTTATGCGACGCTTATAGACCTGAGAGCCTCCCGGTAGTGCTGATGTCCAGTCAACACTGCCTCAGCCCCCCGCTTTAGCAATCCTGTAAAGGACAAACGTGGCAGTTCTGTCCGTATCCCGCCGCGCACGTGCCGTGCGCGTCCTCGGTGTCGTCTCCGCCTCGGCCGCGCTCGCGCTCGGCACCGCCGGCAACGCGCTCGCCTGCGACATCAGCGAGTTCTCCGCCGAGGCGAAGTGCGACGGTGACAAGGGCGTCATCACCGTCACCGACGTCGACCCCGCCGGCATCCCGGCCACGGTCACCGTGTACCTGCAGAACAACGGCGCCGACGCGAAGAAGGTCGGTACGCAGGTGGTCAAGGGCTCGCGCGAAGGCACCACCATCACCTTCGCCGAGGCCTGGCAGCCGAACGCCGAGTACCGCGTCCACGTCAAGGCCGCTCGTTACGTCGACGAGGACATCAAGCCGAACCTCGTCACCCCGGCCACGGCCTGCCAGAAGGAGGAGGAGCCCCCGGCTTCGACTCCCCCGGCGACGCCGACCCCGTCGGCCTCCCCCTCCAAGCCCGCCGAGGAGAGCGAGAGCCCGGCTCCGGAGCCGTCGGAAAGCCAGAGCAGTTCCCCCGCGGGCAACGTGCCCGCCCCGGCCGGTGACTCCAACCTCGCTGAGACCGGTGCCGACTCCAACACCGGCATCATCGCCGGCATCGCGGCGGCCCTGGTCGTCGTCGGTGGCGGTGCGGTGTTCTTCGGCATGCGCCGTCGCGGGGCGAACAGCGACAGCTGACGCCCGCGGCACACCCATTGATGTGGCCCGTCCCCCGACCGGGGGCGGGCCACGTCCCGTCTCAGAAGGTGGCCCGCTCCAGCCAGAACTCCAGCAACTCCCGCTCGCCCAGGACCTCCAGCTCCTTGGCGTCGAGCGGCAGCCGGCGGTAGAACGCGAGCAGCACGAAGGTGAGCGGCCCGCGCAGCGCGACCGTGGCCTTCTCGTGGCCCCGGCGCCAGCGGACACCGTCCTCGGTGAGCTCGACGACCCACTCGGCGTTCAGGTCCGGCCCGGTGTCGGTGGCGTGCAGATGGATGCTGCTGCCCGGGCCGACCAGCTCCCTCACCACGTCCCGCGGCTCCGTCCGCTGCACGTGCTCCACGATCTGGAGCCATTCGTCGATCGTGTCGGCGGCGACCTCGGGCGCGACGTCGTAGGGCAGCCCGGCGGCGAGGGCGGCGTCGGCGCGGTGCACGGTGATCTCGTGCGTCATCCTGCGGGCCCAGAACCCGGAGCTCTGTATCCCGGCCCAGCCCCACACCTTCGCGTCCGGTCCGGCCTCCCGGAGCGTGGCGACGATCTGCTCGCCCGTCTCCGCCAGCCAGGCGTCCAGTGCGGCGGCGTCACCGACGGCCTCGGGACCGGCCACGCCGGGCACCTGCTCCTCGGGCACCTCCTCCGCGGCCCGGGTCCGCACCATCAGCTCCGCCCAGCGCAGCGCGCCGCCCGTGTGCCGGACGAGTTCCTCCAGCGACCAGTCGGGGCAGGTGGGCACGGTGCCGGACAGGTCTGCCCCGGAGGTCACCACCTGCCGCAACAGGGCGATCTGATGGGCGATTTCGTCGCAGTAGCGGTCGTGCGCGAGTGGCGTCATGCCTCGCACCCTAGGCGGGGACGATCAGCCGAGCACCACGATTTCCGCCGCGTCGAACTCCACGCCCACCTCGTCCCCGACCTCCGGTGCCGCCCGCAGCGCGCACGCCGCCTCCAGGCGCGGTGCGCCCTCGGGCTGGAGGCGCACGGCGACATGCGTGCCCCGGAAGGTACGCGCGGCCACCGTGCAGCGCAGGCCCGAGTCCGCGGGCACCAGGTGCACCCCGGCCGGCCGCACCAGCAGGGTCCGGGTGCCCTGCGGGGCGCCCTCCGGCACCGGCACCTTGCCCCAGGGCGTGTCCGCGGCCTCCGCCCCGACCGTCGCCTCGACCACGTTCTCGAACCCGAGGAAGCGGGCGACGAACGCGTCGGCGGGCCGCTGCCACACCTCAAGAGGCGTACCGGACTGGGCGATCCGCCCATCCCGCATCACCACGACCCGGTCGGCCAGCGCGAAGGCCTCCCCCTGGTCGTGGGTCACGGCGAGCACGGTCGTGCCCAACCGGCCGAACAGCTCCCTCAGTTCGACGACCAGCCGCTCCCGCAGCGACCGGTCGAGCTGTCCGAGCGGCTCGTCCAGCATCAGCAGCCGCGGGCTCGGCGCGAGGGCCCGGGCCAGTGCCACCCGCTGCTGCTCCCCGCCGGACAGCATCGCGACGGCCCGGCGGCCCGCGCCCGGCAGCCCCACCAGGTCCAGCAACTCCCCTACCCGCTCGGCCTGTTGCCGCTTCGGCCCGCCGTGCATCCGCAGCCCGAAGGCGACGTTCCCGGCCACGTCCCGCTGCGGGAACAGCTGGTGGTCCTGGAACATCAGCCCGACACCGCGCCTGTGCGCGGGCACGCCCGCCTGGTCGCGTCCGTCGAGCACCACCTGCCCGGAGTCCAGGGGCTGTAGCCCGGCCACCGCCCGCAGCAGGGTCGACTTGCCGCTGCCGCTGGGCCCGAGCACACACACGATCTCGTGCTCGGCGACCTCCAGATCGACGGCGTCCAGCACCGCCCGCCCGCCGAAGCGGACCGTCGCGGCGTGCAGAGCCAGCAGCATCAGAACTCCCCCGTCCGGTCCGTGCGAAGCCTCTCCAGCACCAGCAGGGCCACGGCGCACACCACCATCAGAATCGTCGAAAGGGCCATCGCCTGGCCGTAGTTGAGGTCACCGGGCCGCCCCAGCAGCCGGGCCACGGCCACCGGCAGCGTCGGGTTGTCGGGCCGTGCGATGAACACCGTCGCGCCGAACTCCCCGAGGGACACGGCGAAGGCGAACCCGGCCGCGATCAGCAGCGCCCGCCGCACCATCGGCAGGTCCACCTCCCGCCACACCCGCCAGGGCGAGGCCCCCAGCACCGAGGCCGCCTCCCGCAACCGGACGTCCACGGCCCGCAGCACGGGCAGCATGGTCCGCACGACGAACGGCACACCCACCAGGGCCTGCGCGAGCGGCACGAGGATCCAGGAGGACCGCAGATCCAGCGGCGGCTCGTCGAGGGAGATCAGAAACCCGAAGCCGACGGTCACAGCGGACACGCCGAGCGGCAGCATCAGCAGCGCGTCGAAGCCGCGCACGAACCGCCCGGCGTCCCGGCGGGTGAGCGCGGCCGCGGCGAGCCCGCCGATCACCACGGCGATGAGCGTGGCGGCGACGGCGTACGACAGGGAGTTGCCGATCGCCTCGATCGGCGGGACCAGGAAGACTCCGCCGTCCTCGCTGGTCAGTGCCCGGTAGTAGCCGAAGCCCGGCGCGCCCAGGGACCGCTGCACCAGCACGGCCGGCGGCAGCACGAGCAGCACGGCGACGGTGACGAGCACCCCGCCCAGCAGCGCCCACTGCCCCGCGCCACGCGGCCGGCGCGCGGTCACGGACGCGTCCACCAGCCGCAGCGCGGTCTCCCGCCGCCGCACGGTCCAGGCGTGCAGGGCGAGGATCGCCCCGACCGCGGCGAACTGGATCAGCGTCAGCACGGCCGCGGTGGACAGGTCGAAGATCTCGGACGTCTGCCGGTAGATCTCCACCTCCAGGGTGGAGAAGGTGGGCCCGCCGAGGATCTGCACGACACCGAAGGAGGTGAAGGTGAACAGGAAGACCATGAGCGCCGCGGCGGCCACGGCCGGGGCGAGGGCGGGGAGCGTCACCTGCCGCCATGCCTTCAGCTGGGACGCCCCGAGCATCCGTGCGGCCTCCTCCTGCCGCGGGTCGAGCTGCGCCCAGAGCCCGCCGACCGTCCGGACGACGACGGCATAGTTGAAGAAGACGTGCGCGAGCAGGATCGCCCACACAGTGGTGTCCAGGCGTACGCCCCACAGGTCGTCGAGCAGCCCGCCCCGCCCGACCAGCGCCAGAAAGGCCGTACCGACGACGACCGTCGGCAGCACGAACGGCACGGTCACGACCGCCCGCAGGACGTGCTTGCCCGGGAAGTCGAAACGCGCGAAGACATACGCGCCGGGAAGCGCGACGATCAGCGTGAGCGCGGTGGAGACCAGCGCCTGCCAGGTGGTGAACCACAGCACGTGCCGGACGTCGGACTGCGCCAGCACCTCCCCGATCCGCCCGAGGTGCCAGGTCCCGTCGGTCTTCAGACCGCGCGCGACGATCGCGGCGACGGGGTAGGCGAAGAAGACCGCGAAGAACGCGACGGGCGCGGCCAGCAGAGCGAACCGCGCCGCCGCGCCCCGCTTGCGCGCGACTACTTCAGTACGAGTGAGGTCCACGACTTGACCCACTGGTCACGGTGGTCAGCGATCTTCGCCGGGGCCATGGTCTCCGGGTCCTTCGCCTGCGGCCCGTACTTCACGAACTCCGGCGGCACCTGGGCGCCCTCGCGCACCGGGTACACGAACATGTTCATCGGCATGTCCTCCTGGAACCTCTCGCTGATGAGGAAGTCGAGGAGGGCCTTGCCGCCCTTGGTGTTCTTGGCGTTGCTGAGCAGCCCCGCGTACTCGACCTGCCGGAAGCAGGTGCCCTCGGCGACCCCGGTCGGGGCGGTGCTCGGCCTCGGGTCTGCGAAGACGACCTCGGCGGGCGGCGAGGAGGCGTACGACACGACGAGCGGCCGGTCGCCCTTGGCCTTCTTCCCGCCGGCCGAGCCGGAGAACTCCTCGTTGTAGGCCTGCTCCCAGCCGTCGACGACCTTCACGCCGTTGGCCTTGAGCTTCTTCCAGTAGCCCTCCCAGCCGTCGTCGCCGTACTGCGCGGCCGTGCCGAGCAGGAAGCCGAGGCCGGGCGAGGAGGCGGAGGCGTTCTCGGTCACCAGCAGGTTCTTGTACTGGGGCTCGACCAGGTCGTCGAAGCTCTTCGGCGGCTCCAGCTTGTGGTCGGCGAAGTACTTCTTGTCGTAGTTGACGCAGATGTCGCCGGTGTCGATGGGGGTGACGCGGTGCTCGTCCCGGTCGACCCGGTAATCGGCCTTGATCCGCTCGGACCCCTTCGCCTCGTACGACTGGAACAGGTCGTTGTCGAGGGCGCGGGACAGCAGGGTGTTGTCGACGCCGAAGAAGACGTCGCCCTGCGGGTTGTCCTTGGTCAGGATGGCCTTGTTCACGGCCTGCCCGGCGTCGCCGTCCTTGAGGACCCGGACCTTGTACCCGGACTGCTTCTCGAAGGCCGCGATGACGTCCTTGGACGCGGCCCACGAGTCGTGGCTGACGAGCGTCACGGTCTTGGAGTCGCCGGACCCCTGGCCGCCGTCGGACGACCCGCACGCGGCGAGCGTGCCGGCCATGCCGAGACCGACGACCGCCGCCGTCAGCCGCTTGGTGTTGTTGCCCACTGGATTCCTCCTGGAGTGACCAGGAGAAGACGCGGCCCCGCCCGGGACTTCCGGGGTCCCGGGCAGGGCGCAACAGCTCGAGTGATGACCGATCTCCCTACCCAGAATGACCTGGGCCAGGTTCGGAGGGTCTGCGGCCGTGTGCCGCACTCTCAGCGCTGTGGCGCTCCCCTGTCGGAATATGCAGATGTTCTTACGGCGGTCAGACTACCGTTCGGTGGCCGCGAGCTGACCACACGCCCCGTCGATCTCCTGACCACGGGTGTCCCGGATCGTCACCGGCACACCATGAGCGGCGATCGCCTCCACGAACGCCTTCTCGTCCTCGGGCCGGGAGGCGGTCCACTTGGAACCGGGCGTCGGGTTCAGCGGGATCAGGTTCACGTGCACGGGCTTGCCCTTGAGCAGCCGCCCGAGCCGGTCGCCCCGCCACGCCTGGTCGTTGATGTCCCGGATCAGCGCGTACTCGATGGACAGCCGGCGCCCGGACTTGGCGCTGTACTCGAAGCCGGCGTCCAGCACCTCCCGGACCTTCCAGCGGGTGTTCACCGGCACGAGGGTGTCGCGCAGCTCGTCGTCGGGGGCGTGCAGCGAGATGGCGAGGCGGCACTTGAAGCCCTCGTCGGCGAACCGGTGGATGGCCGGGACGAGACCGACGGTGGAGACGGTGATGCCGCGCTGGGACAGGCCGAGGCCGTCGGGTTCGGGGTCGGTGAGCCGGCGGATGGATCCGATGACCCGGTTGTAGTTGGCGAGCGGCTCGCCCATGCCCATGAAGACGATGTTGCTGAGCCGCGCGGGCCCGCCAGGGACCTCCCCGTCGCGCAGGGCCCGCATCCCGTCCACGATCTGGTGGACGATCTCGGCGGTGGACAGATTCCGGTCGAGCCCCGCCTGCCCGGTCGCACAGAACGGGCAGTTCATCCCGCACCCGGCCTGGGAGCTGATGCACATGGTCACCCGGTCCGGGTAGCGCATCAGGACGGACTCGACGAGCGTCCCGTCGAACAGCCGCCACAGCGTCTTGCGGGTGGTGCCCTGGTCGGTCGACAGATGCCGCACGACGGTCATCAGCTCGGGCAGCAGCGCCTCCTGCAGCCGCCCCCGGGCACCGGCCGGAATATCGGTCCACTGCTCCGGATCATGCGCGTACCGCGCGAAGTAGTGCTGCGAGAGCTGCTTGGCACGAAACGGCTTCTCCCCGACAGCGGCAACGGCCTCCTTGCGCTCGGCAGGAGTGAGATCGGCAAGATGCCGCGGCGGCTTCTTGGCTCCGCGGGGGGCGACGAAAGTGAGTTCTCCGGGCTTCGGCATAACCCTCCCAGTGTCGCAGATCAACTCGGCGGGCCCAGGCCAGAGCTGGGTGGGGACGGTCACCCGTGATCGCCGTCTGTCGTCGTTGGTCGGCCTCGCACGGCCCAGCGACGACCCAGGGGGCTCGGCGGTCGCGATCGCTGCCTTGTAAGCCTGGCGGCGTGAGGCGGGATACGTGGTTCGTTGCGGCAGCGGTGAGTCACCCCTGCGACTGGCGGCCCACGCCATGGTTGACCGCTGGATATGGCATGACCGGCGCCGACAGCGCATAGGCACTTGGTGCCATATTCGCAAACAAGCCACAACGTCAGCAAGCCGCAGATAGGATCTGAGTCCGCTATCGGCGAGGGAGTGCCGCTTGATTCTGCGCGAATTCTTGTACGTAGACACCGATAAGGTCCGGGCCATGCTCGCTCAGCTCGACGGCGGAGTGCCGGAAGAGGAACGAGAAACAAGCAGTCAGAAAAAGCGATACACGATAGGCCCGAGGAGCGTTGCTCAGCACTTGTAAGTCGCCGGAAATGAGCGCTACACGCAAAAATCTCTCGGCGACGCCATCTTCCCCACATTGGAATCGGCGTTGGAGTCGGAAGGCCTGCTCCGAGATATTTCAGAGGAGGCAGCAGATCCTTCCCAGTGGGATTCAGGGGACTTGGAGCGAATCGCACCGCCCGGTTCACTCGTGCGCATCACAGCAATGGGGTCACTCTTTGACACTCGGTACGCTGCTAGCGTTTTCTCAGCGTATGCTTCGGTCGCCCTCGGGCTACAGGGCATCGGGGGCGACCTCGCGGATGCACCTAAGAAGACTCCGCAAGGTAAGGGGAAGTCGGGACACCAGGGGCCTCGACCCAGGCCTGGCCAGGTGCAGCCGGAACGACAGCTAGAAGACGCCATCGTAGACTTCCAAGGCCCTGGCGGTTAGACGGCAATTCTCTCCGCTCGATTATCCGCATGGCCAGAGGAATCTTTGCGCCTGGACTACATATCAACCTCTCCCCGGTTGATTCGGGGAACGTGTTGATCGGGTCTCGGTTGCAAGAAGGGCGGCAGTATCTGGACACCGAGGCGGACATCCTCTTCGCGCGGTACGGAACGGAGCCACAAGAATGGACCCTTGTCGGTAGCGTGGGGAGCTACGCCCCCAAAGATACGACAGTTCCGGATTTCAATTTCTTCAACCCCGACGGGGCCGTAGATAGAGGGAAGTTCGCAGACAGCATCAATGGACTCATGAAGCATTTGGGAGGCATGGGATTTATCGACCTGCCCCAGCATCCCGGATTTTCGCTGATCCCTTTCGCTGTTTACCGTACAATTCCACGCAGTTCCAGCATCGTCGCTCTGCGCGAGTAACAGGCCGGCGGAGCGGCTTTGGGCTGGAGTTTCCATGGCTGAGTCAAGCGTCACCACCAGGTCCTGGAGCACCTGTTGGAAGATCGCGTACGCGGCCCCGGCCTGACCTGACGTAACGCTGACCTGCGGGTTCTCGGACCGTTCGCCGAAACCCCCCGCTGTTCCCCGTTGGCCGCTTCCTCATCGGGCACGCAAGGGGCACGGCGTCACTCGTAGAACCGCGCTGCGCTGAGGGCCCGTGCCATGAACGCCCAGTCGCCCTCAGGCGGGAGCTCCTGGCCGTGGTTCGCGTACCACCCTGGGGCATCGGCCACCCACGCTTCCAGAGCCTCCAGGAAGCTGCCCAGCGTCCCGTTCTCCCATTGGTCGCCGCTCGCTTCATAGTCCTGCCGAAGACGCCTCAGAAAGCCGCTTAGGGCTTCGCGGTCGCCAAGGCGCTCGTTAGGCTCCAGTGGGAGGGGCTCGCGCTCGTCTCCCCAGTCATCGAGTCTGAGCCTGACTTGGAAGTTGCGCTCCGCGTGATCGACCACGCTCCCACTGATAGCGAACCCCAGCGGGGGAGGGACGGTTCCGGGCGGTGAACCGAAGATCTCCGCCAGGCCCACCGCGTCGGGCACCCCGTCGATCTCTACGAACACGCCGAATGGCTGTCGGCCGATGACCTTGCCGGTCACGGCGGCGCCCACTGGCAGTGCGGTCACGGTTGCCGGCCAGGCCCGTCGTATGTCCTCGGGCGTCGGATCCCCCACACCGTTCGGCCACGTGTACTCCGTCATGCGCGCGTCCCCCGGTCATCGCGTACTTGGACCTCTGGCCTCATCCTTATCAGGTCGATCACAGGGGGCCGTCGACGTCGGTCAACCCAGCTTGCGCCTAAGAGCTGTCCCGTAAGTGATCTTGATTGCGATATCTCGGGTCGTGGCTGGCGTGAATACGGCAGCGGAGCCGTGCTGGAGTCCGTTCACCGGGGTGAGCCTGCGCGCCTTCGGCGACCGGTTCACGCCGACCTGGGTGGTCAGCCGGTGAAGGACTCGGGGCCGAAGCGGCCCCACGCCAGGAAGAGGGCTAGGGCGAGGTAGATCAGATCGCCCGCGATCGTCACTCTCTCGCCACGGCCAAGGCGCATGGTCAGCGCGCCGGCGAACAGCAGTACCAGTCCGGTTGCGGCCAGCGGCACCAGAACCGGCGCGATGTCGAGTGCGGCGGGCAGTATCAGGCCCGCCGCGGCCAGGAGCTCGACGGCGCCGATGGCCTTGAGGGCACCGGGGCTGAAGTCCTCGACCCATCGGGTGGCAGTGCCGCCCAAGGCGGCCAGCTTCTCCTTGGGCACGAACATCTTGGAGCTGCCGGTCAGGCAGACGGCGGCCATCAGTCCGGCGACCATCCAGAGTGCGAGGTTCATCATCAGCTCCTTGATCGAGGATTGCCTGCTTCCTCTGGGACGAGACAGCGCCCCCGCCTGTGACATCTCCGAACATCCGAGCTCGGGGAGACGTGGATCACATGCCTCCGTGTCACAGGGCGTCGGGCTGTCTCGTCCCAGGGGGTGTAGCCACCACGAGCACGGAGGAGAACGCAATGGACGCGCGACTGAACTACTTCGCCAGCCCGACCGCCGCCAAGGCCCTCAAGCACCTCATGTCGGCGGGCAAGACGCTCAAGGAGTCGCCGCTGCCGACCGCGACACAGGAGCTCGTGGCCCTGCGCGTGAGCCAGATCAACGGCTGCGCCGTCTGCATCGACATGCACACCAAGGAGGCCGCCGCGGCAGGCGAGACACCGGTGCGGCTGAATCTGGTGACGGCCTGGCGGGAGGCAACCGTCTTCACCGAGGCCGAGCGTGCCGCGCTGGAGCTGGCGGAGCAGGGGACCCGGGTCGCGGACGCGGCCGGCGGAGTCAGCGACGACGTTTGGGCACGTGCCGCGAAGCACTACGACGAGGAACAGCTCACCGCCCTGGTAGTCCTGGTCTGCTTCATGAACACGGCGAACCGGCTGAACATCATCGCCCAACAGCCGGCCGGCGACTACGAGATCGGGCAGTTCCACTGAACGGCTGTCGATGACCCGCCCGGGGCACTGTCACAGGCCCCGGGCACGGGGCGTTGCACAGCACCGCCGACGGACCACAAGATCACCAGAACGTGCCCGTGCCGCGAAATACGACCGGGTGGGACCTCAAGGAGGATGCGGAGTGAACAAGGTCGAGAAGTTCGAGGAGCTGCGGCCCCTGCTGTTCTCGATCGCCTACCGGATTCTGGGCAGCGTGAGCGAGGCCGAGGACGCGGTGCAGGAGACATGGCTGCGCTTCGACGGCTCGACGACCCTTCCCACATCGGTCAAGGCGTTTCTGTCCGCCACGGTGACGCGGATCTCGATCGACGTGCTGCGCTCCGCGCGGGTGCGGCGGGAGGAGTACGTGGGCCCGTGGTTCCCCGAGCCACTGTTAAGCGATCCGTACCAGGATCCGTCGCGCTCGGCCGAGCTGGCCGACTCCGTGTCGATGGCGGCGCTGCTGCTGCTGGAGCGACTCAGCCCACTGGAGCGGTCGGTGTTCGTGCTGCGGGAGGTCTTCGGCTTCGGGTTCGACGACATCGCCTCGGCGGTGGGGCGTTCGGAGGCGGCGTGCCGGCAGCTGCTGGTACGTGCACGGCGGCACATGGAGGCCGGGCGGCCGCGGTTCGAAGCGGACCGTCAGCAGCGGCAGGAGCTGGCGACGCGGTTCTTCGACGCCCTCCGCGAAGGCGATGTCGCCGGCCTACGGGATCTACTGGCCGCCGACGTGCAGTTGGTCGGGGACGGCGGCGGCAAGGCCCCGCAGCTGGCCAGGGCCGTCGTCGGCGCCGAGAACGTGGCCAGGCTGCTGGCCTCCGTCTTCCCGCTGCTGGCCCGGATCGATGTGACGTTCGAGGCGCACGAGGTCAACGGCCAGCCCGGCGCCATATCCCGCGACCGGGACGGCAAGGTCCTCCATGCCCTCGCCCTCGACGTGCTCGACGGGCAGATCCAGACCATCCGCTCGGTGATCAACCCCGACAAGCTAGGCCACCTCGGACCGGTTGCCGACGCCTGGGCCATCGACGGCGAGGTGAAACAGACTCGCCGGCAGATGAAGTGACCCCGGGACCGGCGGGGGCCGGCTCGTTCGCCTATCCGGCGATGTTGAGGTTGTGCAGGCGGGCGATGCCGCGCACCGCGTGGTGCACGCCGTCGCCGCGGAGGCGGCAGTCACGCAAGATCTTCCAGCTCTTCATGCGGGCGAAGACGTACTCGACCCGGGCCCTGACCTGCTCGTGGCTCTTGTTGTGTGCCTGCTTCCAGCCGGGGAGTTCTTCGTCCGCGCTGCTACGGAGGTGAGGAATGACCAGTCCCGTTCCCCGGTAGCCGCCGTCGGCGATCGTTACGGTCTTCCCGACGACGTCCTTCGCGCCGGACTCGGCCCAGGCCCGGCAGTCGTTGCGGTTGCCCGGCAGTGGCCGACAGGCAACCGTCCTTGTCCTCGCTCACTGGCCCTACGCCGGTCACGGCCACACCCCCGGCGAATCCTGGCTTGCCGCCAACATCCGCCGCGACATCCAGCACAACCGAGATACGGCCCGCGAGGAACTACCCGGCCAGCTCAGCGACGAAAGGGAGTGGTGATATGGCCTCCGCTCTGCCGACCCGCTTCCTGACGCCCGAGGACCTGGTCGAGATGTTCGAGCTGCCCAGCGTCGAGACGGTCTACCAGTGGCGCCGAAAGCGCACCGGCCCCCGCGGCTTCCGCGTCGGCCGGCACCTGCGCTTCGACCCGAACGACGTACGAGCCTGGGTGGACTCCCAGCTTGGAGAGGCTGCCTGATGGCCGGACATATCCAAGACCGCTGGTACAAGACCGAGCCGGGTCCGGACGGCAAGCCGACAAGGGTCAAGACCGACCGTTACGGCAACGGCCTCCGCTACCGGGCCCGGTACGTCGGCCCGGACGGAACCGAAAAGAGCAAGTCCTTCCCGGACCGTCAGAAGCGCAGGGCGGAAGAGTGGTTGGCCGAGACCGCTGCTGACATGTCCCGTGGTCAGTACGTCGACCCAGGGCTGCCCGGACGACCTTCCAACAGTACGCGGAGCGCTGGATCGCCGGGCAGACGACTGACCTGAACACACGCATCGGAGCGGAAACCCGTCTTCGGCTGCATGCCTTCCCTCGTATCGGGGGTGCGTCCGCTCGGCTCCTTCCGTCCGGTCCACATCCGCGAGTTTGTTCGCGACCTGGAGAACGACTCGATAGGCGGCACCTACGCCCGCAACATCTACGCCAACGTCCGCGCGGTGCTGTCGGCCGCCGTGGATGACGGCCACCTCGCCCGGAACCCGTGCTCGGCCGCGTCCGTCCGCCCGCCCGCCGTATCCACTGCCCGGGTCGTGCCCTGGCTCCCGTCCCAGGTGCGTGCGGTCCGCGATGCCTTGCCGGAGCGCTACCAGGCCATGGTCGACGTAGGCAGCGGCTGCGGCCACCGGCAGGGCGAGATCATCGGTCTGGCCGAAGACACCTTGCAGCTCGACAGCGACACCCTGCGGGTCACCGCTCAGGATCGTCTGGCGAAGCAACTTCAACATCCAGGAGTGGAAGCCCGCCCTTGCGGCCGCCGGCCTTATTCCGACTCCCGAACCGGGCAAGCCGTACGCCTCTGCCCGGCAGCACGGAATGCATGCCCTCCGCCACTTCTACGCCTCGGTCCTCCTGGACGCGGGCGAGAGCATCAAGGCCGTGAGCGAATACCTGGGCCACTCCGACCCGGCGATGACGCTGCGGGTGTACGCGCCTGATGCCCAGCAGCAGCGAGCGAGCCCGCCGGGCTCTGGACGGTGTCTTCGGCACGGCCCAGGAGCCCTGACGGCCCAGGGGCGGCCCAGCGGGCACAAGGCGGCCCCCTACTGGCGACGAACTCGCTGGTAGGGGGCTTCATCGTGCCCGGAGCACATCAGTTCTCCGGGCTTAGGCATGGCCGTACCAGTGTCACAGATCCAATCGGGTGACTCGGAGCTGCCGCTCGCGACGACTGTCGGGGCGTTGGACGACCGTCCCCTGAGAGGATGGCGCGGATCATCACACGAAATGAGGGTTGGGCATGCTCGTGCTCATACTGTCGGTCGTCGTCCTGCTCGTCATCGGCGGCTGCGTCTGCGTGTACTGGGCAGCCAGGGGCGACGCCCCGCGCTGGGCACGTGGTGTGGCCAAGGCGACGCTGCTCGGAAGCGAACTGGCCCGCAGCGCGAGCCGTAACTCTCGTTCACAGCAGGGCGGCGGGGACGACTAGTCGCCCGGGGACGCTGACAGGAGTTCGCCCGGCAGAGGTGAGAGACACGGCCTGCGCCGTCGGGGAGCGTGGCCTCCTACTCCCCCGTCTGCTCCAGCCGGTCCTTGAGGAGCTGCTCGTTGCGCGGGAGTTCCTTGCGGACCTGGGGGCGTACGACGAGCGGGACCAGGACCTTGCCCATGCCGTGGCCCTCGAAGTCGATGTCGATCGTGACGTGGGAGCGCCGGCCCTCGTCGTAGGGCTCGACCTCGCCGTGCACCTGTGCCCGGACGGGGCCGTCGACGCCGCGCATGCCCCAGCTGTGCGGCGGGTCGTACTCGGTGACCTCCATGGTCATCGGCATGACACGACGGCCGATGTGCCGGGTCACCCGGACCTGGGTGCCGACGCCGACGGGCCCCTCGTCGAGGCGCTCCGCGGACACCGCGCTCAGCTGCCACTCCGGCATGCGCTGGGTGTCCATGACGTACTGGTAGACCTCCTCTGGACGGCGGTCGACGTCGATGCTCTCTCGGATGATGGCCATGATGGCCTCCTTTGGGAGGTACATCTGAATCGTCCCACTTCGAGCCCCCGGGCGTCTCCCCGGGACGACGGCGAGCCCCTGCCCATCAGGGCAGGGGCTCGCCGTCAGAGATCGCTTCAGCCCGACCCGACGAACAGCACGAGCAGCAGCCACACCACCGGAGCCGTGGGCAGCAGCGAGTCGAGCCGGTCCATGATGCCACCGTGGCCCGGCAGCAGCGTGCCCATGTCCTTGATGCCGAGATCCCGCTTGATCATGGACTCGCCGAGGTCGCCGAGCGTGGCGGTGACCGCGACAGCGAGGCCCAGCACCAGTCCCTGCCACCAGGCACCGTCGTCGATGAGGAACTGCATGCACAGCGCCCCCGCGACCATGGCGAAGGAGACCGCGCCGAGCAGACCCTCGCGGGTCTTGCCGGGGCTGATGCGCGGGGCGAGCTTGTGCCGGCCGAACCGCCAGCCGACGGCGTAGGCCCCGGTGTCACTGACGACCGTGAGCAGCAGGAAGGTGAGCACCCGCTGCGCCCCGTCGTCCGCGGTCAGCATCATCGCGACGAAGGTCGCCAGGAACGGCACGTAGAACGCCGCGAAGACGCCCGCGGTGACGTCCCGCAGGTAGCCCTCGGGCGGTTCGGTCATGCGCCAGACCAGGACGGCCTGTGCCGTGAGCGCCATCGCCACCCACGCGCCCTCGGCACCCCGGACGTACCCGGCGACGACCATCGCGGCACCGCCGAGCGCGAGCGGCACGAGGGGCGCCCGGATGCCCTTGCGCTCCTCCAGCCGCTTGGTCAGCTCCCACAGGCCCACCACCACGGCCACCGCGACGACACCGACGAACACGGCCTTGACGACGAACAGCGACGCGACGATCACCGCACCGAGCCCGACACCGACCCCTATCGCGGCACTCAGGTCGCGACCCGCGCTCTTCTTCGGCGGCTTGGGCGCCGGCTGCGAGGCGTCGGGCATGGGCTCCGGATTCGTGTCGTTTCGGACCGGGGTGCCGCTCAGCCGAGCAGCTCCCCGGTCGTCATCCTGGTGTCCGCCGAAGTCGGTCACGTCGGGCACGATGGGCATGGGGCGAGTCTGAGGCGCTTCATACGCATCGTATGCGGGACCCGCCGGAGCGGCCCCTTGGACGTGCCCGTGGCCCGGCCCCTGGATGTGCCCGTGACCATGCCCTTGGTCGGTGGGCTCCCAGTACCCGGCCTGTGGCGGCGCCCCCCAGGAAGAGTCGTTCATCAGACCTCGAGCAGCTCCGCTTCCTTGTGCTTCAGGAGCTCGTCGACCTGCGCGACGTACTTCGACGTGGTGTCGTCGAGCTCCTTCTCCGCACGGCGGCCCTCGTCCTCGCCGACCTCGCCGTCCTTGATCAGCTTGTCGATGGCTTCCTTGGCCTTGCGGCGCACGGAGCGGATCGAGATCTTCGCGTCCTCGCCCTTGCCCTTGGCGACCTTGATGTACTCCCGGCGGCGCTCCTCGGTGAGCTCGGGGAACACCACCCGGATGATGTTGCCGTCGTTGCTCGGGTTGACGCCCAGGTCGGAGTCGCGGATCGCCTGCTCGATATTGCGCAGCGCGCTCTTGTCGAAGGGGGTCACCACGGCCATACGCGGCTCGGGCACGGAGAACGAGGCCAGCTGGTTGATCGGCGTCGGCGCGCCGTAGTAGTCGGCCACGATCTTGTTGAACATCGCCGGGTGCGCACGGCCGGTGCGGATCGCGGCGAAGTCCTCCTTGGCGACCACGACGGCCTTCTCCATCTTCTCCTCGGCCTCGAGGAGGGTCTCTTCGATCACCACTTGCTCCTGCGTGTCTTGAGTAGGCCCGGCTGCGGTTCCATGTGGGGCGGCGGCCGGCTGCGTCGCGTCTTCTTCTGAACGGTTCCCGACCGGCGGGACATTGTCCATCCCCCGGCCCGGCTCCGTCCCGTCCGTCCCCCGGACGGGGTTGTACCCAGGGTGTCAGTCCCGGCTGCCGGGGTCCCCCACCAGCGTGCCGATCTTCTCACCCTTGACGGCACGTCCGATGTTGCCCTCCGCCAGCAGCTCGAAGACCACGATCGGGAGCTTGTTGTCGCGGCACAGCGTGACGGCCGTGGCGTCGGCGACCTTCAGATCGCGCGTGATGACCTCGCCGTAGCCGAGGTGGTCGAACTTCACCGCGTCCGGGTTGGTCTTGGGGTCGGAGTCGTAGACCCCGTCCACGCCGTTCTTGCCCATCAGCAGCGCCTCGGCGTCGATCTCCAGGGCGCGCTGGGCGGCGGTGGTGTCAGTGGAGAAGTACGGCATGCCCATACCGGCGCCGAAGATGACCACACGGCCCTTCTCCAGGTGCCGCACGGCGCGCAGCGGGATGTACGGCTCGGCGACCTGGCCCATGGTGATGGCGGACTGTACCCGGCATTCCACGCCCACCTTCTCCAGGAAGTCCTGGAGGGCGAGGCAGTTCATGACCGTGCCGAGCATGCCCATGTAGTCGGAGCGGGCCCGGTCCATGCCGCGCTGCTGGAGTTCGGCGCCGCGGAAGAAGTTGCCACCGCCGATGACGATCGCGATCTCCGCGCCGTCGCGTACGACGGCCGCGATCTCGCGGGCGATCTTGTGCACCACGTCGGGGTCGACGCCCAGGCCGCCGCCACCGGAGAAGGCCTCTCCGGACAGCTTCAGCAGAAACCGGCCGCGCACTTTGCCGTCGTCGCTCTTCTGGGCCTTGGTCGTCATGGGGGATCCCGCCTCTTTCACGTGTTGCACATACCAAGAAGGCCATTGCCGGTGGGGCGTGTTTCGCATCCCATACGGCAATGGCCTCCTTGTCAGATCTGCTGTCGTCCGCCACTCATGTGACGGCGTACGCGGACGACTGCTGTCGACCCTATAGGGGTCGGGCGTCGAGCGCGGTACGGACTCAGATGCCGACCTTGATGCGCGTGAAGCGCTTCAGGGTGACACCGGCCTCGTCCAGAACCTTCTGGACCGACTTCTTGTTGTCGAGCGCGTACGGCTGGCCGAGCAGCGTGGCGTCCTTGAAGAAGCCGTTGAGGCGACCCTCGACGATCTTCGGCAGGGCGGCCTCGGGCTTGCCCTCGGCGCGGGTGGTCTCCTCGGCGACGCGGCGCTCGGACTCGACGACCTCGGCCGGCACGTCCTCCTTGGAGAGGTACTTCGGCGCGAAGGCGGCGATGTGCTGGGCGATGCCCTTGGCGACGTCGGCGTTCGGCTTGTCCAGCTCGACGAGGACACCGATCTGCGGGGGCAGGTCGGGCATCGTGCGGTGCATGTACGCCGTCACGTAACCGTCGGCGAACTGCGCGAAGCGGTCCAGGACGATCTTCTCGCCGAGGTTGGCGTTGGCCTCGTCGACGAACGCCTGGACGGTCTTGCCGGGCTCGATCTCGGAGGCGAGCAGGGCCTCGATGTCGGCCGGGGAGGTCTTGGTGACGTGCTCGGCGATGGTGTTGGCCACGGCCTGGAACTTGTCGCCCTTGGCGACGAAGTCCGTCTCGCACTTCAGCTCGACGATGACACCGGAGGAGTTGTCGTCGGCGATGATCGAGACGACGGCACCGTTCTCGGCGGAACGGCCCTCGCGCTTGGCGACGCCCTTCTGGCCCTTGATGCGGAGCGCCTCGACGGCCTTCTCGACGTTGCCCTCGGCCTCGTCCAGCGCCTTCTTGCAGTCCATCATGCCGGCGCCCGTGAGCTCACGGAGCTTCTTGACGTCGGCGGCGGTGTAGTTCGCCATGAGTCTGTGAATCTCTCTCGAAGTCTGGAAGATCGAAGATCTGCGGAATCTGCGGTTGCGCCTCCATGGAGCCGGAGGGCGCTGTCCTTCCGCTGACCTACGGGTGAACGGCGGGAGCGGACTTCACCGCGCCGAGGGCGCTGGTGGATGCAGTACCGCTCCCGCCGTCACCACGGGACTGACGGGGTCAGGCCTGCTCGGCCTCGGCCGGCTTCTCGCCCTCGGCCGGCTTCTCGGCCTCGGCGGCGGGGGCCTCGGCGGCAGGGGCCTCGGCGGCCGGAGCGGCCTCGGCGGCGGGGGCGGCTTCAGCGGCGGGGGCGGCCTCGTCGGCCTTCTTCTCGCCCTCGAGCAGGTCGCGCTCCCACGCGGCCAGCGGCTCGCCCGCGGCCTTGTCGCCCTTGCCCTCGGTGGCGACACCGGAGCGGGCGATGAGGCCCTCGGCGACCGCGTCCGCGATCACACGGGTGAGCAGGGTGACGGAGCGGATCGCGTCGTCGTTGCCCGGGATCTTGTAGTCGACCTCGTCGGGGTCGCAGTTGGTGTCGAGGATCGCGACGACCGGGATGTTCAGCTTCCGGGCCTCACCAACGGCGATGTGCTCCTTCTTGGTGTCCACGATCCAGACGGCGCTGGGCACCTTCTGCATCTCGCGGATACCGCCGAGGGTCTTCTCCAGCTTGGCCTTCTCGCGCGAGAGCACGAGAAGCTCCTTCTTGGTCAGACCGGACGCGGCGACGTCCTCGAAGTCGATCTGCTCGAGCTCCTTGAGGCGCTGCAGACGCTTGTAGACGGTCGAGAAGTTGGTGAGCATGCCGCCCAGCCAGCGCTGGTTGACGTAGGGCATGCCGACGCGGGTGGCCTGCTCGGCGATGGCCTCCTGCGCCTGCTTCTTCGTGCCGACGAACATGACCGTGCCGCCGTGGGCGACGGTCTCCTTGACGAACTCGAAGGCGCGGTCGATGTACGACAGCGACTGGAGCAGGTCGATGATGTAGATGCCGTTGCGCTCCGTGAAGATGAAGCGCTTCATCTTCGGGTTCCAACGACGGGTCTGGTGACCGAAGTGGACGCCGCTCTCCAGCAGCTCCCGCATCGTGACGACGGCCATGGCCGTATCTCCTTGATTTTCTCGGTTGTGCCGCGGATGCCGGACGGCTTCCGCGCCTGACGCCCACTGCGCGCCGTTCCACGAGGGACCGAGGGGCGCTGACACGGGCCCGTTGCCGGGGTTCGTGTCGGGGCGTGCGAAGTCGACCCGATGGCTCGGGTCGCCACCAGAAGTGTACGGGACCCGCGGGGTGCCGGGTGACGCCGTTGTCCACAACCGGGCAGCCGCCCACAGCCGCGAGCGGGGTCACCGGTACTCCGGAACGCTTTCCGCATGCGAGCGAACCGATGTGCGCGCGTCTGCGCGCGCCTGATCCTGCTGCTGATCGTCACGGCTGCGGCCCTGCTGGCCCCACCGCCACCGCTCTTCGCGGCGGACGTCCCCCTCGCGGACGACGGCGTGCCGGCGGTGGGCCGCACCTGGCCCGTCGGCTTGCGCCCCCGGGTCCTGCGGGGCTGGGAGCCCCCGGCGACGGCCTACGGCCCGGGCCACCGGGGCGTGGACCTGGCGGCGCCCGCGGGCACACCGGTTCGAGCGGTGTCTGCGGGCCGGGTCTCCTTCGCGGGCCGGGTGGCCGGCAAGGGAGTCGTCTCGGTGGACCTCGCGGGGACGGGCGATCCGCCCTTGCGCACGACGTACGAACCGGTGACGGCGACGGTCGAGGAGGGCGAGGAGGTGGAACCGGGTGAGGTGATCGGCACGGTGGATGCGAGCGGCTCGCACTGCACGGCGGCCCCGTGCATCCACTGGGGGCTGCGCCGCGGGAAGGTCTACCTGAATCCGCTGTCGCTGCTGCCGCCATGGCTCCTGCACCGGGGCCCGTCACGGCTGCTGCCGCTCGCATAGGCTTCCGCAGGTGAGCGAGGCCATCGGTAGCTTTCCGCAGGTGAGCGAGCCCGTCGGGTGGCCTTCCGCAGGGCGAGCGAGGCCCTCAGGTAGCTCTCCTCAGGCGAGCCCCTTGGGTAGCCTTCCGCAGGCGAGCGGGCCCCTCGGAACAGGGCCGGTGGATACGTCGGCACCCACTCCGCCGGCTCCCGACCGGCCCCCGGCCCCGTCGGCCTCCTCAGCCCCGCACACCCCGCAGGGCCATGGAGACCGCCGCGTCGACGATGGCGGTCGGCTCCTCCGCCGCCCCCAGCTCGATCCTCCGCACGGCCGCGTCCACGACCCCCTGCAACAGCATCGCCGCCAGCCGGGGCTGCGCATGCCCCAGCTCGGCCAGCGCCTCGACGATCATCGCGACCAGCCCGCCGTGCGCCGCCCGGATCTTCTCCCGCGCCCCCGCGTCGAGCTCACTCGCGGAGATCGCGACCACGGCCCGGTGCCGCCGGTCCCCGACCAGCTCCAGCTGCCGGCGCACGTACGCCTCGACCTTGGCTTCGGCCGTCCCGGCCCGCTCCATCGCCGCCGACACGTCCGCCGCCCAGACCGGGAAGTCGACCTCGCACAGTTCCTCGACCACGGCCGCCCGTGACCGGAAGTACTCGTAGACGGACGAGCGTGCGAGGCCCGTCCGTTCGGCGAGGGCCGGGAAGGTCAGCGCCTCCGTACCGCCCTCGGACAACAAGGAACGAGCCGCGTCCAGCAGGGCGGCTCGCTGCATCGACCGGTGCTCGGCCACGGAGGCCGCTCGAATCCTTGGCACGTCAACACTCTACGGACGCCTCCCGCCGTACGGGAGTGGTTGATGCCGACACGAGGGCATCCGGCCTGGTCAACGGCCGAAGCTCGCCAGCTTCGCTCTCAGTTGCAACACCGATTTGGTGTGGATCTGGCTGACCCGGCTCTCGGTCACACCCAGCACGTTCCCGATCTCGGCCAGGGTGAGGCCCTCGTAGTAGTACAGCGTGACCACGGTCTTCTCCCGGTCGGGCAGCGTGTTGATCGCCCTGGCCAGGAACCTCCTCAGCTCCCGGTCCTCGGCGACCTCGACGGGGTTGTCGGCGGCGGTGTCCTCCAGCGTGTCCATGACGCTGAGCCCGTCGCCGCCCTCACCGCCCCCGTGCAGCAGCTCCTCCAGGGCCACCACGTTGGCCAGCGACAACTGGCTGAACACCGCGTGGAGTTCCTCGACGGCGATGCCCATCTCGCAGGCCACCTCGCCCTCGCTCGGGGTCCGCCGCAGCCGCGCCTCCAGCGTGGCGTACGCCCGCTCCACGTTGCGCGCCTTCTGCCGCACCGAGCGGGGGATCCAGTCCAGCGCCCGGAGTTCGTCGATCATGGCGCCGCGGATCCGGGTGATCGCGTACGTCTCGAACTTGATCTCGCGGTCGATGTCGAACTTCTCGATCGCGTCGATCAGTCCGAACACCCCGGACGAGACGAAGTCCGCCTGCTCGACGTTGGACGGCAGGCCCACGCTGACCCGTCCCGCGACGTACTTCACGAGGGGCGAGTAGTGCAGGATCAGCTGCTCACGCAGCCGCTCGTCCCCCGTCGCCTTGTACGACCGCCACAGCTCGTCGAGCGTCGAGGGAGCGGGCGGCCGCACGCTGCCACCGTCACGGGCGGCTGGGGGGATCGCCGCCCGGTCGGACCCGGAGGTGTGCTGGGGCATTCGTCGCCTTGTGCCGTTCTGCTGCGGAGTGGTGCTGCTGAGGTGAGCTGTCTGTCTGATGTCGAGTTGCCTGTCCGTGTCGGGATCCTCGTGAGCGTAGCGTGACTGCGGCGTCGCGGTGCGCGAAGGGACGAGGCCAAGGCGGACGCGGAAACGTTCCCGGGGACGTCTGCGAGGGCCTCGCGATGGCCCGGTGTGATCACCCGAAGGCCTCAACTGGCTGCATTTCCAAGGGGTGTAGGGGTTCCCCCGGACGGCCGAACAGGCACGGTCAACCCGGTCCGTGACCGTCGCGGACCGACATCACCGCCTGGCGTGTCAACTTCCAGCCGTCGCCGTGTCGTTCGACGTAACCGAGTGCTCGGAGTTCGTACAGTCTCGCGATCGCGTCGTCCTGGGCGGTCTGTGCGGAGCGGGCGATCTCGTCCGGCCGGGCCGCCCCGCGCCCGGGCAGGGCG